>RHLJ01000001.1:0-600000 GCA_003712055.1 Balneola sp.
ACGATATTGCTCAAAGTATGGAATCGGTTGGAGGCTATTTAAATGCCTTCACTTCTTCTGAATACACCTGTTATTACGCTCGTTGTGTGGATGATCAGCTAGAACGAGCATTAGATGTACTTTCAGATATGGTACTCAGCCCATCTTTTCCAGAAGAAGAAATTGAAAAGGAGAAGAAAGTGGTTATCGAAGAAATGAAGATGTACCGGGATTCCCCGGATGATTACCTCTTCGAGGAATTCAGTTCCAAGCTCTTTGAAGGTCATGCCCTGGGTCGCCCAATTCTTGGCTTCGAAGATACTGTATCCGCCTTCAAGCGACAGGATTTATATGATTATATGACAGACCGTTACAAGCCGTCTAATCTCTTGGTAGCTGTAGCCGGACATGTTGACCATGAAAAGGTAGTTGAGCTTGTGAGCGGCTATTTTGGAGCTAATCAGAGTGATCAGGTGGTTAATGGTCATCAGCCTATAGATGTATTTAGTCCTGAAAAGCTTCAACTCACTAAAGCGATTGAACAGACGCATTACATCCTCGGGAGAAGAGGGTTGAATTTTGATCATGATGACAAGTACCTGCTCCTATTAGCAAATACAGTACTTGGAAGTGGAATGAGTTCACGACTGCACCAAAATGTGCGCGAAAAATATGGCTACTGCTATTCCATCCAAACCTTCAATCAATCCTATTCCGATTCAGGAATATGGGGCGTGTATGTAGGAACGGATAAAGAATATGTGAGCCACGTTCATGAACTAGTTGTGAATGAGCTTGATAAGATCAGAAATGAAGAGATTCCAGCTAAAGAACTCGAAGAAGCAAAATCACAGCTGAAAGGAAAACTGTTACTTTCTCAGGAAAACACCAGTAACCGG
Source organism: Balneola sp. (assembly GCA_003712055.1). Classification (NCBI taxonomy): domain Bacteria; kingdom Pseudomonadati; phylum Balneolota; class Balneolia; order Balneolales; family Balneolaceae; genus Balneola; species Balneola sp. The sequence continues at coordinate 879 of RHLJ01000001.1, forward strand.
ATGATGCGATTGGCAAAGAGTGAGCTTTATTTTAATCGCTTTGTGACTTTAGATGAGCTTGAGGAAAACATTGAAAAAGTAAAAGCTGAGGATATCCAGCGGTTTTCTGATAGTTTCTTTGATCAACAACACTTTATGGAGGCAGTTCTTTCACCAGAGGACAATTAATCAATTTTTCAATGATCAATTAAGAATGATTCATTCTTAATTGACTAATTCTTAATTGTATATGACTTACATCAACCAACTTGCAAACCACGTAGATACCGAAGTAACCTTAAAAGGATGGGTTTACAATTATCGTAGCAGCGGAAGCCTGGTATTTATCGAAATGAGAGATGGAACCGGCCTTGCTCAGTGTGTGGTAGCTAAAGATGACGTTTCAGAGGCAGCATGGGAAGCGGCAGCTTCGTTAAAGCAGGAAAGCTCCCTGGAAATAGTTGGAACGGTTAAAGCCGATGAACGCAGTGTTGGCGGACATGAAATCCATGTTTCGGATGTAACGGTCATTCAAATTGCCGAAGATTATCCTATTACTCCTAAAGATCACGGCGTTGAGTTTTTGATGAATAATCGTCACCTCTGGTTGCGCAGTCAGCGCCAGTGGGCGGCGATGCGCGTACGGAATGAGATCATTTTTGCGATCCACACCTTTTTCCAGGGAAGGGGCTTTATGCAGATGGATTCCCCAATATTTACGGGTAATGCTGCAGAAGGAAGTACCACCTTATTTGAAACGGAATTCTTCGAAGAACCTGCTTATTTAGCTCAAACCGGGCAATTATATGGTGAGGCTATGGCGATGGCTCATGGTTTGATTTACACCTTTGGTCCTACTTTTCGGGCAGAGAAGTCCAAGACTCGTCGACACCTTTCTGAATTCTGGATGATTGAACCGGAAATGGCCTATTACGATTTAGCCATGAATATGGACCTGGCTGAAGATATGATCCGTTTCATTGTAAAAACGGTACTAGAGAAGAGGGGGGCGGAGTTAGAGATCCTGGGAAGAGATATTTCCAAGCTTCAGCCTTTGGTTGATAAGCCATTCATTCGAATGACCTATACCGAAGCAGTAGATATTCTCACCAGTGAAGCCACTGCTCAACTACTGGATGATATGATGGCTTCCCGAAAACAAGAAGAGAAAGACCTGAAAGAAGAGAGAGAAGCTATTAAGAAAGAACACGGCTCCGCAAAGAAATGGAGAAAGAAACAGATCGAAGCTCGTCAGATTGAAATAGGCGCTCGCTTAGACCAGATCGAAGAAGATTACCGCAATATCCCTCAGTGGAAAGAGTCTGCTAAAGGTTTTGAATGGGGTAATGATTTTGGTGGTAGTGATGAAACCGTATTGATGATACAATATGATGTTCCCATTATGGTAACTCACTGGCCAGCAGAAATTAAAGCCTTTTACATGAAGAGAGATGAAGGTGGTAAGCACGCTCTTGGTGTGGATGTACTTGCCCCGGAAGGTTATGGCGAAATTATTGGCGGAAGCCAGAGAGAAGACGACCTCGAACTCATGCACGAACGCATTGAAGAGGAGGGACTGGACAAAGAAGTCTTTGAATGGTACCTGGATTTACGCCGCTATGGAACTGTACCTCATGCCGGATTTGGCCTTGGCCTTGAACGAACCGTAGCCTGGATTTGCGGCCTTCAACATGTGCGTGAAACCATCCCATTCCCAAGAATGATGGGTAGGTTGACGCCTTAGAAAACTAACTACGGAGGTTTTGGGGATTTAGTCATCCTGAGGATACCTCCGAAGGATCCAATCGAATATCCGTTTAGATTCTTCGCTTTCGCTCAGAATGACTCTAATAAAGGGTTTTGGGTGTGTCCAAATGTATACTTAAATAAATTCAGTACAGTATGCTTGAGCCATAAAAGGGCCTAACTCATTTCTTAAGCTTTATCACAACTGATACTGAAAGCATATCATGAATAGCTCTTTTGTTGTCGCTAAACGAAACAGTTAATAGCGATAACCATCCTAGTAGAAATTTAGTCCAGTGCCTAAAGAATGAAAGGGCGACAAAGATGTTCTGATCCGGATCTCTATATTGTCTAACTCTCAATCCTATTAGATAATGCCCGATAGTGCCTCCAAAAAAACTTACTGTCAAAGGCTCATAAAGAAATAGAGGTACGACAAATAATGAGAGCCTTACCATAGGCAGGGGATCTTCAAAGTTTTCCAAAATTAAAGCTACAGCTACATAATAAGTGGCAAGCAAAATCCAGTCTATAAAAAAAGCTTTTATTCGATCGATTAGGTAAGGATAGGATATGTTTTCCATGGGAGGGATGTCGTTTGAGTAATACTGAATAGAACTCAATAAATACAAAAATAAGCTAAGACTTACCTTCTCTATACTTAGTTTTTCGGAGAGTAATTGCTATTCTTTGAAATTTCAAGAGTATTAGCAAAAGCTTAATACAGAAATAAAAAAAGCCCTCACGCTTTGGCGTGAAGGCTTTTCAGGTCATTATGCTGTGAGAACTTATTCGTTCTCAACAAAAGTTACTTCTCCGGTATCAAGATCGTAGTAAGCACCTACAACCATGATTTCACCTTGCTCTAACAAGCCTGCTAATACAGGGCTTTCAGCAAGCATTTCGTCAATAGTGGTGTCTACATTTTTGTGAACTACATCGTCTACAAACTCAGCGTTTGCGGAAGTCCTGTCGTCATAGCCTGTTACAGCGTCGATAGCTGGTTGTACTCTTCCAAGAAGAATGTCAGCGTTAGCACTTAACTCTGCTTTATCGATAGCAGCTTTAACGGCTCCACAAGCTTCGTGACCCATTACAACGATCAATTTAGAGCCCGCAACAGCTGCGCCGTACTCAATACTTCCGAGAATATCAGGATTAACAGTATTTCCAGCTACACGTGCAACGAATACATCACCTACACCTTTGTTGAATACTTTTTCAACAGGCACACGGCTATCGATGCATGATAGAATTACAGCTTTTGGATATTGACCGGCTGCAGTTGCAGCAACCTGAGCATTATAGTCTCTTGGTGTAAGGTCATTGTTCATATACTTAACGTTTCCTTCCTTGAAACTCTGTAGAATTTCTTCAGGAGTAAGAGCGGCTTGTTCTTCCGCAGTTAGTACAGCATCAACCAAATCTTCAGAAGATTCAGCGGTATAGTCCCCGGTATTTGTACATGCTGCAAAAAGGACAAGCATTAACATACCAGTCAATAGAGATGAGTATGATTTTCGCATAGTTGTTTAATTTTATGGGTTATTATGGTACAAAGTATTATTAACACTCGATAATCGATGGAATAACCTCTTGGATTATTCTCCTCGTTCTCCTGAAATTGTAAAGAAACGTAATATCGATGTAGCGCTTTAACCCTAAGTCGTTCAAAGGCTAATATCTTTTCTAATTCACTCAATTATTAGTGACTGGGTTTTGCGTCTGGGAAACGAACTCTATTTCATCTATACTCCACCAGCAAAAGAATTCTAATGAGTACAGTTACTACCACAGCATCAGCCAAATCTTCTTCAATCTTTCCCATTCTGCTGGTGAATTTCATTGGTGCCCTGGGGTACAGCCTGGTTCTTCCATTCCTGATAGTATTGGTACTTAACTTTGGTGGCAACGAAGTGATATATGGAATTCTGGGAGCTACCTATTCTTTCTTCCAGTTTATAGGGGCTCCTATTCTAGGTAAATGGTCAGATACCCAAGGCAGGAAAAGGATATTGATACTAAGTCAGGCCGGGACATTTATAGCCTGGATTCTTTTCCTGGTTGCGCTGGTGATTCCTAATACCATTATTTTTGAAATTGAATCTTCAACCATAGGTGTTTTTCTATTATCTATTCCTTTGATTCTTTTATTTGCCGCACGTGCTTTAGATGGGATCACAGGAGGGAATATCTCAGTTGCTAATGCTTATCTATCAGATATAAGTACAGATGAAACCCGTAAGAGCAATTTTGGAAAGATGGCTGCTTCTGCAAATTTGGGATTCATCATTGGACCCGCACTGGCAGGGGTTTTGGGCTCAACGGTATTAGAAGAAAAATTACCTGTATTGGTTACCATGCTTATATCCTTAGTGGCAATTGCTGTAATTAAGTTTTTGCTAAAGGAATCCAATCCTTGTGCCAGAAAAGACCAGATCCAAACCGGGGAATTGAAGAAGGTGATCGGAGCCGAAGTAAAGAACTGCTATGATGATACCAGTACAAAAAAAGCCGGGTTCTTTGAGATAGCCCGAATGGAATGGATTGGATTCATCCTGGTGCTCTATTTCCTCATTTTTCTTTCCTTCAATTTCTTTTATGTAGCCTTTCCGGTACATGCTGTTCAGGCCTTGGGGTGGGATTTATTTCAATTAGGAATTTTCTTTTCGGTGATGGGGGCTATTATGGTGCTTGTTCAAGGACCGGTTCTATCCTGGATTTCCAATAAGCTTTCCGAAGGCATACTTATTGTTTTAGGTAGTTTAATTTTGGCGATTGGCTTTTATCTATTTACCAAGCAGGATATGATCCTGATTTACCTGGCTGTAACATGCTTTGCAATTGGGAATGGCATTATGTGGCCTTCATTCCTTTCTGTGCTGTCTCAAAAGGCAGGAGGGGAGTACCAGGGAGTTATTCAGGGTTATGCAAGCAGTATGGGAAGTTTAGCCAGTATCATTGGAATGCTCTCAGGTGGATTTGCTTATGGTTTAATGGGAGGTCTACTGTTTTGGGTTCCGGCGATATTAATGGGAGGTATTGGTTTTATATCCGTTCGTTTCTTGAGGACTAGTTCTTAGTTATCCTTTAGCATATCAAGTCCGGGATGACCAAGGAAAAATCTAATCCACCTTATTAGCCAGGGTATCATGGTGCTCGAGGAGGAGGGAGCGTAGGTAACTTCCGATATAGTTTACTCCTTCAAAGCCAGCCTTTTTTGCGGCTTCATTTTCATCCTCGAAGGTGGTTTCTCCATCACCGGCAAAATCCCTAAGATTATAGTAGGCTCCAATGGTAAAAATATCCCACGATGGCCCAAAGACTCTTGTGAAGATCAGATTTCCTTTATGGTCAATATGGCTGTAAAACACATTCTCCATCTGGCGCTGCTTCAATAACTCTTCTTGCTTTCCAGCCAAAGCAGTAAAAATTTCAATGTGGAAATAGCCATACTCTTCAAACCAGCTAACAAAGGTTTCTCTATCAGGGCCTTCAACAATAGCCTCTTCCTGGAAGCTCACCAAATCAAAGAAGTCATCTCCATAAGCTTTGTTTAGTGTGGCAGAAGAGCTCCGCTTTTCTATGCTTTCTTCTGAAAGGTAAGAGCTAATATTCTCGATAGGGTAGATGAACATCAAATCCCAGTGGTCACCCTGGCTATGCCTCAGCAAATAGGGCTTTTCAATTCCAAACTCTTCATGATTTTGAATGTCTTCTTTCACTTCATCAATTAATTCCAGCAAATCACCAGGATTGGCCCTCAGTAAGGTAACTTTGTATTGTTGGGTTTGTGCTGAAACCGAAAGGCTCAAAAAAGTGATACAAAGAATAAGGAAGACTTTTCTTTGTATTAGGGAAGGTAAAAAATGGAAGAAACGCAGCATTGAATTTTTTTGAAGGAGTGTACTGCGTTTCTTCCAGTAAGACAATAGGGGATAAGTTTAGATATATAGGAACTCATCCGCGAGGTACGAAGCGGTCTCAGAGTGTCTAGAGATGATTCCGAGATTGCTTCGTCTCCCGAAAACCTTCGGGATCCTCGCAAATGATGAGTTGGACTAGATTAGCTTTTCATATTCCTCTTCAAGTGGCATGTGGACGCTCCAAAAACCTTTCGGTTTGTTTTGATTTAACACATCTTCTAGAATGTTGAGGTGAGTATGCCATCCAGCACTTACCCCGATCTTAAAGTCATGAGAATCCGGAACGCGCTTATGAGTCAGAACCAAAAGCACTTTATCTTCACCGACCTCCGAAAGTTCAAAAGTAACTTCTGAAGAAGAGTTATCAACTTCATTCCAGGTATAACTGAGCTTAGAGTAAGGATTCCAGATAGTCACATCGCCAAACATCGTGCTGGTCTCACCAATATCTTTGTATTTCTCAGGCAATGGCTCGTACTCACCACTTAATGAATGATGATCGAAATTGTGGGTTACTTTACCACCTACTTTAGGCTCTACATCTCCACCGGAAAGCCATTTCCCTTTATGCTCTGATTTAGTTAGGCAATCCCATACTAGCTCCAAATTACCAGTAAGCACTCGTTTGAATTGAAGGGTTTCGGTATCTAAAAAACTTCCAAATTGTGACATAAGTTACTCCGCTAATGTTGCTAAATGCTTGTCGAGGCAATCGAAGCTGGAATTCCAGCCTTCCACCACATGCATATTTTTGTGAAGATCTCTGTCGTGCTGAGAAGGGTAGGTCATAGTGAGGGTAAGTTTAGTTTTCCCCTCTACCTCTTCAAAAAGAGCTGTAATTGTATCGATTTGAGGAATCTCAACACCCATTTTTTTGGCCATTTCCTTGTACTCCTCTCCAAATTCATCGGTGGAGACAACCTTTTCGTTTTCAACTATCTCAATAAAGCGACCGGTTACGGGATATTCTGTGCCATCCGGTCCCGTCATTACAAATTTTGACCGACCACCAACTTGAAAATCATATTCTTCAACACGAGTGTCGAATCCTTCGGGGCCCCACCATTTGGCAATATGCTCCGGCTCTGTCCACACCTTGTAGAATAAATCTACAGGTGCATCAAAAACCCTGGTAATGATGATAGGTGGTATTTCATGTCTGGTCTCAGTAGTCATAGTTAATCCTTTTTAGTGCTTTGTTGAATTTCTTTGAGGTAGCTATCCAGGGCATCAAGCCGATTATTCCAAAGTTGCATATTCTTTTCTACCCATTCTGAAACTGGATTGAGTTCTTCTGGCTTAAGTTCACATATGCGTTCACGGCCTTCCTGCTGGATATCGATGAGGTTGCACTCTTCCAGTATCTTAATGTGTTTCGAAATGGCCGGGCGGCTAATATCAAATTGATCAGCAATGGCATTAAGATTCAAAGCCTCGCCTTTAGCCAACAGGCTGATTATTTCCCTGCGGGTGGGATCAGCAATTCCCTGGAAAACATCTCGTCTCATAGTTGTATTTATTTTCTTTGTTCTAGGAAAGAAATCTTTATTAGCGTTAAAGTCATTCCGATGCGTAAGCCGGAATCTAGATTGATATGAAAGGCTAACTCTAGATTCCTGCCTGTGCAGGAATGACTCATTAAATTATTTCTGCTACACCAAAACTGTTCTTATTAAGCAAAGAGTGTATTAATGTAACCGAATGATTACAAATATATATGTAACTATTCGGTTACGCAAATTAATTTTTTTCAAGGTGAGATCTAAAGAGGGAAGGGGGAAAGTAACCCCCTACCGTTAAGTAAGGGGAAAAATTAAAACTGAGGGGTTAATACAACTGTCGTATCAGCAGTGGGGTTATTTATAGTGAATTGCGCATACCAGTTATCTGGTTGAGCACCCACTTCTGTTACGGTTACAATATGGTCTACTGATAGTTGAAGATCCGTAATGCTTCTTGTTTCTTCAAAGGAAATGGTTCCATAGTTCTCAACGGAACCGCCAACGGGTTGAATGTGGAAGTCTACATCAATCTGGAATGCACTTGTCACATTCAAATCAAAAGTTGTGTCCGGTTCTGAATTGGAGGCATCGCTGCATGAAAAGCTCACAAATAGCCAACCCAATACTAATAAATAAGAGTACTTTTTCATTTTTTTGTATTCAAATTAAAGTTTGATATGCGAGTAAAGAGGAGGTAGTAATTCGACGTTACACAAAAGTGAATTTCGTAGACCAATCATAGACGATTTCTCAGCGAACTATCGGCTGCTTCTGTATCTTTGAAGAGTCTATGGCAGCCAAAAAGCAAAACAGTTCGGATATTTTTCAACAACTTCAGCAGGAGATAGGATCGGGGAGCCTTAAACCTGTTTATTATCTGTTTGGAGAGGAAGAATTCTATCTGGATGAGCTATTAGATCGTTTTTCAAATATCCTTCCAGAACATGAGAAAGATTTCAACTTTGATTTGCTTTATGGTCAGGATATAAACCCTGCAAAAGTACTTGGCATCGCCCGTAGTTTTCCAATGATGGCCGAGCGAAGGGTTCTTATCGTTCGGAATTTCCTTCAAACAGCAAAAGGTGCAGCCGGTGAAGGGGATATGAATGATTTCATTCCCTATTTAGAAAACCCAAATCCAGCCTGTCTCTTAATTCTTTTTGATACCTCAAAGCCAGCGGGTAATACTAAAATTGGTAAGGCTCTCTCCAAGAATCCGAATGTAGGTTTTTACCAGTTTGAAGCTATGCCGGATTATCTGGTACCGGAATGGGTAATTAGCTGGGTAGAATCTCATCATAAGAAAAGAATCAACCCGGGCGCTGCGCAAATGTTAGCTCAGTTTGTAGGTAATAATTTACAGCTATTGTCTACTGAAATAGACAAAGTGAGCACTTTTGTGGACACTTCAGATTCGATATCTGAAGACGATGTCAAAAAAATAATAGGCTCATATCGCGAATATACCGCCCTGGAGCTTAAAGAAGCGGTAATTAAGAGAGACTTAGAAAAAGCTCTATTTATCTCGGAACAGATGTTGCAACACAGTAAAACAGACACGGGGGAGTTAATCCGACTCGTGGGGTTCTTTTACAGTGTGTTTGTGAATATCTGGCAGATTAGAAGGCTAGCTGACCGTGGTAATGCTAAACAACAAGTTCAGGCTCAGCTAGGCATCAGCAACAACTGGTACTTTAACAAGTTGTGGGATGATGCTTCTCAATTCAGATACGGTGACATGCCCAGGGTTTTTGAAGCTCTGCTTGATGCCGATAAATCCATTAAAGGGTTCTCTACACTCGACTCCACTTCGATTTTATTCCTCCTTGTTAGGCGAATGATTGGCTAAACAGCTCATCGATCGCCGATTAACATTAACTGGAATGAAATTTGGAGATCGAAAATGGATGCGTTTAATCATACTGTTATTTCAAGCTATAGCGATGAAGACTTAATGGAATACTTTCAAGAGGGGAAGAACCTAGCTTTTAATGAGCTTATTAACCGCTATACCGATCGCCTCCATAATTTTTTGTATCGATATACTCATAACCATCAGGATTGTGAAGACCTTGTTCAGGAAACTTTTTTGAGAGTTCATAAGAGCAAGCAGTCCTACGTGAGAATCGCCAAATTCAGTACCTGGATGTACACAATTGCACTTAACCTGGCCAAGAGTTTGTATAAAAAGAAGTCGAGAATGCAGCAGGTTTCTATTCATAAAGATGATTCAGACCCAAATGATTATGAACTCACTATTGAGGATAAAGCCATTTTGCAGGATGAGGAATTGCACCAACAATTAAGTATTGAGCAGTTAGAAAAAGCATTAATGAGTCTCGCTCCTGAATTCAGAGAGGTAGTGGTTTACCGCGATCTGCAGGAATTTACCTATGAGGAAATTGCAGAACTCACTGGCGTAGCCATGGGGACGGTAAAGTCCAGGATCAATAGGGGAAGAGCTCAAATTCAACAAATGATCGGAAGTTATGTGGATATGGGAACATCTTTCTAGAATCGGAATACAAGGTTCTAAAGATGGACTAGCATTACCATATGAGAAATTTTATTGAGAAAGAATACCACCCGGTAATCGAAGAGTATATAACATCCTATGTAGACGACGACATAGAATCCGTTGAGAGAGAGACCTTCGAGGAGTTGCTGGTTTATGATGATGATCTCCGTGAACTGGCATTCTCCGCGAAGGAGGGGAAAAAACTTATGGAGACGCTACGATTGCTAAAGCAGGGTGATAATTAGGAATTTGTGAATTAGGAATAACTTCCCATATTCCTAATTCTATATTGACCTATTCTTAATTATTTGATCAATGTCATCTTTTTAGTGGAAACAAAATCTCCTGCTTCCAATCGGTAGAAATATACCCCACTTGATAGAGTTGATCCTTCAAATTGAACGGAATGAGAACCCGCTATTCTTTTCTCATTTACCAAAGTACTAACCAGGCGTCCGGTTATATCAAATACCTGGAGTTTTACTTCTGAAGCCTGAGGTAAATAGAAAGAAATGGTGGAGGTAGGGTTGAAGGGGTTGGGATAGTTTTGCATCAGCTCAAACGAGTCTATATTTCTACTTCCATCCTCATTAGATAAGCCTCTAGGGGCTAATTTATAAACTTTAATTTCATAAGGAGCGAGTTCTACTTCATGTAGCATCCATGAGTCATTCATAGGTGTAGTTGCTCCAAATCCCGGTTCAGAAAACAAAATCGGTTCAAGATAGTAGTCGATCAGTTCATTGTTATTCACCGCGTTGTAAGTAAAGGTGAAATTACTGGTAACCTGATTGCCACTAAGATTTATAAGTACAGTGTAAGCCGATAATCCATCAGTAAATCTTGAAAAACCAATGGTAGAATTGGTGGTACTATTTCCAAATTCTAATTCTCCTAACTGAAAAGGTTCATGATCATTTCTCAAGTGAATAAGATTCCTGTAGTGATTGAATAATGAATTCTGATCCTCACTCATCACCTCAACATTGAAATCTGCAAAGTTTGAGTTGGGGTTTCTCCAGGGAGAACCAGATGTAAATCCTGAATTAGATTCATCACTCCATTGCATGGGCAACCGAATATCTTCATCCGGCTTTTGGCCGAGCATACCTACTTCTTCTCCATAGTATAAATAGGGAATTCCTGGTAAGGTGAGCAGGAGGGAGGCGGCTACTTTAGCTTTGTTTATATCTTGTCCCAATACATTCATAACCCGGTTTTGGTCGTGATTGGTTAGAAAGGTCCCATATTGAAGGAAAGGATATACATCGTACACTTTCTGCATCTGGGAAATTATTGAAGCAGCGTTTCCACTATTTACAGAACCCAGAATGGCATTAGCCAAATCAAATTCAAAGGCATAGTCCAATCTATCATTGGAGATATAGTCTAGAACGATATTGGTAGGTTCCCAGGCTTCTCCAACATTAAAGGCATCAGGGTTAATGGATTTTACATGGGTGTTAAAGTCTTGCCAGAATTGAAAAGTCTCATCGGTATTTTTTAACTGAGAACCATCTTCATCAATATAAAGCACGGCATCCTGTCGAAAACCATCTACTCCTATATCGGATAACCAAAACTCAGCAACAGCAAACATAGAGTCTTTTAGGGCTTCGCTGTCATAGTTGAGGTCGGGCATTCCTCCCCAGAACAACCCGTAATAATATTCACCATTTCTTGAGTGCCATACCGTTTGTCCCCACGGTCCAGTATATCCAGGATTGGTATTGCTCCAGCGGTAAAAGTCTCTGTACTGAGGATCATTGGCAGCCGATTGTTCAAACCATGGATGCTGAGTAGAGCTATGATTCATTACCAGATCAATGATCACTCTTATTCCACGGTCATGAGCCTCAGAAAGGAAGTTCTTGAAATCTTCCAAAGTCCCATAATCCGGGTTAATGGATCGATAATCGACCACATCATAGCCATGGTAGGAGGGAGAGTCATGAATGGGCATCAACCAGATTCCGGTAATACCAAGATCCGTATCGGTATTGGGATCACCATCATTAAGATAATCCAGTTTCTCAGTCAACCCGTTGAAATCACCAATTCCATCTCCGTCTGAGTCATAAAAACTTCTGACAAATATTTCGTAGAAAACCGATTCGTTCCACCATTTGGTTTCTGCTAGCACCCGTTCGTTAACTTCTATATAGTTCTCATAAAAGAGGGTATCGAATACTTCTCCATCGGATACGATAAGCTCTACATCAAACAAACCAGTTTCTAAATACCTGATGGCAGGTTCAGCATCTGATGAGGTGTCAGGAGTCCCTCCTTCAAATGCCCATGAATAGCTGGTTACTTTGCCTGAGCTTAAATCATTGAACTGAACAAGGCTATTTTGAAAAATGCTTCTGCTTGAGGTTTCAAACCCAGCCGTTGGAGGGCCATCCGGGTCTACCTCATTATTATACCATACCAGGATGATGTTGGTATCGGCAGCGACGGTATATCTTCGGTTATTTCCAGCGCCGGGAAATTCTTCCCTGTCGTCCCAAGCTCCGTTATATCTGAATTTGTATTCGATTTCCTGACCTATGGTGAATCCACCTACTTCTACAGAATAGACAGAGTCGTCATCGGCATCATTGAGTTGGATAAGGTTTCCTCCCCAACCGTTAAATGTACCGGCGATATCTACAAATTCAGAGGAAAGGTCAAAGCTTCCCTTTTTGATTTGGTAACTCATATCCACCTGAAAAAGAATGGACTTATCCTGAGCCTGGATAGTAAGAGTAATAAGTAAGATGAATAGGAGTGAGAAGGTAGACTTCATTAACTAATTGATTGGAGCATGACTACTACTATAATGGCACTTAAAATAGAAATCAGGTTACCTATTAGAAAGTAGTCATTCGATACTTTGTTCTCATCTTGTTTGATTCTTGTACCAATCTTCAATGCTCCAAATGCAGTAATTACATGCGGGTAGCCTGCCATAAGTCCAACGATTAACACGATTCGTTCCAGTATTCCTTTTAGAACATCCTTTAAGTTGAGAGTAGGGGATGCTCCCTCCTGAATAGATTTGATCATTTTTTTATTAAGGATATAAAAGATCAGATGGACAACCACTTCCATCAAGGTCCAAATCAGTATACTTCGTGGGTCTGTCATAGTGTTTTAATGTAATCGAAGATAAAAGATTTGAGCAGGCTATACTCCTTAATCATCAGTGTTTTTCTACGCTTCCAGATTTGAGTCCTCGTTTTCTGATGGAGCTCCCCGACTTCCTGGTTATTCTCATTGTTGATCATATCCAGAATGAGAGGGAAGTCCTCTTTTTTCCACGATTCTATAATGCTGTCCAGGACCTCAAAAATTCGTGTTAATTGCTCTGAGTGAATCGGTTCGTCCAGATAAAATTGAAACCTCTTTCTATCCCTCTTTTTGGAGGTGAGCATTTTTCGGGCTTCGGTTAGGCCAGCGCCAAGCATTTCATGAGCTATATCGGGGTTTATTTCGGTATCAATCTCTCCATATTGATACACATAGTGTAGGTTGAAATCTAAGGATTGTTGAAGCCTTAGTTCTTCCATAGAGAATATGATGTTTATTGCAGTGGAAAGAGAATCAGTTACTCCCTGAAATTCATCACCGAGTGTGATAGTAAGAGGAGAAAAAATACTGTTCTTGAATAAACTATTCGCTTTATCAACCAGGGTTTTGAGGTCTGCCTTTAGCGCCTCAGCATCTTTAGTTGAGCTACCAGTTACATCACCCATCAATATGGAGTAGTTTTTCGACATGCTCTATTGTATCAAAAAAAATGAAACAAATCAATGTGTATCAAAAAAAATGAAACAATATAATATGTGTCAATAATTGTGAATCTGGACAGGGGCTATTCTACCACTCGCTGAAAGCGATAGTACCGTGGGTGAGGTGAGTTATATGCCGGGGATTGCTAATAGGATTTTGAGCTACCCAAAGCTCTATTTCAACTCCAAGAAGCTCGTCTTGTAATTCTTCAACGTTAAATCCTTGCTCAATACCCCGATTGATGTAGTACCTGGTATCGTCACCCTCCAGCTTGAAAACAATATCATAAGAAGGGCCTTCAATGATATTTGTAACTACTCCGGTAATAGCAACAGAATTTTCCTGGCTTGTATCAACCTTAAAGAAATAGATAAGGATAAAGAATCCAAAGAATGAAAGAGTTGCGAGGTAGAAGAGAGCTTTTTTCATAATGGGTCAGGTTATTAAACAGTCTAATTATCCATACTATTCTTCAAAAACTCAAGATGTTTAAAAGCCAGCCGCAAGGCGGAGTCTCCGGCAGCTAATAATCCTTCTTCTAATCGTTGATCTACTTCTTCTTTAGTAAACGGAATTCCCCATCGGTCGGCTTCGGTAATGATGACTCCCTCATCATTATTTGTGAAAGGAGTGGGGCCAAAGAGCTCGTTGAAAGTGTCTTCTTTAAAGATGGAAACAGAAACTACTTCCGCCTGTAAGCTGAGTGGGTCCAGGCCAAAACCAAGAAAGAAGTTTTTGATGTTTCCCTGTTCTACTTCTCTTAGATAATCGCTAAACGGGGAGGTTTTTGAATAGTCGAAGATTTTGCCCTCTTCTCCTTTGAATTCTTCCAGGTTCCCAAGCTCTTCCGCGTACTCTCTCATGGTATTATTCCATAAAGGGAGATCCTTGCTGAAGTTATCGCCTTTGCTCAATGGCTGATATTCTCCAGCTGGAATAACGTGCCGGATATTTGCAGCATACCCTTGTCCTGAACCTCGTTCATGCAATAGAAAGCGGAAGGAGTTTCCATCATAAAGCAAAGTAAGTGTAGAAACCCCACCTAAGACCACCGTATGATTGAAAGTTTCGGTGTTCTTTAGTCCTTCGAGAACCTTCCTTCTGAAAGGGAGAGATTTGATTTTAGGGGTTTTATCAAAGGAAAATACATCATCGAATAAGTCAATTTTGTTTATTCGAAGGAGCTCGCTAATCAATTCATGCTGTACCCCTTTTCCATAGTTGATCTTATAGAAATAGCTGTACGGTTTTCTGGAAATATTGAACTGAAAGTTCGATCCATCACTTTCCAAATCCAGAAATCGATATTGGCGGTTATCCTCAAATATTTTTGGCTTGAGTAATTCCTTGACTGCGCTTGTATAAAGGGGAAAATGATTTTGCTCATCGGTATAGGGAAGAGATAGTTTAACCGGATTGAGTTCTGGAGCTTTTTCATCTATCAACGAACAGGATATACTTTCAAGTGGAACAGGCTTTTCAGGAATCCATCGATCAATACAAAGCAAAGGAAGTTCTTCTAGCGGTAGGAATTTCTCATCCTTTAGGTAATCCAGATTGATGGAATGCGCAATTCGTGAGATCTGAGTACGGTTAAGTCCTCCAAATTTCTTATTGATGATGACAAATTCTTCTTGGCTCTGTTTAAAATTGACAGGTTTCTGGTTCTTATTTTTTGCGGACTTGATTACCCACATTACGATCCCGAAAGCAGGAGCAGCGATACCAAGTATGATAGCAAGAGCCTGAAGGATGGGACTCTCAACTATAGATTGAAAAAACTCACTCATTAGTAGTCAAAGAATATTTAGTGGGTTAGTTTTTAAATGAGTTTTGGATATCAAGAAATTCATTCTGAAGTTCATCAAACATCTTGAACTCATCTCTATTGATGTTGTAGTAGTAAATTATTCTGGTTTTTTCGAAATGATTACGGTAGGCCAATGGGCTATCTCTATCTTCGAGGACACGGTCGAAGTAAATCTCATTATAATCATCCGAAAACCAAATCTGTCTAAGGTCAAGGCTATCCGGAGTGATTTGCCTTAAATTGGTACCATCAAGGTCAGAGATATAATAAGGGGTAAAGTCTTTATCATTAATTCTTGAATCGCCGTTGTTGTCAGCTAGTGCAATTTTATATATGGCAAATGGAAGGTGCTCTTCATCTTGGGAGTAATAGCGCCCCTCTCTAGAACCAATAGTAAAGCTATGTATGTAACCATTATTTGGTAATAGCCTTCTAACTTCGGTTCGGTCTTTATTGAAAAAGATGACATTAATCGCAGCTCCGACCATGTATATGGAAATATCGCTTGCTGAGTTAATCATATCCACCACGTCTCTAGGCAAGTCTTTATCCTGTACTATAACGGGGGAGTAATAGAATTCCGAGTTTTTGATACTTGTAGGTTGATCATAAATCAAATGTTGAAGATCGATATTTAACTGTTCTGCTCTTTCAGCTTTCTTTGCTACAATAAGTCCCTTCTCCGAGGTGTCGGATTCAAACCAATAACCAACTCTGTGAAATGGAAGGATGTCAATTATAGAGATCACAATAAGTACAGCTAATCCAATTCCATTGAATGTCCAAACAAACTTCATGAATTTAGTTTTTGGGTACTTGTCACTCATACTGATAATCCATTGTGTTCTATGTTGAGAGTTCAACGTCCAAGGTTCAGATAAGAACGGGAATTATCCTGATTTACAAAACTTGGCTTTTAAACCATTTCGAATTTGCTATACTTGAATGCTTAAAACTAACTAGATAGCTATGAAATTGATCGTCAAAAGAATACTGCTCTTTGTAACTATACTTTGTTTACCTGTTTCTGTATTTGCACAAGGGCAACTCACCTTCGAAGATGTGATGAAATTCGAAGACCTCACCACACCAAGAATATCTGACCAGGGAAACTGGTTGATTTATGGGGTTTGGCCTGATCGTGGAGATGGATATTCGGTTGCTAGCCAGGTTAATGGAAACACGGAATACCAAATCGAGTTGGGTGCTAATCCTATTATTTCATCCAATGAATTATGGGTAGCTGCCAGACGAGAAGTCTCTTTAGCAGTTCAATTGAAAGAAAAAAAGAAGGCCCCAAAACGAGGGATGAGTTTACTTTCCCTGGAGGATGGTTCCATTGCTCAATTTGACAGTGTAACCAGCTTCCGGTTTTCGAATAACGGGGAATGGCTGGTTTATAAGAAACTTCAGACAAAGGAGATCACGGATCTGAAATCGAAAAACAAGAAACTTGGCACCGAGTTGGTGCTTCGCGAATTGGGAACCGAAGAAGAGTTTTCTTTTGACTTCGTTACAGCTTTTGCCTTCGACAGCTTGTCCAGCTATTTAGCCTATTCGGTTATTGACACCTCCAATATGGAAAACGGGGTCTATCTGTTTGATCTCTCTGCAAAAGAAACAATGACAGTTCAGAACATCGAATCAGGAGTATTTAGCAATTTAACCTGGGAGCCTAAGAAATCGAATCTGGCTTTCACAGTGGCGACCTATGATACTAATTTCATAGACAGCGATGCATCACTAATGCTATGGACATCCAGAAACAAAGACCTGAGTACTCTGGTGGAGCCCGGTGATGTAGATGATGAGTTTGCTTTGCGATCCAGAAACCGCCTGCTGTTTACCCATGATGGGGATCGATTGTTCTTTGCACTAAGAGATCGTGAAATGGTTGATCTGGATAACCAAAAGGATGAGGAAGAAGAGGAGATCGATATTTATGACATCAATTCTATTATTGATGACCGAGGCCTGGATATCTGGCATGGAGATGATCCTCTAATCAAAACACATGAAATTCAGACCTGGAACGGAAGAAAGAATCATTTATACACAGCAGTCTATCATTTTGGAAGACGGGCAAAGTGGGTGCAATTAGGTGATAAATCCGTTCCCGATGTTCAGCTACATCACAATGAGAATGTAGTGCTGGGATATAGCAACTTACCTTATCGAAAGGATAGAACCTGGGATGGTACCTATCGCGATTTCCATACCATAGACCTGGAAACAGGAGAGAAGACGCAATTTCTAAGTCGTCAGGGATTCTTTCCTCAACTTTCTAAGGAAGGAAATTATGTTGCCTACTACCAGGATAAGCACTGGTACCTGTATGATGTTGAAAATGAGTCTTCCCGAAATTTAACAGGAGGAATAGACAACCCTTTTTATAACGAAGATCATGACTATCCAAGCGCTGTTCCAGGTTACGGGGTAGCTGGTTGGACTTCCAACGATGCCCATGTGCTGATTTATGACAAATTCGATGTCTGGAAGTTTGATACCAGGAATGGAAACTCTACCAACATTACCGGTGGAGAGGGAAGAGCCGAAAACCGCATTTTCCGTATTACTCGCCTGGATAATAGCGGGAATGCGTTTGCACCTGGTCAGAGGGTTCTTCTCAATTCTTACCACGATTTAAACAAGAACTTCGGCTTCTATTCAACAGGGATCAATGATTCTGAAGTAGAGGTGCTTTTGGAAGAAGACAAAAAGTTCACTTTTGTGACTAAGGCCGATGACTCGGATGCTGTGTTGTATAAGCGAGAGGCTTATGATGAATTCCCGAATCTATGGGTAGCCAATGACTGGATGTTTAGAGATGTAGCAAAGCAAACGAATCTACATGAGAACCTGAGTGAGAAATGGAATTGGGGGAAAGCTGAACTGGTGGATTGGTTAAGCACCGATGGAACCTATATGCAGGGGGTGGTCATCAAACCCGATGATTACGATCCTAATAAGAAGTATCCCATCATGACCTATTACTATCGATTCTTTACTAATCGTTTGCATGATTTCAATGAGCCGAGAACTAACCACCGCCCGGTCTTTGCCCAATATGTGAGTGATGGTTATGTAGTATTCCTGCCGGATGTACGCTTTGAAATTGGTCGACCTGGTTTTGCAGCTACCAAAAGCGTGGTTCCGGGTATACAGAAGCTAGTTGATATAGGTATTGCTGATCCTGATAAACTGGGGCTACACGGTCATTCCTGGAGCGGATACCAAACAGCCTTTATTGTCACCCAGACTGATATTTTTGATGCGGCTGTTTCAGGTGCCCCGGTTAGTAATATGACCAGCGCTTATGGTGGAATACGGTGGGCGTCTGGATTAGCACGTAGTTTCCAGTATGAAAAAACGCAAAGTCGGATAGGAGAGACCCTGGTGGATGCTCCGATGAAATACATTGAAAATTCCCCGGTCTTTTATGCCGATCAAATCACCACGCCGATGCTCATCCAGCACGGAGACGATGATGGAGCCGTGCCCTGGTACCAAAGCATTGAGATGTACCTGGCCATGCGCCGCTTTGATAAAGACGTGATTTTCCTACAGTACCATGGAGAACCTCATCACCTACAGAAATTCGAAAACAAGCTGGATTATGCCATCCGCATGAAGGAGTATTTCGATTACTACCTGAAAGGAGAAGGCGAACCCGAGTGGATCATCTCCGGTGAAAGGTTTCAGGGGCGGTAGGAGTTAAGTCATTCCTGCGTAGGCAGGAATCTGGATTTAAATAGAATAATTGCTCTTGATAACAATCTAGATTCCCACCTTCGTGGGAATGACAATCATCCGCCAAGTAGTCGTCATCCCGGACTTGATACTGAATCAAGTTCAGCACAGGTCCCGGGATCTGTAGGGGATGATTCGCGATAGAGGGCTTGTTATTAGCTAAAGCTACTCCTTACAGATGCTGAATCAAGTTCAGCATGACTGCATTTAGTAAAACTGGTTCAAGTAGCCTGTACTGAACTTGATTCAGTATCCACTTGGACCAGAGACATTGCACAAGCGGACGCTTGCGATAAGTTAGGGAAGTGCGATTTAGTCCACCAAAAAGTTTTTTTGGTACCGCAAATAATTAGTTAGAATTGTCAATTCTTCTATGAACATAAGAAGCAGTAACTAAGAGATCTAAAGCATCTGACTCGGGCATATCCCATTCTATTCTTGCTTCATGTGCAGCAGGATTTCTAAATGTTCCAAATAAACCTTTTACCAAATTTAGGAACCCTTTCTGTTCACTTTTTTCAGACTGGGTTTCGAAGCTATTTATTAAAACCCTTGGAGAAGATCCACCAATTGAAGCATCAATTAAGTGACTTCCATCAAGATCAAGACCTGACTTTTCTCTTAATTTTGCGGCTATACTTTTTGTGGCTTCAAGTACTGCATGAAAATAATTGTCTTCCAGTAATTCGGCCTTACAAAATTTCAAGACGTCCAAATGAACATCTCGATTTTGAAGTTTTTTCCGAAGTTGACTGGCTTTTTTTTCTGCTTCTGATAAAGATTTAGCTTTAGAAGCTTTAAGAAATTTACCATTGTCAGAAAACTTAAATCCAACAAAGGCTAAAACATTATTTATCTCTTCTTGTCTTTTTTCAAAAACATCTTTACTTCCTACATATCTAGCTGGTTCTAGTGCGTGATGGATAAAGTTAAATACACAAGTACTATTCCCAGCTTTATTTTGACAGTTTGCAAAGGCATTGTAAAGTCTTTTCCATTTTGTGTTGTTTGGATCAACATCTTTTATACGAGCTTGTTCAAGTAGCTGTCCAATTTGACTTCCGGTCAAACCATCCTCTGTATTTCCTAGAATCTGTGCAATTTTTTCTACTTGACCAGAAGTGAGATAAGGAGGTGTACTTGACATAGTTGGTAAATGTATTAATAGGTTAGAAATTTAAGCGGGCACTTGGTTAGATGGGGGTATTTTAGGTATGATTAAATTTTCTTTTCTAATATACCATCTATTTGATTGGCTAATTTCCAGTGCTTTCTTTCATCCTTGCCTAGTTTATTTGACGAACTTAAAATTGCTAGTTTTAGTATATCAGACGAAGCTGGAAAATCGTTTTTGATCACCAGGGCTTCTGCTCGGTTTCCACATTTTCCTATCGCCAGTGCAGCGTATCTTTTTAATACTTCTGAGTTAGAGTTTTGATATAACTCAATTATATCTTTTGAATGATTCCAATCTTCGGAAGTCGAAAATATCCATAATATCCACATTGCGTAGTAGTTAGGAGGAGGGTTCCTTTTACTTTTTAATGGCTTAAGTAGAAGTTTCGCAATGTCCTTTTTTTCTTTTCTAGTAAGCCCACTATAGTTTTGAACATATTTAGCTATTTGTTCAGTAACAGGGTAAAGTAGTTCTGCATTTTCAATAACAAAATCTAATACCTGTTTTTTTAAGTCTTCAGAAACACCCGGGACTCTATTTAGCTTAGTAAGCACATACTTAACAATTTCATAGTCAACAAGATTTTGATCAGATACAGATTCATTGAGCATGCCTAATAAATCAAATTCTTGTAGCTTCAATAATACTTCTTGAATTTCACCCTCATCTAAATCTTCCTCATCGATTTCTTCATAGATTGAAGTAAAATCCTGAAGAAATTCTACAGCTTGATCTCTGTTGGATAATTGATCATCTGGCTTTATTAGAATTTCGCCCAAATATCTTTTTACTGGTAATATTTTCGTTTTTGCAGATTGAAAAGTAAGTCCATGATTTGTGTAAAGCCATTCTCCAAGTCCAAATAAAGTAGATTGAGCTTCATATTCAGATTTGCAAAAAATATTGTAATCATCAACCCATCTAACGAAATCTATATTTTTTGAATATAGAAAAGCATCTACATCAATTAGAACTGCTTCAGCTAATACTCTTGATGCATAAGGTCCAACTGGGATTCCATAACTATTTCGCCCCATCAAATTACTTATAAGTTTTTTTACTAAAACTCTAGCTACTTCTATACTTCTATTATCTGTTGCTATTGTTTCAATTACGTTTTCAAGCCTATGCTGATAGATCCTAGGGTAAAAATCTGCGATATCTGCAATGCCTACAAACTTTATATTTTTCTTATCACTTTTCTTCTTTAGGTAACTCAAATATTCATCGTGTGCACCACGGGCGTCATATAATCTATCTGACTTTGAAGTGTCAACCCGATAAGAGAAAACTCTTTTTGCTTTCTTACTAATACGTCCAGCTTCAATATCATTTTTTACGATAATTGTAAGCGCAGTGTAGATTATTAAATCTTGAGGGTGCAGTAGATGAACAACACGAATATTAGCTCGATTCTTAGGAGCAAAAACCTTCATTGGTTTAAAAGGTTTATAGTTATCCAAATCGAGTTCCTTTATATAGTTGGTAATTTCAACTCGATTTTCTAATACAACTTGCCACTCAATTGGTTCGGGTAACAAGGCACTATATCCATGAAATTCAATTGCTTTGATTGCATTTTCAATTTCTGTTTCTGTTAGCTTAAACATAGAGCCATGCAATTAGATAGATTATTAAGTGGTGATAATCTACACTCTAGCCATTAATAAACAAATATTTAATAAGCTAATAAATCCTCAACCTTCCCCTTCAATCCCTCCAAATTCAAATAGCCATCCTCTAAGCCTTTATTGAAAGGTATAGGCATATCAAGGGCAGCGGAGCGGAGGACGGGGGCATCCAGCCATTCAAAGCAATGTTCGTTAATTAGGGCGGAGACTTCACTCATGGGGCCCATGGTTAGAGAAGGTTCCTGAAGTAATAAAACCCGGTTGGTTTTTTGGACGGTAGCTTTAATAGCCTCCAGGTCGAGGGGAGAGAGGCAACGGAGATCCAGGATTTCCAGGGAAATCCTATCTTTTTCCAGTTCTGTAGCTAATTCCAATGCCCATTGCACGCCCATTCCATAAGTGATGATGGAAGCGTCAGTTCCTGCTCGCTGGATTTTAGCTTTCCCAAGTGGCTCATAAGAAACGGAATCAGGGGTAGTGCTTCTCAGACTTCGGTACAGCTTTTTATGCTCAAAGAAGAGTACCGGATTTGGATCATAGAGGGAGCTGTAAAGCAGGTTTTGGGCATCTTCCACAGTTCCAGGAACTACAATCTTCAATCCTGCATGAGGCATAAACCAACCTTCCGGTGACTGGGAGTGGAAAGGCCCAGCACCAACGCCTGCTCCATGAGGGAGCCGGATGGTAATATTCATCGGTGGAGTCCAGCGATAATGGGATTTGGCAATATTCTGGATGATCTGGTTCATCCCGCAGCTCACAAAGTCCGCAAACTGCATTTCAACCACAGGTTTAAATCCTTCCAAAGACAGACCTAAAGCGGCTCCTAAGGCTCCTGATTCAATAATGGGGGTATTCCTGACCCGCTCCTTGCCAAACTTGTCTGTGAAGCCTTCTGTGATTTTAAAAACCCCGCCATATTCGGCGATATCCTGTCCCATAATGAGAAAGGATTCATCTTCCTCAAAAGCCTGAGCTAAAGATTGCTGGATGGCATCAATAAAGCGTTTTTCAGAGGAGCCACTCTTTTCAATAGAAGAAATAGAGGGAGTTTCATTGGAAAAAACCGCATCAAGCTCTGTTTGCTTATCAAATATGGGAAGCTCTGCATTGAGGGCTTTATCAAGGTCTTCTCTGAATGAGGGCTCTATCTCTTGCTTGATTTCTAATAGAGCCTCTTCGCTGAGCTTATGCTCTGATTGAAGGTATTCCTCCATTCGTTTGATGGGATCCTTTTTCGACCAGGTATCAAACATGTCTTGAGGGACATAGGCAGTACCAGAAGCTTCTTCATGGCCACGCATTCTAAATGTCTGGGCTTCAATAAGAACAGGCTTACCTTTAAGAGTTAGTTTACGAGCCTTTTCGATGGTAGACATCACTTCAAAAACATCGTTTCCATCAATATGAAAACCTTCTATGCCATATCCTTTGGCTTTGTCTACCAGTCGCTCGCAGGCATATTGTTCTTTGGTAGGAGTAGAAAGTCCATAGCCGTTGTTCTCAATGATGAATATCACGGGTAAATCCCATACCGCAGCCAGGTTAATGGCTTCGTGGAAATCTCCTTCACTAGTGGCACCATCCCCGCAAAAAGAAAAAGCGACCGCATCTTCTTTTTTCAGTTGCTTCGCCAGTGCAATTCCATCAGCAACTGGCATCATTGCTGCCAGGTGGGAGATCATCCCAACAATGTTGTGCTCCATTACACCAAAATGGAAGGAACGCTCCCGTCCTTTGCTGAATCCATCTGTCTTTCCGAACAGTTGGCAGAAGAGAGGGTAGAAGGGCACTTCCCGGGTAGTAAACACCCCAAGGTTCCGGTGCATGGGAAGGATATAATCTTCTTGTTTGCTGGATAGCGTAACTCCAACGGCAATAGCTTCTTGCCCGATTCCGGAAAACCATTTGCTGATCTTGTTCTGGCGAAGAAGCTTAAGCATTCGTTCTTCAATAGAACGGGGAAGGAGCAGTGCCCGATAGATCTCAAGGGCTTTTTTTTTACTAATCTTTTTTGATGGTTTGATCACGAAGACTAATGTAACTCTTATTAATGGTCATCCTGAGGATATTTCCGAAGGATCTAATCGGCTTTAAGTCGACGAGATTCTTCGCTTTTGCCTGTCCTCCGTACGAGTACTTCGGAAGGCGGGCTCAGAATGACAACAAGGTTGTTTTAAGTCGAGTAGATAGGCAAATTTGTATCCATCAACAATAGGGAAGTGAATCAGAAAACCGCTTTTTCTACCAACCGAGCAGGTAAGCGAAAATTAACGGAGCTACAATGGTTGCATCCGATTCGATAATAAATTTCGGAGTATCTATTCCCAGCTTGCCCCAAGTGATTTTCTCATTGGGGACCGCTCCTGAATAAGAGCCATAACTGGTGGTAGAATCGCTTATCTGGCAGAAATAAGACCACAGAGAAGCATCAATGCCTAAATCCTGGTCTAGCATAGGAACCACGCATATCGGGAAGTCTCCGGCTATTCCTCCGCCGATCTGGAAAAAACCAATTCCATTCGTTGAATTTAGTTGGTACCATTCCGCCAGGAACATCATGTATTCAATGCCTGATTTCATAGCAGAAGGCTTGGTTCTGCCTTCGATACAGTGAGAAGCAAAGAAATTACCACAGGTAGAATCTTCCCATCCTGGTACTATAATAGGGGTGTTTTTCTCTGCTGCAGCTAATAACCAGGAGTTTTTCGCATCGATCTGGTAGGAGGGAGTCAGGTCTCCGGAAAGTAGGATGTCGTAGAAATACTCGTGAGGAAAGAATCGATCTCCGTTTTCGGAAGCAGAAACCCATCGTTTTACCAAATGCTCCTCGATAGCCCTCATAGCCTCTTCTTCGGGGATACAGGTATCAGTGACACGATTAAAGTGATTATCTAACAGTTCCTGTTCAGCTTCAGGACTTAGGTCTCGATAGTTGGGTATTCGCTTATAATGATTATGAGCAACCAGATTGAACACATCTTCTTCCAGGTTTGCCCCGGTACAGGTGATAATGTGCACCTTATCCTGCCGGATCATTTCTGCCAATGAGATGCCAAGTTCAGCGGTACTCATTGCCCCGGCAAGAGTGATCATCATCTTCGCATTAGAAGTCAACTGATCTTCGTAAGCCTTTGCAGCATCAACTAGTGATGCTGCATTAAAATGTCGATAATGGTGGAGTATAAATTGAGAAACGGGTCCTTTGTTAGTCGTCATAGCCAAGGATATTTAGCATGTTTTCTACGTTTTGTTCTTCCCGGTACACATGGTCAATAAGGTTACCATCTTCATCAATATCCACAACCACTTGTTTGGGCGAAGGGATCAGGCAATGTTTAATTCCTCCGTACCCACTAATGGCATCCTGGTAGGCACCGGTATGGAAAAATCCCACATACAAAGGTTCTTTG
This sequence comes from Balneola sp., assembly GCA_003712055.1. Taxonomy (NCBI): domain Bacteria; kingdom Pseudomonadati; phylum Balneolota; class Balneolia; order Balneolales; family Balneolaceae; genus Balneola; species Balneola sp. Next base: position 26,105 of record RHLJ01000001.1, read on the forward strand.
TCAGTTTCTGAATATCCAGGAAGGAGAATCTGCTGATTTAGTTGTTCAGAGTTGTAATAGTCCAGATGATCACAGCTGATGCCCCCGATATTGATTCGTTTATACATTTTATCCCATTTATTCAGGGGGAGGAGGATGAACTTTTCGTTAATGGACCAGGCATCAGGAATCGTATTCATCAGGCTGTTATCAATGATATACCACAACTCGGTATCGTTTTGCTGTTTTTGCTCCAGCACTTCAAAAATGACAGCCCCACTTTCGCCAACGGTGAATTTCCCAAATTCTGTGAATAGATCGGGCTCGCTCACATCTGCTTCAATACAGGCCTCTTTCACATTTCGGATGATTTCATTCACGATATACTGGTAATCATAATCGAAGCTGAGGCTATTTTGGATCGGGAATCCACCTCCGATATTCAGTGCAGATAATCCAGGAGCAAGTTTTTTGAGTTTTACGAAGAGCGAAAGTGCCTTTTGAAACTCTCCCCAATAGTAGAGAGAGTCGGTTATTCCGGAATCCACGAAGAAATGAACCATCACCAATTCAAATTTAGGATTTCCAACGATCTTGTTTTTTACCAAATCCAGGATTTCTCCCTTATTGATTCCCAATCGAGAAGTGTAATAGGCGGCCCCAGGACTTTCTTCAATAGAGATTCTAAGCCCAATTTTGATAGGTTTTGAGGTGTTTAAGGACTCAAGCTTAGCTAACTCATTGGGGCTGTCCAACACCGTAATTGAGTTCTCAAAACCCTGCTCAAGTAACCTTCCAATCTTTTTAATGTAGTTATCGGTCTTATACCCATTGTGAACCAGGGTTGTGGATGTATCAAGTCTTCCGTTTTGATGAAGACGTTCAATCAGGTCGATATCGAAGGAAGATGAGGTTTCGATAGAAACATCTTCAGTAAGGGCGGTTCGTATTACATGGCTGAAATGACAGCACTTAGTGCAATAACAGAATTCATAGTTACCGCTGTAATTGTGCTTTTCAAAAGCATTTTTGAAGTAAGTGCGTGCCTCTCGAATCTGTTCTTTAATCTTAGGTAAATAGGTCAAACGAAATGGAGTGCCATATTTATCTATTAGGTGCTTTAAATCTACGTTATTGAAGGTCAGGTACCCGTTTGACTCATCAAACCCATTTTGAGGGAAGTCGTAGGTCTGTTCAATAAGTTCTCGGTAGGTGTTTTTCATTCAGGTAAAAGATGCGAGATAAGCGGGTGCAAAGTTATTTAGTTTATGCCACAATAAAAATGGATGCATTGGTTATTATTCAGTAATGATTTCATCTGCTCTCAACAAAGTTTTTCCAGCTGGTATATTCGTTCTTTTGGTGATGTTAGTATTAACTCATAACGTTGATGCCCAGTCTGTTATAAAAATCACCGAAGATGGTAAGGAGCTTGGTATCCCAAATGAATTAAAGGCTTCACTTACGTCAGCAAATGGGAGCGAAAATGAGATTTTAAAGCAGTGGTATGCTTCAAAAGGATTTCTTGCTGCTAAGATAAGGCAACTTGGAGAATTGCGATTTGAGATCAATAAAGGATGCCTGTTTCAGATTGAAAATGTGATGGTGCAATCTGAGGTCAATTCGAAGTATCGATTAGAAGGATTTGGTTCCTATTCCGATACAAAGCTTGAAGAAATCGCCGGTCAAGTTCTATCAGACTTTGAAGACGAAGGGTATGCCTTTGCCAGTTTAGAGATCGAGCATATTGATCAACAAACAGGGAAATGTACCCTGGATATACATTTAAAGGTGAATGCAGGTCAGAAATACTACACTTCTGAAATCCTATTCCTTGGAAACAGACTGAATAATCAAGCTTATCTTAAAAAGATTTCATCATTCCGTGATTCACTGCTCATTACTCCTGATTATCTGAAAGGTATCCAAGAACGATTGCTGGGGACTGAGCTTTTTGAGCAGGTATTCTATCCTGAAATTGTGATTGATTCATCATCAACTGTACTTTTGATTTCTGTACAAGAGCGCTCTTTGAACCAGTTTGATGGGCTCCTTGGATATGTTCCTGATCAGAATGGAGATGGGCAAATTGTTGGTAATTTTGAACTATCTCTATGGAACGTACTAAGCCAGGGCAACGGCATTGATTTGAATTATCAACGGTTACGACCTGAAACAACACGGTTGAATATTGGAGTTGAACAGCACTGGATAGATCAGATACCTATTGGATTGGGTTTCAATTTCAACTTTTACCAGAATGATACTACTTACCAGACACGCGATCTCAGGTTGAGCTCTTTTTACCAGGTTTCTAATAGAATGAGATTAACAGGTGCAATTGGCCAGATATCATCTACTTCATCCAGTTCAGCCATTACAAATCTTGAGCCTGATGGGAAGAAACAATATGCCGAGCTTGGTTTCAGGTATTCAACGCTGGATAACCCGGATGTGCCAACCCAAGGCAACCGTTTAGAGCTTAGTCTCGGAACTTCTGCAAAGGATATTGAGTCAGATTCTTCAAGGGTGATAGCACAGCGCTATGTGTATTCCAGTTTTTCTCAATTTATTCCGGTTTCCAGGAAAGGAGTTGTGGTAGTTTCTACCCAAGGATTCTTTCTGAATGCCAATACTATTACAGAAAATGATCTTTATCGCTTCGGGGGAGCGTCTTCATTCAGGGGGTATGAGGAAGAGCAATTCACTGCTTCAACATTGGTGTGGGGAGAACTTGAGTATCGCTTTTTAATAAATAGATCATCTTATCTATTCGGTTTTGGAGCGTATGGCGGATATCATCGTCCTCGATTATTCAGTGAGATTGATAATAGTTTTAAAACCACTGATTACCTTTCATCCCTGGGATTTGGAATTAGCTATAAAGTTGCTGTAGGTCGATTAACCTTTACCTATGCTATTTCACCTGAAGAAACCATAGGTAATGGGAAGGTACATGTGGGTATTAATACGAAATTGTGATTTTATTCAGAGCAACTATTCGCTCTAATAGAATCAAGTTCTTCTGATTCCAATTCTAACTGGAAAGCTAAATTGAAATCAATACAAGCTTTTTCTTTTTCATCTTGCTCTAAATAGAGCTTACCTCTTTCTAAATAAATTTGAGCATCGTTAGGGTAGAGCTCAATGGACATTGTAAAATCATTAATTGCTTCTTCAATTTTATTAAGATTAACTCTTGCCCGGGCTCTGTAATCATAAGCTTGCGTAAAGCTTTCATCAAGAGAAATAGTTTTAGAGAACAAGGTTTCTGCCCCTTCAAAATCCTCTAGTTCAAACAGAGAATACCCATAGTAATAGGTTAGGTTAGATGAAGTAGAATCGATGAGAAAGGTTCTTTCAAAGTATTCAAGGGAGGCCTGGTGTAATGTACTATCTTGAAGTGCGTATGCTTTAAACATGTTCGTCTCAAACGAAGTAGAATCTATATTCAGGGAAAGATCGAAATACTTGATGGCATCGCGATATCTTTCTTTGTAATAAAAGTTCTTTCCTACCTCTAAAAGGTTTATCGGGTCAGACATTGTTAAAGAGTCATCTAGCAGGATATTAATAGCTTTGTCATATTCATAAATGTTTGTGTAGGATTGAGCCAGATAATAGCTTTGATCAGTAAAATTCCCACCAAGCTCATAGTTTTTTTCGAAGGACCTAACCGCATTTACATCATCTTCGAGATACTGATAAGCAAGCCCCGAATTAAAATGAAGGTAAGCCTGAGTTGAATCTATATTTAAAGCGGTTTGGTAATCGTTTAGCGCTTCAGAAAATTTGCTCTGATAATAATAGGTAAGACCCCGACCATTAAGTGAGGTGATGTTTACAGGGTCGTATTTTAAAGCTTCACTAAAATCTAGAATAGCTCCATTATAATCCCCGATACTTCTTTTAGCTAATCCTCTGTTGCTAAGTGCCAAAACAAAACCTGGGTATCTTTCTATTGAAGTGGATAGATCTCCAATAGCTCCATAATAATCCCCAAGTAAATATTTACAATACCCTCTATTATTATAGGTTGTAGTAAGTGTTGAATCGGGTACATTTGGAGTATTAATTATCTCTGAGTAAACAATATTACCTTCCTCGCAGCCTTTAGTGTTGGCTATTTCATTGGCATCCAATAACCGTTGATAACTATCCTTTTCTGTTTGTTCTTTTTGTTCCTGTTCTTGCTGTAGCATTACTTCCAGAAAAGCAGGGCAAGTCCGCAATAATTCATAGCCTATTTGTTCTCCAAACTCTTCATCTATCATCGATATATCAAATGCTTGTGTACTATCTGAACCAAATAGCACAAGTAAATCAGAGTTTTCTTCAAAAAAATTGACCAAACACTTTTCGAACTCCTCTTCAAATGAAGTAAGAGTACTATCACTCTGGAAATTTTTTATACAATTACATGCTTCTTCACTTGCAATGGATACAGCTTCTTCATACTGAGCTGATGCATTTTTTGGGAGGATTAGGAGAGGCAACAAGCAAACGAGTAGAAAGATTTTTTTCGGCATATGAATAGAATTTTGAAAGAAAGTAATTCTTTTTTTGTAGTTATCAATTATGTTATCTTTAAAACTGTTAATGCTTATTAAGAAAGACTGAGGGAATGGGCCCGATGAAGTCTTGGCAACCATTTCGATATAATCGGAAAAGGTGCCAAATCCCACTCTGAAAAAGAAGTTCAGAGATAGATAAGTGATCATTTTTTCACTCTTTGTTAATAAGCCTATCTAAATTTATTAAGAGTGAATATTAAAGAGCTATTACAGGAACGCATTTTGATACTTGATGGTGCTATGGGTACCATGATCCAGCGCCATCGACTTACTGAGGAAGATTTCAGAGGAGATCGATTCCGTTATTCCAACATAGATTTAAAAGGAAATAACGATCTGCTTTCAATTACACGTCCTGATATTATCCAGGGGATTCATGAAGAGTATTTAGAGGCAGGAGCTGATATTGTTGGCACCAATACATTCAGTGGAACAACGGTAGCACAAGCCGATTATGAATTAGAATCAGCGGTTTATGATATCAATTATGAATCAGCAAGAATTGCTAAACTGGCTTGTGAGAAATACACTAAAAAAGACTCATCAAAGCCTCGCTTTGTAGCTGGTGCTATGGGGCCTACGAACAAAACCTGTTCACTTTCACCCGACGTTTCACGCCCAGAGTATCGTGCCATCAATTTTGATCAGCTTAAAGAAGCTTACAAATTACAAGCTCAGGGACTGATCGACGGCGGAGCAGATGTATTAATCATCGAAACCATTTTCGATACATTAAATGCAAAATCTGCGCTATTTGCAGTACTTGAGCTCTATGAGGAAACAGGCACTGAACGTCCCATCATGATTTCGGGAACCATTACGGACGCCAGTGGACGAACGTTATCAGGCCAAACCGTTGAGGCATTCCTGATTTCATTATCACATGCCCCACTTCTTAGCATTGGTTTTAATTGTGCGCTGGGAGCTAAACAACTTAAACCGTACCTGAAAAACCTGGCTGATCGATCTCCATTCTTTATCAGTGCTTATCCAAATGCAGGATTACCTAATGAATTTGGTGAGTATGATCAGGGGCCAGATGCAATGGCAAAGGAAGTTGAGGCATACCTACAAGATGGAATTGTCAATATTTTAGGTGGGTGTTGTGGAACTGATCCTGAACACATTAAGAAAATGGTGGAAGTTGCTTCTCGATATGAGCCGAGAAGAATAACCAAAGAAATCGTAGCCTGATGAAACCGAATCCAATTACACTTAGTGGGCTGGAGCCTCTTATTATTACTCCAGATTCTAACTTTGTTAATGTTGGAGAACGAACCAATGTTACCGGGTCGAAGCGGTTCTTAAATCTAATCAAAGCCCAAGATTATACAACGGCACTTGAAGTGGCTTTAGACCAGGTTCGGGGTGGCGCCCAGATTCTGGATGTAAACATGGATGAAGGGATGCTGGACAGTGCCCAGGAGATGACCACCTTCCTGAATCTGATTGCTTCTGAGCCGGAAATTGCCCGGATTCCCATTATGATAGATTCCTCCAAGTGGGAGGTGATAGTAGCTGGATTGAAATGTATTCAAGGGAAGGGAGTAGTTAATTCCATCAGTCTAAAAGATGGGGAAGAGGAATTCCTCAAACGCGCCCGGATTATCAGACGTTTTGGAGCAGCTGTAATAGCTATGGCCTTTGACGAAGAAGGTCAGGCAGATAGTTTCGAACGAAGAAAGGAAATTTGTGACCGATCGTATCGGTTGTTGGTCGATGAAGTTGGCTTTGATCCATCCGATATAATTTTAGACCCGAATATTTTTCCGGTTGCTACAGGAATGGAAGAGCACCGTCGAAATGCATTAGATTTCTTTCTAGCCGCGAAATGGATCAGAGAAAATCTCCCTGGAGCTCATATCATAGGGGGGGTAAGCAATGTGTCTTTTTCATTTAGAGGTAATAACCCAGTAAGAGAGGCGATGCATTCTGCCTTTCTCTATCACGGCATTCAGCATGGAATGGATATGGGAATTGTGAACCCTACTCAGCTGGAAGTGTATGACGAAATCCCGAAAGAGTTACTCGAACGGGTTGAAGATGTCCTTCTGGACAGAAGGGATGACGCAACGGAGCGGCTACTTGAAATTGCTGAAAAGTACAGGGATTCAGGAGAAAAGAGGGAAAAGGAAACCGAAGAATGGCGACTTGGTACGGTTGAAGAACGGTTGAGCCATTCCCTGGTCAAAGGAATTACCGATCATATTGAAGAAGATACCGAAGAAGCTCGGGTGAAAATCGAGAGTCCTCTGGAAGTTATTGAAGGGCCATTAATGGATGGTATGAATATCGTTGGAGATCTATTCGGTTCCGGAAAAATGTTTCTGCCACAGGTGGTGAAAAGCGCCCGGGTCATGAAACAGGCAGTAGCTTACCTGACTCCATTTTTAGAAGAGGAGAAAAAGAAAAACAAGGATGTAGCACAACGCTCAAAAGTACTGTTAGCTACGGTAAAAGGAGATGTGCATGATATCGGGAAGAACATTGTAGGGGTGGTTCTCGCCTGTAATAATTTTGATATCGTCGATTTGGGAGTGATGGTGCCCACCGACAAAATTCTTGATGAAGCGGAAAAGGAACAGGCTGATATCATTGGGTTGAGTGGCTTGATTACTCCTTCACTAGATGAAATGGTAGGAGTTGCCAAAGAGATGCAGCGAAGAAAGATGAGAACTCCTTTATTAATTGGAGGAGCAACGACTTCAAAAATTCACACTGCAGTAAAAATTGACCCTAATTATGACTCCGCAGTAGTGCATGTATTAGATGCTTCTCGTTCGGTAACTGTGTGCAGCGATTTACTAAGTACTACCAATAAAAAACGTGTTTCTAAATCCATCAAGCAGGAATATGAAAAAATGAGGGAAGAGCATGCTGCAAGGACCTCAAGAAAAAAGATACTTTCTTATAACACAACACTTTCTAACAGGACGGATATTGATTGGGAGAATACAGAGTATCAGAAGCCTGCTTTTGTCGGAAAGAAGGTGTTTGAGGATGTAGATCTGAATGAGCTTCGGAATTTCATCGACTGGTCACCTTTCTTCAGAACCTGGATGCTTACGGGGAAATACCCGGCTATTCTTAAGGATGAAAATGTTGGAGAACAAGCTCAGGACTTGTTTAATGATGCAAAGGAAATGCTGGATGAGGTGATTTCTAAGAAATTACTCCGAGCTAAATCGGTAATTGGGTTGTTTCCTGCCAATAGCTTTGGAGATGATATTATTCTTTTTGAAGACGAAGCCAGAACTAAACAATTGAGCAAGTTTCATTTCCTCAGGCAGCAAACTCAAAAAAGAGGGGATCAACCAAACTCATCCCTTGCTGATTATGTCGCTCCATGGGATACGGGTAAACCGGATTATATGGGCTTATTTGCGGTAACATCTGGTCTCGGTATCGAGGAACTGATAAAGAAATACGAATCTGAAAATGATGACTATAAGTCTATCATGATTAAAGCATTGGCCGATCGCCTGGCGGAAGCCCATGCCGAATACATGCATTATAAAATCAGGACCGAGTTTTGGGGCTACGCTCCAAATGAAGGTTTTGATAATGAAGAACTCATTGCTGAAAAGTACCAGGGAATTCGGCCAGCACCTGGATATCCTGCATGTCCTGATCATACTGAGAAACGAACTCTATTTGATGTGCTGGAGGTGGAGAAGAATACGGGCATCTCGCTAACGGAATCGTTTGCTATGTATCCGGCCAGTTCTGTAAGTGGCTTCTATTTCTCGAATCCTAAGTCGAGGTATTTTGGAGTGGGAAAAATAGATAAGGATCAGGTTATTAATTATTCAGAACGAAAAGGGCAGAGTATTGAAAAAACCGAGAAATGGCTGGCTCCAAATTTGAGCTATAAATGAAGTAATAAGTTTTAAGTCATCCTAAGCATACCTGCGAAGGATCATCGCAAATATGAAAATGCGCTGATTCTTCGCCTTCACTCAGAATGACCAAATAAATAATATCATCAGTAGAATGAAAGTAACCGACTATTTTAACCAGGCAAATGGCGAAACCCTTTTCACGTTTGAGGTTTTACCTCCATTAAAAGGTCAGAACATTCGAACACTATTCGATCATATCGATCCGCTTATGGAGTTTAATCCTCCATTTATTGATGTGACTTACCACAGAGAGGAATATTCCTACAAGAAACATTCGAATGGTCTATTGGAGCGAAAAACTGTTCGTAAACGCCCGGGCACGGTTGGAATGTGTGCTGCTATCCAGAACCATTATAATGTGGATGCTGTCCCTCATATCATTTGTGGGGGGTTCACCAGGGAGGAAACAGAAAATGCGTTGATTGACCTTAACTTCCTTGGGATTGATAATGTGTTGGTGCTGCAGGGGGATGTAAGGAAACCTGATCGCGAGTTTATCCCTGAGGAAAATGGGCATGCCTATGCTTCTGAGTTGCTGGGCCAGGTTGTAGAGATGAATAACGGGATTTATTTAGATGATGAAATCGAAAATGCTCAACCTTCCAATTTTTGTATTGGTGTTGCAGGGTACCCCGAAAAGCATACCAATGCTCCCAATATGGAATCGGATCTTCGCTACTTAAAGAAGAAAGTAGAAGGGGGCGCTGATTACATTGTTACCCAGATGTTTTTCGATAACCAGAAGTATTTTGATTTTGTGAAGTCATGCAGGGCTATAGGAATCGAAGTTCCTATCGTACCGGGACTTAAGCCTATAACAACCTTAAAGCAGATCACGCTTCTTCCAGACTTATTTCACATCGACATTCCTGAACCACTCACTAATGAACTGGAAAAGTGTAAGGATAATGAAAGTGCTCGGGAAGTAGGGATTGAGTGGGCCATAAAGCAATCAAAGGAACTGATTGAGTTTGGTGTACCTACGCTACACTATTATTCAATGGGCAAGTCTTTATCCGTGTATGAAGTAGCTAAAGAAGTGTTTTAAAGCAATTGCTAATATTGTTATAATACCTAAAAAAATAAAAGAAAGAAGAGTCTTGGCTTTTTTTTCATTTTCTATAATCCAAATGCACTTTTTTTTTTGCTGATTATTGTTTCCATGTTTTTTAAGGTTAAATCCATTTTATCTTTTAGTAGGACAAGTGTATCAAATTCTCCTTCCATAATTTTTATTTTTTTTTGAAAAGATTTTAAAGATAAATCTAATTCTTCTTCCTTCTCTTTTTTATCCTCTACTGATTTCTTTAGAGTCGAACATTTTTGTTCCAGTATGTTAATTTCTTCTTCATACTTTTTTCCTTCTTTAATTATTGAATCGAAGTTATTAGCATTTACTTTTAAATCATTGACTAATCCATTTAATCGCTCTATTTCTTTTATAGAATGAGTAATTTTTTCTGATAAATGCCGTGAGGTTTTTTGGTTCTGTTCTATTTGAGAAAGCAAGGAGTTTTTTTGCACATGTAATTCATTAAGAAAATTTCTTCTTGCTTCAGACAGTGATTTAAAGTCAAGGTTAATAAACTTAATGGGAATTTTATTTTTATCACGTATATATTCTTCTGTTTTCACAGAAGAGGAAAAATATATATCTGAATAATTGTTGAGCTCTTCAGTAAAAATTGAATCAATTAGATTAAGTTTTGATGAAAAACTTTCATTTAGTTTGAAGAAAACCGTTTCTCCACTTGTTATTGGTTTTGAAGGGTTTTTCTTCAGACTCTTTTGTAAGTCTTGGGCAAAAGTTCTTCTGATATATATTGATTCAAAATCTTCAACTTTAAATCTAGAGTTATTTTGAAGTCCAAAATTGGCATAAGCTAAAAGCTCATGAAGATGACTTAAAATAATCTCGGATGAAGCAAAACAATTTTTGAAACCAATAGATGCCCCATTAAAACAACCTTCTCTTTCTGAGTTTCTTGCTTTTGCAAACTCATAAATGAAAAATGTAATGTAGAAATCGCCTTTCTGTATAAATCTATTAACTCTATAAAGTGAAGAATTAGGTAAAACTTTGATTTCAGTATTGTCTATATCGAAGTAGTTAATTCTAAAATTCTCATAGAAGCCGAATTTTTTTGCTTTCAATCCAATTGGAGTACCAAATAAAGCAAATCCGAGATCACTTTGCATTTTATATCATTTAAAAAATCTGAAGATAGTTCTAAATAATTTAAACTTAAATAGTTTCTCTTTTGCTATTTTTTCGTACAACCAGGTAACTACAGTTTCTGAAGATTCGAGCTTTAGTTCCTTAACAGCAATAACTGAGTTATCGGTCTTATCGATTTGCATATCTCCCAATGAAAACCAAACAACATCCGCTCCTTGGTTTATTGAATTAAGTTTTTGATAAGTACTTTTTAAGTGTTCATTTACATATCCTAAAACATTTTGCTTATGAGCGTCTTTATAGGTATCCCATTTCGTAATCGCAAGAAGAATATCAGGGTTTTCGTGGTTATCTGATAACTCTCTTATATATTCGATGAATCTTGCTAGCAGTTGGTCATCATCTTCATTCGTATCATGTGATGTAACTAAAATAAAAAGTAAATTTATTTCAGGGCATTCGAGATAAAAATTAATTTCATCAGGTAAAATACCGCTATATGGTTCTGAACTAGAAGTTTCAATTTCTACTTTTTTAAGATCTTCGCCAGACATCTCTAAGAACGTTAGATTCATTTTTTTCCGGTTTTCAGGAGTGAAACTCAGATCTAGTTCAGTGATTGTTTTTTTGTTTAGAGTAGGAGTTCTATCAATAAACTTACCAACATTTATATTTCTTCTAAGATCATTATAAAACCTAACTCCTTGTTCATTTTGTTTGCGCGTACTATTTGGGGTTAATTCACCGAAGGGTGTAGTAGCCATATAGTGAGTTAGTCCTGATACCATAGCACTTTTTCCTGATGACTCTCTCCCAAAGACAAATACGTATGTCGTATCCCTTTCTTGTAGTTGTGTATATATCCTTCTGTAATCTTCTGGTTTATATTTAGAAGCAGCATCGTCATTATCAAATCCGATATTAAAAGAACTTTCAATGGTATCTTCTTCTGATAATCTATCTCCTAATGGATTATCGTTAAATGGGAAGTCTTGATTCTGTTCTATATCCATTTTTGTTTGTTTAAGTGGGTAAGTATTAATTGCGTGCTCTTACTTTATCCGATCGAAATCTATGAGAAATCCTTAAATTGGATGTATAATTATTGCTAGCAGTAGTAGTAAATCGAACGAAAAGGGGTATAAGCAAATCTATTCCAAGGCTCATAAATGTGATCAATATTGTAGCTGTATTATTTACTCTATAGACAAAGGCCGACCTGTAAGAGTGACTCATTTTGCCATATTGTCTATTCAAGGGTTCAATTAGGGAGTAATCAAAATCTTCAATGCTGAGAAATTCATTTGTTAGTTCCCCAATTAAATTATTTGCCTCTGCTATTTCATTAACCGTGGTTTTATATTTCTCTAGATCAGCTGAGTCAAAGTTCATTCTTTTAATAGTATGACTAATCGAATCATAAGTAGCATCAATTCTTCGCTTAACATCATTGTAGTTTTGTAATAATGGTTGAATCTTAAATTCTAAGCTAGAATCAATTATTTTTTCAAATGAATTTGCAATTTGAGCAGGTGTGCCATACGGAACAGTCAATTCTAATTCCAAAATATTGTCAATCTTCTCTTTTATCAATTTAGCTCTAGTTCCGTAACCTGGGTTACTTTCATCAAGAATTTGAAGAACTAAATTTATTTTAAGTTGATTGACAATAGATTTTATTTCTTCTGCTTCTTCAAAGTATGTTGAACCTTGAAGTGCAGTTAGAGATGAATTGTATGTTTGGTCTAGGGTCTCTTGGGAACTTAAAACTTCATTTTGAAGTAACTCTTGACTCATGTATTTCATATAGAAGGCATTGAAATTCCCTCCAAAGCTAAAAATAAGAGGCAGCAAATAAATAAATAATAAACCGCGCGTAGATTCATTTCTCTTTGAAAGCTCTCTATACCGAAAGTTCAGAAATAAAAACATAATTGCTATTGCAAATGCAAATACTAATGAGATTGTAGTACCGAGCATCAATCTGTATCCCAAGAAAGTTTGTATTGCACTTATGCTTACAAACAAAATATTTAAGATTAAAAAAGTAGTGAATTGTAAGTCAACAGTATTGTTTTGATTATACATTTAAGACAATATTAGTGATTTTTATTACTATAGAGTTACATATATATCATACAATAACTTTTCCTTAAAAAAAAGTATCTACTCAACATTATTTTATTGGGTTAGTCACTTTATGTGTATGAAGTAGCGAAAGAGGTTTTTTAATAACGAGTTAACTCAGCTCGATCTCCTGTTCTAGGCACCTTTCCATAAAGCGGTGTAGTCCTGACATCTGTTTATGTCCCAGCTTTTGTCCGGTATAGGCGACCAGGTAAAGACTCAAGAAAATGAATGTCAATACGGGAACTAGCCAAAGTATAGTAGCTGGTTGATCGAGCGTAAGGAAGGAGAGGCCAATCATCAATACAATAAGAATAGCAAACCCAATGAATGAGTAGAAAAAAACGAACATTGTCCAAACAGAAGGTTTGGGTCCATACAGACCTCGTACCAGTGATCCTTGTTCTTCCTCCTCAATGGTAATGGTTAGCTGAGGAGACCAGTAGTGCTGGTCTTCAGCTAATGGGTAAATCGTGGCAAAATGGGCAGTGGTCTTGCCTGTACAAGTAGGTGATTCGCTTTTGAGCTGATTTCTTATTATTGATACAATTTCTTCAGAACGCTTTTGGCTATGCACTTTGAATCGTGGACGGATTCTAGGAATACTGATATGTGATTCCTCATGCATCAAGTTCATACCCTTTTCGGTATTCCTTCTTTAATCGGGAATTGGCATAATCGTCGTCAATAAACTGTTCTGAAACCGGATCCCAATCCAGGGGCCTTCTAATTTCATAGGCGATATTAGCAATATTGCATATGGTTGCCGTTCGATGCCCAATTTCTACATCGGCAACGGGTTTGGTTCTGTTCTTGATAGCATCAATCCAATCCTGGTAAAAGTTATCCGTTCGATACAGTTTTATTTCAGTATCAGAAAGTTCATGATCAATCAGTTTTGCATCAGAAGGTTCAAAGAAGCCACGACTGATATCAATACTTCCTTTAGTTCCGATAAACCGGACTGCATTTCCTCGTCCAAAATCTTCATGCACCATTTCGATACCGTTTTCATACATGAACTTCATTCCACGCTGGGCATTTCTAGCTGTTGGAGGAATGAATTTAACAGGCCCGGAATCGTCCATGCCTAAAGCCCATTGGGCAATATCAAACATATGAGCTCCCCAATCGGTGACACCACCGCCTCCAAATTCTTTGTATCTCCTCCACATCGGATAATTATCCCAGGGGAAAGGAGGGGCCAGGATATCATTATACTCTTCATAGAATGCCGGGCCTATCCATCGATCCCAATCCAACGTGTCGCGAAGAGGTTGTTTGGGTAAATCATAAGGAACAGGAGGGCCACCGACATTAACTTTGATCTCTGTTACATCCCCGATATAGCCATTTCTAACAAGTTCGCAGGCTTTTCTAAAGTTTCCCCAAGAGCGTTGCATGCTCCCTGTTTGAAATACCCGGTTATTTCTCCTGGTGGCTTCAACCATTGCCCGGCCTTCTTCTACAGAATGTGCTAGTGGTTTTTCACAATACACATCTTTTCCTGAATTTAATGCGGCAATAGAAGGATGGGCATGCCAGTGATCAGGGGCACAAACGATAACTGCATCTATATCATCCCGATCTATAATTTCACGATAATCATCATGAATGGTACAGCTACTGTAAGAACCTGAACCGGTTTGTTCTGTATATCTGCGGTCAATCCATTGTTTAAATCTTAGCCTCTTGATTGCATCAACATCATTAGTTGCTACAATTTGAGCTTCATCAATTCCGATAAATGGATTGGCTAATATTGTTCCTTGTTTTCCATTACCTATAAAACCTATCGTAATTTTGTCGCTGGGAGCTATATACCCGTTTCCACCCAAAACAAAGCGAGGGACTATGCTAAAAGCAGTAAGTCCCAGTGCCGTTTTTTTAAGGAATTCTTTTCTTGATACAGAAGAGTTGGTTGAATTTTTTTTGGCTAGATTAGTGGGATTTTTTTTCATCAAACAAAGAATTAATTCCCTGAATGTGAAAAAAAAGAGCCGGAATTTCAAAGCAGATGTTTTCTAAAATTGGGCGTTTAAGAAAGTACCTTGATAGAGCAATTTAGAGGGGGTAGGGACAAGAGGCGCACTTATGGAAAGAACGTTTACTCCGGGTTTCAAATCAGTGAGAGGCCCAAGAGTGGGAAATCTGCTTTTCCTTTGGTTTTTGTAGAAATCCCAATCCACAGTAATGGGATTTCCTTCTTCATCGGCTATGCTTTGTTCGGCGTTTGGGATAACACCAACAAGCTCCTGGTTAATAGTTGGGGTTTCGAAATCAGAGTAGGTGCTATCTAGAGTAATAGTAAGTGTGGCTGCCTCTGAATTAAACTTCAGACTATGTGAAAATGTCCGTTCCCTGTAAATCGCGAATTCATGGCTATCTCCCGGAGTAGCACCCCCTGCATAAAGGTTATGAGAAATCTTATTCCCGGTTCCCGTTTGGGGTCCGAATTCATAAGGGCCTTTTGCACCCAAAAAAATATTGTTATACATCTGGTTGTATTCTATCTCAACCGGGATGCCCATATTGGTTCTTATTGTAGAATGTGGTTTAAGTGTATACGCTCTTCGGGCTCCTGAACCCTCATTATCAAACTCCTGGATCCTGAAATCAAAATTACTGTTAACAAATAAGTTATGAGCGAAAATGGAACCTCCTGAGTACACCATAATGGCTCCTTCTTTCTTATCAATAATCACGTTGTTATCAACCAGGGTAGGGCCGACATTTGCTTCAAGGAATAATGCAGTAGTTGTTTGACGATCTGCATATAGGAAATTTCTCGTGATCCTTGTTCCCTGGTTCGCATAATCAATCCAAATACAATAGGCCTGAGAGTTATTACTTTGATTAGCAACTACCCGCTGAATGGCATTATGCTCAATAAGTACATCCGAAGAATTCCAAATTTTTATACCTGCGGGTTCATACCCTCCAAATTCATTACGGTAGTTAATTGCTTCAATTCGGTTTCCGGAAATCTCACTACGGGAAATTCCTTTTTGCCCTGCAATACCATACTGACCATTCTTGTGGATGTAATTATTACGAATGACATGATCTCCAAACTGAGTAACATCTTCAAAAGAAGATTCCGGCCCATCATTTTCTCCAAACATAATACCAGCTGTTTTTGAGTAGGCTATTTCGGAGTTCTCTACGATCCAGCCTTTGCCCATGTTAGAACCCACTGCACCAACCTGTATAAGTCTGTTAGGATCATTATCCCCGGTATTGGGAGCCTGCCAGTTTGGAGCTGCATGAAGAAACCTAAAGCCATCAATCGTTAAGTAATTGACATCTGTATCGGTAGCGAAAAAAATCAATTCCCTTACATTGATTTCTACAAGCTCTGTGTTCGGATTGTAGTCTACAAAATTGGCATAGATAGTTGTTTTCCCATTTTCTGTTTTGGTATACCAGGTGTAGGTAGTTTCTTGTACTTCTCGTAGAGTTTTTCTTTCGCCAAGAGGACTATTGTTGAGATATACATCTCCACGGGTATGCCACTGGCCGTAGTTTTGATAGTCACCATTTACATGTAGGATATAAGGGTTATATCCATTAAAGTAAGAGGTGTCAAACTCTGCCTTCCAAAGCTTGTCTCTGGTTGGAACCCATCGGTTGACTTCTTGAGAGCCTTTGATAAATACAGTTTCGCCTTCTGCCGATTTAAAAGTAACTCGCTCTTCATCAGAGTTACCCCCTATCGGAGGATTGACATATTCCCTATAGGTACCTTCATGAACGATAATGCTTTGTCCGGGTTGAACAATTTCGGCTGCTCTTTGAATAGTTAGAAGGGGGGATTCTTTTGATCCGGAGTTTGAATCGTTTCCGGTTTTGGAAACATGAATCTGGGCATAACCAGCTTGCATACAATTCAAAAGAAGGATAAGAAGAATCAGTAATCGAATCATTTTTGAGCAATAAGCATCACATTTCTGGAGTCTGGGTCAAAGCGATGAACCAGGTTGAATCCCGCTTCTTTCAGCCATTCGAGGAAGTTATCGTTAATGGCAGGAAAATCGAAATTTCTCATGTGATTATAAATAAGCTCCTTATCAGAGTCAGAAATCATAGTCCATTTTGTGGCAATATGTTCTATGTATTCTTCAAGATATTCTTCTCTCGATAGTTTTTGATCTCGCATGATATCAATAGCAATAAAGATTCCTCCTTCTCGCAAATGATTATAAAAACCCCTGAGTAACTCTTTCTTTCCGTGGTCATCTAAATGGTGGATAGCAAAACTACTATAGATTAATCCGAATGTGGTATCCTCTTTTTTTATAGAAGATTCCATTGGGCCTTGAACAAGTTTCACTTCTGTCTTTAAAGCATGAAGATTTTCTTTTGCTATAGACAAAGCCTGGGAAGACATGTCGTATCCGGTAAAGGAGTTGACGGATATATTTTTTAAGAGATTGGAAAGCATATAAGCATCGCCACAGCCAGCATCCAGAACATTGAATGGGGAAGAGAAACGGTGCTTTCTCAGAAATCGAAAGATTTTTTGCGAAAGGTTATGGTGGAACATATAGTTTTGTTCCAGTATTTCTTGATATATCCGCCAATTTCTAGCAAATATTTCTGTCGAAGCAGTATTCATTGGTAAATAGAGAAAATATTATTCAGTGTTGTACTGAAATCCATTTCCATTCTCGGTTTAAACGCTTCTCCTGTAAGCATTTCGAATAATTCAGCATATCTACTAAAAACTTCCAGTCGAAATTGGTCGGGGAGATCAGGTAGGGTTTGTCCTTCTAAACCCTGGAATTGATGCTCCATGAGCCATTCTCTCAGAAATTCTTTGGATAATTGCTTTTGAGGATCTTTTGCAAGCTGTCGCTCCTCATAACCTCCCAGGTAGAAATATCGAGAAGAATCGGTTGTATGGACTTCATCAATTAATGTAAGTTCCCCATTGTAAATTCCAAACTCATATTTTGTATCCACAAGAATCAATCCTTGTTTCTCTGCTATCTGAGTACCTCTTTCAAATAGTTGGAATGCTTTTTCTCTGATTTCACTCCATAATGATGGTTCCACTATACCTCGCTCCAATATTTCTTTTTCAGAGATATCCTCGTCATGACCTTCAGTTGCTTTGGTAGCGGGTGTGAGAATGGGAGCTGGAAAACGATCATGTTCGTTCATCCCATCAGGAAGGGGGACTCCGCAAAGTTCCTTAATTCCTGCTTTATAAGTTCTCCAGGCATGACCAGTTAAATAGCCTCGAATGACTACCTCAATGGGAACGGGGGAGCACTTTTTGGCAATAGTAACATTTGGATGAGGTACATCAATGATATGTGTGGGTACAATGTCCTTTACCTTGTCGAATGAAAAAGCAGCAAGCTGGTTCAAAATCTGACCTTTGAACGGAATAGCTTGCTTCATGATGTAATCAAAAGCAGAGATACGGTCGGTTACTACGATTCCCAATGTATCAGCATCAAGCTCGTACACTTCACGAACTTTTCCTTTATAAGGTGTTTTTCCTTCTACTGATGTTTCAGTAATACAATAGGCGAGTGCGTCTTCGGTTGAGAAAGGATAATTACCCATCCACTTTATTAGTTGATCCGCGTTCTACAAGAATCGGGTTAATAGAAGTTTGGAAAAGATTATCGTCTGGATCCTTAATGATTGCTGATAACCTGGATGTTGCCTGAATACCAATTGTATGCATTTGCTGATCGATAGTAGTTAGATCAAGGTATTTGCTAAGTTTGATATTATCATAACCCATCAAGGCAATATCGGTGGGTACTTTCATTCCAAGGCGGGATAATGCATGCAAAGCTCCTAAAGCCTGTGTATCGTTTACACAAAAAACAGCATCAGGATATTTACCCATCTTGTCATATTTCTCTATAGCTTCAAAACCTGCCTCTTCAGTAAACCCTGCATGCTTGGTGGTTTCGCCAGTAACGAAGAGCTCCTTATCGATCTTCATTTTATAATTCTTTAGTGCGTCTTTGAAACCTCTTTCTCGTTCTGAAGAAGATCTTGTTTTAACAGGAGTGGAAATCATACCGATATTTTCAAAGCCTTTTTTGACAAGGTGCTCACCCGCCATATAGCCACCCTGGTAGTCATTTACCATAAAATAATTATAGGAGGGGTGCGAAGCATTTACGAGAACCACAGGAACATGAGTAGATTGTAAGTGCTTATGGATAGTTTCGCTGACATCTATAGATAATAGTATAAGTGCATCCGCAGTACCTCTATCAAAAAAATTAATCACTGCGTCTTCAGGATCTTTTGAGCCAGTATTATAGAGAATGATATCGAGATCCATTTTTTTGATCTCATCTTTAACTCCTTTTAAAACCTCATTGAAAAAAGGAGTGGTGAAAGAAGGAACTGCCACAGCAAGCATTTGGGGTTCCTTACTGGCTAGTTTACGCGCACTTACCTGAGGCCTAAAATTAAGGTCATCGATTGATTTCTGTACTTTTTCCTTAGTCTCATCTGACACATTCGGGGAATCATTTAACACCCTTGATACTGTAGAAATTGCAACGCCGGCATTCTTCGCTACATCGTATATGGTTATTTTCTTACTCATAATCCGTGCGTGTATATTCTAAATTTCTTTAAAGTTTTGTCCTTTATTTGGGCAAAATTTGTTTCAATGCACATAATACTCATCTTATGTTGAATATGTAATTGATTTCAAAAAATTATTTATTTCTTCATGAATGGAACTTTTACCATCTTTTTTTCGATTTAAGATTTCATGAGTACAATACTACGTATCCCATATTCAGTTATAAGACCCATTTACGAGAGAACGTCATTTCATCGCTCGGTAATTGAGGAGATTAATGATATAGAGCTCAAGCCAGCCTATTCGCATTGCAGGGCTATCACTAAGTTTTATGCAAAAACCTTCTATATGGCTACCCGTTTTCTACCAAATGAAAAGCAGCGTGGTATTTTCGCTATTTATGGGTTATGTAGATACCTAGACAATTTAGTAGATGATGCTATTGATCTTTCCGACTATTCATCAGTCTCACTTTCGCAGGTAGATGAAAAGCTTGAAGATTTCAAATGTCGTCTCATTTCGGTTTATAATGGATACCAGGGTGATGATCCCATATTAATTGCGTTCTCAGATACCCTTAAAACGTATCATATCCCCATTGATCTTCCATTCTTATTGATTGATGGCGTTAGAAGCGATCTGGAGAAAAATAGATTCAGGAATTTCCAGGAGGTTTATGATTACTCCTACAAGGTAGCATCAGTAGTCGGTTTGATGACAAGCCGAGTATTTGGGTATAGTAACGACTCAGCTTTAGAGCATGCAGTAGACTTAGGTATTGCGATGCAGTTAACCAATATTTTAAGAGATATTGGAGAAGATTTGGAAAGAGATAGGATTTACATCCCTGCTGATGAATTGAAGATGTTTGGCGTAAGTGAAAAAGAATTATTCAATCATGAAGTATCAGAGAATTTCATTTCTATGATGAAATTTCAGATCGATAGGGCACGAAAGTATTACGAAAGCGCAGACAAGGGGATAGAAATGCTAAATCGCGATAGTCGTTTGCCTGTGTACCTGGCTCGTTATAATTATGGTCGAATCTTAGATAAGATTGAGGAAAATGATTACAACGTTTTTGATGAGAGAGCTTTTCTTAGCGGGTTTGAAAAATTTTCAATCCTTCCGCAAATCTTCGTTAAAATGAGAGCAGCCAGCTAAGCTTCTATTGGTGCTTTTTTAACGAATTCGATACTATTGGGAAAAAACTATCCCATGCCAAAAATCAATAAAGTTTTAATCGCGAATCGAGGAGAAATTGCAGTTCGTGTAATTCATACATGCAAAGAACTTGGAATCAAGAGTGTCGCCGTTTATTCACGACCAGATGCACAAGCTCCTCATGTACAACTCGCTGATGAATCTGTATTTATAGGGGAAGCTGCTTCTTCTGAAAGCTATTTGGTAATGGATAAAATTATTGATGCGGTTAAGCTCACCGGAGCTGATGCTGTACACCCTGGGTATGGTTTTTTGAGTGAGAATGCTGAATTCTCCAAACGCTGCAAAGAAGAAGGGATCATCTTTATTGGTCCAGACCCTAAGGCGATTTCGTTAATGGGGGATAAAACTTCAGCACGTGAGTTAATGACAGAGGTTGGTATTCCAACGCCTCCGGGATTAAAAAGTACCCTCCAGAGCATCGAAGAAGCCAGGGAAGTTGCCTTAGATATAGGGTTCCCTATTTTGATTAAAGCCTCAGCCGGTGGTGGTGGTAAAGGAATGAGGATCGTCCATGAGGAATCTGAATTTGAATCAAGTATCAAAGCAGCAAAATCTGAAGCCAGGAATGCTTTTGGTGACGACCGGGTGTACATCGAGAAATACTTAGAAGAGCCACGCCATATCGAATTTCAAATAATGGCGGATACTCATGGGAACATAGTTCATGTGTATGACAGGGAGTGCTCAATTCAGCGCAGGCATCAAAAAGTAATTGAAGAAGCTCCAAGTGTATTATTAACTCCCGAACTGAGAGAAGAAATGGGAAAAGCGGCAGTTAAAGCAGCTGAAGCTTGTGATTATGTTGGTGCTGGGACGATTGAATTTCTCGTTGATAAGCATATGAATTTCTATTTCCTAGAGATGAATACCCGGTTACAGGTAGAACATCCGGTCACAGAAATGATTTCAGGGATTGATCTTGTAGCAGCTCAGATAGCTGTAGCTGAGGGTAAAAAACTGGAATTCACTCAAGATGATATCAAGAAGAAAGGGCATGCTATTGAGTGCAGGATCTATGCGGAAGATCCTGAGAATAATTTCCTGCCGAGTACCGGTCTTTTATCAAAACACAGAGTGCCTTCCGGAACAGGTGTTCGAGTTGATGCCGGAGTTGAGGAGGGGCAGGAGGTAACGATCAACTATGATCCTATGATTTCAAAGCTTACTGTTTACGGAAATGATCGTGAGGATGCCCGGAAGAAAATGCTAAGAGCTCTAGATGAATATGAGATAGCAGGTTGCAAGACAACGATTCCGTTTTGTGAATACACGTTAGAACATGAAGCCTTTATTTCAGGGAAATATGATACCCATTTTGTAAAGGATCATTTTAGTCCACAGGATTTAAGTAATACTGTTTCTAATGACATCATAGCTTTAGCTGGTACACTTCTTAAACTTCAAGAAACGGCAGAACCACAACAAGCACCTATCACAATGGGTGAAGGGTCATCCGAATGGTGGAGAAATCGCCGCTAGATAAATGGATACATCAAAACAGAAGCTCTTCGATCAGCTAAAAAAACTAGACACAGAGCAGCGCAACCCAAATACAATGTCTATAGATTTGGCTTCGTCGAGCGAAATTGTAGCATTAATCAATCAAGAGGATAAAAAGGTTGCTGATGCTGTATCTCTGAAGATCGATGAAATTTCGAAAGCAGTTGATATAGTAAGTGACAGTTTTCACATAGGAGGGCGCTTACTGTATTTTGGAGCAGGGACAAGTGGCAGATTAGGAGTCTTAGACGCTGCAGAATGCCCTCCAACTTTTGGTTCTGATCCAAGTCAGGTTGAAGGCTTTATTGCTGGTGGAAAAGAAGCGATGTTTGTCGCACAGGAAGGAGCAGAAGACTCAGAGCTTGTTGGAGAGAATGATTTAGTGGGTAGCAAAGCTTCTAAAATTGATGTTGTCTGTGGACTTGCTGCAAGTGGAAGAACTCCCTATGTACTTGGAGTAATCAAAAAAGCAAAGGAACTAGGCATTTCAACTATTCTAATTACTACGGTACCTAAAGACCAATTAAGTGTTCTGGGTGATATTACTATTGATGTTCCTGTTGGGCCTGAAGTGATAATGGGCAGCACTAGAATGAAAAGTGGAAGTGCCCAGAAAATGGTTCTCAATATGATTACTACTGGAGCTTTTATATTACAGGGAAAGATTCTTGAAAATGTAATGGTGGATCTCAAACTCACAAACAAAAAACTTGTAGAGAGAGCAAAACGAATCATCATGAATTTTGGTAAGGTAGATTATGATACTGCTACCTCTTTTCTGGATAAGTCGGGCAGCCATGTTAAAACAGCTCTTGTAATGATTTTGTCAGGTGTAGATAAAAAGGAAGCGGAATCATTACTAAAAACGCATAATGGTTTCATAAGAAAAGCGATTGAGAATTGAGATATGAATAAGGTTTTGTTCAGTATTTTTGTTTGGACTTATTATGTAGTACTATTTTTACTTTTCTTCGTCCTTATTCTAGCCACTTTTATTCTCACTTTCCCATTCGACAGGTACCAAAAAATACCCAATAAAGTACTCGGAATGATGGCCTGGTGCTTAATGCATGTGAGTCCTGGGTGGAAAATTACCATTGAAGGGCAAGAAAAATATGATCCTTCTAAGCCTACTATTTTCATAGCCAATCACGAGAGTTTTCTGGACATACCACTTCTTTTTCAACTCCCTTGGAAAATGAAATGGGTAGTAAAGCATAGTATGACATTTATACCGGTAATGGGCTGGATGGTAAAGTTAACAGGGCAGCTTACGATAAATAGAGGTAGCAAAGGGGCCCTCAAAAAACTATCGAATCTAGTAAACCCGTTAAAAGATTTGGTTCCCGTTATGATATTTCCTGAAGGAACACGTTCAATGGATGGTAACTTACAATCGTTCAAAAATGGTGCTTTTTTACTAGCTATGGAACACAGTTTTCAGATTCAGCCAATTGTTGTCGACGGGCCTTATGAAGTGCTTATTTCAGGATCAAAGATGTTAAACCCAGACGGAAATTTTAAAGTGTCAGTTTTGGATGCTATTAATCCTGATGATTTTGACAATATGAACGCACTAAAATCCCATTGCCGAACGATTATACTTGAGGAAAAAGAAAGATTGGAATCTTCTTGAAAAAAGAAGTTATAGATATCATCGTTTCACAAACCCACTATCAACACAGAATAATGGGGTGTATAATAGTGGCTCAGCTAATTATGATATCTGTATTTAAATTCTGGCCGGAACAGGAAATCAAAAAACCAGCTTTTATTATTCCAGATAATGAGGCCATTATTGTCGAAGAGATGATAGTAACCAGGCAGGCAAATGCCCCAGCTTCTCCTCCAAAACCCCAGGTTCCGATACCAGTACCTACTTATGAAGTGATTGAAGATGAAATCCTGGATTTTCCAGAGATGGATGATTTTCAAAATGCTGATCCGTTGAGTGAATCAATTACAACGGGTCAAAGAGGAGACGAAGAACGGATTTCTGGTAACCCTGATCGTCCTCCCAGAGTGACTAAGATTTTTGAACCTATTGTACCTGAAGAGGCAAAAGAAGCCAGTATAAAAGCCATAATTTTTGTGAATTTTCTTGTAAACAGAGATGGTAGTGTAAAAGAGGCCTATGTTTCAGAAGTACGACTTTACGATGATAAAGGAGAGAACTACGAAGTCGTTCAGAGTATCAGGTATGGATTGATCGAAGCAAGTCTTGAAGCTGCCTATAAATGGAGGTTCCGCCCGGCTACAGAAGGAGGAGAGAAGGTAGGAGCCTATGCTCAGAATTCATTTACTTTTGGTTTTTAAAGGGAATTATTTTCGCTGATTGTAGATTAAAAGTTTAATCAACAAAATTAATGATATGGCCTCTGTACTACTGTTTCTATTCGCGATCTCATTTAGTAACGACCAGATTCATCTTGAAAAGCAGATTCTTGAAGATGGTCGCTTCATGGAATTAAATGAAAATTACGAAGCGGCACTTCAGATATGGGAATCTGCTAAAGAAAGATTAGATAAACCTAGTATAGAAATTGCTCTCAATTATATCCGCGTTTCAACCGAGCATGATATGAGGGGCTATTATGAGTCGGCTTCGGATCTTTATAAATGGGCGTTATCTGCTGACTCAATAGAGAACAAAGATATTGCAATTTGGGAATTAGAACTTTCTATGGTCGAACCCATAATGTCTCAAGAGCTTCAAAAGAATCTGAGAAATTACCTTTCTCAAAATGATCCAGACTTTTTTGAATACTTAAATGGATTCTGGAAGCAAATAGATCCAACACCTTTTACAGAATACAACGAGCGTTTAATCGAGCATTGGCAACGTATAGCTTATGCTCGTGCTAACTATGACAGAAACGAAAATACAGTTTATAATACCGATGATAGGGGGCTTGAGTACATTAGATATGGACCTCCTTTAAAAAAAAGAACCGGTGTTTTAAGGGTGTCTCAATCTGATATAGAGAAAACATGCAATATCTTGAGTGCATGTGATCCTGATGTAATGCGATCGGTTATCTTTGGAATGGACCCAACTCCATATTATGAAGTATGGATTTATAACAGGTTCAATACTGAAATGCGGGATAATTTAGTATTAATATTTGGGGAATCTCCCTTTGGTTTGAGGCGTCTTAACTCTATAGATGATCTAATTCCTAATCAGGCATTTAGTTTTGGAAAGAGGTTTGACCATCCCACTCTGGCTGGATTTGAGTTGGAAGCTGGAGTAATTAGTCCCGGTATGGTTTTCCAATATGTGTACTACACAAAGCTTGCTAGTTTGGATATGTACTTTGGAAGATTTGCCTCTGAAATGAATATGAATTGGGATGCATCTAGTCCGACCAGTCTTGCGAGGTTAGGACCACATTTAGGGCCTGTACTTAATCAAGAAGCGGATTTAGCAATAAGATTGGCAAGAAATGCAGCTCCTGAGCAAGTTACCTCAACATCAAACATGATTCGAAATATTGATATAAAGATATATCCGTATCGATTTCTTGGTGTAAATGGCCAACCTTATTATGCCACATTTTTAGAAAGTCAACCTCATCGAGCCTTTGTAGAAGACTTAAGTTCGAACGATGAAATTATGATGCCAGAGGGTACATTATTTGAAGAAGCTTTTCAGCAATATGAGCTTTTGCATGGCATTCAAATTCTTGACGAAGTTGGAAATGTACGCACTCAGTCCAGAATCCAATCAGAACTGGTAGTAACGGGTGAAGAAGAAAGTGCCCCCAGTTACTCTGTGTTCACAATACCGTATGTGAGTGATGAAAATAAAATCATCTTTCAAGCAGAGCTTCATAATAGAAATACTGAAACCAACCCGAAGCTTAATACAGCTTTTTCCAGTTCATTGCGAGGCTTAGGTAAAATTGATTATGAACTACCCGGTCCTCTCGAAAATGATCCGGAAGAGTTAGTATTGGGTGATATAATCTTTGGATATGATCTGGACTATGATTCAGAATTAAATACCCTAGTTCCTTTTGTAGTTTCTCACGAACGCATGATTCCCAAGGGTAAAGCACTGGCGCTTCATTTCCAGTTATACAATTTGATCCCAACTGAAGGACTAAGTGAATTTCAGCTAAAATATGAGATCACCAGAGATAGGGGATTTGAATGGTTAAGAGGGAAGGAAAGGGAGGTAAGTCTGGAAGTAGGGTTTCAAACCCGCGGTTCCAGGTTTGTGGACAACCTGGAAATTCAAACCCGTGACCTGGAACCTGGCGACTATACACTTTCTGTTGTATTCACGGACTTAAATACTCAGAAAAGAGTAGAAAAAGATTTAAGCTTTAAAGTGATTTCTTCTGATTAGAGTAGAAATTGTACTAATTGTATTGATAACAGAACTTATTACTTCTATATTTGTCGCCCTTCAAAAGGAGAGGTGCCGGAGTGGTCGAACGGGCTCGCCTGGAAAGCGTGTGTGCCTCACAAGGGTACCGAGGGTTCGAATCCCTCCCTCTCCGCTCTACTTTGCCAAGGCTTTGTAGAGCAGACTCAGTCAGGAAAATCGACCAAGAGTCTTTTTTAAACTGTATTTATAACACCCTATTGTGCAACTGTAAATAATTGGGCTTCAACAAAAAACTGCACATAAAGTTTAGAATTTATCACTACTTTCAAGAAATATTAGAGTAATCTACAGGCATATGGGTAAACATTGAATTGTAAGAATTTAATTTGCATTCAGGATCCCCTTTCTTAGGTTTATTAGAATTAACATTTCAAATCAAAACTCAATCAAGTAACAGATGCGTAATTTCAAGCTGTTAGCTTTCTGGTTGTTGGTCTTTGGCACCTTTCTAGGGTGTGAAATACCAAAAGAACCAGATTTTACCACTTCCCAGCGCATAGAAACACCTATTCTTGTTGATAAAGAATATCAGTTTTTAGGCGGTGGCGGATCAGTAGATGTATTGATCGATACAACAGGAAGCGAATTTGATTCGCTTTTTACATTAGATGCAACCGGGTTCATCACTCTTTCTCAGGAACAAGATTTCGAGTTTGGAGATCTAAATGATGCTATTCCTGAAATAACTACCGACCCAACTGATTTTAGCTCAGAAGTAGGTGAGTTGGAGATTGGAAGTTTTTCTTCAGGTGGATCTAGTCTTGGTAGTGCAAGTTTCGAAGAGGTAACAGGCTTAAACCCAGCTTTAGTGCCAGCAGGTACACCAATTCCTGGCGGGACCACTCCAACCCCTGTTAATATCGAAGTAGGTAGCAACACAGATTACTTTGTAAGCGCCACGATTAAACGAGGAGGAGTAGAGGTTACTATTTTTAATAACTTGGGATTTGATATCGCAGAAATTGACATAGACTTGAATTCTGGGGCAACATTTGTGGCTACCGGAACAATAAGTAATGTTGATCATGGAGCTAGCAGTAGTGGCCTAATTCCTTTCTCTGATGGAGATGTGTTAGCTGATATAAATGTCGATATTTCAGTTACCTGGAATGCTCAGAATACTCAGGCTAATCCTGGAGAAATGGATGTTGAAGATATTCAGGGTGTAGATCTTGTAGCTTCTGCTGTTGAAGCAGCACTTACCCCTCAACGATTTGTTACCAGTAGTACAACTGAATTTGATGACACTGAATTTGTGTTCTCTTCACCTAACCATTATATGGAGATGGAATCTGGAACTATAGTTATAGACCCAATCGTAAATGGTATAGATTTAACTCTTGATACTTTATTAATAAGTTTTCCTGAGATTCGACAAGGCCCCAGCTATCTGCCTGGTGATTCCTTGGTAATTGAATATGTTGCAGGTAATGACCAGGTCTTAAGGAGCAGTACTTCAAATGCTAAGAATATTGATTTAGCTGGATACAGAATATTCGCTTTCAATAATGAGGTACAGTACAATATTGTAGCTATCACTGAAAATACACAAGAAACTGATCCATCAGATCAAAACCGTATTATCACAGAAACAGATGAAGTTTCATCCAGAGTAGTAATTAATAATCTGACTATAGCAGAAGCTTTTGGAGATATTTTACCTCAAACCGTAATACTTGGTGATGACGTTGGAGATGATGGTATTATTGATGTCTTCAATGATACTGAGGCAGAAATAACAGATATAGATGGTCTTGAAGACCTCTCTTCTCAGGTTGATGGTCTTGAGTTCACTCAAGCTTCTTTAACCATCAATTATACTTCAAATATTGAGGTTCCTACAACCATTTACGCTTCGTTTGTTGGTACAAATGGGGATGGCGATGAAGTGTATTTAAGTGGGAAAGCTGGAACAGTTACTGAGGTGGATATAGTAGATCCAATAAGTGGCCTTGAAGCTAATGGTGTTCAATTGCAACCTGATCAAATGATAAAGTTTGAATTGGAAACCTATGATGCGGTTACGAATCCTGGGCCATTTTCACTTACTTTTGATTCTACCAATTCAACAGTGAACCAGTTTTTAAATAACCTTCCAAACCAAATAAGGTTTATTGGTAAATCTTTAGTAAATGAAGATGGTACGGAAGCAACAATCAGTACTCCATTGGAATTTGATCCAATGATTTCTGTAAACCTTCCTTTAGCATTTAGCACAAGTAGTGCAGCAACTTTTTCTGATACAACAGAAACATCTGATCTTCAAGATTTACCAGATGAAAATGATGATCTTAGGATTACACAAGGTCTATTGAACATCAATTACAGCAATGGTTTGCCACTTGGGGTAGATTTAAGTTTAATTTTATTAGATGAGAACGGAGCTGAAGTTACTACACTTCCGATCGACGCATCAGCTGGTGAGAGGTACGAGTTACTGGGTGCACAAGTTGACGCAATAACACGCTTTGCTACAATGAGTACCAATGGTAGTATTCAAATAGCTCTTACAGAACAGCAGTTACTCGACTTATCTGATACTGCTTCAATTGTTATTGAAGCTGAGCTTAGGACTACTAGTAATGAAGAGGTCAAATTCAGAGCAACTGATGCCATTCGAATCAGTGTTAGTGCACAAATCACTATCGAAAACACTGTAAACTAAGGAAGCAGACCATGAAAAATTTAAGATTCATTTTCACGATCGCATTTGCTCTTTCGGCTGCTTCTTTAGTAGCGCAAAGCAGGCATTATAATTCAACTACCCTTGGTATGGGAGGTGGAGGTACCGCATTTATTGATGGTTACCATGCTAATTTCCTAAACCCAGCAAACTTAATGCTTGATGACGGACGAAAGCCCAAAAGAGAATTAGGGCTAGTTGGTGGAGTAGGAGTGAGAGCCGGAGGTTCTCTTGTAAACCTGGATGTTTACGATCAATATTTAACAAGAGGCTTGAAGATTGAAGGGCAGATCAGGACTGATATGTTAGAAGAATGGTTTGGTTCTGATGTTACCAATACACGTGATTTGTCAACTACTATAGATGTTGTACCTCTTGGGTTTTCTAGTAGGGGGAGGAAGTCTGCTTTTAGTCTTGCTACAAGAGTAAGAACCACTCAAGACCTTACTTTTAACAAGGGATTTGCAGAATTATATTTTTATGGACTTGATTCCGAGCAGTTTGGATCCGGGGTACCTGTAGATTTAAATAGTCGTACGATTTCTTACACCGAAATCTCTATTGGTTATGCAATGAAGTTACCTGTACCACTAACTGGGTTAGTAGAATCTTTGCCCTTCATCAATGGGATTAATTTATATGCAGGTGTAGCTCCAAAATACCTTGTAGGTATGCAATCTGTCGAGCTGGACTTAACTTCAACATTAACGGTTAATCCTGTATCACTAACCAGTAATGGTGGTATTACTCATGATTTTGAGTATTCATTGTATTCCTACGGAGAGCTCTCGGAACAACTTAGAGCGTATTCTTTAGCTCGTGAAGTAGATGAAGATGCAAAACTGGAAGATTATGTCGACTATTCTGGCTCTGATATTGGAACACTAGGATCCGGATTTGGTCTTGATTTGGGTGTTACTGCAGAGCTTGATGTTTCTTTACCAGCACTTGGCTTTTTTGGTAAAAGACAAAAACTTGTATTGGCAATGTCGATTACTGATATGGGTAGTATTACTTATGACGAAACACCTTCTCGCGTAACAGCCTCAGGTTTGGTAACTATTGATGGAGATATTGGTGACCAAGCACCAGGAGATTACTTCGAAGATTTAGCTGATAGTCTTGGCAATGATGTGTATGGAGGATTTACTTCTGAAGACGCAAGTAACCAGAAATATTCATTACCAGGAATGTATAACTTTGGAGCTGCACTTACCCTCGGTAAACTCACTACTACTCTGGATTATGGATTTGGGTTTAATGATGTAGGTACTAACTCAAGAAGAAGTGCACTTACATTAGGAGCTCAATATCGTTTATTAGGGTTTATTCCAATTAGGGTTGGAACCCGCTTAGGAGGTTATTCTTCTGCATCTTACTCTGCGGGGATAGGTCTCGATTTCCGTTTCTTGGAACTTACCGTAGCAGCATCTATGGCTAACAATTCCGGTAGCAATGGGAATTCGGTTACTGCAGCATTTAGCGGTTTAGTAATCCGGTTCTAAGATCGGTTGGATTTTTGAAAGCCTCATTCAGAAATGGATGGGGCTTTTATTTTTTATAGAACCGCTCAATCGAAACTTCTTCAGGCAACGCCTTTCCATGTATCAGAAACTCACTCATTAGCTTAGCAAGGTAAGCTGAATATAAAAGTCCTTTTGAAGCCAGCCCTGTAAATATTGAGCAATTTTGAACCTGATCATTATTTCCCAAAACAGGCATTCGATTAGGAGTAGATACTCTCACACCAGACCATTGAGTTTTAAGTGTGGAGTTTTTCGCTAAAGAGGGGAAAACCTGGCTAAATCTCTTCATTAAATAGTCCAGACCATTTCGGTCAGGGTTTTGATGATCATAATTATGTTCATAAGTACTACCAACAACAAATTCATTACCTGATAATGAGGTGATATATCCCAAGGAGGAAATAGCATGTTCAAAATCTAAGGGAGCCTTTGATTCTAAAACAGCCAATTGCCCTTTTATAGTATGAGTTTTGATTGTATTCCAAAGCGAATGATTATAGATTGAAGAACCAATACAAAAGACAATATGATCAGCCTCAATAGTTCTTCCATCATCAAAGCTAATCTGCCATTTTTGAGTGGAGTTGGTGAGCTGATAGTTCTTGCCAGTGATAAATTTTACTCCCCGGGATTCAAGTAACCTTGCATGATTGAGTAAATAGGTAGGTATATCTACGGTTAATCCAACAGGTAACCATACACCTCCATCAACGCATGAGATGCCTGGATGAAATTCTTTTATTTCTTTTTCATCCATCCATGAAATCCACCCCTCCGGCCAATTATACTCATGAAAATTGCGATGCATTTTTTCTGCGATTTCTTCTTCTTGAGCCGGGCGAAGTACACCACTCTTTCTAAAGAAGAAACTCTGACTTTGTTCGCTAACATACTGGAGGTTCTCTAACACAGCCTGATAACATTCTTCAGCTCTCCATGATAAAGAAGCGAATCGACCACCTGCGGGATTTACTAACCCTAAGGGAGTTCCGGAGGCTCCGCTAGCAATTCCATAAGGGTCAACTACACATGTACTAACTCCATTGGATGAAAGCTCTTTTGCAAGAGTTATACCTGCTAAACCAGCTCCGAGTATGCAATAGTCGATATTTTTGGTAACTCTGTTAATTATCTATATCCATAAAAAAAGGCCTTCTGAAAATCAGAAAGCCTGAGAAAATTAGCGAGAGGAATTTTACCCTCTGTAATTTCTGCGTTCGATCAACTTTTTAATCTTCTTATTTCCAATCCAAACCTTTTGGTTGGTTTCTACATTAACGAGTTCAAGATTCACAGTATAAAAGACAGCAAGGGTGCTATTATCAACGGCTTCGTCAACAATCGAATTAATGTTTCCGATCATCATAAAGTCGGCGCCTAATTCCTCTGCCATCCTTTTTGTTGTTTCGAAGGAAGCAAAATCCTGTTGATCTGCTCTTTCTTCTCTAATTTGTTGGCGTTCTTCTGAATTTGCTACTACTGATACAGAGCCAGAGTTTACAAAAGCACGTTCCATTTCTTTCGTAAATACTTCAGTATCGATGTGTTCCATACTTTCATTTCTAACTCTTCCCAGTATTAAGACAGGAGGTTTCTGCGTATCCCTGCTAAATTGGTTGAGCCATGGTTTAGTTAGTGCATCACTAATCAGTTCTTCAGCGACGAGTCTGGCATCTGTATCATTCCATTTTCCAGATAGATCTGTAGTTGTACCTGGGTCGATTCGTGTTACTTTATTTGAAGGCTGGCAGGCAGTAACTGCCATAAGTATCATAAGTGTACTCAGTAGAGTGTATCTCATTGTGGTTACCTGTTGGTTTTGGTTGATAATGTTCATTTTGAAAAAATAGATTCTATAAGTTCGAGGTCGGTATTTTCTGTTATATCTACTTCATATTCTTCAGCATAGAGTACTTGTCCTGTTGAAGAAAGATATTCTAATGTGACGGTATTAGTGCCTATTGGGAGGTTAATGGCATGCATCCAGGCCTGACCGGGCATTGTTTGCCATCCTCTTAAATCGGCTTTTTCACTCGCTTCTTTATATAATAGGCTTAGAACTTTTGCAACAAATCCTGCCTCTGTACTTTCTTCTTCAATTGCATCGGAGATTAAAGAGGTTCCTCCAGCTTTAAATAATGATCGGAGAAAAGCCCGGGTATAAATAATAGGTTGTTTGGCCTGATAGATTTCTTTGGAAACAAGATCCATTTCCTCAATAAGATGAAGATTAAGGTCTCTTTTTCCGTTTATTACAGCTCGAACATTATGTACTCTTGTCTGATATAATTCTATTGAAGGAAAGGAGAATTTTAAATAACTCTTATCAAGAAATAATCTAACGTCATTTTGATATTTAATAGGTGATTGACCGGTAAAACTTGTTAGGAGGACATTATATGTTCCCGGGTTTTTCAGGTACTCAAGCTCTTTAGTATCGAAGGGCTCATAATTGCCAAGTGCTGCCTGATCACGGAAAGCTACTCCTATTTTTTCAAACTCTATGCGGGCATTATCAGGATTTCCGGTTTTAGCATATAAAACTGTTGACAGATAATGAGCAAAGGCACTGTTCTGAATATTTACTTTATTCGACTCCCATTCTCCTCTGCCGGAACTGTCTGCCTTTGAGAAGGCATCAGCAAGACCTTTAATCTTTATATCGAGTTGTTCCATTTTAAAGCTCATACGCCGGGTTTCAACAAGTGCGCCTTCCCAGTCTTTTTGATGGACAAAATTTAATGCCTTAAATGCATTCAGATATATATCCTCATAAGGTTCTCCATCGTAGGCTAGTTTATTGTCGTTT
Source organism: Balneola sp. (assembly GCA_003712055.1). NCBI lineage: Bacteria > Pseudomonadati > Balneolota > Balneolia > Balneolales > Balneolaceae > Balneola > Balneola sp. The sequence goes on from RHLJ01000001.1 coordinate 59,575, forward strand.
GCGATTAGAGATTCAAATCCAACACTAATACTCTTTGTATAATTGTTCTCGATATCAAGCTCTGCTTGGTGCAGGAAAGTGGTACTGCTATCATATTTTCCTGCAAACCGGTAGATCATCCCATTTTCCAGATTCCAAAGTACAGCGTCTTTTCCTTTATATAGATCTCTTTCATCAAAACTTTTCAGGAGTTGTTCTGATTGGCTATAATCTCCATCAGCGAAGGAATTTCTTAGATCATATTGAGCATCATCTAATAGGTAAGAATTACATCCTGCTATTAGAAGCAAAAGGAAAGGGAACAATATTCTAATACAATAAGAATTACTATGTTCTGTTTTTTGCTCCATCTATTTTTTGACCAACCTCATAAGTTTTAAATCCCATTTGTATATTTGCTTGATGATTGAGCACACGCAAAGTTACGTCAAAAAAAATCCCCGGTTATATCACATTTTGGTGCTAGTCGTTTTTTTGACGATTTATGGTTGTGCAACACCAATTGCACCAACTGGTGGTCCACCAGATAAAGAGGCACCAAGAGTCACAGAAACCTTTCCTGTACCGGGCACAACTAACTTTACAGGAGACACCTTCGAGTTCCAGTTTTCTGAGTTTATCCAGCGATCATCAGTTTCACAGAATATTAATGTTGAACCGGATTTAGACCTGGAATACCGCATTAAATGGAAGAAGAAAAAACTGTCGATCACATTTCTGGATCCATTACCTGACTCCACCACAGTGATTCTAACCTTGGGGGGAGAGATTACAGATACAAAAAGAAATAAGATGGGGAGACCCTTAACTGTTGCCGTTTCTACCGGACCGGAAATTGATGAGGGTACGGTAACAGGGAAAATCAAAGAAGCTGAATCAGGAAGATCAGCAGATGGAGCAAAGGTACTGCTTTATAGAGAGCCGTTTGACTTCTCAAAAAAAGCGACCTACCAGGCTGAAACCGATACTTCGGGTGAATTTAACTTCGCGTATCTACGAGAGGGAACCTATAGGGCTATCTATGTGGATGACCGAAACAGAAATAAAATTTGGGAACAAGGCCTGGAAGATGCTCAACCGTTTTCAAAAGAGTTAATAGAACTGGAAAAAGCCGGAGGAGATACTCTCGATGTTTTATACATCAATAAACCAGATACTATTGCACCCAGGTTATTGGGAGTAGGGCTATTTTCTTCTAACCGGTTGAGGCTGAGGTTTAATGAAAATATAAAAATTCAGGAAGGCGCTGATATTTCGGTTCTGGATACTTTAGGTGAGGAGTTTTCATCTGGTTATGTGCTGTATAATTCTCAAAAAGACCCATTTGTTGCTTATGCTCAATCAAGTAATGAGTTGGGATTATCTCAGGAATATGGGATAAGAGTTAACGGAATTACCGATGCGGCTGGAAATAGAGCTGTGACTGAGGATGTAATATTTGAAGGAAGTACACAAGCAGATACAACCATTCAGCGCATAATAAGTCATGAGACAAAAAATGGAATTTCTCCTACTCAAAGTGTAGAAGTAGTGTATGCAGCTCCAATCCAGGATCCAATGATTTTGGATTCCATTGTAGTAATAGAAGGGGATGTGAGTTTTGATGACTGGCCGGCAATTGAAGTAATTAATAATAGACTATTCGTTGATCCTCAGGGTACATGGATAGAAGGATTGACCTATCAATTCCTTGTTTGGAGCCCAAACTCAAGAAGACGTCAACTTTATACTCCGGAAATTTGGGATGAAGTGGAATTGGGTGATCTCATTTTAAAAGCAGCCAATAGAGATAGTGGGGAGGTGTTTTCTGTGTCGCTCGAAAATGAAAGCATTGCTTTTTCTGTAGACACTGTATTTACAGATAGTTTGTTGATCCAAAACCTGCCACCAGTAAACTACACCCTAAAAGTGTTTATAGATAGAAATAGCAATAATAGATGGGATCAGGGGATACCTTTTCCTTTTAAAGCTCCCGAACCTTACTACATTCAACAAGGTGTTCAAATTCGTCAAGGCTTTGCCTCCGAAATTATTATGCAGTTTTAGGTGTTCATAGTTTTGAATGCCTTTTTTAATAAACATTATCTTCTGAGAGCTACTAAATACATCTGCAAATCCATATCTTTGGAACCGCTTCCATAAACTGAACATTGTCTATGTCAACGAAAACAAAAGAATCAAAATCAAAAGAGAGCGACTCTACTTTGTCTATCAATTCAAGTATTCCTTATCAATCACAGAATAAGATTCGGTTTGTAACTGCAGCGAGTTTATTTGATGGTCATGACGCAAGTATCAATATTATGAGGCGTATCCTCCAGAGTAGTGGAGCTGAAGTGATTCATTTAGGACATAACCGTTCGGTTCACGAGATTGTTAATTGTGCTATCCAGGAAGATGTACAGGGGATTGCAATTAGTTCCTATCAAGGTGGGCATGTAGAATATTTTAAATATATGATTGAGCTTCTTGAAGAGCATGGAGCGGGTCATATTAAAGTATTTGGAGGCGGTGGTGGTGTAATTGTACAGGATGAGATAGATGATCTCCATGCATCCGGTGTAACCCGAATTTTTTCTGTTGAAGATGGTAGTAATATGGGGCTCCAGGGTATGATTAACTTCATGCTTAGAGAATGTGATTTTGCCCCTGTTACTATAGGTGATTTTGATGCTCATAAAATAAAAGAGAAAGATTCGATCACCCTTGCTAAAGCTATTTCAGCATTAGAGAACGGAAATGAAGAGCTCATCTCTTATGATCCTGGTAGCTATCTGATGAGTAATGGGAAGCGATTAGATGTTCACTCTGATCGAAATATTCCTCTACTAGGAATAACCGGGACAGGAGGTGCTGGTAAGAGCTCACTTACCGATGAGGTTGTTCGTCGCTTTTTGAATGAATTTACTGATCTGTCAATTGGGATTATCTCTGTTGACCCGTCCAGATTAAAAACGGGTGGTGCCTTATTGGGAGACCGGATACGAATGAACAGCATAGATACTCATAGAGTGTTTATGAGGAGTCTGGCTACTCGCGCGTCAAACAGGTCTACCAGTGCGGCATTGCAAGCTGTGATTGAGTTATACAAAGCAGCTGGTTTCGATTTAATCATTGTAGAGACCAGTGGAATTGGTCAAAGTGGTACAGAAATCGTTGATTTGACTGATATACCAATTTATGTAATGACCAGCGAGTATGGAGCGGCCACTCAGCTTGAAAAGATTAATATGCTTGACCTGGCTGATATTGTAGTGCTCAATAAGTTTGAGAAGAAAGGCTCACAAGACGCCCTTCGTGATGTAAGAAAACAAATGCAAAGGAATTCAGGGCAATGGCATACAAACCCGGAAGAAATGGCTGTGTTTCCTACCATTGCTGCACAATTCAATGATGAAGGGGTAAATCGCCTTTTTAAAGCGCTTGTCGATCGAATCAATGATAAGTATGGGGTAAACTGGGAAACCAGTATTTACACTGATTCTAAGCCTTCAGATGGAATTCAGTCTCAGGCAATCATCCCCGGAAAAAGAGTCCGGTATTTATCTGAAATTTCAGAAACGGTAAGGAACTACCACACATGGGCGAATCAACAAGTTGAAGTAGCAGCTAAATGGGAGCAGGTTAAAGGAACCATCGCTCAATTAAAAGAAGCGGGTTCAAAAGTAGATGCCCAACTATTGACTCCACTTAAGCAGCTTCAATCAAGGTGGGAAGATGAACTGGACAGGGTGCCTAAAAATATTCTTGAAAACTGGGATAATCTGTCAGAAAAATATCAGCAGGAAAGTTTTGATATCCAGATTCGAGACAAGGTTATAAAGAATAAGCTTTATCGAACGTCCTTAAGCGGACTTCAGATCCCAAGAGTAGCTCTTCCGAAGACAAAGCAGGCAGCTGATAGGCTTCATTTCGCCTTGAAAGAGAATTTACCTGGCTATTTTCCATATACGGCTGGAGTTTTCCCATTCAAAAGAGAAGGAGAGGATCCAACGAGGATGTTTGCAGGTGAAGGAACTCCTGAACGTACTAATAAACGTTTTCACTTTGTTAGCGAAGGACTCCCTGCAGCACGATTATCTACGGCCTTCGATTCAGTCACTCTTTATGGTGAAGATCCGGGTTTCAGACCCGACATATATGGGAAGATTGGAAACTCAGGAGTAAGTATTTGTACGCTTGACGATATGAAAAAGCTGTACTCCGGCTTCGAGCTTACTAAACCAACTACATCTGTATCAATGACCATAAACGGTCCCGCTCCAATGATTTTGGCCATGTTTATGAATACAGCCATTGACCAGGAAATAGAGCGTTATTTAAAATCAGAAGGGAAGTGGGAAGAAGCACAGGAAAAGATAAAAGCACATTTCGAGAAAATTGGAGTGCCTGTTCCCGTTTATACAAATGAAATTCCAAAAGGGAATAATGAGTTTGGGCTTGGTCTGCTTGGAATTACCGGAGATAAACTTGTAGAGCCTGATGTATATAAGCGCATAAAAGCTGAAGCGCTTAGTGTAGTTAGAGGAACAGTACAAGCAGATATTCTTAAAGAAGATCAGGCTCAAAATACCTGTATTTTCTCAACCGAGTTTGCACTTAAGATGATGGGTGATATCCAGGAGTATTTCACACAGCATAAAGTTAGGAATTACTACTCGGTATCTATTTCGGGATATCATATCGCTGAAGCCGGAGCTAACCCTGTTACACAAGCAGCATTCACACTGGCGAATGGTTTTACCTATGTAGAATATTATCTGGCACGAGGGTTAAATATTGATGATTTCGCACACAATCTATCGTTCTTTTTCAGTAATGGCTTAGATCCTGAATATTCTGTGATCGGAAGGGTAGCACGTCGTATATGGGCGGTTTCTATGAAGAATAAATATGCTGCTAACGATCGTTCACAAAAGCTTAAATATCATATCCAAACAAGTGGTAGATCATTGCATGCCCAGGAGATTCAGTTCAATGATATCCGAACCACATTACAAGCATTATTAGCAATATATGATAATTGTAACTCATTGCATACCAATGCTTATGACGAAGCAATTACTACTCCAACTGAGGAATCAGTTAGAAGAGCACTTGCTATCCAAATGATTATCAACAAGGAACTTGGTACCGCTAAAAATGAAAACATAAATCAGGGTTCATTTTTTATAGAAGAGCTAACGGATTTAGTAGAAGAAGCTATACTCGCTGAATTTGACAGAATCACAGATCGGGGTGGAGTTCTTGGTGCAATGGAAAGCATGTACCAGCGAGGAAAAATTCAGGACGAAAGCCTTTACTATGAGAGTAAAAAGCATAGCGGAGAACTTCCGATAATCGGGGTTAATACCTTCTTTGGAAAAGGAAGTGAAGAAGAAAATAAACCAGTAGAACTTATCAGATCTACCGAAGAGGAAAAGAAACAACAGATTACAAATCTGGAAGCCTTTTGGAAGCGAAATGAGGGAGAAGCTCAACAAGCTTTAGATCGACTTAAAACGGCAGCCAGAACCAACGGTAATATCTTTGAAGAATTGATGGAGACTGTAAAAGTGGCCTCATTAGGTCAGATTTCGCATGCTTTATACGAAGTAGGTGGACAGTATAGAAGGAATATGTGATTCGTTTACTATTTATGAAGGTGTACTATTAGCGAGGTTTAATTTCTCCATATTCATTAAATAAAAAACAAGGCCAGGGGAGATCAAAATCACTATTTAGACTTCTTAAACTTATGTCTAGAACTGTTGCATTTGTTTTATCATATGAGTCAACATGGTATAATAAGAGTGTGTCATCTGGTAGCAAAAACCATAGAGAAGCTGAGTTCCGGTTACTTTTTATTTCAAAAAAAATTGCTTCTTCTATGAATGAACGATTAAAGCGATAATTACATCCAGTATGAACCATTTCAGAAGTTCTTCTTGCTTTTTGATCACCATATCTATCGAACCATTCTAATCTGATATCATGCTTAATCCATTCGGATGAATCCTTATTCACCCTATAAATGTTATACTCATTTACGGTCCTATTATCATAATAATATATATCCAGTCTGGAGTTAGTGTCATCTTTTAGATATTTAGAAATAAAGTTGTTGGACTGAATTCTATTTAATATATCTGTATAGTTTTTTTTGAGACTGTCCCCTGTGTATAAACTTCCTTCGGAGATTGTTGCTATAAATTGTATGTAAACGTTTGGGAAGAAATGGTCATTCTTCAACTCAATCCTTAACGTCCTTTCAAAACCAGATATATATCGACCTCCACCTAGATTCTCATTTGTTGAAAGTACATCGAACTCGGTTCTCAGAATATTGATTTCTTCTCGGAAAGTTTCTCCGCTCATTGCATAGAGTTCTCTGATATTATTATCCAATATTTTATTGACTATATACCTTATTAATTTCTTTTCGGTTAATGGCTTTTCAACCTTTATTCTAGAATCAAATAAATTGTGTAATTCTTGGTCTACTTTATAATTGTATATAGTTTCTCCATTTTGATTGGTATATGGGAAGAGATAACCCCAGGCTCTTTTTTGCGAAACAAATGAGGCATAAACAGATCCTTCTTTATAAAACTTAACTGTGAATTGGTATCTATACTGATTATGCATTGTGTAACAACATCCTTTTGATAGATAGTCTTGTAACTGTTTTCTGTAGTTATCAAGGTTGGATAATTTTTTTCGAATATGCTGTTTTTGTTTAAAATTCCAATCTATTCTATCTCTATAGTAGCCATCGTAGAGTTGAAGTAATTCTTCCGGGTTATTTTTGATATAGCTTGTATCTAATCCAAATTCAACAAGTATATAATCCTCATTGATAGTTTTATTGAGTTCTATAACAAGCCTTCTTTTACTTCTCTTTCGTTTTATTACCTTTTTCCTGGTTTCCAAAAAGGAATCCTCACCTGAGATACCCTTCATATAAAATGTTGTTCTATAAACCACGATACTATCCGGCAGGGATTGGGCCTTAACATTAATGCTTATTTGTATAAGTATTAGTAAAACAACTAAGGTTCTTGTTTTCATTCTATAATTTGATGAAATAGAAAATCTTTTGGAACAAGTTTTTCACTCAGAATCTGAGTATATAGTTTTTTGTAATCTATAGATTAAACTTTTATCCAGCATCTAAGACTATTAATACCGAAACTAAACCCAGCTACATTCGTGTATCTGTCAGATTTAAAAAACTCAGGGCATCATGAGTACCAATAAAGATAAGTTCCGTAAAGGGATACCTAACGATTTAAATAATAATGATCCCGACTTCAACCTTGATCAGTACATTGATGAGCAATCAATGGAAGGGGAAGAAGATGTTCGCCCTGGAGTTACCTTTCGAGTAAAGGAAAAGAGCACCAAAAAAAGAGACCGTACGGTAATAGCTGTAGTACTTGCTATCATATTCCTATGGTATTTCGATTGGAATCCAATCAATGCGATTACTCAAACAAGCCAGGGAATAGCGGGGCTCTTCTCGAGTGACGATCCAATCACTCAGGTAGAAGCAAATGCTGTACAAGAAGCATTAAATAGTGAAACGGCATCGGGTTCCAGCTCAATCTTAGAATATTCTGCTGCTTTAGGGAATTTAAGATTCGATTCAAATCCAGCAAGTTCCGAAGTGTTGGCATTATATAATAATGGGGTTCCTATCAGCTATATGGAAAAGCTGAACCAATTAGATTACCTCGATGAGGTTAGTTACTCAGGGGTAATCGGCCTCTATGCAAATGGAGTCCCGACCTCTTACTTTGAAAAGCTTAATCAGCTGGATTATCTGGATGAGGTGTCTTACTCTGGAATTATCGGGCTTTACGCTAATGGAGTAACCACGGGGTATCTGGAAACCTTAGATCAATTGGATTACCTGGATGAAGTAAGCTATTCGGGAATTATTGGCCTCTATGCCAACGGAGTATCAGAAAGTTATTTGAGGGGTCTTAACCAACTAGATTATCTGGATGAGGTTTCGTATTCAGGAATAATTGGGATGTATTCCAACGGTGTTACTCTAAGCTATCTGAATACATTGCATGAAATTGATTACTTGGATGAGATTAATTATTCAGGGATTATTGGCCTTTATGCTAATGGCGTAACTCCTTCATTTTTGAGAGAACTTGCTCAACGAGACCTTTTGGATGATATGAGCTATTCTGATATTATTCGTGTGTATATGAATGATAACTAACTAATACACACCTTCTTTGAATGTCTTAATTATTGGCAAAGTCTGGCCGGAACCGCAGTCTTCCGCTGCGGGCTCTCGAATGCTACAGCTCATAGAACTATTTCAACACCAGGGGTGGGATATAACCTTTGCCTCAGCTGCAAGCAAAAGCAAATACTCTACAAGTCTCGAATCGATTAATATTGATTCCGTTACAATTCGTTTAAATGACCCTTCCTTTGATCAATTTATAGAAGATCTGAAACCTGATCTCGTTTTATTTGATCGTTATATGACGGAGGAACAGTTTGGATGGAGAGTAGCAGAATCTTGTCCTAATGCAATAAGAATACTGGATACTGAAGATTTGCATGGTTTAAGAGAAGGAAGAAATATTGCTCTAAAAGAGGGTAGAAGCTTCCACCAAAGTGATCTGCTTAATTCAATCTCCCTAAGAGAAATCGCAAGTGTTTTTCGATGCGATTTGTCCTTAATAATATCAGAATCGGAGATGGAACTATTGGAAGGTTTTTACAAGATAGACCTCTCTCTGGTTCATTATATCCCATTCATGATTAACTCGTTGACATACCTGGATATAAAAGAGTGGAAAGGGTTTGAAGAGCGGGAGCATTTTGTTTGGATAGGAAACTTCCTTCATGAACCTAACCTGGATGCAGTTCAATATTTAAAAAAAGAGATTTGGCCTGTAATTAGAAAGCAGTTGCCAAAAGCAGAGCTCCATATTTATGGCGCATATCCTAAAGAGAAAGTCTTTCAATTAAACAATGAAAAGGAAGGTTTTTTGGTAAAGGGGAGAGCCTCTACAGTAGAGAGTATTTTTTCCAATTCAAGGATACTATTAGCTCCAATTCGATTTGGGGCTGGATTGAAAGGAAAGTGCATAGAAGCTATGCAATATGGTCTTCCATCTGTAACTACTAAAATCGGAGCAGAAGGAATTCCAGGAGAGCTACCCTGGCCCGGAGCTATAGCTGATAGCGCTGAACAAATCATTAAGGAGGCAATTGCCCTATATACTTCCTCAACTGAATGGGATAATGCTCAGGCAAAAGGCGTGGAAATCTTATATAAGCGCTTTGATAAGCAAAAACATGGTAGTGTTCTCATACAAAGGATAGAAAAGCTAAGAGATGAATTAACACAGCATAGAACGAATAATTTTGTTGGAGCTATGCTGCAACATCAAAGCATGAGTAGTACAAAATTTATGGGTAAATGGATTGAGGAGAAGAATAGGTCAAAGGAGAGTTAACCAATTTTGGCATCAATCAAATTCATCAGTTTATTAGTCTTTCTTTGTACAACTAATCTTCCAGGTAGGAAATATAATTTTTTCGGTTAAATCAACCCATTCTCCAATCCATTCAAAATTATCATCGGAGATATCGAAAAATGTAAGCCGGTAATAACCCTCCATTCCATTTGGAGCAACCTGGGGGCGATATAGCACTATATTTCCATCGTCTTTTTTTGATCCTTCCCATACGGGTAAAACAGGAGCAGCTCCTGCTGAAGCATAATAGTGTACATACCAGGCAAGGCTATCTGAATTAAACTGACGAATGCTGCCAGAATGAGTCCCATCTTCTTTAAGGGTCTCATCCTGTACAGCCATACCGTCCATTATATATTTAAATCTCCAAAGCATAGGTACGGGGTCAGCCCAGGATTGATCTGGGTTACGTGTAACCGAGCTACATTCTGATTCTCCGATCAAAGGTTGGAAATCCGCAAGTTCGCCTCTGGCACTTGGGTTAATTCTACCAAAGGGATATTCCTCGGAGGGCTCATAATTATATTGTGCTGAAAGGAATTGAGGAAATAGGAAAAAGAGTAATAATGCTGTTTTCTTCATTTTTTCCCGAAAGAAAAGGAAGAGAGCATTAGGAATTTAATCTTTGCAGTAAATCGTGCTACTTTTGCAGGAAATCAAAGGGATGCTGCTTTTAGTACCTGTTTTAAATATCCGATCCGGGATTTTGAAATGGGGATTTCAGAACGGTCGCTTAATGTAACGGTGCAATTATTGAAATCAGCTTGTTCAAAGTAGCTAAGATTAACGAGTGCACGGCGGTGTACCCGCACAAAATTGAAGTTTTGCAAATCCTTCTCTAAGGATTTGAGGCTTTTTCTTAATGAGTAAGTTCTGGATTCGGTATGTATACGTACACAATAGTCATCAGCCTCAAACCACGTAATTTCAGTAATTGGGATCAATTTTTCTCTTGAACCGATCCTGATAAGAAGATGATGTGCATCACTTGCTTTTTCCGGGTTACCAACAACTTGGTCTTTCAAACTCTGTATCTCTACCCACTGAGCTTCAATGATATGTTTCTTTGACCGGTTAAATAGAAGTAGCAGAGTTAGTCCCGAAGCAAAGGTAAAACTCATTCCTTTTTGATAAATCATAAAAACAAAGACTTCCTTTAATACCACAAAACTTAGTTCAGTATTAGATTGAAGAATATTATGAGCAGAGACTAATACAAGAGCAATGATGTTTAAAAAAAGGAAAAGGCCAGAAATTAAGATCCAATTTTCTGTCTTATCAGAGCTAAAAAGACGGTCAGTGGATCTGAGAAATGAAATTCCCAGAAAAGTAGTACCAAGCCAAATAGTCCACCTGATAAAATGAAGTTTGAGCAGGAAGAGAAATGATATTTCACCATCCGAATACAAATCAAAAGTATCGAGGTAGAATTTCTGCTGGAGAGCATCAAAAAATATCACCCCTAAAATTGAGATGATTAATAAGAGAGTGATTTTATTCTTTGTTAGCATTTATTTGTGACTTAATAAGTACTACTTTCAAACGAATCTAAAATAGCATATTTGCAGTTTTGCCCAAAAAACCTGTTGTCTTAACCCTTGATGCCGGAGGTACTAATTTTGTTTTCTCCGCTGTAAAAAATGGGGTTTCATATGGTAAAAGCTTTTCATACCCAGCTAAGACTAATGAGCTGGAATCCTGTATCCAACTGATTATAGATGGGTTTGAAAAACTTGCATCTACTCTAGATGAAAAACCGGATGCTATTAGTTTTGCTTTTCCCGGTCCTGCAGATTATGAACAGGGAATAATAGGTGACTTGCCAAATTTACCAGCTTTTAAGGGGGGAACTCCATTAGCCTCTATGATAGAGGAAAGATTAGGAATACCTGTATTTATCAATAACGACGGGAACCTGTTCACTCTTGGAGAAAGCAAGTCTGGTTTTTTGCCATATTTAAATCAGCAGCTGAATGAGGCCGGGAGTTCCAGACGATTTAATAACCTCATAGGAATAACTTTGGGTACTGGTTTTGGAGTAGGGGTTTCTATAAATGGTCAGCTAGTTATTGGTGATAACAGCGTAGCTGCCGAAGGATGGTTGTTAAGGAATAAACATTATAACTATTCAAATGTTGAGGATACACTTAGTATCCGTTCAATTAAGCGAATCTATGCTGAGCAAATTTCAATGGATCCTGCAAAAGCTCCGGAACCACATGAAATATTCGAAGTTGCCATCGGGCAGCGAGATGGTATTCGTGAAGCAGCTATAGAAACCTTCCTTAGATATGGAGAAGTCCTAGGTGATGCGATTGCTCATCTTATCACAATTGTAGATGGAGTAGTTGTAATTGGAGGTGGAGTAAGTGGAGCATACCCGATTTTCTCTCGTTCTATGTTGGATGAGCTAAATGGAAGTTTTACAGCACTAAATGGAAAGAGATTTCCAAGGCTTATTCAGGAGGTTTATGATTTTGAAAATGAGTTCAAAAGAAGAAGCTTTTTAAACCTGAAAGGGCAAACTATTTCTATTCCAGGTTCAGAAACACCAATTACCTATTATGAGACTAAAAGTACGGTAGTAGGCCTATCAAAGCTGGGAACCAGTAAAGCTATTTCACTGGGAGCTTATCACTTCGCGGTAGAAAAACTGGGCTAGTCAACTACTTTAACTTCAGATCCTTTAGCTCCATACCATAGGATGTATACGTAACAGAATGCCAAAAACAACAGTGCATTTTGTAAACCAAATGAATCTGCCAGGCTACCATAAAGAGGAGGAATAAATGCTCCACCTACAATTGCGGTACAAAGAATACCAGATCCCTGTGCGGTATGCTCCTTTAAATCTTTAATTGATAAAGTAAAAATAGTGGGGAACATGATTGAGTTGAATAACCCAATACATAAAATGCTCCACATAGCTATATAACCACCGGAAAGCATGCTAACAATTAAAAGGGTAATATTTACTCCTCCATATACAGCAAGAAGACGCCCCGGAGCAATTTTTTGTAGGAGTGCAGATCCAACAAATCTTCCAATCATAGCACCTCCCCAATAAAAGAATACAAACGTACCTGCCATTTGAGCTGGGTTCATAGAAGTAATATCAACGCTGGAAAAACTTAGCGTAGCGAGTATGTTAGCTACCCCACTCATAAATGAACTTTCGGATACAAGTGTAGCAATGTCCAGATTTAAGAAATAATTGACCAGGTAGCTTCCAATAGCAACTTCGGCACCCACATACACAAAAATTCCGATAGCCCCGAAAGTAAGGTGTCGATTTTTTAAAGCTGATTTATAACTACCGTGATGATGTTCATCACCTTCAAGGATACGTGGTAGTTTAAAAGCTGAAAATGCAAGAGCGAGTCCAATTAAGACAAAGGCGAGAATGACAAATGGTCCCTGAACAGCGGATGCTTCAGAAGCGTAATAGGAGAGCTTTTCAGCTTCACCAAGTGCGTCAATTTCTGATGAACTCAATACCGAATTACTCAGAATGAATGCGGCACTTACTAAAGGAGCAATTGTTGTTCCTAAGGAGTTAAAAGCCTGGGCTAGGTTTAGCCTACTTGAAGCTGTTTCCTGAGGACCTAATGCAGCAACGTATGGATTTGCTGCTACCTGAAGAATGGTGATACCTCCAGCCAATACAAACATTGCCAGCAGAAAAATTGCAAACATTCTAAACTCTGCAGCTGGGTAGAAGAGTAAACATGCTACACCCATTGTAATCAATCCCACTATTGCTCCTTTTTTGTAACCGATTTTTGATATAAGTTGGCCTCCGGGTATTGAAAAGACAGCATAGGCCGTGAAGAAGGCAAACTGAACAACACCACTTTGAAAGTAGGTTAGCTCAAATACATCTCTTAGTCTTGGAACAAGTGCATCAACCAAAACAGTAATGAAGCCCCACATAAAAAAGAGGGAGGTAATTACAATGAAAGGTACCAGGTATTGATTTTTCTGAGTCATGTTTTTTTGGTTAGGCGCTACTGATCAATGTGAATGTATACAAAAAAGGCTCCCTAAAGGAGCCTTGAATTTTTTTAGCTGGTAGCTGCTATCCGACCTTGGAGATTTTGTGAACTTGTAAGTTCAGCACTAGTGGGATACTCTGAAATAATTCGATCGGTGAGTTCTTGAGCCCTTTCTAAATCACCAGCTTCAAAATAAGCTTCAGCAGCCTGATACAGATTGTATGGAGTGGTATTATCATTAATATCCCAGTTCGCAGCTTTAACAAAAGTCTCAGCAGCAAGCTCCGAATTACCATTCACGAGTAATAGCTTCGCATTAAAAGAAATTGCTCCTACGCCAAGTATTCCCTTAGGAGCATCATAGCTAGAAAGATGGTCAAGTGCGTCTTCAACGTTTCCTAATTTAAAACTAGAAACCGCTGCGTAATACGTAGCCAGGTTTCCCGCTTCTGTTCCTGAAAACTCGTTAGCTATTGCAAGGAAGCCATAGGTAAGCTCAAAACTGTCGCCATTAATAGCTCTGTCAAAGTCGCCCTGAGTGTAATATCCTTCAGCTATAGCTAAAAGTTGTTGTGCTTGTTCTTCCTGATTTTGAGAATAGAAGTTGTAACCAATTAGTGAACCAACAACAACTATGATACTAATTACAATGGCCAGAATTGTAATTCTATTTTCAGTAAAAAATGATGCCGCCTTATTATAGCTTTCGATTAGCGGATCAGATTCAAGTTGTTCTTTAGAAAGGTGTTTAGCCATGGATGTGTTTAATTATCAAAAAAATTTCAGACTTAGAAAATACGGCTGTTTGAATTGATAGTAAAACTAAAGTGAGCTCAATTCACCGTTTTTTATTTCAAGTATCACATCTGATCGTTCGGCTATAGCTTTTTCATGAGTTATTAGAAGAATAGTCACGTCTTCTTGGGCACGAAGTTCATAAAGCATATCAAGGATAATCTTTGTATTAGCATCATCAAGATTACCTGTGGGCTCGTCGGCAAGAATGAGAGAAGGGGAGTTCATTAGGGCTCTTGCCATAGAAACTCGTTGTTGTTCCCCTCCTGACAATTGAGTGGGTCTATGTTCAGATCGATCGGCTACACCAAATCTTTCCAATAATTCAAGAGCTCTCTTAGAAGCAGTAGTAATCGGAGAGCCTGCTATCAAGGCAGGCATTGCAACGTTTTCAAGTGCAGTAAACTCGGGTAATAAATGATGAAACTGGAATACAAACCCGAGATTTTTATTCCTGAAGTCAGCAAGTTGATCAGCATTCAGTTTAGAGATTTCTGTTTCACCCCAAAAAACAGATCCGGAATCAGGTTTGTCAAGTCCTCCAAGTATATGAAGTAAGGTGCTTTTTCCACTTCCACTTGAACCAACAATGGAAGTAATACTTCCTTTTTCGATAGTTAGCGAAATACCTGAAAGTACCTCAAGCAGGGAGTCTCTTTGTTCGCTTCTGTAACTTTTCTTTATATCAATTGCCGACAGTACGTTAGTACTCATTTCAAGAGATCGAGTTATTGAATTCAGGATATATAACGGATTCTATATGAACACATTTTCCGCTTTGAGTATTTACTTTTGCAAACGCCCCGCAGATATGATTATCACCATTTGCAGGTTGATATTTTTGATGAACACCAGTCATAAATCTTTTTATGGCAACTTTTTTATCCATTCCTAATGACGAATTATATGATCCTGTCATACCAGCATCAGTAAGATATCCCAAACCTTGAGGAAAAATACGAGCGTCTCCAGTGGGTATATGGGTATGGGTGCCTATAAGTACAGAAGCTTTTCCATCAATATGCCAGCCCATAGAAACTTTTTCAGCTGTTGCCTCCGCATGAAAATCTACAAAAATGATATTTGTCTCTTCAGAAATTTTTGAGAGTGCCCGATCGGCTGAAGTGAAAGGGTCGTCAATAGCTTTAAGAAAAGTTCTTCCCTGGAGGTTTAACACGCCGATCTTCAAATCTGTTTTAGGAACATGATAAACCCCAAATCCAAAACCAGCATTACCTCTGGGGTAGTTAAGAGGGCGGAGGATGTGATTATTTTCCCTCATGTAATTAAACACTTTCCATTTATCAAAGGAATGATCCCCACCGGTAATTACATGTACACCAAGAGATAGCAGCTTTTTTATTATTTCTTCATTAATCCCATGACCTTCGTGACTGTTTTCTCCATTGGCAATTACAAAATCGGCTTCATATTTCTTTATCAAACTTGGTAGAAATGTTTCTGAAATAGATAAGCCCGGATTTCCTACAATATCGCCAATAAATAAAATGCCAATGGTTTCTGACAAAGCAGAAGGGTTTAAGAATTATGAAATTAGGATCTGATATCCTCAATTAAGCGCTCCAGCCTTGCATTAACGCGCTCAAGAATAGCCTCTTCACTTTGTTCCAGGCTAGGGGCGTTTTGGCGTACTTCAAAAAGCTCTTCTGCAATACTTAGTGCTGCCAATACCATCACTGTAGACTCAGGTTGTTTTACAAGTTGGTTACGATAAGTTTGAAACCTCTCGTCAACAAATTTGCAAATACGAAGCATAGTCTCTTCTTCATGGTCTTCAACCTTGAGAGGATATTGTTTACCAAGAATGGTAACCTTAATCGACTTCATACTCCACTGTTCAGGTGATTGTCAATTTTAGTAATTAAGCTTTGTACGTGTTGTCTTAATGCTAGGCGCTCAGACTCACTAATTGCTGAAAATATATCAGTTTGCTCACTCTGAAGATCTTCAATTTTTAGAACAAGTTTACTGTTTTCTCTTTTTAGATCACGTAATTCTTGCTTTAGTATAGTTACTTCATCATGAACTTCAGTAAGCAAGTCACCGAACCGCTCCGATTGATTTATTATTTGATTCATTAAGGTACCCCGTCATCCTCTTAATTTTGCGGAGAATTGTTTCTCTAAGTTTTTTATGGCACCCTGTATAATAGGTTCTACATCTTTGATATTCAACGTTTTGTTGGGGTCTACAAAGGATAATCTAAAAGCGATGCTTTTTTTACCATTCCCAATGGATTCATCTTCGAAAACATCAAAAATATCAATGGCTTGGAGGTTGTTTCCACCTTTTTCTCTAATGGTATACAAAAGGTCTCCTGACTTAACACTGTTATCTACAATTAGAGAAAAATCATATTCGATGGGTGGAAACTTGGGTATGATCTGGTACTTTTTTTGAGCTAATGAAGCATTAATTTTGTGCAAAGCATTGACTGAAAACTCAGCCACAAAGGTAGGTTCTTTAAGATCATAGGTTTTTTTTAGTGACTTATCTACTGGTCGTAATTCCCCTATCCGTTCACCTTTTACCTTATATATCAGGCTTCCATCAACTTCGTCTGTTTTGACTTTACTTATAACTCCGATCTTTGAAAGAAATGCGTTAACTAGAGACTTTAAATCGAAAGGAGTGAAGTTTATCGGACCGCTCGTCCAATGTTCACCAACTTTTAATCCGGAAACTCCAAATAATACATGTGTTTGTTCTTGAATGCCTTCATGGAAGATACCTTGATCGTTTACTTCAAACACATTGCCAATCTCAAAAAAGCGAACGCTATCTTTTTGGCGGTTGAAATTATAAGAAGCAGCTTTTAAGAAACCATGCAGTAAAGAAGGTCTCAGGGTAGTCATATCCTTTGTTAAAGGATTAATGGTACCCACCATTGATTCTAATGATCCAAATTGTTCCGCTTCTTTTTCTGATATAAGTGAGTTCGTGTAGATTTCTCTAAAACCTAATTCCACTGAGGCTTTTCTTATATCGGAATTAAGAATTTCCCAGGTTGAGAATTCCTCGGTAGAAACAAAGATCCCATGGCTAGGAGATTCAATGTTATTGTAATCGAATAATCTCCCTACTTCTTCAATTAGATCAACTTCTCTTTCCAGATCCGGACGAAACGTAGGTATCCTAAATGTTACTTTCTCGTCTGATTTTTCAAGAACCTCTAGTTCAAGACGTTTAACCATTTCAATGGCTTCTTCAATATTCAGGTTTGTACCTAATAGCCTGTTCAGATAACTTTTTCTGAGGGTAAGTTCTTTTGGATCCGTTTTTATCGGATGTACATCTACTATGTTACCCGATATCTGTCCACCAGCAATTTCAACAATTAGATCAGCTGCTCTTTTTGCTGCAAGTGCCTGTAGATTTGGATCTATACCTCGTTCGAAACGATAGGAAGCATCCGTTTGAAGTGTTTGTGCTTTTGCTGTTTTTCGAACGGAAACCAGATCAAAATAAGCACTTTCCAACAGGATTGATGTTGTGGAATCAGATACTTCCGAATCAACCCCGCCCATTACACCGGCTATTGCAACTGGGCCATCTCCGTCACAAATAAAAAGCGTTCCCGGTTCGCATTTTCTTTTTACATGATCGAGGGTTTCAAATTCAACAGTTTTTTCGAACTCTCTTACAATTATTTTTTTGCCTGCTATATTATCGTAATCGAAAGCATGAAGAGGTTGTCCTACTTCATGCATTACATAATTTGTAATGTCTACAATGTTGTTTACAGGTC
Source organism: Balneola sp. (assembly GCA_003712055.1). Lineage (NCBI taxonomy): Bacteria > Pseudomonadati > Balneolota > Balneolia > Balneolales > Balneolaceae > Balneola > Balneola sp. The sequence goes on from RHLJ01000001.1 coordinate 77,628, forward strand.
TTAAACCAATTGCAGTAAGTCGCTGTTTTAGCCAGGTAGGAGATTCTGCTACTTTGGTACCACTGATTACGATCCCTACATATCGATTACACTTTTCAGGAGATAAAATCTGAATATCAATTTCAGAGGAGGAAGTACCTGAATGTATACCTAGTTCTACTTCCGGCTTTTTAAGTTCCAGGTTAAGAGCTGCAGATAAATCTCTAGCAACACCTAGATGACATGTTGCATCTGGGCGATTTGGTGTAATCGCTATATCGATTATTGAGTCGGTATAAAGATCGAATAGTTGATTGATAGGTGTACCGACTTTACTCGAGCTATCCAGAACCATGATTCCTGAATGATCTTTACCAAGGCCTAGTTCATCTTCCGCACAAATCATACCCTGAGATGTTTCTCCCCTAAGCTTTGCTTTTCGAAGGGTTAAAAAACTTCCATCATCAAGCTTAATGGGAAGGGTAGTACCCACAGTAGCTACAGGAACTTTTTGACCTTTAGCTACATTATCAGCTCCACAGACAATTTGAACTTTTTCCTCTCCTATATTAACCTGGCAAACTTTAAGTCGGTCTGCATTAGGGTGTTGTGTTACTTCCAGTACTTCACCAATCACCACACCTTCCAGGTTACTACCAACCTGAAATGTTTCCTCTTCTTCAAGACCGATCAATGTAAGCTTATCGGCTGTTTCAGCAGGGGATAAAGTGAGGTCAATAAATTCTTTTAGCCAGTTGTATGAAATTTTCATGAACCTGAAGGTACTAATTAAACTGTTCTAGAAATCGGATATCGTTTTCGTAAAAGGTGCGAATATCGTCAATCCCATACTTAAGGATGGCAATTCTTTCTACACCCATACCCCACGCAAATCCAGTATATTTTTCCGGATCAACTCCGGCCGCTTTAAATACATTTGGATCTACCATTCCTGATCCAAGGATTTCAAGCCATTTGCCTTCTTTTTCTGATCCCCACCAAATATCCAATTCAAGACTGGGTTCAGTAAAAGGAAAGAAGCCAGGCCTTAGTCTGTATTTGACATCACTACCATACATTAGTTTGATAAAGGTGATCAGAGTTTCTTTTAAATCAGCAACACTTACATTTTCATCTACATATAGTGCTTCAACCTGGTGAAACAAAAAATATGATTTAGGTGAAACGGCTTCGTTTCTATACACTCTGCCAGGCATAATTGATCGAATAGGAGGGGTGGTGTTCTCCATTAGTCTGATCTGCACTGGGGACGTGTGTGTTCTAAGGACTAAATCCATCATATCAGGATCATCACTCTTTCTTACAAAAAAAGTGTCCTGTTCATCTCGAGCCGGATGATTTGGTGGAAAATTCAAAGCTGTAAAATTATGGAAGTCATCTTCAACTTCCGGTCCATCCGCTATCGTAAATCCCAGCCTATAAAAGATATTCTTCATTTCATCCAGAGTCTTCGTTAATGGATGAAGAGAACCAATAGGGAATTCAGGAGCAGTAAGTGTCAAATCATCAGTTGCACTTATAGATTTGCTTTCGGAAGAAGTAAGAGATTCCTTAGCTGTGTCAAATCTTTGCTGAGCAAGCTGCTTTGCTTCATTCATTGCTTTTCCAAGAGCTGCTCGTTCTTCTTTAGGAGCAGAGCCAAGTTCTTTGAACATTGTTTGAACACGGCCATTTCTGGAAAGAAATTCTAAACGGAAGTTCTCCAGTTGTTCTTCGTTCTCGATGGCAAAGCTTTCAATTTCTTTTTTTAGTTGTTCAATCTTGTCAAGCATGTAAGTGAATGAGATTATTCAGGTGCAAAAATAAAAAAACCGGTAAACCTATTTGAATAAGATTTACCGGCTTATGAATAGCAAGTTTGCAATTACGCGCGGGCTTCCTTTACAATGGCAGCAAACGTTTCCGCGTCATGAACTGCTAAATCTGCCAAGACCTTACGGTTGATTTCCATATTCTTCTGGCTCATGGCATGCATAAGCTTTGAATAGGTAGTTCCGTTTAGTCTAGCTGCGGCGTTGATTCTAACAATCCATAATCTTCGGAAAACACGCTTGCGATTCTTTCTATCACGGTATTGGTACTGAAGACCTCTTTCTACCGCATTCTTCGCAATCGTGTAAACATTTTTTCGCTTGCCCCAGTAACCTTTCGCTTGATTTAAAATCTTCTTGCGACGGCGACGGGAAGCCACCAAATTTAGTGATCGTGGCATTTTGTCTAGATTATGTGATTAAAATTTATTTGGGATCATTTCCTTAACTCTTGCAACATCAGCTTCAGCTACGAGAGTGGATTGCCCCAACTTTCTTTTGGTTTTACTGCTCTTTTTAGTAAGAATGTGACGCTTAAAAGCTTTCTTACGTTTAATTTTACCAGAACCGGTAACCTTAAAACGTTTTTTAGCCCCACTATTACTTTTCATTTTAGGCATTATAAGTCCACTTGCTTTGTGAAAATTTAAAGACCAGAAAGATAGGCATTAATCAATGTCTAAGCAATGAATTTCGCTTATTTCATTGGTGATAAAATCATAATCATTCTACGGCCTTCGAGGTTGGGTTTAGATTCAATTTTTGAAACGTCTTCCAAACTCTTGGCTAACTTAAGTAATAAGAGCTCTCCTTTTTCGGTATAAAGCATATCCCGTCCTCTAAATTGAACCGATGCTTTAACTTTGTCACCACTTTCAAGAAACTCTCGGGCATGTCGGGTTTTAAATTCGAGATCATGGTCGTCTGTATTTGGACGGAATCGTAGTTCTTTAACCGTAACAGTATGCTGTTTCTTTTTAGCTTCCTTCTCTTTCTTCTTCTTTTCGTATTGATATTTTCCGTAGTCAATAACTTTACATACAGGAGGATTTGCATTGGGAGCGATCTCAACCAAATCCAGATTATATGACTCTGCTATCTGTAGAGCTCGGTCAGAGTTAGTTATTTCATGTCCTCCATCGGGCTTGATTACCCGTAACTGCATTGCTTTAATTTCATCATTCAATCGTGGCCTGTCTTCCTTGACAGGTCCTCTGAAATTTCTTCTTTTGATGGTTTTCCTCGTTCTTTAGTTTTCGTTTGGTAGTATCTTATTGTCTATTTCATGATTTAGGTTCGAAAGAAACTCAGAAAAATTGAAAGTTCCAATATCACCTTTCTTATGTCGGCGTACTGAAACAGATCCTGCTTCTTCTTCCTTTGAACCAATAATCAACATATAAGGGGTTTTTTCGGTTTCGGCATCCCTGATTTTAGCTCCGATCTGCTCACTTCGTTCGTCGACGGACACTCTTACATTTGAATCTTTAAGTTGTTGCGCGCATTGAAGAGCATATTCATTCTGAGTATCCGAAATGGGTAGTATTCTAACTTGCTCCGGAGATAACCAGACCGGGAAATCTCCGGCAAAATGTTCAATCAAAATGCTCGTAAATCTTTCCATTGATCCAAAAGGTGCTCTATGAATAATTACCGGGCGATGTTTTTCATTATCCGAACCTGTATAGCTTAAATCGAATCTTTCTGGCATTACATAGTCTACTTGAACCGTTCCGAGCTGCCATTTTCTGCCTATAGCGTCTCGGACAATGAAATCGAACTTAGGACCATAAAAAGCTGCTTCTCCAACACCGATGAAATAGTCGAGTTCCATTTCTTCGGCAACCTCCAGAATATTTTTCTCGGCCAGTTCCCACATTTCATCAGAGCCTGCATACTTCTCTTTATTCTTAGGATCTCTAAACGAAAGCCTTGTTTTAACAGGCATTCCAAAAGTCTTAAAAACCAGTTGAGTTAGATCAATAGCATTTTGAAGTTCAGACTTAAGCTGCTCTTCAGTGCAATAAATATGAGCATCATCCTGGGTAAAACCTCTAACTCTTGAAAGACCACTAAGCTCTCCGGATTGCTCATACCTATAAACAGATCCAAATTCAGCGAGACGAAGAGGTAGATCTCTGTATGACCTCATTTCAGAAGAGTAAATTCTGTGGTGGTGAGGACAATTCATAGGCTTGAGCATATACATCTCGTCCTCAACTTCAATAGGAGCGAATTGTGAATCGGAATAGTATGGATAATGTCCGGAAGTTTTATAAAGCTCAATATTCCCGATATGGGGAGTAATTACTTCTTTGTATCCTCTTTTTAAAAGCTCATCAGTTAAAAACCTTTCGAGAGTCCGTCTAAGAGTAGTTCCTTTTGGTTTCCAAACTGGAAGCCCTTGTCCTACCATTTTATCGAACATAAATAGGCCAAGCTCTTTTCCAAGCTTTCTATGATCTCTACGTTTTGCTTCTTCAACCTGGATTAGATACTCATCAAGCATTTTCTGCTTCGGGAAACTCACACCATAAATTCTGGTCAGCTGCTTACTATTTACATCTCCACGCCAATAAGCACCGGCCAGGTTTGTAAGCTTTATTGCTTTTACTACTCCGGTATTAGGAATGTGAGGCCCCTTACATAAATCGGTAAAGCTACCCTGGGTGTAAAAGGTAATATCACCATCTTCAAGACCTTCGATAAGGTCTACTTTATATTCATTTCCTTTTCTTTTATAAAAGGAGAGAGCTTCGTCTTTAGATATTTCTTTTCGATCGAAGGTAGATTTGTTTCTTGCTACTTCTAAAAACTTTTTCTCAATCTTGGATAAATCGTCTTGTGTTATTTGATGATCTCCAAAATCGATATCATAATAAAATCCAGTTTCGATAGGAGGGCCAATTCCAAACTTAGCTTCCGGGTAGAGTTCTTGAACTGCTTCAGCAAGTAAATGGGCAGAAGAATGCCAAAAAGTATATTGTCCGTCCTCTGAATCCCATGTATTAATTGAAATAGATGCGTCTTCTTTGATAGACCGATTTAAATCCCAAATCTCATCATTTACAGTAATACTAAGTGCTACTCGTGCAAGTCCTGATGAAATAGATTCTGCAATCTCTAATCCTGTTACCCCATAATCATATTCCCTTTTTGATCCGTCGGGAAGAGTTACAGTAATACTTTTGTGTGGCATTAAGCTTATAGAAAATTCGTTTTTTAAAGGCCTCAAAGATAGAAAAAATCAAAGTTATGCACATGACTTAACTGTTTTAATTTCATTGAAATAATTATTTGGGAAAAGAGATCAGAAGGCCTAATATTTAAAAGCAATGATATAATTTTATTAAAGTCTGGATGTCGCAAAAAGAAGACACTTTCTTTGGAACGCAATGTATGTTTGTATGCGACCAAATTTCTCTTGAGATACTTGATGTTAATGAGAACACAGTTCAGCGCTTAGGGCTGGGAAAAGAAGAGATTTTGGGCAAGAAACTTTTCGAACTGGGAAGTGAAGTTTCTTCGCTCTACCATAAATCATTTATGAATAAGTCACTATCGAATAAGATTTGGGAGTTTGATATAAATGGTTCGGGATCCCAGTTAGTCCAATTTTCCTCGCATCTAATAAACTATCAAGGGAGACCCTGTAAGCTTGTTGTAGCACACGACATCTCTCAGACTCCCTTTAATGTTCCAAAGGAGTCGCAGCTATCAAGCCCTGTTGAATTTATTGATTTTCCAATGGGCGAAATTGAATGGGATAGCAGTCATAAAATTTTGAGGTGGTCACCTAAGGCTGAGGAAATTTTTGGTTGGTCTCAGGAAGAAGCGATGAGACATCCGAGCCTATTAAAATCATTTGTACATCCCGAAGATTTAGTGATAATTCGAAAAGAATTTGCTCAAACGATAAAGGAGAAGATTAAAAGTAAATCGATCGTAAATCGGAATATTACTAAGTCTGGTAAAGTAATCTACTGTGAGTGGTATAACTCCTACTTATTTGACGATGATGGCAATCTGGTATCTATCTATTCATTGGTAATAGATATTACCGATAGAATAAAAGCATTGAATAAGGTTCAAAGAAGTATGCAGAGCTTTAGGGATTTATTTGATTCAATTAGCGATGCAATTTATTTGATTAATGATGAAGGAGTAATTGTAGGAGCTAATAAAGGAACTGAATTAACTTACGGATATAAAGTCAATGAATTAATTGGAGAGAATCATAAGATTCTGGGTGCTGTTGGGAAATTTGATCCTGCTCGGCTTGCGGAGATAAGTAAGAATAAAGGGGATAAAGGATCACAAAAACTGGATGGATGGGGCAAAAAGATTAATGGAGAGGTCTTTCCAACGGAACTTTTGGTAAGTAAAGGGATCTATTTTGAGCAAGAAGTGCTCATCATAATTGAAAGGGATATTTCTGACCGAAGACTTGCTGAGGAGGAGCTTAAGAAAAGAGAACATCTCCTCAACGATTTATTTAATACTTCACCACTCGGAATAGCACTTTTAAATAAGCACAACGAAATAATTGAAGTAAACAAAGGTTTTGAGGAACTATTTGGATACAGCGGAACAGAGATTGAAGGTCTGGAATTAGATCGCTTAATAGTACCTGAGCAAGATATTGTTGAAGCAAAAAAGCTTTCTAATACTCCGCGTGTGGAGGATTTGGTAACCAGAAGGAAATCAAAAGAGGGTGAGCTCATTGATGTAATTATTTATGCAGTTCCCATCATTATCGATGAAAAGATGATGTATAAATATGGGATCTATGTAGATATCAGTGATCGAAAGAAAACAGAAGAGCAGTTGCGTTCATCACTTAAAGAAAAGGAAGTACTACTTGCCGAAATTCATCATCGAGTAAAAAATAATCTTGCGGTTATAATGGGCTTACTTGAATTGCAGTCGTACTCTGTAAATAACGAGGACGCCAAAACCATTCTTCAGGAAAGCCAAATGAGAATCCAGTCGATCGCACTGGTTCACGAGAAACTTTATGATACCGACGACTTTTCCGAGATCAAGGTTGAAAACTACATAAAAGAGCTTGCCCAAACTGTTCAGCAAACTATTGGTAATCAATCGGTACCTGTACACATCCAGTTTGATATGGATGAGATTTACTTGCCTATTACACAAGCCATTCCTTGTGGGTTAATCCTCAATGAGGTACTTACCAATTCCTATAAACATGCCTTCATTGGTAAAGATGAGGGATGTATTCAGGTTGTATTTAAAAAGGAAGCGGACCACCTTCTTTTTATAATTAGGGATGATGGAATAGGTTTTGATATTGAAAGCTCCAAAAGAAGCAGATCTCTTGGAATGAAATTGATTAAAACACTAGCCGATCAATTGAGTGGAACCTTAGAAGTATCGACCAAAGAAGGAGCGGAATTTGCCTTCCGTTTCAAGAAAGAAGAGTAAGTGCGTTCTGGCAGATTCGAACTGCCGACCTCCACGATGTCAACGTGGCGCTCTAACCAACTGAGCTAAGAACGCAGAACCACAAGATAAAGAACCCTTGATAAATACATCAATCTTTCTTTTTAGGGAATAGATCAAATCAGTATCTTTGCGCTCCCAAAAATTTTGTTCATGATTAATCGTCGCCACGTTCGCGAAACTGTTCTTCAATCTATTTATGCCTTTCGACAAAGCGGAGATACGGCTCAGCATGTAGTTGATTCTATCATGAAAGAGCAAGTAGGTACCGAAAAAGAAGCACGTCGGTTCGCTGAGAAGCTTTTTTTTAACACTCTCGAAAATGAAAAAGAATTCAACGAGATTATTGAAGCCCATATTCAGAATTGGGATATCAATAGGCTCGCTATGATTGATCTTATTGTACTTAGGATGGCATTGTGCGAGTTTATTTATTTCGAAGAGATACCTACTAAGGTGACAATTAATGAGGCTATTGAGATAGTAAAAAAATATTCTACTGCAAAATCTGGTCGTTTCGTGAACGGAATTCTTGACGCTTCGCTTTTAGAACTCACAAAACAAAGTAAGATTAAAAAAACAGGTCGAGGATTGATCGACAGATCAACCACAAAATGAGTTCAACGCCATATGAAAAAGTAGCTATTGGAGATATCCATGGCTGCACAAAAACCCTAGATGCATTATTACAGCGCCTAGACAAGGTGTTTGGTAGCTCCCGAGAGTACATCTTCTTAGGAGACTATGTAGATAGAGGACCAGATTCGAAAGGAACAGTGCAAATGCTTCTTGATTTTTCAGAATCGCATCCTTGTGTGTTTCTAAGGGGAAATCATGATGCAATGTTCATGAATTCCTATTCAAAGAGGAATCTTCTTGACTGGTTTGACTATGGGGGAGATGCTACAATGGAATCTTATCAAAAAGGGGATACTGATATCAAAATCCCTACTCATCATCTTCAATTCTTTGCTGATACACAATTATATTATAATACACCAGACTGGTTATTTGTACATGGTGGTATGCCACCTCATCAAACGATAAGCGAAGCACTGGAAGATGAGACTCAATACAGTAGTTTTCTTTGGAGGAGAGATCATATTGCAGAGGAAGACAATATTTGGGAAAAAACCGTAGTTTTCGGGCATACACCAACCCGGGTTCCATATGTTGGAAAAAACATGATAGGGATTGATACAGGATGTGTATATCCACATTTTGGTAAGCTAACAGCATTGTTACTTCCCGAAATGGAATTTATTCAACAGCAGCGGCTGGACTTTTAACAATCAAGAAATTAATTAATGAGTTTAAAATGTGGCATCGTTGGTTTACCCAACGTTGGTAAATCGACCTTGTTTAACGCACTGAGTAATGCAGGTGCTGAATCTGCAAATTTTCCTTTTTGTACTATCGACCCAAACGTAGGACAGGTTTCTATTCCTGATTCCCGGTTATTAAATCTAGCTGAGATTGCCAGTTCGGTAAATGTAATTCCCACTACCATTGAATTTGTGGATATAGCAGGCCTGGTAAAGGGAGCTGCTGAAGGAAAGGGAAAAGGAAATGCTTTCTTGTCTCATATTCGAGAGGTTGATTTAGTGATTCACGTAGTTAGGTGTTTTGAAGACGACGATATTATTCATGTAGAAGGAGATGTTGACCCTGATCGTGATATAGCAATCATTGAATCAGAGCTTATTCTGAAAGACCTGGAAAGTGTTGAGAAGAGAGTAGAAAATCTAAAGAAACAGGCAAAGAGTGGTGATAAAGCTATAAAAAGCCAACTTGAAGTAGTTGATAAGCTTCGTGCTCATTTAGAGGATGGAAATACGGCTCGGACTTTTGAGGTTAGTGAGGAAGCGAGGCAAGCTTACAGAGATTTATTTTTGTTATCAGCTAAACCAGTTCTTTATGCATGTAATGTAGGAGAAACCGATTTAGAAACTGGTAATGAATTAGTGGAAGTAGTTAAGGGTGTTGCAGCAGAATTTGGTGATGAAGTAGTTATGTTCTGCGCCAAAATTGAAGCAGAAATAGCAGAGCTTGATGAAGAAGAGAAGGAGATGTTCCTTGAAGAATTGGGAGTTTCAAGTGCAGGCTTAGATCGCTTGATACATGCTGCCTACGCTGAATTGGGTTTGATTACCTACTTTACAGCAGGCCCTAAAGAAGCCCGGGCATGGACTATAAAAAAAGGAACAAAAGCACCTCAGGCTGCCGGGGTTATTCATACCGATTTCGAAAAAGGATTCATTCGCGCAGAGACTATTGCGTATGATGATTACATAGAATTAAATGGAGAGAAAGGAGCGAAAGAGGCAGGTAAAATGCGTCAGGAAGGGAAGGAGTATACTGTTGTTGACGGTGATGTAATGCACTTCCGGTTTAATGTTTAGCATCGATACCATCTCTTTTAGTCATCCTGAGCATACCTGCGAAGGATCTGGTTGAATTGAACCCGTTTAGATTCTTCGGCAGTAGCCTCAGAATGACCCTGAAACTAAACCTCTTTCTTCAGCTTCTGTTTATTGAAGTACAGAAACACCATCCATATAATGGTCAGTCCTCCAAAAATTCCAAGAAAAGTAAAGATTGCTGGATTAGGGTTTTCAACGGTACTTATGGATCCTGAATACGCTGCAATGATTGAATAGGGAAGAGTACCAATCAAATAGAATAGAAGGTATTTGAGGTAAGGCATTCTTGTAACACCAGCAAGGCAGGAGGTCACCTCCGGAAGCATTGGAGCTGCACGGCATAGCATTAATGAAAAAGGTCCAAATTGATGGAATAGTCGTTTCATTTCATCTAGCTGTTCCTGGTCTTTGCTGATGAAACGCAGCAATTTGTTGCCATGGAATCGGCTAATTACATAGCCAAGTGACCCTGCTCCAAGCATTCCAAGTGTAGAGTAGAATACTCCAAGTTCAAGGCCAAGAAAAAAACCTGATAGAATGGTTAACGAGAGCGTTGGAATTGCAATGAAAAGGTCTACTAACAAAAGGAGGACAATGATACTACCGACAATCCATGGAGATAACGTCATGGCTTGTTCTAGCCAGTACTTAATATCGTCGACAGATAGTACTCCCAGAACTTTAAACAGCAAAAGAGTAAAGGTGAAGAAGGCTCCGAGAAGGACAACGAATTTTATTAGTGCTTTCATACTTTAATCAAGTTCAGCCTTAACCAAAACTTTTCCCAAATTATTCCATTAAAAAGCAGCAGTTACGTAGGCTTTAAAAGAATAGAAATCACCGTTAAAATTATCCTGCTCGGCAAAAGCTACTTTTAGAAGTACATTTCTATCAAGCTTATATCCAACCAAGGCAGTGAACCTGGTCACATCGTAATCCCACATAAAATCTCCTCCTTGTGTTGGAGAGTTTGCAGTAGGATAATAAAGTTGATCGGCTCTTAGGGCGAAATAACCTCCTGTAAAGAAGGGGGGCTCATATCGAATATCAATGTTTGCAGCTATGTTTGAGAGATCAAATTCTTCTAATCCGCCACTAGTTTTTTCTATAAAGCCATCTTCATTCGTATATCCTGGTACTAACCATTTAGAATAGGTGACCTCAGAAACAATTTCGAAGTAGGTAAACCCAAGTTGAAAATCAAAGCCAAGGGCAGTTTGGGTAAATTTGCTGAAATCATGATCATAGCTTAGTGTGTCTGCCGAGGCTTGATGCATAAAACTTCCATGAGATGCCGATAAGCCAAAAGTAAGATAGGCGTTCGGAGAATGAGTCCAGCGTAACATACCGGCTAGTGTGTTAATAGGAGAAGCATCGTAGCCAGTTGGAGATTCATTGGTAAGGGCAAACTTGAAGGTACTTTTCTGATTTTCTACTCCATAAACAAGTCCGGTTGTGTACCCTCCGTAAAAGAGAGTATTAACCCCATAATCACGATCGCTGGTTGGGATATCGCTATCGTAATATTTGCCCCGAGTTCCTTTCCACCAACCTCTTTCCCTGGAAATGAAAAGGCTGTAAGAATAGGATAAGGGGTAATCGATGAATGTTCGATCTATTTGTAGTTGACGGCTAGGATAAAACCCAAATGGAAGGATGATCTTACCACCAGAGATAAAATAATTCTTATCAGTCGGACTATAGGTAACGTTAGCTAATTCCAGTTTAGGAACTCCTAATTTACCAGTAAGAAATGTGCTGATTTTAACCCGTGCTTCTGTATAGAAATTTTCAGAAAGAGGAGCGAAGAGTAGCAAATTAAATTCTTCTGCGGTGGCATGTAAGTGAGTAAATTCTTCAGGGATTCCATTCACAAAAAAACCTGATTCATTTCCACCTGCTTTTATCGCAACGTCAACGCTTCCATTAATCTGCACTTGAGAAAATCCAAGTGTCGGAATGAGTGATATTAGTAATACAGAAAAAACTTTATTCATAAAGTACCTCAACGGTTTCAATCGGGTTGGTAAATCCTTTCAAAGATTTAGGCTCTACATCTTTGAAGTTAAATTCTCTTGTAAGTCCATGCTCTTCTATTTTCATCTTAGGTAACAGGATCTGTCCCGATTCTGCAGCGGAACAAAGGCGGGCACAAAGGTTAACTTCAGGGCCAATTACGGTATAATCCATCCGTTCACTTGCTCCCATATTTCCAAGTACCATACTTCCAAAATTCACGCCAATACCCAATCCCTTAAAGAAAGAGGAGAGTGTTTCATCTTTGTAGAAATCTTTCTGCATGGTCAGCGATGCTTTTATAGCACATTTAAGAGCGTCCTCTCCACTAAATAAAGCGATGATTGAGTCTCCAACAAATTTATCAATAGATCCTCCGTAAGCTGTTACAGCATCGGCTTGAGAGGTAAGGGTTTTATTGAGGTTTTGAATGAAGTCTTCAGGATCCGTTTTTTCAATTTTCGCTGTTGATCCACGAATATCTGTAAACAGAATTGCTAATTCTTGCCGGCTTCCTCCAAGTTCTAATCTCCCATCTGATGTTTTATTAATCATCTCGAGAGTGTGCGTGCCTACATAATTTTGTAATGCAAAACGTTCTTTAAGCCCAACCGTCATCTCATTGAAACGGTTTGCCATAAAGCCTATTTCATCTTTTGTTTTGGATTGCACGGTCACATCGAACTTTCCTTCTGAGACTTCTGCCATAGCCTCACTTAGATTTTTTATAGGAGATGTAAAGAGATTCCCCAAAAAGATGGAGAGCAAGATGATTATAAGAAAAGCTACAAGAGCAATTATTAAAACGTTCTCTTGTAGAAGTTGGAGGGAAGAGAATTCCATTGCTACAGGAACAGTAGCGATGAAGAATGCATTTTCTCCGGTTCCAAGAGGTGAAACGGCCAAAAGCATTTCTGTGTCATTAACATCCGTTTGTAGGGTAGAAGAAAGAACAAGATTCGAAGTGACTGAATCTACCAGTTCAGGATAACTAAGAAGGAAAGGCCAGAAATGTTCACTCCGAAAACTACTATCAGAAGTAGCAATCAAATCTTGCTCAAGAAAAAGTGAGATATCTATTTCAGTATTTAATTTTAGTTCTTCCGCTTCGGTATCAGTGAATTTGGCCCCAAAAGTAAGGGTGCCAATTACTATATCTTCAACATTAAGAATGGGGACTGAAACTACTTGGTATAGCTCGTTCTCAAATGCCCAGATTGAAGGCCATTCTGGGTTGTATTCTGGATAGTATCCTTCAAGGGCTTCAGAAACATATTCCAGGCTACTCAGGTTTGTACCATGCAAATCCTGTCTTCTAAACCAACCTAATGTATTTCCTATATCATCAGTAACAATGATTAGATCTGTCTCAGCGAAATTGGAGAACTCTAGAACATTAAAATAAACATTGCTTTCATCCTTGAGTTCAACATTCGTTTTAAGTGAGGAATTTTCTGCTACTAAAATAGCTGATTCGATGAGGCGCTTATACTTGGAATCTTGCTGTATTTTAAAAACTTCCTGAAGATTACTGAAGTCAGATATTACCTCTTCACGAATGGTTTTAGAAGAGATCGTATTGATTGCAATTAAAACGGTAGCGAGTACAGCAATGGTAAGTAATGAGAGAAGGAGAAAGAGTTTGAGCCGGATTGGAAAACCTATTTTCATAAGAGTGATTATGAAAATTCCAGAACTATACTTTTAGATTCACTAACAGATACTGTTATTTCCTGTATCAACAGGCTAAACCTGGGATGATATGCTCTTATTTCATACTCACCCGGAGGAAGGTTATCCAGTTGAAATGTACCATCATCGTTAGCCCTGGTGAAATAGGGTGTATCCAGACTCAGAACAATCGCATTCATTTGTGAATGAATATCACAATAGATACTTATAGGACCAATACCTTCTACTCTCCAATTGAGTTCTGGGACAACTTTACTGTATACATCTCCTTTAGGACGACGACCAATGTTGAATCTTGCACCGGGAGTAAGGCTAAAGACATTATGAAAAAAAGGATCATCATTGACAAACTGAACAGTAGATCCAACGGTAACTGCTGTAACTCTGGGAATAAATACTGCATCTTTCTGGATAACTTGAGCAGGTTCTTCAAGTGGAGTTGTTTCTACTGTAAATGATATCGGATGTGCACTAATAATTACATCGCTGAAGTTACTTGAGCTATTTGAGGATTCATCAGTTGAGGAGTCACCAGAGGTTCTGTTTCTGTAGGTTCGTCCTCTAAACCTGTTATTAGAAGCTTTTTGGATAGCAGGCAACACAATAGTACCTGAGACGGTAGCATCATTTTGATCTATTTGCTCAACAGGAGCTAATCTGCTATCAGTGTCAATGTCAGAAGTGGGAGACAAAACCATCAGCCCTAATAGAAAAACAAGTGTCCTCATAAATTGAATTTCGAATGAGTTTTTTGTGGTCTAAAGAAAATAAATATGAACAGTTTTAAAAACTCTATTTCGCATAAATCATTGTTGTATCAGAAGGAACATTCCAGGGGTCAACACGATCATATACTACCCATGCTTCTCGAAAGCGTCTCTTGAGGAGGTTTGAATAGTAAATAGCTCGGTCTCGGTCATGAAAATTGCCGACGTGAACTTTATAGTAAGGGGTCTTGAAAAAAGTATAGGTTTCAGCCTGGTAGCCTACAATAGTAGTATCCGACCATGCTCGAAAAATGGAAGCTATTGTATCAGCCATGGCTACATTTCTCCCAGAATAAAGCTGAACCCGGTATCCTTCAAATAGATTTTTCTGGTCTTTATTCTCTTCTTCTACTTTGATGCGGGCATATTCATCAGGGATTGGGTTACTCTTGTTCTGATAAGTATCAGAAAGAGTACTTCTGTAGCTATCAAGATAGGAGCCAGTAGATGGGTTAGTAACCGGAGGTTCTATCGGATTGGTTGTATTAACTGTTCCAGAATCAGCGGTTTCATTAGTTTCAATTACAGGCTGAGTTCCTGAACATGCATAAATAAGAAAAATTGAAACTGCTAAGAGAACTCGAGACATATTAAAACCCAATAGGGTGCCAGGTTGTTTTCGTTTCCTGAAAATCGGTGATAAAATATGGGCTCTGAGCTTCGCTTGAATACCAGTCAGAAGTTATCTTTTTGACAACTCTTTTCAGATTTTCGGTAGACTGCTCATCAATCATTTTAATCATTTCAGGGGTTAGTGTATCTGTATAAATGATAGCATTTACATCCATATGACCACTGAAATGTTCCGCAAGTTCTTCTTTTTTTCCTGTCAGGATATTTACAACCCCACCTGGAACATCCGATGCATTTAACACTTCTGCAAAAAGAATGGAAGTAGTTGGGTAAGGTTCAGATGCAAGTGCTACACACGTGTTACCACCCGCTATAGCAGGAGCAATTAATGAGACTAATCCTAGAAGGGGAGATTGATCCGGAGCTAATATTGCAACCACTCCAGTAGGATCTAGCAAACTAAAGTTGAAATGAGCACTTGCAACCGGATTTACAGAGCCAAATACCTGCTGATATTTATCCGTCCATCCCGCATAATATATGAGTCGGTCGATAGATGCATTAACATCTGCTTCCGCTTCAGCGGCAGAAAAACCAATGGTAGAAAGTTGCTTCTCAAATTCAGCTCTCCTGCTTTCGAGCATTTCAGCAATTCTGTAGAGGATTTGCCCGCGATTGTATGCATTTCTTGATTTCCATCCCGAAAAAGCTCCCCGGGCACTTTTAACAGCATCCCTAACATCCTTTCGGCTGCAAAGGCATGCATTAGCCAGTAATTCTTTTTCGCTATCAAAAACCTTGTAATACCTTCCAGATTCAGTTCTTGGGAAGTTCCCGTTTACATAGATTTTGTAAGTTTTTAATACTTCTAAATGTTCACTCATGGCCAATTATCATTTTAGAGTTAAATAAGCGGATAATCCATGCAAACCGCCTTCTCTTCCAATTCCACTTTCTTTATATCCACCAAAGGGTGAGGTTGGATCAAATTTGTTGTATGTATTTGCCCAAACAACACCAGAACGTAGCCCTGAGCCAACCTTAAATACTTTTGATCCTTTATCAGTCCAGACCCCGCCAGCCAGTCCATAAGGAGTGTTATTGGCTTTCTGTATAGCTTCGTCAGCAGTTCTAAACGTTTGAACGGTAAGAACAGGGCCAAAAATTTCTTCCTGAACCACCCGTTTACTTTGTGATACATTAGTAAGGAGGGTAGGGCGAATGAAAAAACCGGTGTCCGGGATGGAGCATTTGCTTTGATATACATCAGCTCCCTCATCTAAACCAATCTCTAAGAATGAGTTAATAGTGTCATATTGTTGACCGGAATTGATGGCTCCAATATCAGTATTCTTATCAAGTGGGTCGCCAACGATGAGTGTTTCCATCCGGTCTTTTAGCTTTCCAATTAGCTCATTAGCTACTCCTTCCTGAACAAGAAGCCGTGACCCTGCGCAGCATACATGTCCCTGATTAAAGAAGATGGCATTGATAATACCTTCTACCGCCTGATCTATGGCGGCATCTTCGAAAATGATTAGAGCACCTTTTCCACCTAATTCAAGGGTGAATTTCTTGTCTGTTCCTGCAATAGATCTTTGTATCAGTTTTCCAACAGCAGTAGAGCCGGTAAAAGCAATCTTGTCAATATCCTCATGATTCACCATTTCAGCGCCTGTTTGGCCTGCTCCTGTAATAATATTTACTACTCCATCAGGTAAACCGGAATCCTTAATTAATTCTGCAAATTTTAATGCAGTTAAAGAGGTAGTCTCAGCTGGTTTGAGAACGACGGTGTTTCCACATGCCAACGCTGGAGCAATTTTCCAGGCCAGCATAAGTAAAGGAAAGTTCCATGGTATGATTTGTCCACATACGCCAATAGGTTCAGGGGTTTTGCCTGGAAATGCATACTCAAGTTTATCAGCCCATCCTGCGTAATAAAAGAAGTGAGCAGCAGCAAGAGGAACATCTACATCTCTGGACTCTCGAATAGGCTTACCTCCGTCCATACTTTCTAATACTGCAAATTCCCGTGCTCTCTCTTGGAGCATCCGGGCGATACGATATAGATATTTCCCCCTGGTTTTCGGTGCCAGTGAGCTCCATTCACCTTTAAATGCTTTCCGAGCTGCTTTTACTGCACTATTTACATCACTTTGGGTAGCTTCTGCAAACTCAGTGATGACTTCTTTATTTGCAGGATTAATCGTCGGGAAATATCTGTCTTTGGATGGTTTAACAAATTTACCACCAATAAATAGTTCATAGCGATCTTTAATCTCAACATGGCTGGTACTCTCAGGAGCAGGAGCATATTCCCAAACTGAGGCGAAATCGAGTTTCGAGTTTGGAGAAGTGGGTTTGAAAGGGGTTTCTTTAGTCTCTGTTGTTTGTGACATATCGGTCAGTTTTAATCCACTGAAAAATAGTCCGGACTTTGATATCGTCCGGTTTCCTGTTTTACGATTTGCATAAGCACATCGTTGGCAAGTGAGCTGGCTCCAAATCGGAAGTATTCATTATTTAACCAGGCTGCTCCAAGTGTTTCTTTTACAAGTACAAGGTATTGTAATGCTTGTTTTGCAGTTCTAATTCCTCCTGCAGGCTTCATTCCAATCATTTTTCCTGTTCGATTGTAAAAATCACGGATCGCTTCCAGCATTACTAACGTAACGGGTTGTGTAGCTGCGGGGCTTATTTTACCAGTAGATGTTTTAATAAAATCAGCACCAGCATCCATTGAGATATCGCTCGCCTTTCTCACATTTTCATAGGTATGAAGTTCTCCGGTTTCCAGAATCACCTTTAAATGGGCTTCTCCACAAGCTTCTTTCACAGCAGCAACTTCATCAAATACCTTGTTGTACTCACCTGATAAAAAAGCTCCACGGCTTATTACCATATCAACCTCATCTGCACCTTCGTCTACTGCAAATTTAGTATCATCAATTCTTACCGAGAGAGGGGCCATCCCACTTGGAAAAGCAGTAGCAACACTAGCTACATTAATTCCTGTACCTTTCACTTGTTCTTTTGCAATTCGAACCATTGTAGGATAAACACAAACTGCAGCTACTTTTGGGAGATCCGGAAGCGGGGCGTACGGTAGTTTAGCTTTTTGACATAATTGGATGACTTTTCCTTCGGAATCTTTTCCCTCCAGTGTAGTCAAATCCATCATGCTAAGCGCCATTTTTAATCCACTTAACTTAGCATCTTTTTTGATACTCCTTTTATTAAGCCTGGAAACACGTTCTTCGATACCAACGTGATCTATGGGTTTTGTGATAGTATAGTCTGATCTGTTCATTCTATTACAAACATTAAGTGAATTCTATGCAGAAATATCAGGGGCAAAGGTACGAAAACTATAGAAAGCATATTAACCAAACATCCAGGAGCTTTAACATATAAATCGGAATACTGGCACTAATACTTCTTTTTCCTTTAATTCAATGGCTACCAATACGATAGTATTGGCGCTAAATTATTAACTAATAGGAATAAACATGGAAATGGATATTAACTATTTGGCAGTGGTTGTATCAGCTTTAGTGGGATTTGTTGTTGGTTTCCCATGGTATGGGCCTGTTTTCGGGAAGGCCTGGATGGAGCTTGTCGGAATGACTGAAGAAAAAGTTCAACAGGGAAATATGGCTAAGATATTTGGACTGTCATTTATCTTTCAATTAATAATGGCTTATTGCCTGGCGATGTTTTTGAATGACCCTACTATTGACGCTGCAATGGGAGCGTTTTATGGATTCTTAACAGGCTTTGGCTGGATATTCTTTGTATTTGCTACTTCATATTTATATGAACAAAAACCATTCAAGCTTACCTTAATTAATGGCGGGTACTGGACAGTAGTGTTCACAATTATGGGGCTTATACTCGGAGCCTGGAAATAATCTTTTCAAGTTTCTTATAAGTGGGAGCTAAAGCCCGCTTAATTAAATTGAAATGAATAAGCTACAAAAACACAGAATCAATGAGGTTTTAGTGTTTTTGTGGCTAAGTAATAATCAGCTTACCTCAACAAATTGATCACACTATGTGATTAAGATTCATGTTTTACAAGTTGATTATATGTTTTTTTCCCTCTGGCAAAAAATTTCCAAACGAGAAATACATTACTCAAAGCTTTTTGTGCACCCTTTATTGGGTTAGCTTTTCTTTTTTGTTGTGCTAAAGGCAATCTTATCCAAAAGTGAAGATGAGCTTTAAGTATTGCAGTAAATTCATCCATTCGAAAAGTCAATAGAGAGCGAAGTACCGCTACCCAGTCGAGGAGTAATCGGATTGGGAACCTGACCAGCAGTGCTCCAAAAGGAAGGTTTTTCCAAAGCATATAAAGGCTGTTTCTGAAATTAAAGTACACCTTTCTATATGATCCCATGGGAAGTGAACCTCCGCCAAGATGATAAATAGTACTCTTAGGAGTATAAATAATCGTGTGTCCCTGATTCAATGCTCTCCAACATAAATCGATTTCCTCCATATGGAATTCAAAGTCTTCATCGAAACCGCCCAAAGACTCAAAACAATCTTTCTTTATTGCTAAAGCCGCTCCTGATGCCCAGGTAATTGGAGCAATTGAATCGTATTGTCCTTCATCTTTTTCAGTAACATCAAGGATCCTTCCTCTGCAGAACGGGTAACCCAGCCAATCAAGATATCCACCTGCAGCTCCGGCATATTCGAAATATTCTTTCTGAGAATAGGATTTAATTTTTGGTTGAATGATAGAAGGAGAAGAAGCGTGACTGAACCCATCTTCAAGTCCGGTAAGCCACTCAGAATCTACTTCTACATCATTATTAAGGAAAACGAGTACTTCTTTCTCTGCATATGGAACAGCCCTATTATTTCCCCCTGTGTACCCATAGTTAAGATCGAATGAGGCAATTTTTACAGAGGGGTAATGTTCTCTAACCCATTCAATGGATTCATCTGTAGATGCATTGTCTGCCAGAATGATTTCAAAATTACCATAGTTTGTTTCTACTACTGATGGCAGGAAGCGCTTTAAGTGATCTAAACCATTCCAGGTAACGATGATTATGCTAAATCCTAACAATGAATGAAATTAAAGATGTGTATGTTGAACGCAGGTATAGAAGAAGTCAGTAAAAAACCTTTTATTTGCGAGCTATTTAACCCGGCAATGATGATAACGAATTTATGATCAAAATAGGGCTTATTTCGGATACACATAATTACCTGGACCCTCAGGTATTCGATTACTTTAAAGATTGCGATGAAATATGGCATGCAGGAGATTTTGGCACTATTGAGATAGCTGACAAATTGAAGCAAATAGCTCCTGTATTAGGTGTGTATGGGAATATTGACGGGAAAGACATCAGAGATGAATATCCGCTCCATCAACGATTTGAAAGAAACGGCATAGACTTTTGGATGACTCATATTGGAGGAATTCCTGGAAGATATTGCATTCCAATTCGAAAGGAGATAGAAGAGAAAACACCGGATGTCTTTATTTGTGGGCATTCGCACATTTTGAAAATAGCAAGAGATCAAAGCTTAAATAAAATGTTGTATATAAACCCTGGGGCAGCAGGCAAGCAAGGTTTTCAGGAATACAGAACTTTAATTCGATTCAATATTGGAGATGGAAACATATCCGATGTAGAAGTAATTAATCTGGGCAGGCAAGGAGTTGCTCAGACTTCATAGCGATCAATCAATTCTACTGCATTAAATGCAGATTGCACAACTAAAGGAATTCCTCCTCCTGGGTGTGTTGAACCTCCAACGAAGTAAAGCTTATCAATGTGTCTGGATTTATTCCGAGGCCGCACAAATGCGGAAAATTTACTATTTGAAGAAGTACCATAAATACTTCCTTTATTGGATAGATACAGGTGATAAAAATCCTCAGGGGTAATGCTTTCCTGAACTACAATCGCATCGGATAATCCATCAAGACCTCTTTGTTCAAGCCCTTGGATTACTTTTTTCGAGTAAGCCTGAACATGGTTTTCCCACGAGTAATATTCTGATAAATAGGGAGCATTAACAAGGACAAAAAGGTTTGAACCACCTTCAGGCGCATGAGCGGGATCTGAAAAAGAGGTATTAGCTATATAAATCGTAGGGTCGTCTGGCATCACCTTTTCTTTGAATATCTGATGGAATTCATGCTCATAATTCTTACTAAAGAAAATATTATGGTGAACCAGCTGATCATATTGTTTATCTATTCCCAGAAGAAGTACAAAGCCTGAACAGGAGGGTTCAATTTTACTGGCTTTTTCCTTTTTCCTTTTTGGGAAATGATCATCTCCAATGAGATTAAGGATGGTTTCGGTGGAGTCGCTATTTGCGATGACTATATCCGAATGGAAATATTTTTCTTGTGACCGAACTCCTTTCGTTTGGCTTTTTTCAATTACTATTTCTTCGACCGGCGAATTAAAGTGAAACTGAACTCCAAGTTTTAATGCCAGTTCTTCCAGAACAACAGTAAGGCGATACATTCCTCCTTTTATATAATAGCCACCTTGATTAAGCTCTACATGTGGTATAACATTTAATGTAGCCGGAGCCTGGAATGGAGAAGAACCGTTATAGGTGGTGAATCTCTTGAAGAACATCCGCAGATACTCTGATTGAAAAGCTTTATCTACTGATTTACTTACGGTAGTAAAAGCATCTATACCAAAAAAGGAGGGAACATTAAGATTTTTGACATCCGAAAAATCAAAGAGAGGATTTCTGATAAAAGCTGTGTCCGTTTTTGTGTAAAGTGTACTACAGTAATTCAAAAACGGAGGGTAGGCTTTAGCATCCTCAGGAGCAAACTTAGCTATTTCTCTTATGGTTGCTTCTTTGTCTTCAAAACAATCGAAACTGACTCCATCCTGATAATTGTACCTGCAAATAGGTTCTAAAGGAGTAAGATTAAGATGATCTGAAAGTCTTTCTCCCGTCAGCTCAAATAACTTTTCCAGAATATCCTTCATGGTAAGTAAGCTTGGACCAGTGTCAAAATGGAAGCCTTGTTTTTCAAAGATATTTAGCTTTCCACCAGCTCCACTGTTTTTTTCAAAAACAGATACCTGGTTTCCTTTTGCAGCGAGCAAGCACGCTGTTGCAAGTCCTCCAATTCCGGCACCGATTATAGAAACTCTCATTTTTTGAATTTGTGTGGTCTAATTGATTTGAGCTTGAAACAAGAAATGTTCTTTAAATGCTAAATAGTAATGAGGGTTATTAGTTATTGGCTATTGACTAAAATAACCAATAACCAAAGAGAGTCTGTTTAGGTGCTTTCCAACGTTTCTTATCTCAAACTCAAGGTAATTACTGTTATCTTGTATTATGATCTCGGAGCTTTCCAACCCAAAAGTAATTCAATTCATTCAAGAACATCTCGATTCTGATCCTGTTGAACTGGTACTGAAGGCTAAAAACTACCCGGAAATACCTGTAAAGGCAGTTGCTGCACAAATAGCTTCAAGAAAGAAAATAGTATCCAAACTACCAGAATGGTATAGTAACCCCCAAATAATTTTTCCACCTAAGGAAAATCTTGAACAGGCTTCTTCTGAAAAAACAGCAAAGTTTAAATCAAGATGGGTATCAGGTAATAGTTTACTGGATTTGACGGGGGGAAGCGGAGTAGATAGTTATTATTTAAGTCAACGTTTTTCGGATACAACCTATGTCGAGCCTGATTACCAACTATTTGAATTAGCCGAACATAATTTTAATACGCTTAATACATCTATTCTTTGCATCAATGATAGTGCGGAGTCTTTCCTGGAGTCACCTTCAAAGAAATACGATGTAATTTATCTGGATCCTTCCCGACGAAACAATAAGAGCAAAAAAGTATTCGGAATAGAAGAATATCAACCTAATGCTATCGAGCTTTTTGACGTGTTGCTTAAAAAAGGAAAAACTCTTTTGATTAAAGCATCACCCATGCTTGATATAAAATCTACATTAGTAAAGATGCCAGGCACATCAAAAGTTCAAGTAGTAGCAGTAAGCAATGAAGTAAAAGAAATACTGTTCTTCATTGACAAAGGTTTTTCAGGCAAAACTCAAATTGAAGCCTGGAATTTAAACAAAGACAATGAAGAGCTTTTTTCTTTCACTCATGAAGATGAAATAAGATCAAAATCAAATTACCATGCTCCCCTTACATTCATTTATGAGCCAAATTCTTCTATAAGAAAAGCCGGAGCTTTCAATCTAATAGGCGAGAAATTTAAGTTATACAAACTCCATCCGAATACTCACCTCTATACCTCAGATGAAATAATTGAAGGCTTCCCAGGCAAAGTTTTTAGAATAAAAAACATCGTGAAGCCGAATAAAAAAGAGGTTCTTAAACTAGTGCCGGATAAAAAAATTAATGTGATTTCTAAGAACTACGCACTTGGAGCGAACGAGCTAAAGAAAAATTACCAGATGAAAGACGGGGGAGAAGAGTTTTTGATTTTTTGTGAATGCATTCAGATTGGTAAGATCTGTATGCATTGCGAAAAGCTATAGGTTGGTTTTGAGCTTAAGTTTGGCCACTGCTTCCACATGATAGGTTTGTGGAAACATATCTACAGGTTGGACTTCCAGGACATCATAGACTTCTGAAAGGATTTTTAAGTCGCGAGCCATGGTACTGCTATCACAACTCACGTACACTATTCGGGGTACTTTTAAGTCGCAAAGCCTGCTAACTACATCCGGATGCATACCAGCTCTAGGAGGGTCAGTAATTAGTACGTCAGGAGCTCCGAACTCTGAGACTATTTCCTCGGTAAATACATCTTTCATATCTCCTTTAATAAAGGAAACATTCTCAACTTTATTTTCTTTCGCATTGAATCGAGCGTTTTCGACAGCTACTTCGACAAGCTCTATTCCAAGTACTTTACTGGCCTTTTTGCTCATGTACAGACTTAATGTTCCAACACCGCAATACAGATCATAGACAACATCTCCTTCTTGTAACTCAGCAAACTCAAGTGCTACATTATAAAGTTTTTCTGCTTGTGCTGTGTTTGTTTGAAAGAAAGCATTTGGATGAATCTTGAACTCGAAGTCACCAATTTTGTCTCTGATAAAACCCTGACCATGAATTACCCGCTCAATTCTTCCTATTGAAGTAGGAGAGGGAGTATCATTAATGTTATTAACAATAGTGGTGATTACCGGGAATTTCTCTAGCAGGGCATCAGAAAGAGCTTCTATGAGTTCCTGGTTGTGCTCAAAAGTAACCAGGTTAACCATGAAATCTTCGGTATAAAAGGAATTACGAATCATTACATGGCGAAGAAATCCTGTTTTTTGAAAAGTATTATATGGAGCTATTCCATTAGTGATACAGTAGCCTCTAATGAAGTCGAGGATTTCAAATGATTCCTTTTGTTGGAGATGACATTCATTAAGGTTTAGAATCTTATCGAATCTACCCGGAGCGTGTAAACCAGCAAAAAAACCAGAATCATCAACAAAATCGTCGCTTCTGATTTCTTCTTCTGTAAGCCAGCGCCTGTCACTCACACTGTATTCCATCTTATTGCGATAGTACAGTTCATTATCCGATTTAATTGCAGTATGAACGGGAGTATCAAGGTTGCCAATCCTTCGGATATGATCGGTTACTTGTTGGGTTTTATAATCGAGTTGTTTGGCATAGGGGACATGTTGCCAACTGCATCCTCCACAAACATTGGCATGAGAACAAAGTGGGGTGATTCTATCTGGGCTTGGATCAAGTATTTCAAGGAGCTTTGCTTCCCTAAAGTTTTTCTTTCTTTTTATGATCCGCGCTTTAACGAAATCACCGGGCATGGTTCCTGAAACGAATACAGCCATGCCGTCAATTTTTCCGATTCCTTTTCCTTTAAAAGCTGCCCCTTCAATCTTAAGGGTAATTTCCTCTCCCTTTTTTAAAGCCATTAGTTATTCGTTAGGATCTTTCTGCTCGTAATAGGCTTCGAATTCAATTTTTACTGCTGTATGTGCGTCTGATAGTTCTTCAATTTTATTAGTAGCACGTTCCAGTTGCCTTAAAGCAATATTTGAGAGGGTTTGTAAGAACTTAACCGCTATTTGAGGATGGCGCTCCATTAATAGTTCGAAATCCGGTTTAAAAAATCCAAGAAGAGTACAATCAGTAATACATCTTGCGGAAGATTTTCTTCTCAAATTATATCCTATAGAAAGTGCTCCAAAACTATCAGAGGTTTCTAGCAAGAATCCTTCTTTAGACTCTTCGTTATCATCTAAATTAAAAGTAAGCTCTACCTGCCCATCTTCTATGAAATACATTCCTGTACCCGGATCATTTCGATAGAAGACGTATTCACCCTCCTTATAACTTCTTCTGTGGCATAATTGCAAAAATTCAAAACGTTCAGCAGCAGAAAGATTTTTTATAAACTTTGAGTTGAATACTATTTTTGCCTGATTTGTTAAGCGCTTTAATTTTTGTTTCATGCTATGACCTATAGTTAAAAGGAATGCCCGATTCCAAAACTAAAATACATTTTTCTATTGTTAAACCATCCTTCTTCAAGGTCGTGTGCCCGAAAAGCAAAATCAAATCTAACAACTAAATACTCCCAGTCTAATCTTACCCCCAAACCGGAGCCTACTGCAATCTGCTTGTAAAATGAATCGAGCTTGAATTTTCCTTTTTCTAGTTCGGATTGATTGGAATTGTCACTGAAATCAGCAGTAGGGCGGTACCAAATATTTCCGGCATCAACAAACCAGGCTGCATGCCAGTTTGCTCCGAGTAGGTCTTGTATAAAAATTTGGCGAGCTTCGGTAAACGCTCCGAGTTTGATCTCTCCGCCATTAATGGTCACATTTTCCGGTGAAATTTCTCCTGGCCCAAGCTGGAAAGGAGCCCATCCCCGGATGTCATTACTTCCACCAGCAAAAAATCTTCTGTTTAATGGGATGGTGGTACTTTTTCCGTAGGGATGAGCGAAACCTCCGAAAAGTCGCCAGGAGAATACTGAACTAGGAGAGAGGGTGTAATACTTTCGATAGTCTGCAGTCAACTTTACGAAACGGCTATATTGTAAGCTGTTATTACTTAGTCCAAACAAAGAAGGTAGTTCTTCTTCTACAGTTCCCGGGGTAATAATGAAGCGATCTAAAGCATAGGGGATATTTCCACCTGCAGAGATTGAGTATTCGCTGTAGTACCCAAAATTTCTTTTAATCAAATCTGTGTTCTGACTTCGAAAGCTATATCTGATAATTGATGATACTTGTGGCTCGAAATCCTCAAGTATCCGAATATATTCGAGTGAGTTTTCTCCGAATTCATCGATAAGATTCTGTGTGAATTCTTCTGAAGGATTGGTATCTACTATATCCAGTTCGATCAAATCAAGAAAGGACGAGTACCGATTATTATGTTGAACCTCATATCGGTAGTTGAAACGTACATCTGAGTTAATATCAAAGTACAATTGGTCGGATCTGCTATACGACAATGTATATCTCGATAATGCACTTGTGAAATAACGAGTGTTATCTAAAAACCGGAAAGGGAAAGCTAATCTTGGAAGCGTGTATTCACCACTAACCTCATAGCTTCTGAATAAAGAAGATTGAAGAGTATCGTCTGGTGCTATTTCTTCAAGGGTTCCTGAGCTAACAAATTCAAAGCTAGCATTTGCACCTATGTTCAATCGCTCAGCTTTACCGAATACATTGTTGTTTGAATAGTCAATACCAAAACCAGTACCAAAGCCATAGCGCTTCATTCCAAAGAATTCTGTACTGATGCTGTGCTTTGTAATGGTCTCTAGATCAAAGTAAACAGGGATTTTCTCTTTCGAATAATCTGGCCGAACCCCATTTTTGTTTTGCCCAAACCTTCTGATATAAAGCATTCCCAAATTCTGGAATTCTTTTACTGTTTGTAAATATTGCTCTTCATTATAGATATCACCTGGCTTGAATAATATTTGATCGGAGAGCAAGGAGAAACGAGTATCTGAGCCAGGTTCTTTCTCGAGATATACTTTGTTGGTGTCCAGGGCAATGGGCTCTCCCGAAAGAACTCGGGATTGAGAGTAGTTGTCAGGAGGGAATGGATCAGCAAGTTTGATTTCCAAATCTCCAAAGCGATATACACTTCCGGGTGAAACACTAAACAATACATTTAAATTTAGTGCATCTACTGAATCTCTCATCACAAATGCGATGACAGAATCTCTATCAATGGATGCATAGCCGTTATTTTTCAAAAAATTCAAAATACGTAACTGCTCATCCTTTAAATCTTGAGAATTATATTGTCTATTTACCTGGTAAGTAGAATCATTAATGCCTTGCCTTGTCATGGGGCTTTGAATAAAGAATCTTCTTTTAAGCTCTGGATCATCGAAATTTGGAAAACCTGAATAGGAGAGAGTTTGTATTTGTGAGGGTTCGTTTTCCTCGATAAGAAAGGAAACTTCAATTCTATTGGCCCTGAATTCAACGATTGTGGTATCCACCTGAACGTTTAGAAAGCCCAGAGACTCATAATAAAGCCTGATTCTCTCCATATCATTGGTAACCGTTTGACGATCCAGGTATGCAGGTTCCTCTCCGAAACGACCGTTACTTATTTGCCAGAAATAATGCCAAGGGGTAAATCTTGGAATTCCTAAAAATTCTCTGTTTGTCCTTGTTCTGATTAGGTTCTCAAGGGCTTTGTTTTTCACGAATTTATTTCCTGAGAAACGAACTCTACGTACAACATCATCTATACTTGAAGAGTCGGGGGAAGTAGTTTGAGAAAAAACAGGAGACAAAAACCCACTTTGAAGCACCATAAAAAGTGCTAGCGCAAAGATTAGCAGTAATGGGCGGGTTCGAGTTTTCAAAGAAAAAAATAAAGACCGCGTAACATGCGGCCTTTTTAAAAATTGTTAAGGAGCGCAGTTTTATACGTCGTCGTAATCAAACCCTTCATCTTCTTCGTTGTGGAAGAAGTCTTCTTTTCTGATATAGTCGGGCCAGATATCTTCAATACCTTCGTATATAGTGTCCTCGCCTTCGTCAATTTCTTCTAGTTCCTCGAGATTAACAATCACCTGGCTGGGAAGTCCATTTCGCTCAGCCCACTCTATTAATTCGTCTCTACTTGCAGGAAATGGTGCTTCGTCTAAAGCAGCAGCTAGTTCAACTGTCCAAATCATACGTTTAGCTTTGTTTTAAAATTTGTAGCAATCTTCGATTACATTAAACATGGGAGCGCGGTAAAATTCAAGTATTCAATAAATTTTTTTTGCGCTCAAATCGTGCCGAAAATATTGTTATCTTCGCACAAATACATCAACTAAAATCCATATAGGATTATTTTATGTTCAATGCACTTGGAGCTACCGAAATTATTATCATTCTGGCTGTTGTACTCGTTCTTTTTGGTGCGAAACGCATTCCTGAGTTTGCCCGAGGTTTAGGTCAGGGAATTAAGGAATTCAGACAGGCGTCTAAAGACATCAAAAGGGAAATAGAAGAGAGTTCTAGAGATATTGATTCCGCAGTTAATCAAGACGACTCCAAAAACACTACTAAATAGCTGTAGAGGACGATTTGACGATTAGCACCATCGCGGAGGCCAGAGCTAAAGTTCTGGCTGGAGAGATCACATTAAAGGAACTGGTTTCAGAATATAAATCTCAAATAGAAGCGAATAATGATGACATTAACGCTTTTGTTTATCTGGACTTTGATCAAGCATTTGAGCAAGCAGAATCTATCCAAAAAAGGGTAGAGTCAGGAGATGCAGGATCTCTAATTGGAGCGGTAATGGGAATTAAGGATGTAATTTGTGAGCGCGGAAAGCCCACAACTTGTGCGTCAAAAATACTCTCAAATTTTGAAAGTGTATATGACGCTACTGTGATTGAGCGCCTTAAGAAGGAAGATGCTATCCTTGTTGGCAGATTGAATATGGATGAATTTGCGATGGGATCAACCAACGAATACAGCCATTTTGGATCAGCTAAAAACCCTCACGATCTTACAAAAGTAACGGGTGGTTCTTCAGGTGGTAGTGCTGCTGCTGTTGCAGCTGGTATGGTAAATTCGACTCTTGGATCTGATACAGGAGGCTCTATTAGACAACCTGCATCTTATTGTGGAGTGATTGGTCTAAAGCCTACGTATGGAAGAGTTTCCAGATATGGATTAGTAGCTTTCGCATCTTCTTTTGATTCAATAGGTCCATTTGGAAACAGTGTAGAAGATGTTGCTACTGTATTTAATGTAATTGCAGGATTTGATGAAAAGGACAATACATCTTCTCGAAATGAAAAGGATGATTACATAGCTTCTGTTAACAATCCTGAAAAGAAGATTAGAATTGGAGTTCCGGAAGCTTTATTCGTTGAAGGCCTAGACCCTGAGATTTCTCAAGGGGTAAAAGACATTCTTGCTCAGTTGGAGAAAAATGGAGCTGAATTAGTCCCAGTTGACCTACCTCATTCCAAATATGGTATCGCTACTTATTATATACTTGCTACTGCAGAAGCATCTAGCAACCTAGCCAGATATGATGGCATTCGATATGGTCATAGAGCAGATAAGGATGAAATGCTCGATGAGCTGAAGGTTGAAGAAGAAGCGTTAAAGCAGGCTATCAAATTAGCAGAAGGTGATGAATTAGGTGCTTTACAGAGCCAATTGGATAAATTAGATGCTCCGTTAACAAGGTTATACAAAAAATCCAGAACAGAAGGATTTGGAGTTGAGGTAAAGCGTAGAATTATGCTAGGTACCTACGTATTGAGCGCTGGTTATTATGATGCCTATTATGGAAAGGCTCAACGAGTGAGAAGATTAATCAAAGACGATTTTACCAAAGCTTTTAAAGATGTAGATGTAATTGTTACTCCTACAGCACCAAGCACAGCATTCGATATTGGTTCGGAGTTAAATGATCCAATCCAGATGTATTTAAACGATGTATATACTATATCGGCAAATCTTGCTGGAATTTGTGGGATAAGCGTTCCAGCTGGTACCCATTCTAATGGCTTACCTTATGGTATTCAATTTATGGCTGATGCTTTCCAGGAATCGAAGCTTTTAAATGCTGCACGTTTAGTTGAACTTCTTGATTAATTATTTATAGGTTCAGCAAAAAGATTATGAACCGACTAGAAGGCAAAACAGTACTTATAACAGGAGCAACAGCGGGAATTGGAGAAGCATGTGCTCTTGAATTTGCCGCTCATGGTTGTAATCTGATACTTACCGGGCGACGAAGAGAACGACTTGAAGATTTAGCCAGAACCATACTGGACAAGTATAAAGTAATCGTAGCCTATGAAGTTTTTGACATTCGTGAGGTGGAAGAATGCAGGGAATTTGTACAGAATCTGGCTCTTGATGTAGATGTCCTTATCAATAATGCTGGTCTGGCAAAAGGTGTAGATCCGATTCAGACCGGAGATTTTGAAGATTGGAATACGATGATAGATACCAATGTAAAAGGCTTGCTTTCCATGTCCAGATTTATAGCCCCAAAGATGCTTGAACGGAATTCTGGTCATATTATCAATTTAGGATCTACTGCCGGGCACGAGTCTTATCCTGGAGGGTCTGTGTATTGTGCAACAAAGCATGCGGTAAAAGCAATTACCGAGGCCACTAAGAAGGATCTTCACGGTACTAAAATTCGAGTAAGTATGGTTTCTCCAGGCCTGGTTGAAACTGAGTTTAGTAATGTTCGATTTAAAGGGGATACAGAAAAAGCTAAGTCAGTATATCGGGGAATGCAGCCACTAACAGCTGAAGACATTGCAGAAATAGTAGTGTTTACTGCTAATCGGCCTGAGCATGTTAACATCCTGGATTCTATCATTATGCCTGTTTATCAATCATCAGCTCAAATGGTTCATAGAGATGAATAAATATCTTCTAGTAAGTCTGATCATTATTGGAATTGGG
This sequence comes from Balneola sp., assembly GCA_003712055.1. Lineage (NCBI taxonomy): Bacteria > Pseudomonadati > Balneolota > Balneolia > Balneolales > Balneolaceae > Balneola > Balneola sp. Next base: position 108,324 of record RHLJ01000001.1, read on the forward strand.
TGTTCTGAAAAAGAACAAACGAAGCCCGTACTTCAGTTTTCCCAAAAGGGAAGAGAAGTACCCGCGTTTAATGCTGATTCAGCCTATCAATTTATCCAGGCGCAGGTAGATTTTGGGCCAAGAGTTCCAAATACTTTTGGACATGTTGAGACACGTAAATACCTCGAACAGAAGTTTCGCGGTTATGCAGGTTTTGGAAGTGTTTTTACCCAGTCATTTGAAACCCCTGGTTATACAGATACTCTTCAGCTTTCAAATATAATTGCAGCTTTTAACCCTACAGCACAAGATCGGATAATGCTTAGTGCTCATTGGGATACTCGTCCACGAGCTGATGAAGACACAATTAGAGTAGCAGATTATATTCCTGGTGCTGATGATGGAGGAAGTGGAGTAGGAGTTCTTGTAGAATTAGCGCGCATTTTTTCTGAGAATCCTCCGCCTATAGGTGTAGATATTGTATTATTTGATGGCGAGGATTATGGAGTATCAGGTGATCTTAACTATTATTTCCTTGGCTCGAGATATTGGTCTCAAAACCCTCCGGTTCCAGGGTATTCTCCAAGGTTTGCGATCCTTCTTGATATGGTAGGCGCTGAGGGCGCAAAATTTCCTAAAGAAGAATATTCAATGATGTATGGCCCGAACATAGTAAACGGGGTATGGGATATTGCTGTTGAAATGGGACATGAAAACTTATTTCTCGATCAAAGAGGAGCAGCAATCCAGGACGATCACTACATCGTTAATCAATACACAGATATTCCGATGATCAATATCATTAATCACAAATTTAGTGCTGAAGGGGGTAGTTCTGTATTTGGAGATCATTGGCATACTCACCAGGACAATATGGATATCATAAGCAAGGAAACTCTTCAAGTTGTAGGAGATGTACTCTTAGAGCTTATTTATAACCGCATGTGATGGAATATATTCGAATAAGTATATCCTTGAATGATGACTACCATGAGTTGTTGATCGCAGAATTGTTCGAACTGGATTTTGAAGGTTTTGAAGAGGAAGCTCATAAGCTGATAGCATCAATTCCTGCGAATCGTTTTGATGATGTTAAGAGAGAGGAGATAGAACGATTATTGCTCGGATATGGAGATAATGCATTCATTGAGGATGAGCAACTTATACCTCCTCAAAACTGGAATACGACCTGGGAACAATCTATAAAACCACTTCAAATCGGTTTGTTTTATGTTAGACCTACCTGGGAAGTGTCAAATCATGATCCTTCTCTTACTGAGCTTCTGATTGATCCGAAAATGGCCTTTGGGACAGGCTACCATGCTACAACCAAATTAATTCTGGAATGGGTGCCAGAAGTTATTTCTAGGGAAGACGAAGTGTTAGATGCTGGAACCGGAACAGGAATTTTAGGTATCGCTGCATTGAAGATGGGAGCATCATCAGTATTTGGTTTTGATATAGATGAGTGGAGTAAGGAAAACGCAGAAGAGAATATTGTACTTAACCAGGTTTCAAATTTTGAAGTGAAACTCGGTTCATTAGAGGTAATCCCTGGAGGATCGACTTATGATGTTATTCTGGCCAACATAAATCGTAATGCGCTAATAGAGCTTATTCCTCAATTAATAACTCACCTTCCTAAAGGAAAACTTCTGTTATCTGGATTATTGCAAGAAGATGAACCGACCATTCTTAATCTCGAAAGCCTAAAAGGATTCACGCATCTGGAAACAAGGCAGCATATGGAATGGATTGCAATGTTATTTGAGCGATGAAAGCAGCCATCGATATTGGAACTAACACGGTGTTGCTTCTGGTAGCCATATTAGATGGAAACAGAATTAAGGTTATTCGAGAAGAGCAAAGAATCCCAAGACTTGGGAAAGGCGTGGATGAATCTGGGGTGTTACATCAGGATAGTATAAACAGGGTACTCAAGGTATTGAGGGAATACAAGAAGATTATATCCGAAGAATATCCTGAAACAGATAAAGTATTTGTAACAGCAACTAGTGCTGTACGAGACGCTAAAAACCGAGAGCCGTTCATTCATTTAATTAAAGATGAATTAGGCTTTGAAGTGATTTTACTTAGCGGAGATGAAGAAGCCAGGAGTACTTTCCTGGGGGCACTTTCGGTGCTGGATTTAGAGGATTCGGATTCTGCATTTGTTCTGGATATAGGAGGTGGTAGTACTGAGATAGCCCTGGGTTCGAAAAAGGGTATCCAGCAATTTCATTCTTTTGATATGGGAAGTGTTCGTTTTAAAGAACGTTTTCTAAAACATGATCCTCCTTTAAAAGAAGAAATTGATGAGTGCAGAACAGAGATTCAGCGACTTTATACTTCTGTTCCATTTTCTATCCCAGATTCTGTTACAGCGTTGGCTGTTGCAGGTACAGCTACAACCCTTGCTGCTATTGAAGCAAATAGGGATGAGTATGTGGCGACAGAGTTAAATGGTTTTGTTATAAAAAAAGAGAGCCTTTTGAAGCAGATCCAATATTTTAGTTCTGATAAAAGCTCCGAATTACTAAAAAAGAATCCAGTGTTTTTGAAAGGCAGGGAGGACATCTTTTTATCAGGATTACTTATTTTAGAAGGGTTTCTCAGTTTTTATAAACTAGAGCAGATTATCGTATCAACAGGTGGAATTCGCCACGGTATAGTGTTGGGTAGAAATCATATTAAAAATTAGAATTTTCATTTCCGCGAAGGTTTGTATTTTAAGCCTCAAATTTTATCCAGTTAATGTCGGAAAACAGTAACATTTCAAATAGTTCACCACGAGAAAACGCATCTGCCAGTAGTATTGAAGATGACAAGTTTGTAGCAGACGCTTTAGCTGGTAATGAGGATTCGTACAAAAAATTGGTGGACAAATATGACAGGCCCATCTTTTTCCATATCCGCAAAATGATAAGGGAACAAGAAATGGTTGAAGACCTTGTACAAGAGGTCTTTATAAAGGCGTTCAAAAACTTGCAGACCTATAGCAACGAGTACGCGTTTTCTACCTGGTTATATCGTATTGCTACTAATCATACTATAGATTATCTACGGAAGAAGAAGCTTCAAACGTTCTCCATCAATGATCCCATCAAAACAAAAGATGGAGAAATGGAAGTCCAGTTACCTGATATGAGCTTTTCTACTGACGCTCCGGTAATGAAAAAAGAAAGGAAAGCTATCGTTCAGGATGCTATTCATAACCTTCCGGAGAAGTATCGAAAAGTAATACAGCTTCGTCATATGGAAGAATTAAGCTACGATGAAATTGCAGATGAACTGGATTTACCTCTTGGGACAGTTAAAGCGCATATTTTCCGTGCAAGAGAGCTTCTGTATAAGGCGCTAGTAGATAAACGAGATAAGTTTTAATCTCCTTTAAGTCATCCTGATCTCGAACGCATTCAGGAGAGGATCTTATAGAATGAAGGTCTTTTTTTTAGAGCTAGGTAGTGACTCTGCTCTAGAACATTGTACATAAGGAACTACTGGTTTTCTATCAGCTTAGATTCTTCGGCAGTAGCCTCAGAATGACTTTCAATTAAATTAGCTTTAACAATATCCAGATTCCTTTTGAAACCAGAGTATTTGGTTCTTTTAACCGCGCTTCCAAGGAATACTTCATCAAAGTCAGATTCAGAGGTTAGTAACCACTCTTTAAGATTCTTATTGATTACCTTTTCTCTTGGATAAAAATCCAGAAGCTGTGTCAACCTTGCTTTGCTATTCCATGGACACACATCCTGGCATATATCACAGCCAAATATCCAGTTTTCAATATCTGAATGATATTCCTCGTCAATGTCTCCCTTATGCTCAATGGTTAAGTAAGAGATACATTTGGTACCATCCACCTTATAAGGCTCATAAATTGCGTCTGTTGGACAAGCTTCAATACAGGCCGTGCAAGTACCACAGTGATCAGTAGTAGGGGAATCATAAACTAGTTCCTGATCGATAATTAATTCCGCAATAAAGAAATAGGAGCCTAATTTTTTGTTAAGCACATTGGAGTTTTTTCCAACCCAACCAAGTCCTGCTTTTACTGCCCATGCTTTATCCAGGATTGGAGCAGAATCAACGAAGAACCGACCTTGAATTCCACTGCATAATTCATTGGTGAATACAAACAGCTCCTTCAGTTTCTTTTTTAAAACCTTATGGTAATCTCGACCCTGGGCATATTTAGCAATGAGCGGTTTTGAAGTAATACCAATTTGCTCTTGGTGAGATGGATGATAATAGCTGGCTAATAGAGAAATTACTGTTTTTGATCCTGGAACCAGAAGGGTAGGGTCTACTCTTTTTTCAAAGTTGTTTGCCATCCAGTCCATTGTTGCATGTCGATCTTCGTTAAGCCACTGTTCAAGCCTTTCAGCTTCTTCGTCTAATCGCTCTGCTTTTGCAAAACCACAGGCATCAAATCCTAATTGAAGGGCGAAATTCCTGATCTGATGTGTTTTTTGCAGGATGTTCATCTAACTAAGATGAAAGTTATCCGGTTTTAAGAGGGATGAGCTTGTCTCCCTTCCAGGTTAAATCCTGAACTTTACCCTCAATGAGCCGAACTGTTCGGAATGGATATTTTTTAACTACCGCATAGTCGTGGGTTACCAGCAATATGGCAGTTCCACGATTATTGATCGTTTTCAAGATATCCATTATACCTTGAGTTGCCTTAGGATCTAGATTTCCGGTAGGCTCATCTGCAAGAAGAATGCGGGGTTCATTAGCAAGTGCCCTGGCAATAACTACTCGTTGCTGTTCTCCACCTGATAAATCGGAGGGCATATTTTTTCTACGATGACTTAATCCTACCAATCCAAGCACTTCAAGTACCCTTTGCTTAATGAACTTTGGTTTTTCTCCAGTCACCTGTAGAGCAAAAGCTACGTTTTCAAATACATCGCGATCGGGAAGCAGTTGGAAATCCTGAAAAACAATACCCATACGTCTTCTTAACATAGGAACTTGTTTCATGCTGATTTTATTAACCGGGAAGTCAGTTACACGGATGGTTCCTTCATCAGGTACAATATCACGATATAAGAGCTTTAAAAAGGAGCTTTTTCCTATTCCCGTTGGGCCTATCAGATAACAAAATTCTCCGTTATTGAGCTTAAAATTTATGTTTCTCAGAATCTGACGATTCTCATAACTGAGAGACACATTGCGTAATTCTATTACTGCATTATCTAACATTGAAGTACCATCGTTACTCGTGCACTGTTTTCATTGGCGTCAATCAAATCAAAGCCATCGTATTTTGCTACAAGATGATAGGGTGTTTGTTCCACAATTGACAGCATTTGATCTAATGAATATGCCCTTTGCTCATGAATTTCCTGAACCGTTTGAAGTATGTTTCCTGTTTTAATATCTATTTCTTCAATTTCAAATTCATTTCGATGGATTTTCTGTTTAGGATCATAGGCACTTTTCCTGAAGAATCTAAACCTACCATTATCACCTTCATTTTCATTTAAGTAATCAACCGATTCCAGTGAATTTTTTGGAGTTGAAAAGTCAAAGATTAACAGTCCGTTTCCATTAAGCTTTTTACTTGCTCCAATAAGAAATTTCTTTATTTGCTCAGCATTCATGAGATAATTCACACTATCAAAAACGGTGAAAATACAATCAAAAGATTGATCAACATCGATATCAAGAAAGTCCAGGGTTATAAAATCAACGGTGCTATTAAAGTCTTTTGGTTTCTTCCTGGCAATCTCAATCATCTTTACTGATTTGTCGCTAGCAAGGATGTTGTAGCATTCCAGTTCACCTAATGAAAGAGAGAGGGAACCCGTACCGCAAGCCATTTCCAAAAGATCTACAGCTTCGGGATGATGCGTTTGAATAATTTCGTCGATAAAATCAGCCCAGGATTCATAATCTACATCCTCCATCAGTACATCATACAAAGCTGCCAGAAAGGTATAATTCTCTTTTAACTCAGACATCGATCCTTTTTGTTGCCATGCTTACGGCCAGATTATAGGCTTCAAGAAAAGAAGAAATAGTGGCCATTCCATGTCCGGCAATATCAAATGCTGTTCCATGATCCGGCGAAGTTCTGATAATTGGTAGGCCAGCAGTAAAGTTTACTCCTTTACCAAAGGAAAGTAGTTTAAAAGGAGTCAATCCCTGATCATGATACATCGCTAGTATTGCATCGAATTCGTTAAAAAGTTGCTGTCCAAAAAAACCGTCGGCAGGAAATGGTCCAGTTACTGTTATTCCTAACTCCTTTGCCTTTTTCAAAGTTGGTTCAATTACATTGATTTCTTCTTTTCCAATAACTCCACCATCTCCTGAATGAGGGTTTAAACCCAGAACTGCAATATTGGGTTGCTCAATTCCAAACTGATGGATAAGGGCTTCGTTTAGGATATGGAGCTTTCTGAGAATTAGTCCTTCATTTATTTCTGCAGATACCTTTTTAACTGGAATATGCCCTGTTACCAGCGCTACTCTAAGTGTATCAGTTAGAAGGATCATCAGAACTTCAGACGTATCTGTTTCTTCAGCCAAGAACTCGGTATGACCAGGGATTGAATAGCCAGCCAGATTGACCGCTTCTTTAGAAATAGGACAGGTTACCAGTGCTTGAGTTATTTCATTCATAGCGAGTTCAATACCAAGCTCAATGGATTGCATTGCGATAAGCCCACTCTTTTTATCCAGAACCCCCGGCTTTATTTCTATTCCATGATCCGGGAGACTTAACAGATTTATAGTATCTGGTTCAATCTGATCAATGTACTGGCAGGTGTTTACATGAACTGCACGTTTAAGAAGGATAGCGTAATATTCCAGAACAGATTTAGGAGCAATAATAAGTGGAGATGATTTTTTTAAATCAATATGGTCCAATGCTTTAAGAATTATCTCAGGACCAATTCCATTAACATCTCCGATACTTATTCCAATTATTGGCTTATTGCTTTCCATACATTAAGAAAAGTACGGTAAGGGAAATTAAACTACACCTTTAATCTGTACCACGAAGTACAAAATCTCCAAATCCTGAACTTTGCTCAAATACAAAAGTTCTGTTCGGATATTCCCAAACTTCAATTACGTTTCCTTGAGAGGGGAATTTTCGATCTGTTGATTCAGGAGGCCCAAATTTTATATAGATTTCTCCCTGATCAGTTTCATGACCGTTTGGGTTCCCGGGGTTACGGAATTCTCTGAAGGCATAGTCTACTCTTCGATAGTATTCGGTCATTAATTCGTTATAAACTGTATTTGGAGTAGGATCTCTGCTTTCCCAAAATGCTCTGAATTTCTCTTCTTTTTCTTTACTGCTACCTGACTTAAGCTCTTTCAATTGAGTTTCGCTTACGATGTACTGCATATTATTCAGTGCTATATCGAGATTTAACAAACTAGCTGGCATATTAGGCCAATATGATCTGAAGAAACTTTTTGCAATGGGTTTTTCGGCAGTGGAAGAAGTTACCTCAATCATATAGGCAGCATTCTCGAATTCTTTGTTTGGTATGTCCAATAACACATAAGTGAAATTCATTTCTGTGTCCTTAAATCTTAGCGTAGGATCGATACCTTGTTCAAGAACAGGAATTACCCCAGAAGAAATTTCTTCAGAGCCTATGGTTTTTGAATAGATAGATTCAACCTTAATTGTGTCTCTTCGCACAGTCCTTGCTTTATGCACATTCAAGGTATATTCAGCGTCTTCAGAATAATTAGGGATCCTCACCAGGGCTTTAAAATCTTTACCAAAAAGTACATTGTCGTTCATATTCATCAAAACCATATCTGAATCAGCACTTCCTTCTTTAATGAGATAAACTTCTCCTGACTTCTTTTCTTCCCAATCCCAAATGCGAATATTCTGTCTATTAGAATTTCTCTCTCGGGTATTTTCCATCAAACTTAGCTGTAGCACATAATTATATTCTCCTGGCTCTAATATATTTGTAAGAGAACCCGAAGCATATAATCCCTTTGATTCCGTCTCCTCAAATGTTTTTGTATATAAGGTATCTACCCAAAGATCTCTGGTAGCAATACCAACATCTGTAGCACTTCTTCGACGGGAATACTTTCCTTTAAAAATCTCAGAGTTCAATCTTACAATTGTAAAGTATTCCATGCCTTCAGGCCCGATAATATCATCAGAAGGGGAAATCTTCTTATATGGAAGAAAGTCGTTATCGAATCTGAAAATCACAGAAAGATTCGTATTACCATCTTCATTAGGTAATACAATTTCATCGATAAAGATTTGTGGTGCATTAGCTCTGTTCATTAAGGTGGTATAATTCACTCTATTCGAACGTTGAGCAAGAAGTGGAAGAGCTACAAAGAGAAGCGTAACTATTAGGATGAACCTTTTTTGCATAATGCGTGTATTTGGGTTGATCGATCTAAGTCTCGGTAATCGGGATTTAAATTTCTATTTTTAACGGAAATTTGTTGGACACTAGTATACAAAAACATTGAATTCTTACCTATGAATGGTACATCTACACATTGGCTTCAACACCTTATTGAAGAACTTAGAAAACAAGAAGAAGTTATTAAGCTGGGAGGGGGGATTTCTAGAATTGAAAAAGAGCATGCAAAAGGAAAACTAACGGCTCGTGAAAGAATTGAAACTTTAATTGACAAAGGATCTGATTTTTTTGAATTAGGATTGTGGGCAGGTCATGAAATGTATGAAGATGTAGGCGGATGTCCAGCTGGTGGTGTAGTCACCGGTATTGGAACGGTTCAAGGCAGACAATGTATGATCGTAGCAAATGACGCCACAGTAAAAGCAGGAGCATGGTTTCCTATCACCGCAAAGAAAAATCTTAGAGCTCAGGAAATAGCTATTGAGAATCATATTCCACTAATCTACTTGGTAGATTCAGCCGGTGTTTTTCTCCCAATGCAGGATGAAATATTTCCGGACAAAGAGCACTTTGGACGAATGTTCAGAAACAACGCAGTTATATCGGCAAAAGGGATTCCTCAAATTGCTGCTATTATGGGGAGTTGTGTAGCTGGGGGAGCTTATTTACCTATTATGAGTGATGAAGCTCTAATCGTTGATGGAACGGGGAGTGTATTTCTCGCAGGTAGTTACCTGGTAAAAGCCGCAATTGGCGAATCGGTAGATAATGAAACTCTTGGAGGAGCAACTACTCATACAGAAATTAGTGGCGTTACTGATTACAAGATGAAAGACGATGCCGAGTGCATACAAACCATCAGAGATTTAGTAGATAAGCTTGGGCCATTTGAAACCGCTGGTTTTAATCGTACGGAAGCTAAAGAACCAAAACGACCTGCTTCTGATATCTTCGATATTCTACCGGAGCAGCGCACTTCTCCGTACAATATGTTCGAGTTATTAGATTGTATTATTGATGAGGATAGTTTCACTGAATTCAAAAAAGGTTATGGCCAGTCATTGATTACCGGATATGCCCGAATAGATGGATGGAGTGTAGGAATAGTAGCTAACCAGCGCACTATCAATAAAACTAAGTCGGGGGAGATGCAGATTGGTGGGGTGATATATAGTGATAGCGCTGATAAAGCAGCTCGTTTTATCATGAACTGTAATCAAAAGAGAATCCCGTTAATCTTCTTACAAGATGTAACCGGGTTTATGATTGGTAAGCGCAGTGAACATGGAGGGATCATTAAAGATGGAGCCAAGATGGTAAATGCCATGGCTAATAGTACCGTACCAAAAATTACTATTGTAATTGGTAACAGCTATGGAGCAGGAAATTATGCAATGTGCGGCAGAGCTTATGACCCTAGATTTATGTATGCCTGGCCTACCGCTAATATAGCTGTAATGAGTGGTGCCTCTGCTGCCAAGACCTTACTTCAAATCAAGTTGGCGGCATTGAAAAAGAAAGGAGAAGAGCCTACGGAGGAAGAACAAGCTGAAATGATGAGTGAAGTAACAGAAAACTATAATAAGCAAACGGATGTGCGTTATGCTGCTGCTCGCCTCTGGATTGATGGTATTATTCATCCTTTAAATACACGGGAGAGAATCTCTAAAGCATTAGCTTGTGCAAATCTTAACCCCACTATTCCAGAATATAAAACGGGAGTGATTCAGGTTTAGAATATGAGGTATCGGCTCGAGAGAAATAGTGAGCAGCTGAAGTTGAGCGTAGAAGCCAGCTTTACACTCCTTGACTTCATGGCGTTGTTTGCATGCTTACTTTTGGGCGTGTTCTTTGCCCTTTTCTTGTGGATTTTTGCGGCAAGTATTTTGATCAAACTATTTACAAGGAATGAGTTCGTTTTTAATTCGGATACCTACAAGCTTACTCAATACCTCAGGATATTTAGTTATATAAGAATAAAACGGAGAGTCATTCCATTTTGGGAAATAAAGCAATTTCTGTTTTCAAATTTTGATTCCGGAAAGGCATTAGTAGAACGAGGATTAGTGAACAAAGAGTGGTTTACGTTTGAGATCATAACGAAGGATAAACAGCGATACCGGATTGTAAAGGCTCAACCGGATGAACTTGAAGAGATCAACGAACTATATCTCGTATTGAAAGAGAGACTAGGAGGGATGTTTGAATTTGATGTGGAATTTGAGACTATAAATGAATGATAATTTATTTAAAATTGTGAGCCAGATTAATCCAATACTCTTCATAAGGCAATCCCAAAAAGGTACCATCAAAAAAAATGCGCATTCCTATTAATCTATTTCTGTTTGTACTACTAATCACTTCAATGGCTTGTAAGGATTCGAGTACGTCTCCTGAAGAAGAAGTTGATAATACGCCAAGTCTACGGAATAATGTGCCATATCCATTTGGTGCTGCAATTCAAACATGGCACCTTAATGACGGAAATTATGTGGGAGTAATGAGAGATGAGTTTTCAAGTCTTACCGCAGAATATGAAATGAAAATGAGCCCGATGTATAATGATCCGTCAGCGATTGATTTTTCAGATACAGATGAGTTCATGGAGTTTGCTGAAGCATTAGATATACGTGTGCACGGGCATGCGCTCATTTGGCATAGCGCTACTCCATCATGGATTGAAAATTTTTCAGGGTCTGATGCTGAGTTTGAGGAGCTTATAGAAAATTACATCAAAACAGTAGTTGGCAGATATAGAGGCCAAATAGCAAGCTGGGATGTGGTTAATGAGGCGTTTGAGGACGGTGGATCAAATGAACTCAGGAATAGCGTATTTCGTCAAAGGATGGGTGATGACTATGTTGCAAAATGTTTTCAATGGGCTAGAGAAGCTGATCCGGATGTATTACTCTTTTACAACGATTATGGAATGTCACAAAATGGCTCTAAACTGGATCGGGTGATGAGTATGATCGACGATTTCGGAGAGAGGGGGATTCCTATTGATGGTGTGGGGTATCAAATGCACATAAGTTATAACTGGCCTTCGATTAGCCAAATACAAGGAGCAACAGGTAAAGCTGTATCCAGAGATTTACTCATACATTATTCAGAACTAGATATTCGCGTTAACCCTGAAGCAGAACAGACTTCATATACTCTAGAGCTGGATAATCGATTTACAGATAGGATGATGGAAATCATTGAACTCTATGACGATGTACCCGAAGAACTACAATTTGGGATTACTATGTGGGGAGTAAAGGATGATGACACCTGGCTTCGAAGTTTTTGGGATAATCAGGATGAATGGCCATTGTTATATAATGAAGATTTTACTCCAAAAACTGCTTATCAAAGTATTTTAGATTTCTACTCGAACTGATTTTAATAAGTCGGTTTTGTTATTAGTTAATGGTTATTAGTCATTGGAAGGTCACCATAAACTAATAACCATTAACTATTGCCTAATAATTTATTCGACTTATTATAATTAATTACTATGAGCCAGAATTGCAGATTTCCGAGCCGGGATACGAATTGATACCTGATCTTCGGTTTGTGATAATTCTGTTCCGTAGAGGACATCAGTATAAGTAGACATATTTTTCACAGGGATAACCAGATCTTGATCGGTACCACTGCTATTAAATATAGCTATTACTTCATTTGAAGCATCATATCTACTGTAAACAAGAATCTCTTTTTCGTCATCTATAGTTAAGTACTCCAATTCACCGCTAATTAGAACTGGATTATTTTTTCTGATTTGAATGAGTTTTTTATAAACATTAAACCATTCATCATTAAACCGGACTTCATTAGTAGGTCTTTCCAGATTATTCGGATGAGTGGTTTCTGGTTCAAAGTCATAATCTTTCCAAATGAGGGGTTTTCTTGTAGAAGGATCATCAGCGCCCCACATACCCATTTCATCTCCAGCCCAGATTTGAGGAGCACCTACGTAGGTGAATTGCTGAACTAGAATAAGTTTCATTGTTTCGAGAGCTTCTTCATCTGGTTTATCAATTTTATACTCCGGATTATCGTCGGGCTTTGCCTGATACTTATACTTATTTTTATTGTATATGGATGTGCCAAAACGAGGAACGTCATGACTTGCTGTTAGATTCATCATAGCGTAATTACTTTGTGGCCGTAAGTTTTCCTGGAATGACCTCAAACTATCTACGTATTCAGAGACAGTTATTTTATGTGGAGACTGGTTGAAGAAATGACGCGTTGCCCGATACCATCGGTAATTCATTGGAGCATCAAAAATATCACCGCGAACTACTGGTTCTGGATCTAGTAGGTGATCGGGAAACTGCCTCCACCAAATTTCTCCCAGCAAATAGGTATTAGGGTTCACTCCACGAACTAATTCTCTAAACTCTCTCCAAAATCCTAATGGAGTTTCAGCAGCTACATCAAGACGAAATCCATCAACTCCATCAGAAGGGTCGCCATCTTGATTAGGGTCTAACCACCTTTTGGTGACATCAAATATGTGTTGCTTTACTTCTTCACTATAAATATCACCTTCAAACACTTCAACGGATACACTATGATCCTGACGAACGGTTTCTTTGATCTCAGGTAAAGATCTTACCCCTGCCCATCCGGTATACTCAAACTCGTTTTCTTCTGTATTTGGATCGTCAAAAGAATCTATCCAATACCAATCTGCATATTTAGATTCTACCCCGTTTTCCAAAATATCCTTCCAGGCCCAAAACTCTATACCGGTATGATTCCAGGAAAAGTCCATAATCACTTTAATATCTCGCTTATGAAACTCTTCTATTACTTTTAAAAAAAGCTTGTCAGCACCAGTCCATGTCCAGGTAGAGGCATCAGTTGGATCTTCACTGGCAATCATTCGGGCATCTTCTTCTGGAGTAGGACCGAAATTTCGATCAATGTGATGCCAATTACGAGGATCATATTTGTGAAGCGAAGGAGCATCATTTAGTGGATTGAAATAAACCGCAGTAATACCTAAGTCTTCAAGGTAATCCATCTTGTCCAGTACTCCCTGCAAGTCACCTCCATACCGTCTTAGCTGTGCTTTTTGGCCAAAATAGGTTAGCTCATTTCCAAAAAAGTCTCGTATGTCTGAAAGGTTGTCGAAGTAAGGATCGCCTTTGTACCAATCGTGTGTCCAGGGAGTAACGGCCCAATCTTCAGGAACCATTCCTGGATAAGCCCCAACTATATCCGCAGCGGTGGGGTCATTACTTGGATCTCCATTTCTAAATCTTTCTACGAATATTTGGTACCAGACTACCTCTTTAGACCATTCAGGAGGATTTTCGAAAGCAGTTACAACTTCTTCGTTGTTGGAGTTTGTACAACTGTACAATACAACCAATGAGAGGAGCATGATTAAAAACGGGGAAAATTTTCCAGAATACGACATAATGAATTCTTTACAATTAGTAGCTATTAAGAGACTTATTGATTGATGGTAATGGGCTTATCCTTTGTACCTACATAAAAAGCCAGCAAAACAGTTGGAGTGTCTCCCTCATTCATCCCATAATGCCAGGTATTAACCAATTCTATTACGGCATCTCCGGCATTAAATACTTTTTTAACTCCATCTTCACGTGTTACGGTGATGGAGCCTTCCAATACAATACCTCCTAGTGGAATAGGGTGCTTATGAACTGGTAATTTATACTTTGGTGGAAGGGTAATTCTAGCAATAGTTATTTCAGGTTGACCTGATGGATAATTTGGTAGATAGGTTCCATCCCAGCTTTGACTGCTTTTTTCTAAAATTTCAACAACTACGGAATCAGCTTGTTGTGCGAATGAAGGATTAACATAACAAAGACTAAGTGATAGTATGAATAGGAATAACTTGGTTTTCATGTAATTAGATTAGTTTCTGCAAGACTAATCCATTACAAACTTTGATACAAATAAAATTATTTACTGCTACTCGATCAGAAAATCATCGCTGGGAGTTCCCATGAAACAATTCGGTATCTTAGAGAAATCGCTGGTAATCACATAGTAATAAGTACCTTCAGGGTATTCAGGAGTTACCCCATACCTGCCATTACATTCATCCAGGTCTCCGCTGCCTTCAATATATTCGAAATCCTGAATGTAGGTAGCGTCGTAATCTCCATCCGGAGCGCTTGTGCCATCGCCGCCTCTAGAACCTGATTTCAAACTATAACTAGATATCAGTTCTTGGATGCCGCTTGTTTGATCTTCGGCATCTACATAACCATATTTATAATAGACAGGGAATCCATCTGCTGCCCATCCATAAATTTTGGAGTGCTTGGAACCATCCTCATCGGTAGCTAATCCAGTAATATCGCCGTGGTAATGATATTTACCCCCGCTGGTTACATGACCGCCATACTCATCTAAATCGGTATCACCTTCATCGGTTACTTTTGCCTGCCATTCCCAGTTTTCTTCTCCAGTATCAGGGTTTGTCCATGGTTGAAGACCCATTGGATTGAACCCTAATCCATTAACCGCAAAACCAAATCTATAAAAGTTTTTTAGTCTCTTGTTAGGACCTGTAGTCTCATCGTAGATGTAGGTTATGTCGCCTGAGAGTGAGGGGGTAAGATCCACTTGAGATGATTGTTCCGTAGCAGTGACATCAGCATTTGGAAAGTTCCCAGTATCATGATTGGGCAGTTGGTTGCTTTCAATGGTTCTTAAATCACTACTTTCATCCATTGTCAAGCAAATTTGGCTTTCATCTTCACTATTATAAGAACAACTAGTTGTACTAGTGCTTGATACTGGTTGCGAGTTATCATAAACACCGTCGCTTGAGTATGGATAAGCTTTAAAGTAATAAGTCGCATCCTGTGCTAATAATGTTATCGTAAATTCGTCAGGAGAGCTTCCATCAAAAATTACTTGTGAATCAGTTCCTCGATAGGAGGTACTGGTTTGATAGGTTTCTCCATCAGTTAAATCATCGAAATTATCTTCGTGATTGATTAAGAGCACATAACCTTCAACATCACTAAGAGTATTCCAGGAATCAATAGTAATACTGTTTCCATCGGTACCGGAAAATGTAATAGTTATAGGATCTTCGTCAGCTTCATCGTTATCCAAAATGGTAATCGTTACATCAGTTTCAGAACCAAGAGAAATATCATCAGGTAGATTACTTTCATCGATCTCGAGTATGATGGTTTCTGAATCTTCAATATCACTATCATCGATGATGCTCACATCAAAGGTAGTACTGGATTCATCTTCATTAATAGTAACAGTCCCGCTAAGTGCTGTAAAGTCGGAACCACTTGTAGCTGTACCGCTCACGGTGTAAGGAATTTGAAGAGAACCCCCAGAAATATTAGACGCGCTAAGTTCTACGGTAACGGTAATACTTGCATCACCTTCAGTTACACTAGTAGTACTTGCTGTAATCGTAGCATTAGCACTGAATATGTCATTATCACTGATCGTAATTGTGAGTTCACTCTCTGTGCCCAGGCTTACGCCATCAGGTAGATTACTCTCATCGATCTCGAGTATGATGGTTTCTGAATCTTCAATATCACTGTCATCGATGATGCTTACATCAAAGGTAGCACTGGATTCATCTTCATCAATCGAAACAGTTCCGCTAAGTGCTGTAAAATCGGAACCACTTGTAGCTGTACCGCTTACGGTGTAAGGAATTTGAAGAGAACCGCCAGAAGTATTTGATTCACTTAGTTCTACAGTAATTGTGACATTACCATCTCCTTCACTAAGCGCAGTAATAGATGATAAAATTTCTACTTCTGCACTAAATGGTTCTTCATCGTTATCCTGAATAGTAATTGTAACTTCGCGTTCTGTACCCAGACTTACGCCTTCAGGAAGATTCATTCCAATTATTCTTAACGTGATAGTTTCTGAACCTTCAATATCACTGTCATCGATAATGCTTATATCAAAGGTAGCACTGGATTCATTCTCATCAATAGTTACGGTTCCGCTAAGTGCTGTAAAGTCGGAACCACTTGTAGCTGTACCGCTTACAGAGTAAGAGATATCAAGTGAGCCCCCGGAAATATTTAAAGCACTTAATTGTACGGTAATTGTAATGTCATCATCTCCCTCTGTTAATTCAGTAGAAGAAGCACTAATTGTAACACTGGCATCAAATGTAGTATCGTCTTCGTCATTATCGAGAATCGTAACGGTTACCTCTGACTCTGATCCAACACTAATACCGTTAGGTAAATTGTTTTCAGTTAGTGTTAAAATTATTGTTTCTGAGTTCTCCATGTCATCGTCATCAATAACGCTGATCTCAAAAGAAGCACTGGTTTCGTTTTGTGAAATTATGACGGAACCATTTAACGTGGTAAAATCAGTACCACTTGTTGCGCTACCTTCTATTGTATACGGGATTTCGAGGGCAGTATCAGAAGTGTTTTGCTCGCTTAACTCAATGGTGATCGTGATATTTTCATCGCCCTCGGTT
This sequence comes from Balneola sp., assembly GCA_003712055.1. Lineage (NCBI taxonomy): Bacteria > Pseudomonadati > Balneolota > Balneolia > Balneolales > Balneolaceae > Balneola > Balneola sp. Next base: position 125,154 of record RHLJ01000001.1, read on the forward strand.
AATTCAGTAGAAGAAGCTTCAATAACAACACTTGCCATAAAGATTTCTTCATCATTGTCCTGAATTGTAATTGTGATTTCACTTTCAGATCCCAGGCTAACACTATCGGGGAGGTTAGCTTCATCTAAAGTTATTGTTAGGGATTCCGAGTTTTCTACCTCATCATCATCAATTATTTCTAACTGGAAAGAAGCACTGGATTCATTTTCCGGAATGGATACTGATCCGCTGAGTTCACTAAAATCGGAGCCGCTTGTAGCATCTCCTGAAACCAGGTAAGGTATTTGCAGCGAATTTCCTGAAGTATTAACTGAACTAAGCTCGACTGTGATTGTAATGTCATCACCGCCTTCCGTTAATTCAATAGAAGAAGATGCAATTATTGCCTCAGCACTAAACCCAGCTTCATCATTATCCAGAATAGTTATAGTAAATTCTGTGTCAGACCCTAGTGTTATTTCATCAGGTAAATCATCCTCATCTAATGAGATGATGATTGTTTCTTCTTCCTCAACCTCTTCGTCATCAATGATTACAATTTCAAATGTAGCAGTAGACTCATTACCTGAAATAGTAGCTATACCACTTAGTTGTGTATAATCCTCACCATTGGTTGCAGTACCGGAGATTGAGTATGGTATCCTTAGAGTAGCACCAGAAGTGTTTTGAGTACTCAAGTCTACGGTCACAATCAGTGTATCACCTTCTGATACTTGTGCAGAGGAAGCATTGATTTCTACGTTGGCACTGAATATATCTTCACTACTACCAGCATTGTCTTTACAAACCAAAAAGAGAAGAGAGAAGATGCAAAGAATGGCGAGAAAGGAGGCGTATCTAAACTTCATAGAAACTGATTTATTTAAGTATAGAATTGTATAGAAATTTATTTCTATACAATTCTATAAAATTCGAGTCTAAATGACTAACAGCGAGGAAGGTATTATCCATCTTGTAGTTGTTTTGTCGACCTTCCCAATCAATGTTGACCGATCATGGATATATGAGGAAGCAGTAGTTTAAATCAAATCTATGTTGGAATTTTTAAGGGGAAATAGCTGAACCAAAAAACTTAAAGCTATTTTGTGTCAAGTTGCCGCCTAATCATCAAGCTTCTGAACATAAGTAAACCCATCTCACCAGTAAGATCATATAAAGCATCAAAATATATTTCCGCTTCCGAATAATTTTTCTCCATTAAATGCGTGAAGCCGAGAAAACTAATTGCACTAGTGTTCGTTGAATCGAGTTCTAAAGCTTTATTAAAGTCACTTATTGCTTTTTCTGTTTCACCTAATAATAGAAATAGACTCCCTCTCTGCGTGAAGGTTTGAGTATACCCTAGATCATTATCAATTAATTCAGTAAATACAGGGATTCTTTTAATGGCCATTGCGGAATCCATTGGAACAAGTTCCTTAATGTAATCGGTATTATCTACTACAGAATCTATATACTCGTAAAAGGATGTGCATTCAAAAATTAGTCTCTCAGTTAAATTTTTGAGTTTTCCGATAACCCATTCGTCGATAAATTCATCAAGAAATTGTAAATCTGTTATTGATGTAAGAGTAGTATCGATATTATAATCTTCTATTATCTGAGCAAATATTTCAATTTCATTGTCTTGAAATATACTTGAGGAAGTCCCAAGACATAGTTCCAGGTTAACTTGTCCGGTTAAATTGTTGGTAAAGCAGTTACATGACTCATTGAAAAGCGTATCATCTAAGTTTTGGGAGTACAGATTCATAAAGCCCAAATATGACCAACAAAAAATCAGAAAGAGTGTTTTATTGGACTTTACACTCATTATTAAATGCTTGCTAAAATCCCATTCAATGTCTCACTTGGGCGCATAGCCTTATCAGCCAGGTCACGATCGATTCTGTAATAGCCATCAACATCAACCGGAGAACCTTGTGCTCCAATTAATTCTTCGTTGATGGTAGCTTCATTCTCAGCCATAGATGAAGCAATAGCTGCAAAGCGTTCTCTTAATCCTGCATCTTCGTCCTGGTTAGCTAAAGCCTCAGCCCAGTACATCGCCAGATAGAAATGACTTCCGCGGTTATCAATTTGGCCAAGTCGTCGAGCAGGGGACTTGTTTTCCTGTAGAAATTTAGAAGTAGCGTCATCTAAGGTACTTCCAAGAATTTTAGCTGCCCCATTATCAAAGACTTTTCCTAAATGCTCCAGAGAAACGGCGAGGGCCAGGAATTCTCCTAAAGAATCCCAGCGAAGGTAATTCTCTTTCTCGAACTGTTGAACATGTTTTGGAGCTGAACCACCAGCTCCGGTTTCAAATAAACCACCTCCATTCATAAGAGGAACAATGGAAAGCATTTTGGCACTGGTTCCCAATTCAAGAATAGGGAAGAGGTCAGTTAGATAATCTCGTAATACATTTCCGGTAACTGAGATGGTGTCTTTTCCTTCTTTAATTCTTTCAAGAGAGAATTCAGTGGCTTCAACCGGGCTCATGATGTGTAATTCCAATCCATCGGTATCATGATCCTTTAAGTAAGTATTTACCTTTTTAATGAGCTCGGCATCATGTGCCCGGGTTTTATCCAGCCAGAAAACAGCAGGAGCGCCGGTGTCTTTTGCTCTATTTACTGCAAGTTTAACCCAATCCTGAACAGGAGCATCTTTAACCTGGCATGCTCTCCAGATATCACCTTTTTCTACATCATGCTCCATAAGTACATTTCCAGCTTCATCAATTACACGAACTGATCCAGCTGATTCGATTTCAAAGGTTTTGTCGTGAGAACCATATTCCTCAGCCTTTTGAGCCATTAATCCCACATTGGGAACAGAACCCATGGTAGTAGGATCAAAAGCACCATGCTTCTGGCAAAAGTCGATTACAGCCTGGTACACGCCTGCGTAACTACTATCCGGGATTACCGCTTTGGTATCTTGAGTATCTCCATCTTTATTCCACATACATCCCGAAGTTCTGATCATAGCAGGCATCGAAGCGTCAATGATTACATCACTTGGTACATGTAGGTTGGTAATTCCTCTATCAGAATTAACCATGGCCAAATCAGGGCCATTTTCAAAACAAGCCCGGATATCTGCTTCGATCTCAGATTTTTTGTCGGCAGGGAGCTCTTCAATTCTGGCTAACAGGTCTCCAAAACCATTGCTTACATCTACACCTAGTTCATCAAAAGTATGGCCGTGTTTTCCGAATAAATCGGCAAAATATGCTCGTACCCCATGGCCAAAAATGATAGGGTCAGAAACTTTCATCATGGTTGCTTTCATATGAAGAGAGAAGAGGACACCTTTATCTTTGGCATCTTTAACCTGTTCCCCAAGGAATTCTACAAGAGCACTTTTACTCATCTTGGAGCTATCCATGATTTCTCCAGCCTGAAGTGTAATCCCATCCTTTAATACAGTAATTCCATTTCCAACCTGACCTCTAAATTCGATTCGAATGGTAGTTGCTTTATCAGCCGTAACCGATTGCTCATTGGATCGGAAATCTCCTTCACTCATTGTTGATACATGGGACTTTGAGTCAGAACTCCAGGCTCCCATTGAATGAGGATTATTTCGGGCATATTCTTTTACAGCTTTAGGAGCCCTTCGATCGGAATTTCCTTCTCTTAGAACTGGGTTAACAGCGCTTCCTTTAACCTTGTCATATTTAGCTTTGATGTTTTTTTCTTCATCACTTTTTGGTTCCTCAGGGTAATCAGGGAGTGTATAACCTTTAGCCTGTAATTCTTTAATAGTGGCCACTAATTGAGGAATAGAAGCGCTAATATTCGGAAGCTTGATAATATTGGCTTCTGGTTGCTTTGCAAGCTCACCTAGTTCAGCCAGGGCATCTGATTCCTTTTGATCATCAGTCAGGTATTCAGGAAAATTTGCAATCACACGTCCGGCAAGCGAAATGTCCCTTGTTTCTACAACAACTCCTGCTGCTTTTGTAAAGGCCTCAATAATGGGGAGAAATGAATGAGTAGCTAAAGCGGGTGCTTCGTCAGTGTAGGTATAAATGATCTTGGCGTTATCGTTGGACATACGTGCTCTGAATGATGAATTCCAGTTAAAATTTTGGGTTTGGAAACTACGAAAAAGGGAGCAATTAAGAATGGTTCAATTGTCAATTAATGTTGAGGTGCGGGATTATAAAATTGAATCATTCTTAATTGATAATTGATCATTATATTCATGCACGAATGGCGGAACACCTCCGTTTCTGATATTAAAGGTTAACGAACCCGTAAAGCCATGTTAAGACCCATGTTTGGCTATCGGCCAAAAATTAAAAAATTCGACTTACCATTTAGGTACCACGATCCGGAAAAGGAGGAGAGAGAAAACAACCGGAGAAAACGCCGAATAAAATTCCAAACACATAACCGTGTTAAACCGAAGCAGCATATTCGAGTACTGGGGTTGGCTCTGTTTTTAGCTTTGGTAGTATATATAATCTCACTTTTAGGCAACGTTTAATTGAGCACTACTCAAGAGCACACTTCAATAATACATCAACTCCCCCCTGAAATAAGTAATAAAATTGCTGCAGGTGAGGTCATCCAACGCCCGGCCTCCGTTGTTAAAGAATTACTTGATAACGCTATTGATGCGGGGGCAGATCAGATTAAAATAATTATTGAAAACTCTGGTCGAACACTTGTTCAGGTGATAGATAATGGGTGTGGGATGAGTGATGAAGACCTGCCTTTGTGTTTTGAGCGACACGCCACTTCAAAAATTAATTCTGTTGATGATCTGTTCAAGATTAAGACTATGGGCTTTCGGGGTGAGGCTATGGCCTCTATTGCTTCTGTAGCTCAAATTTTGGTTAAAACTAAAAGGGCAGAGGATGAAAACGGATGGGAAATGGAGCTATGGGGTGGGGAACAAAGAGCAATAAAACCTACAGCCACAGATAACGGTACTTCTGTTTCAGTAAGAAATCTTTTTTTCAATGTTCCGGCACGTCGACAATTTTTGAAGACAGATGTAACCGAACTGAGGCATATGCTAAGGTCGGTTCAATATGCTGCTTTAGCCAATACTCAGATAGCTTTTGAGGTTATAGCCGATGGAGAAACGATTTATAATTTGCCTACTCAGGAACTTAATGAAAGAATTGCTCTGATATTCGGTAGAACGTATAAAGCCAGTCTTATCGAGTTTAAAGAGGAAACTAGTTATGTAAAAATTCACGGGTACGCCTCGGATCCAAAACTTGCTAAGAAAAGCAGAGGAGAGCAGTTCCTGTTTGTAAATGGTCGCCCGTTCCAGCATCGTTATTTGACCCATGTGATTTTGAGCTTATATGATGCATGGACAAGGAATAACGAATACCCTTTTTACACTCTTTTTTTTGATATCGACCCATCTAAAATTGATGTAAATGTCCATCCTGCTAAAATGGAAATTAAGTTCGAGGATGAGAAGAGTATCATTCAACTCGCCAAATCAGTAGTAAACAGGGCATTGAATAATCACTTTCAGGTGCCCTCTATTGATCGAAGCGATGACATATTTCTATCCTCTGAGACATCAGCAAAAAGTTTCGATGCTGGTTTTTCGTTCGACTTACCTGCTTCACAAAAAAGTTCGTCGAGTAAAGGAGGAGAATTTCATATTCCATCAAGGATCAATACTTCATCTATTAGAGGTAGAGGAGATGAGATTTCAAGGGAGTTGTATCAACGGGAAACAGATGCCTCTAAGCTAAATACAGAAGCTGAACCCTTTGAGTTAAAAGAACAGCCAGATGCTCTTGAAAGAAGCTTTTGGCAGCTTCATAATTCATATATCATCACGCAAACACGAACTGGTTTGTGTATGATTGACCAGCACCTTGCTCATAAGAGAATCATATTTGAAAAAGCACTAAGTGCTACCGAATCTGCTTTGCCTAGTACACAGCAATTGCTATTTGCTCAAACAATGGAGTTATCTGCTTCTGATTTTATTCTATTGAAAGAGCTACTTCCAATCATATCGCAAATGGGTTTTTCAGTCCAGTTGATGAGTGGTAATACAGCGATGATTAATGGAGTACCTGCTGATATTGAGATTGGTAATGAGCAGGAAGTCTTAATTGCTATGCTGCATGAATACCAGGAGCTGGGTCAAAAAATCAATCTGGAAGCTCGAGACAGATTGGCTATTTCATTTGCTGCAAAAGCAGCTATACCCAGAGGAAAGAAATTGACCGAACTGGAAATGGAATCTATGGTAGACCAACTCTTCGCTTGTGAGCAGCCTTATCTTGATCCTTTAAAAAAACCGACAATCGTGTATCTTTCGCTCGATGAAATTCAATCACGGTTTCGTTAATGGTTATTTGTTAATTGAGTTGTTTTACGAATAACAATTAACCATTAACGAAAACCAAAATTTTAAAAGCTGGCGGTTATGGGAACCGTTCAAAATGTTCATATGGAATCTGCACGATGACGATACTTGCCATTGAGCCTTTTTATAGTGGTTCTCATAAAGCTTTTTTAAAAGGCCTGGCTAAGCATTCTAAGCATAATATCATCCCTATTAAGCTTAACTACAAAGGATGGAAATGGCGAATGCATGGGGATTCAGTTACACTCGCTCAACTGACCAATCAGGTTGAGGAAGAGATAGATTTATTGCTTGCTAGCAGTATGACCAATTTGCCGGCTTTTCTTGCTTTAAATAATCCCAGGTTTGCTCATACGCCAAAGATCATGTACATGCATGAAAACCTGTTTACTCGGCCCATCCCAACTGGAGAAGCTAGGGATATGACTTACTGCTACATTAATTACCTGAGCATGCTGGTTGCTGATAAACTTATTTTCTCATCCCAGTTTCATTTAGATGATTTAATCGAAGCTTTACCAGACTTCCTTGATAATTTTCCCGATGATAAGCACTATAACACTGCAGATCAGATCAAAGAAAAAAGTGTAGTCATGCATCCCGGGTTAGACCTTAAATACTTTGATGAACAGCCCGATTTGCGTAGTAAGAATGAGCGTCCTGTTATAGTTTGGAATCAGCGGTGGCAGTTCGATAGAAACCCAGCCATGTTTTTCCGTGTGCTAAATCGGTTAAATGATATTGATCTTAAGTTCGATCTAATCTTAGCGGGGGACAGCAAACACGAAAAACCAGAGGAATTTCAAAAAGCCTGGAAACGATTTGGTCAGCAAATCACACATTTCGGTTATGTAGACGATAAAGAGGCGTATAGCAAACTGCTTCATTCCGGTGACATCGTGGTATCCACAGCAACGTATGAGTTTTTCTGTGTATCTATAATGGAAGCAGTGTATTGCGGGTGTCATCCATTAGTTCCCAAAACATTGCACTATCCTGAACTTATCCCTGATTCACTGCATAATCCCTTACTTCATGCTCCAGTACTTTATGAAAATGAAGATGAGCTGTTCCTACATCTAAAGAATTTACTCACTGGTGTTACCAAGCCACTTCCAAAACCTACTCTTCAAAACATTAATAAACACCTTGAGTGGAGTAGGCAGTACAAAAAGTTTGATGCCTTGTTTGAAGAGCTGGTCTCATAATTTTGTACTTATACCATTTTTTTTGACGGTCATCCCGGACAATCCGATGACAGGAGGGTGTGATGCGGGATGACCATAGAAAGAAAGCTAAGTCGATTAATATACCTACATCGCTGGATACACGTAGTTAGCTTCGAAACTCAGAGGAATTCCAATCCACCAGTAGATAAGCAAGAAGATGGTCCATGCAATTCCGAAAATAATGGAGTAAGGAAGCATCATAGAAATAAGTGTTCCTATCCCGGTATTCTTCACATATCGTTGACAGAAAACTACAACCAGTGGGAAATAAGGAAGAAGTGGGGTAATAATATTAGAAACAGAGTCTCCAACTCTGTATGCAGCCTGAGTTAAATCAGGAGAAATACCCAGTTGCATAAGCATAGGTACAAAAATAGGAGCAATAAGGGCCCATTTTGCAGAAGCTGATCCTACCAGTAAGTTTACTAATGCACTCAAAATGATAATCCCAACAATAGTAATCTGACCAGGCAGAGCCAGAGATTGAAGGAATTGAGCTCCTTTTAAGGCTACCAATAATCCAATATTAGATGTCGCGAATGCATCAATAAAAAGTGCACAGAAAAAAGCCATTACAATATAGTATCCCATACTTTGCATCGATTTGGACATGTTGTCTATCATGTCTTTCGACTTTTTATACTTACCCGAAGCAAAACCGTACACGACACCAGGGATCAATAACAGTACAAAAATCAGGGGAACAATCGCCTGCATTAGCGGAGCATTAAATGAGGTGAGACTTAGTTTATCAGGATCGATCATATCAGGGCCGCGTAAAGCAGAATCTGCTGGAATTGCCCAGACAATTAAGCCAACGATTCCAAGTATCATAGCCCCAAAACCCATCCAGAAAGCGCGACTTTCTTTATCGCTCACATCTTCCATATGAGGCATTCCATCTTCATCTCCATCAACCTCTGTTCCAGTTAAACGTGGTTCTACAATTTTGTCCGTTACATACCATCCCACCAAAATGATTAACACAGAGGAAAGTGCTGTGAAATAGAAGTTATTGAGTGGGTTCAGGTTAATCTCAGGGTCAAGAATCTGAGCCGCTTCTAGAGTAAAGCTCATGATAAGAGGATCAATGGCTGAAGGGATGAAATTAGCTGAGAAACCTCCTGAAACTCCTGCAAAAGCAGCGGCGATTCCAGCTAATGGATGTCGACCTGCGGCGTAAAAAATTACTCCACCCAATGGGATTACAAGCACGTATCCTGCATCTGCAGCGGTATGACTTACAATACCGATTAGGATCAACATGGGTGTGATCAACATTTTTGGAGTCGAATTAAGGAGTTTCTTCAAACCCGCATCAATCCAGCCTGAGTTTTCAGCGACTCCAACACCAAGCATTGCGACGAGTACAATTCCAAGAGGAGCGAATCCTGTGAAGGTTCCCACCATGGTTGCCAGAAAATTAGCCAATGCAGGCCCGGTCAATAAGTTGTTCACGTTTAAAGGATCTCCAGTTCGAGGATGAACCTCACCAAAATCAATAGGAGCAAGGATAGCCGAAAGAATCCAGACAATCGCCATTAAATAAAAGAAGAGTATTGCCGGATCAGGGAGCTTATTTCCTGATTTTTCAATGCCATTTAGAAAACGATTAAATAAAGAATTAGAAGCTGGAGTAGTACTCATTTGGAAAGATTAAATTAGTGACGCGCTAAAATAAGCGGTTTAGGGGATTAGACAAGTGTTTTTTCAAAGTGAACTCTTGAACCCCGGCTTAATTGCCCCAGAGCTTTTCAAGAAAAGAATAAAGTAATACGCCACCAGCTACTGATACATTTAAAGAATGTTTTTTCCCAAACTGTGGGATAGATACGAATTGGTCGATAAAAGGAATTGCATCGTCATCAATACCAGTGACTTCGTTTCCCATTACTAAACAAAGCTTATCATGGTTGTCAGGGGAGAATTCGGGGAGGGAGATGCTCTCATCCATTTGTTCCAGTCCGATGATTACATATCCATCTTTTTTTAGGCTATCAGTCAATTCCTCAAAGCTTCCCCAAACAGACCATGGCACAAATTCCTCAGCTCCAATGGCTGTTTTTGATATTTCTGGTCTGGGTGGATGCGGGGTATAACCGGAGAGCATAAGTTCAGAAACTCCAAACGCATCACAAGAGCGAAAGAGTGAGCCCACATTATGAAGGCTTCTGATGTTATGTAATACAACTTTAATCGTTCTCATTTTTGGAGGAGCTTCCTGAGAAAGATTTTCTTCCAATATTTGTTGGGTACTAAGCTTTTTAGGCATGCCTTAAAGATAGGTATTCTTAGTAAGATCACTTAAGCAGAAATAACGAGTTTCAATCAGTGCTAAATACACCTATACTTGCGCACTATTTTTATGCAAAAAGAACCAAGAAAAGCCGCTCTTACATTCATCTTTGTCACAGTCCTTATTGATGTAACAGGGCTTGGTATTATTATCCCCGTAATTCCACAGTTAATCATGGAGCTAACCGGTGAAGGGCTTAGTAAAGCTGCTTTGTATGGGGGATGGTTAATGTTCTGCTACGCATTTATGCAATTCGCCTGTGCCCCAATTATTGGAGCTTTAAGCGATCGTTTTGGTAGAAGACCAGTGCTGTTACTTTCATTAGCAGGTTTTGGAATCGATTATGTAATTACAGGTTTTGCACCATCCATTTATTGGCTATTTGGTGCAAGGATAGTAGCTGGGATCACAGGGGCCAGTATAACTACGGCAAATGCTTATATCGCAGATATTTCAACACCGGAAAAAAGAGCTCAAAATTTTGGTTTAATAGGTGCTGCCTTTGGGTTAGGATTCATCATAGGTCCGGTTATTGGAGGCTTATTAGGTGAGCTGGGATCGAGGATTCCGTTTTTTGCAGCAGCTGGTTTAGCCTTCGTTAATTGTTTGTATGGTTATTTCATACTTCCGGAATCATTGCCAAAAGAAAAAAGACGGCCATTTGAATGGAAAAGAGCCAATCCTCTAGGTTCGTTGCAACAAATAAGAAAATTCCCAGCTATTTCAGGACTAGTAGGGGTATTCTTTCTTCTCTATATGTCTCATCATGCCACTCAAAGCACCTGGACTTACTTTACAATGGAAAAATTTGGTTGGGATGAGGCAATGGTTGGTTTATCATTGGGAATAGTTGGGATTTCAGTAGCGATAGTCCAAGGCGGGTTAACCAGGATTGTAATCCCCAAAATAGGGGAGGTTAACTCGGTATATGTGGGTTTAATGTTCTCTACCTTAGGTTTTTTAGCATTCGCTTTTTCTCCATCCGGCATTGCACTTTTAGCATTTATTTTTCCTTTTGCATTAGGAGGATTTGCTGGCCCTGCTTTGCAAGGGATTATCTCAAACGAAGTAGAGGATAATCAGCAAGGGGAAGTACAAGGATCATTAACAAGCTTGATAAGCTTTACCGCAATTATAGGCCCACCTTTTATGACAGGACTATTTGGCTATTTCACAAGTGAGCGCGCTCCTGTGGATTTACCAGGTGCGGCTTTTGTTGCCGGTTCAGCACTTACCTTCATGGCCCTGTTGTTTGCTATCTTTATTTTTAGGAAAAATGAAAGTGAAATGGTTTAGCCATTTAGAGTAGAAAAACACCCCCGATAACCTTATTTTCAAAATGTCAAGAAAAGCACTCCGCGAAGGGCGGGATGCTTTTTTTATTTTTTGAAACGGAAGAAACTGAATTGAAATGAGTAACATCCAATATTTATCACAAGAAGGCTATGACAAGCTGGATGCTGAATTAAAAGATTTGAAAACCCGTGGCCGTAGAGAAATAGCTGATGATATAGCTGAAGCCAGAGCTAAGGGAGATTTGAGTGAAAATGCCGAATACGATGCAGCGAAAGAAGCTCAGGGTCATATGGAAACCCGAATTACCCAATTAGAAGATATACTTGCTAATGCACGTATCCTTGATGCAAAAGACCTGGATTTAAGTCAGGTTAGGGTTCTTACCAAGGTTACCATCTTAAACAAGAAGATGAACAAAGAAATGGCTTATACTCTTGTGTCGGCTAATGAAGCAGATTTTGCAAAAGGAAAAATATCCGTTGATTCTCCGATTGGTAAGGGTTTGCTAGGCAAGAAGGTAGGGGATGTAGCTGAGATTGAGGTTCCAGCTGGTAAATTAGAGTTAGAGATCAAGAAAATAGAGATCTGATATTGGTTTATGAAGAAGCTAATTGATGTGTATCCTTATCGAATGAATGAAGGAACTCCTGAGTTTTTGATTTTTCTTCGTTCTTCAAAAAAGATATATGCACATCAATGGCGGATGGTCGGGGGAAAGGTTAGAGAAGGAGAAACGTATTGGAAAGCGGCCCTTCGTGAACTAACAGAAGAGACATCATTGAGCCCCATTCTATTTTGGACTATTCCTTCAATAAACTCTTTCTACGAAGCCAGTTCTGACCAAATACATCAAATCCCTGCTTTTGCTGCTGAATTATCCATAGAAGCTGATCCTGTACTTGATCGGGAACATTCGGAGTTTAAATGGGTACGCTCTTCCGAAGTTGATAATTACATTTGCTGGCCCGAGCAAAAGAGATTGATCAAACTTACCCATGAGTTAGTTGTAAACGATCAAATTTTACCAGAGTGGCAAATTTCCGCTTAATACCGATCTTACTTCTATTTATCACCATAGGGAGCTCATCTGTATTTGCTCAGAACGATCCATATAAATTCTCATTCGCTCCTGATCTTTGGTACAACGATGTAGATGGAATTAGGCTTGGCTTAAGGACCTTCGGAGAAGTTCAGGGTTCATTTAAAGACGGCCCTCATCGACTTGATGCTGGGATTTGGGTAAGCACCTGGATACCGGTATTACCAGTTTCCTATTATTTGTCTTTTACAGAACCAATACCTGCAATTACTGACTTTAATAATGAAGGAAGTATACAGATAGTAACGAGTGTTCGAACAGGGTACGCTCAACATCGTTTACAGTTTAATAAACGCTGGCAACCTGGGTTCGATGAATATGATTATCAAGAGTTGGCCATTTATTTCTCTCAAAGTAAAATGTTTGATTCCGAATACAGGCCTTTCGAACAAATTTGGCAGAATGATTGGACTTCGATCGCAGGCATAGTCTTATTAAAAAGCTTCAACACCGAAAAAACTAGGTTTGAAGCCACTTTAGATGTAAAGCAAAACCTGAATACAGAATCAGGTTCTTTTTCGGTAGCTACCCTTGAATTGATCCAAAAAATAGAACTGAATAGCGGTTTTAAATTGAGGCTAAGAAGTTTTACGGGTGTTGGCAGTGATAACACTTTACCAGAATATCAATTCTTTAGCAGTTTAGACTCCCCAGCAAACTGGTTAAACAATGGTATTTCCAGAGCTAAAGGAACTATACCACAACCATGGTTAAATGCAGGAAGTTTTCATGTAGGAGGTAGTGCAAACTTAAGGGGGTATCTAAATCAGGATATTGATGCCCTATCAGAAAACCTGAATCCTATGTTTACTTCGATTATTTCTGGCAATCTGGAGCTTGAGTTTCCTAATCCATTGGGAAAAGCTTTATCAAATGTGCCATATGTTGGAGACGTATCTGAACTCAGAAGCTATTCTTTCCTGGATATAGGTAAAGGTGGGTTTGTAAATACTAACGATGGTAATGAAACAGATGTAATAGCTGATGCTGGTATTGGTCTTCAATTATCTTTAAATATTCCTGACTATTTAGGTAAAGATCGTGGTATTTTTATTCGGTATGAAGTTCCATTCTGGCTATCAGAAGTAGGAGTGGGAGATTCCAATTTTTCATTTCGTCAATTAATAGGCGTGGGAGCCATTTTTGCATTCTAAGTATGAAGATTCTAGTCATAAACTGCGGCAGTTCTTCCATTAAGTATCAACTTATTGATACTGATAACAAGGATACGTTATGCAAAGGGCTGATAGAACGAATTGGTGCAGTTACCTCCATCATAAAGCAGGAATTCAAAGGAGAGAAGCTTGTACAAAAATCAATGGCGATTGATAATCATGCTGTTGCATTAAGAGTGATTATGGAATCACTTATTGAAGCGGATAATGATTACCTGCACTCTTTAGATGAAATTGAAGCGGTAGGGCACCGGGTAGCACACGGTGGGGAGACTTTTAAAGACTCTGTGTTAATAGATGACGATGTTGAAGATGCCATAGAACAAGCCTATGATATAGCTCCTTTACACAATCCTCCGAATTTACAGGGAATAAGAGCTGCTAAACAGCATTTGCCAAAAGTACCTCATGTGGCTGTTTTTGATACCGCATTCCATCATTCAATGCCTGCTCATGCCTATCTTTATGCCATTCCGAACAGGTTATACAGGAGATATAAAATCCGAAGGTACGGCTTTCATGGAACCTCTCATTATTATGTAAGTCGTCAATACTTCGAATTGAGTGGGACAAAAAAAGAAGGATCTAAAGTAATTACTTGTCACCTCGGAAATGGCGCCTCAGTTACAGCCATTAAAGACGGTCATTCTTATGATACCAGTATGGGTTTTTCTCCCTTAGAAGGACTTGTAATGGGAACAAGGAGTGGAGATCTTGATCCGTCTATCTTATTCTACCTCATAGAGAAAGAAGAATTATCTCTAGCTAATGTTCATGCTTTATTAAATAAGCATAGCGGGTTATTAGGACTGAGTGGTTATGCAGCTGATATGCGCGATTTGATAGAAGAAGCCGAAAATGGTGACAGAAGGTGCAAAGAGGCTATCGAAGTATTCTGCTATCGAGTAAAAAAATATATTTCATCTTATATAGGTGCACTAAATGGAGCCGATTCAATTGTTTTTACTGGAGGAATAGGTGAAAATTCTCCCCAAATTCGTTCTTTAATCTTAAAGGAAATGGACGGGCTTGGAATCAAACTAGATGAGACCTTGAATAAAAATGTACCTGATGATAAAAAAGTAAGTGCAGCAGACTCAGAGGTAGATATTTACGTTATCCCGACGAATGAAGAACTGGTAATAGCAATTGATTCTGCTAAAATTGCTATTGCTGCCAGACAAACTCCATGGGCATAATTTGCAACTAAGTTTTATGAAAAAACTCCGGTTTATAGGGATATTTTTTTTAGCTATTACTACTGCATGTTCCAGTTCGAAATGGGTAGTTGAAAATCAACAGGAAGTAGACAGGAATGACTTTGAGCTATTGAGTTCAAGAAAATTTCTTGAACGAAGTGGAGCTATCTCACCACAAACGCCCATAGTTTCTTACCAGCTAAAAGCAGAAAATACGTTTGAGTATGCTCTTAGAGTTCGAACGGACAGATACATACAAAGATATCGTCCAACTTTTCGATCAATTCTTTTTGGGTTAATTGGTTCTGGGTTGGCCATTGGAGCAGGAAATATCGTTGCTGATAATAAAGATCCGGGCAGTGATAGTAATACAGAATATATCCTATATGGGGCTGCTGGGGTAATTGGGCTGGCCTCAGTATTGAATATGAAAGCGTATGGAGATCCAACTCCAACAGGAGAAAGTCGTTTGCTTAGGAAAACCGGTAGTACAACAGAGGTTGAGGTTGTAACAGCAGCTCCGGAATCTGATTTGCGAGCTACATATTCAATTTTTTATAAGAGTGAAATTCTTGTTGGAGAGAAAGAAATTAAACCTAATGGATCAACCTACTCCATTAACTTGATAGAGGATTTAAATCCTGAGGCCTTTGAATATGATAGTAGCGATGATGTAGAACTTGAAGTTTACTTTAACGGAGAAACGTATAGAGAAAGCATCTCATTAAAGGATATCTTCGATAGTTTTGTGATTGTTTCATCCCAAATTACTGCATTAAGAGATGCTCCGGATTTTGATGAAAATAATGTGCTTACGGACCTTGCGTTTGGAAGTCAGATGAAAATGGTATCAGAAGATTCTACCTGGTATAAAGTGTTATATGGAATCTCAGAAACATGGATCTCAAAAACGGATGCCTATCCAATTTGGAGGCCTTCAGAGTTTGCCTCTCAACTTTCAATTTTTGCGATACCAAACATTCCATTTGGTAATGTAGATGTAGAAACAAGCATTCCAACCTTACGCACTGGAAATGATAGTACGCTTGTATTCATGTTGGTGAATGGAGGTTATCAGAGAAATTACCCGGAACGACCTTTTGCTGATCGTGATGCCCGTTTGATGGAAGAATACTTTCAGAATGCTTTGGGTATTCCTTTCTCAAACATCATAAAAGCATATGACATCGAAAATCAGCAACAGCTTTCTCTTGCTTATACCAGATTAGCAACCCGCTTTAGAAGACCTCAGAAGCAGTTGGTAGTCTATTTATCGGGATATGTTAGATCTGATGAAGAGGAACGAATTAGGTTTTTGTCCACTACCGGTTCTAATCAAAGTTTTTCATTAAATAGTCTGGTAAATAGTATTAGTACACTAGATGTTGAAGAAATTGTAGTACTGGCCGATCTTGACTTTGTGGCTCAGGAAGAACCTGGCTCAATAGAATATTTCGGTGAGTCTGTACTTCAAAACAATCCTAATTCGGCAATTATTTTTAGCTCTACCGAAACTCAGCGATCCAGAGATTACTCTATTGCTAATGGAGATCAGAAAAGACATAGCATCTTTACTTATTATATAGCTGATGCTATTAAAAATGGGGAGAGTAATATTTCAGGCATAATCAATCACCTTCAAAGAAATGTAGATTACACTTCAAGAAGATTGCACAATCAGCCCCAACAAATCATTTACTTTGGAGAAACAAATTTGGATCTGGTCGATTGATGGATTTTATCAAACTAATACGCGAAAAAGCGGCTTTACTAAACAAAACTATTGTTCTTCCTCGATCTTCTGATCCTCGCGTTCAAGAAGCAGCGAAGTTTCTGCTTGAAAATAATCTATGTAAGATAATCCTCATTGATAATGGTGTTAGTGTACCTGAAGAACTAGAGAGTGTATTAATAAACCCATCATCAAATACACAACTTAGGAAGTACGCTACTTCTTTCTATGAGAAGAGAAAGCACAAAGGAATAACCCTGGAGCAAGCTTTAGAAGTGGTAAAAGACCCCCTTTATTTTGGAGCTTCTATGATTGCAGAAGGAGATGCGGATAGTTGTGTAGCAGGATCCGTCTCAACAACAGGAGATGTGCTTCGCGCTGCTATTCAAACTATTGGCTTAAAACCTGGCTCTACGGTAGTATCTAGTATCTTTCTTATGTGCTTAACAGATGGGCGAGTGTTCTCCTACGGAGACTGCGCCGTAGTTCCATATCCCACTTCAGATCAACTGGCATCCATTGCTATTGACTCAGCCTCAAGCCATAAGGCCGTTACTGGTGAAACTCCTAATGTTGCGATGCTTTCATTTTCTACCAAAGGAAGTGCGAAACATGAGCAGGTGGAACTTGTTAGAGGAGCTTATGAAATTGCAAAAGGGCGTCAACCAGAGCTAAACATTGATGGTGAGTTACAATTTGATGCCGCTTTACTTAAGGAAGTAGGAACACGGAAAGCTCCTGGATCTATAGTAGCAGGGAATGCGAATGTATTCATATTTCCAAATCTGGATGCTGGAAATATTGCCTATAAGATTACTGAAAGATTAGCAAGAGCTTCAGCAATTGGACCACTCATTCAGGGATTGAATAAACCTATGATGGATTTATCAAGGGGATGTTCCTGGGAAGATATTGTAAATACAAGTTGCCTGGCGGCTTTGATGAGTTGAAATAACAAAAAAATAGCTAGTCATTCTGAGGACACTTCCGAAGAATCTTACTGGGTTGATATTCAATTAGATCCTTCGCAAGTATGCTCAGGATGACAACAAGAAAACGATGAGCAAAAACCTATATCCACTAAAATTTACCCCCATCCTAAAAGACAAAATCTGGGGAGGAGAAAAGCTTGGAATCGTATTAGATAAACCCATTGGTGATTCTAAAAACTGTGGTGAAAGCTGGGAAATCTCCGGAGTTGAAGGTGATATTTCTATTGTTTCCGAAGGAGAGCTAAAAGGGAAATCCCTGGTTGAGTTGATCAATGAATACAAAGGTGAATTGGTTGGAGAGAAAGTATTCGGGAAGTTTGGATCTAAATTTCCCTTACTCATCAAATTCATTGATGCTAATGATGATCTATCCATTCAGGTTCATCCGGATGATACATTAGCAATGGAAAGGCATAACTCTTTTGGTAAAACAGAAATGTGGTATGTAGTGGAAGCAGATGAAGGAGCTACACTTATTTCAGGCTTCAATAAGCAAACAAACAAAGATGAGTATTTAGAGGTTTTTGAAGCTGGAAATCTGACCGACATCCTGAACAGGGAACGAGTGTTTAATGATGATGTATTCTTTTTGCCTGCAGGAAGGGTACATACCATTGGAAAAGGATTATTGATTGCTGAAATCCAGCAAACTTCAGATATCACATACAGGATCTATGATTTCGACAGGGTAGATGCGAATGGAGTAGGAAGAGAACTTCATGTAGAAGAAGCAGTAGACGCCATAGATTATGATTTCTATGATGAATATAAAACACGATATAACGTCTCATCTACAGAAATAGAAATTGGTAATAGTCAATATTTTGTAACGAATCGACTTTCCATTTCCGAAACCATTAAAAGAGATTATACAGCTTTTGACTCCTGTATTATTTTGATGTGTATCCAAGGTGAAGGTATTATTGAATTCCAAAAAGGCAAAGTTGAATATGAATTGGGAGATTCAATTCTCATTCCTAACAGTTTGGATTTTCTTGAGCTGCATCCGTCTGTAAATTCGAAATTATTGGAAGTACGAATTCCATAGTTAGCTTCTTTTTTCATCTTAAAAGAGAGAATTACAGAAAACTTCTAAGAAAGTTCTCATAGAAGAATACATATCCTCTTAATAGAAACTCTCAATCGCTTGCTATTTAGTTCTAAGAGAGGGATTTAGTATCTTTGAACCGTTCTAAATAAGCGGAAAAAAGTTGAACGGATTAATCAAATACACGGTTACCTAATCAACTGTATAAACAAGAAATTACATGAGCGAAGAATTAAACGATGAAGTGAAAGCTCTCGAATCGATGATCGGTGAAGAATATAAGTATGGATTCACCACCGATGTAGAGTATGAAGAGTTTCCAAAAGGAATTAGTGAAGAGATTGTAAGGGAATTATCTAAGCGAAAGAATGAACCGGAATGGATGACTGAATTTCGTGTAAACGCTTATCATGCCTGGAAGGAAATGGAAGAACCATCCTGGTTTAATGCTACCTACAAGTCTCCGGATTTTGAAAATCTTCTCTATTACTCAGCTCCTAAGCAAAGACCTCAGTTAGATAGTCTTGATGAAGTAGATCCAAACATTCTTGAGACCTATGAGAAACTGGGCATTCCATTAGAAGAGCAAAAAATGCTTTCAGGCGTAGCCGTTGATGCCGTTTTTGATAGTGTTTCCATATTCACCTCGTTCAAGGAAAAACTTGCAGAAGCAGGAGTAATTTTTTGCTCTATGTCAGAAGCTATCCAGGAACATCCTGAATTGGTTAAAAAATATTTGGCTTCGGTAGTACCTGTAAGAGATAACTTCTATTCGGCACTTAATTCAGCAGTATTTTCGGATGGATCATTTTGCTATATCCCAAAAAATACAAAGTGCCCAATGGAGCTTTCGACATATTTCCGGATCAATAACATGGAATCAGGTCAATTTGAACGAACGCTTATAGTGGCAGAAGAAGGCTCAAGTGTAAGCTATCTGGAAGGTTGTACAGCTCCGATGTACGATGAGAATCAATTACATGCAGCTGTGGTTGAATTGGTAGCCTTAGATAATGCTGATATTAAATATTCTACTATTCAGAACTGGTATTCCGGAGATGAAGAAGGCAGAGGAGGTATCTACAACTTTGTAACCAAGCGAGGAATCTGTAAAGGAAGAAATTCTAAAATCTCGTGGACCCAATTAGAAACGGGATCTGCGGTTACTTTGAAGTACCCAAGTGTAATTCTCCAAGGAGATGATTCAATAGGAGAATTTTACTCTGTTGCTGTAACTACAAAAAGGCAGCAGGCTGATACTGGTACCAAAATGATTCACCTTGGAAAGAATACCAAGAGTACCATTATCTCGAAAGGTATTTCGGCTGGCAGATCTAACAATAGTTACAGAGGCGAAGTTAAGATTGGAAAGAAAGCTTTCGGCTCAAAGAATTACTCAGTATGTGATTCTATGTTAATTGGTCAGGAATGTGGTGCTCATACTTTCCCTTACATCTCTTCAGAAAATGCTTCTAGTAGTGTGGAGCATGAAGCAACTACTTCAAGAGTAGGTGAGGAGCAGATTTTCTATTTGATGCAACGCGGGATAAGTGAGCAGGACGCGATATCTATGATCATCAATGGATTTGTAAAGGATGTATTGAAGGAGTTACCACTTGAATTCGCGGTGGAAGCCAATAAACTATTAGATGTTAAACTAGAGGGCTCGGTAGGATAGGCCATAGTATTCATTATTTGGTCATCCTGAGGTTACTACCGAAGGATCTAGTCGAATATTCGGTTAGATTCTTCGCTTTCGCTCAGAATGACCACTAAGAAAAAATTCAAAACCAAAAAGACGACAAGACAGTGCTAGAAATAAAAAACTTACATGCCAAAGTAGAGGGCGAAGAAATTGAAATCCTGAAGGGTGTGAACCTCAATGTGAAAGCAGGAGAGATTCACGCTATAATGGGACCTAACGGAAGTGGTAAAAGCACCCTTTCTAAAGTAGTATCCGGTCATCCTGAATACGAAGTAACTGATGGTGAAATCCTTTTTGAAGGTGAGGATATCACTGAGATGGACGCTGATGAAAGAGCACATCTTGGTTTGTTTCTGGCTTTCCAGTATCCGGTAGAGGTGCCAGGTATCACCAATAAAACATTACTCCGTGAGGCTTATAACACCATAGCCAGGGCTAATGAACGAGAAGAATTAGATCCTCTAGAATTCGAAGATTACATCGAAAGCAAACTTGATATCATTGAAATGAAAGACGAGTTCCTAAGTCGTTCAATCAATACTGGTTTTTCTGGAGGTGAGAAGAAGAAAAATGAAATCTTCCAGATGGCGGTATTAGATCCCAAATTATCTTTCCTGGATGAAACAGATTCAGGGTTGGATATCGATGCACTTAAAATTGTATCGGATGGTGTAAACAAGATTGCAAGCGATGAAAAAGCGATTGTAATGATCACACACTATCAAAGATTGCTTAATTATATCAAACCTGATCATGTACATGTAATGATGGATGGTAAGATTGTGAAGTCTGGCGGCTTTGAGTTGGCAGAAGAACTTGAGGCTAACGGATACGATGGCCTTCAAAAGGAATTTGCTGTAAATGGTGAGGCTCAGTAATGAGTGAAGTAATTCAAAAAAGTACCCTGTTAGATTATATTAGTGGAGAAATAGAGCCCAAAGGGACTTCTATCTCTATTAGAGCGATCAATGAGCGTGGTAGAGCTACGCTTAATGAAGTTGCATTTCCTACACGTAAAGATGAAGATTGGAGATTTATTGATCTGAAATCCATTACAAAGAACTCTTTTGTTTCTGTTGATCAAGCTGGTACTCATGAAGTGGGAGACATTTCTGAATACTACCTGCCTGAAGCAATGAATTCGAGATTGGTATTTGTAAATGGAGAGTATAATGAGTCTCTCTCTTCAATAGATGACCTTCCTCATGGTGTAGTAGTAGGAAACCTTGCTGATAACGCAGATCATGATTCCGTTAAATCTTATTTGGGAACGATCACCAATTATGAGGATGATGTATTTGCTCCATTTAATGATGCTGCCTTCAATGATGGAGCATTCATTCATGTAGCAGAAGAGACCGTTGTTGAAGCGCCTATTCACATTTTGAACATCTTTACTGATGCTGAGAAACCATTCTACGCTACTCCTAGATTACTTTATGTAGGAGAGATGTTCTCAAAAGCAACCATTATTGAGGAGCATATTGGTTTAGCAGACAATGTATATCTGAATGTTCCAGTTACTGAATTCAAGATGTTTACTACATCTAATGTTCATCATGCCCGAATTCAGCGCGATTCTAAGCAAGCTTCTCATGTATCCCGACCAATAGCAGCTCTGGATAAGCATGCTGAATATCATTCATATACTATTTGTCTTGGTGCCAAGCTATTTAGAAATGAGCCAAGGGTAATTCAAAACGCAGAAGAAGTAGACTTTACTGTTGATGGACTCGTTTTGATTGATGGGGAGCAAATCGCTGATACCCACTCAATCATGGATCACCGCTATGCTCATGGTAATAGCCATCAATTACATAAAGTAGTAGTTAATGATACTGCTCATTCGATTTTCAACGGGAAGATTTTTGTAGCAAAGGATGCTCAAAAAATTGATTCTTTTCAGGAAAACCGAAATTTATTGATCTCTGATACAGGCAAAGTACATACTAAACCTCAACTTGAGATTTTTGCTGATGATGTGCGTTGTTCTCATGGAGCAACTATAGGTCAGCTGCAAGACGAGGAAGTGTTTTATCTACAGAGTAGAGGACTTACAGAGCAGAAGTCCAGAGAATTACTCGTGTATGCTTTTGCTTTAGAAAGTGTAGAGAGTATGGAAGTGGAGTCTGTGGAAAAGATGCTTCTTGATGAAGTAATTAAATACACGAATAGAGACGGAAAGTAATTAACCGGTCATTCTGAGGCCACTGCCGAAGAATCTAAACGGGTGGGTTTATCCGGTCAGATCCTTCGCAAGTATGCTCAGGATGACAATTGAGACAATGAGCCAATCAAAAACAGACATATCATCTGCTATCAACTGGGAAAAGGTTCGTGATCAATTTCCTGTGTTAAACCAGTCTGTAAATGGGAAACCATTGGTCTACCTCGATAATGGTGCCAGTAGTCAAATGCCTAAACGGGTTATTGACCGATTAAATGCCTATCACAGTAAAGAACATGCAAATGTTCATCGGGGTATCCATTCATTAAGTCAGCATGCTACTGATGAGTATGAGTCGACCAGGGAAAAAGTACGTAATCTTATCAACGCCAGACATTTAGAGGAGATAATTTATACTACTGGTACTACTGATTCTATTAATCTGGTAGCAAACAGCTATGGCAGAACTCATTTCAAAGAAGGGGATGAGATCATTGTTTCTGAGATGGAGCACCATGCCAATATTGTGCCCTGGCAAATAGTTGCAGAACAAACGGGAGCAATACTGAAAGTTATCCCAATGAGTGATCAAGGTGTTCTTGATATGAATACTTTTTATAGTTTGTTGTCTGATAAGACCTGTTTTGTTTCAGTAATACATGTTTCTAATGCTCTGGGAACAGTAAATCCCGTTAAGGAAATTATTGAAGCTGCGCACGAAAGAAATATTCCAGTACTTCTTGACGGTGCTCAGGCTGTTCCACATTCTACCGTAGATGTGCAAGAACTAAATGCAGACTTTTATGCTTTTTCTGCTCACAAGATGTGTGGGCCTACAGGTTTTGGCATCCTATATGGAAAAAAAGAGCTACTTGAAGCTATGCCTCCATATAGAGGCGGTGGAGATATGATTGACCGGGTTACGTTTGAGAAAACTACCTGGAATGATCTTCCCCATAAGTTTGAAGCAGGTACTCCGCCAATTGCAGCAGGAATTGGGCTTGGAACTGCTATCGATTTTCTATCCGAAATAGGAATGGAGGCTATTTCTGAACGTGAAGCAGAGCTGGTTGAATATGCAACCCAAAGATTGACCGATATTGACGGATTAACTATCGTAGGTACCTCTGACAAAAAAACTTCCGTAATTTCTTTTCTGTTAGATGGAATACATCCTACCGATGCTGGCACAATTCTTGATAAAGAAGGAATAGCAGTAAGAACAGGGCACCATTGTGCACAGCCTGTAATGGACCATTTTAAAATTCCCGGTACGCTTAGGGCATCTATTTCTTTTTACAATAATGAAGAAGATATTGATCGCCTGGTGGAAGGAATTGAATACACCAAAGAATTTTTTAGTTAAAGAGATACAGATATGGCAAAAATTAAAGAAATAGAACGCACACCGAATCCAGATGCAATGCGGTTTGTTTTGGATGAGCCACTTACAAATGGAGTAACCCGTTCATTTGAAAACAGTATTGAAGCAGAAGGAGATGAGTTGGCTTCAGCTCTATTTGCTATCGATAATGTGATAAACGTGTATTATGTGGACAAATACATTACCGTTACTCAAGATGGTAACGCTGTTTGGTCTGAGCTCCTCAGAAAATTAGCACCTCCAATTCGTGAAGCTCAGCCAAAATTAGATTTCGAAGATGATTCAGAAGTACATGTAAGTAAAGAAGCTATGGAATCTGATGATCCTCGTTTGCAGGAAATTAACCGTATGCTTGATGATCAGGTACGACCATATCTTCTGGCAGATGGTGGTGGACTAAAGGTACTTGGACTTGAGAATAATCGCCTGAAAGTACACTACCAGGGTGCTTGTGGTACCTGTCCAACTGCTAGTACTGGAACGCTCTATGCTATTGAAAGCATGGTTAAAAGAATTGATCCTGAAATTCAGGTAATCTCTGTTTAAAAAGTAGACCAATGGGAGAGATCACCATCAGCGAACGTGCTTATAAGCGAATTGAAGAAATTCGCAGCGAGCAGGGTGTATCTACTGATGCGCTTCTGAAAGTTGGCGTAGTTAGCGGTGGTTGTTCAGGTCTTACTTACGATCTCGACTTTTCTAGTGAGATTACTCCTACTGACCAGGATCAGGTTTTTGATGTTAATGGGTTGAAAGTACTGGTTGATATGAGAAGCTTCCTTTATCTCGCTGGAACTGAGCTGGATTATACAGACGGTTTTGAAGGGCAGGGTTTTCACTTCAATAACCCTAATGCTAACCGCACCTGTTCCTGTGGCGAGAGTTTTTCTGTCTAGTTTCTAGTCATCCCTTACTACTTGACCTGGGATCTAAACCAACTCTTTTTATTTGCTATAAAGCCACCTAAGATTTTATTACATAGTATTCCAACCAAGCTAAGGGTTTGGTAAGCTGATGGTTATTGAACTCTAAATGTATTACTCGTCTTTTCTTTCCGTTCGTTGTTCTGTTTGAGGAATGTAAAGCTAGTGGTTTCATTAGCATTGCTCCGCCTTTTTCTACTTTACAGACAACTTCATTTTCAATATCCCAGCCTTTTGATCCGGTACGTATTATTCCGTTTAAATGAGACTTCGGGATTATTTTTAAAGCTCCGTTTTTTTCGTCCGTTTTGTCCAAATGAATACGGATAGTTATTGTGTCTTGTAAAATCTCAATAGGTGGTTGAACTCCGTATTGTCCTTTTTTAAATGTCCAATTCGAGTAGTTTTCCAATTCGACTTTCTTGTCGACCGATATACTCAAATCTTGATGATAGGCAACGAACCAATTCGATTCTCCGGGTTTATCAAAATAGATTGCTTTGGTAAGAAAATATTCGGATTCAGAAAGATCAGAAAGTAGTTCGATTAGTTTTCCATTAAACAATAATCCGGTCAATTCTGGAACATTCTTAATAAGCTGCCTGATAGCAAATAGATCTTTTGCTTTCATAAATGACTCTCCGCCTTGTTCAGTACTTTCAATACAGGCTAAGATCTGGCTTATTTCTCGATCTGAATACAAGTCGGATAAAATGGAATATCCATTTTCTTCAAGTTCTATTTTGTTTCTTTTGTACATCATGCGGTATCACTAAGTAAATGAGATCTGTTTTAATCGTAAAGAATTCCCTATTACACTTACCGAACTAAAACTCATTGCTAGTGCTGCTATCATCGGAGAAAGTAAAATCCCAAAAACAGGGAAGAGTAAGCCCGCAGCGATCGGGATTCCAAGAGTATTGTAGATAAGAGCAAAGAAGAGGTTTTGTTTGATGTTCGTCAATACTGAATGACTCAGCTTAAGCGCTTTAACAATTCCCTGCAAATCACCCTTTACCAAAGTAATAGAGGCACTTTCTATCGCTACATCAGTACCAGTTCCCATAGCAATGCCTACATCAGCTTGAGAAAGAGCTGGGGCGTCATTAATACCATCTCCAGCCATAACCACTTTTAGACCTTCATTTTGTAACCGTTGTACTTCATTAAATTTATCTTCGGGAAGGCATTCAGCTTTATATCCATCTATTCCAGCTTTATCTGCTACATATTTTGCCGTATGAGGATTATCTCCCGTCAACATGATTACCTGCTTACCTAATTCATGAAGCTCTTTTATAGCCTCTATACTGCTTTCTTTGATTGGATCAGAGATAACTATAAAGCCAGCAAGCTTATCCTCAATAGATAGCCATGAAACTGTTTTTCCTTCTTTTAAAAATGCCTCAGCTTCAGCTCCGGTTTCTTTTATAAGCTTTTTATTGCCAAGCAGGATATTGACTCCTCCAAAAGCGCCTTGAACTCCCTTTCCAATAATGGATTCAAAGTTGGAAACTGGTAGGACATCTGTATTTTTCTCTTTCCCATAATCAGTAATCGCTTTTGCTAGTGGGTGTTCACTTTCTTTGTTTATTGAGGCTGCATACTTAAGGACCTGCTCTTCATTAAATCCGTTAAGAGTTTCAATATGTTCCACAGTCGGTTTTCCTTCTGTGATGGTTCCTGTTTTGTCGACAAGGATAACATCAACATCGTTAAGCTCTTCAAATGTGCCTGCATTTTTGATAAGTACGCCTGATTGAGCCCCTTTTCCAACGCCTACCATTACCGACATTGGTGTGGCGAGGCCCAATGCGCATGGACAAGCGATAATGAGTACAGCAATAGCATTTACCAGGGCATAAACTTCAGCAGGTTCCGGACCAAAGAATAACCAAATGAGAAAGGTTGTTAAAGCAATAAAGAGAACCGTAGGAACAAACCAGCTGGAAATTCTATCGGCAAGATTTTGAATTGGAGCTCGGCTTCGACTCGCATTATTTACCATCTCAATAATTTGAGAGAGAAGGGTGTCCTTGCCAATCTTTTGAGCTTCCATTACAAATGTACCCGTTCCATTTATGGTACCAGAAACTACTTTCTCACCGTCTGTTTTCAATACGGGAATAGGTTCACCTGAAATCATAGATTCGTCTACAGAACTTTGACCGCTTATAACAGAGCCATCAACAGGTATTTTTTCTCCAGGCTTTACTTTTAGTCGATCTCCAATCTGGATTTCTTCAATGGCTATTTCTTCTTCATTTCCATCATTATCAACTCGCAATGCGATATTAGGAGCTAATTTCATCAATTCTTTGATGGCCGAGTTAGTCTGGGAATGAGCCTTAGCTTCTAATACCTGACCTAGGAGAACCAGGGTAAGAATTACAGTGGCAGACTCAAAATAGAGATGTACAAAGCCTGCATCCGATTTAAACTCTTCCGGGAAAATATCAGGTAAGACTAATGCCACAACACTAAATACCCAGGCAATACCAGCTCCGATACCTATCAAAGTGAACATGTTCAAATTCCAGGTAATCAAAGAACGCCAGGCTCTTTCGAAGAACATCCAGGTAGAGTAGAAAACGACGGGTATAGAAAGAGTGAATTGTATCCAGTTCCAAACTTGTATGTCCATAAGGTCATAGAGCGGATTGTTATGTACCATCTCACTCATCGCTATTATGAAGATGGGAAGAGTAAAAGCTACCGATATCCAGAACTTATTAAGCAATTCCTTATACCTCTGCTCTTCTGTGTCTTCGTCTCCAATAAGAGGAACCAGGTCCATTCCACAAACCGGGCAAGCTCCAGGCTGATCATAAGTTTTATCTCCTTCACACTGCATGGGGCAGTAATATTTGCCAGTGGGTTTGCCATTTTTTTTTGGTGAGGGAGGCTTCTTTACCTTCGCTCCATGAGAATGTATGGTATAGTGGCCACCTGATTCACTTAATACTTCCTGAAAAACAGTTACATCCACGTGAGTATCCATATAAATGGTAGCTTCAGCTTTTTCTAAATCCACTTCTACAGAGGAAACTCCTTCTACATTGCTTAGCGCTTCCTTAACATGAGTCTTGCAGCCGTTACAACTCATTCCATGGATATGATAGGTGTGCTTCATGATTTTTTATTTGAATGAGAATCGATTTCTAATGCTTCAAATAGATAGTCTCTTATCAATTGGGGATCAATCTCATCAACATGGAGAAAGGTTTTGGTATACACACTTTTTCGTGTTCCTTTTTCAAGGTACCCAGCATAATCGGATAATAGATTTCCGCGGCTAAATCCAAGAATTACTCCCTCTTTAATAGTTCCCCAGGGAACTGATCCCGGCCAAATGAAACAGATCGTTCTGTTTCGAGAGAAGAATGGGACGTTATAACTTAATTTTTCTTTGCAATCAGGGATGCACTCATAAACCAAAGCTCTTAGCTCTTCTACAATTTCTAATTCATTATCTGGCAAATAGTCCAGGAAATCACCTAAAGAAGAGAAATTTAAATTTTGGAATTTATTCACGTTATTGGTTTCGCTTGGTCGGTAAATAACGGACGTAAACAAAATACTGCAATGAATAAACTCTTACTACCATCAATTCTAGTAACACTGTTATTAGGCCTTTCAATAAATGCCATTGCACAACCTCTCATTATCCCGCTCTGGGAAGAAGGAGCCCCTGGCTTCGAACAGTTAAAAGACGAACCGGAACTTTCCGGAGACTGGTGGGTCCGAAATGTCCATAACCCTACGGCGAATGTATTTCTTGCCCCAGACAGTATAGCTAACGGTACAGCTATGGTAATTTTTCCTGGAGGTGGGCATCAAAACTTGGTATATAATTCAGAAGGTGTTAATCCCGCTAAGTTTTTAAACAGCTTGGGTATTCATGCCATAGTTGTCAAATACCGATTGGCTAGGCAGGAGGGATCTCCTTACAGCTTGGAAACTCATAATGCACAGGATGCACATAGGGGTGTGAGAGTAGCAAGATATTATGCTGATGAATGGGGCATTGATCCTGATAGAATTGGTGTCTTTGGGTTTTCAGCTGGAGGAGAAACTTCAGCCTTGGTAGCTTATGGAAAGGGGAATGAACATCAAGCAAGTGGAGATGATATTGACACTATAAGCTCAAAACCTAATTTTCAGATACTTGTTTATCCCGGACCATTGTTTATTCCCGAAGCTGTATCAAAAGATGCTCCACCTACTTTTGCAATAGTTTCTAATAATGATGAGTGCTGTTCTGATCCTGTGTTAAAACTCTTAAGTGCTTATAGAAAGGCGGGAGTACATTTTGAAGCTCATATCTATGGTTTTGGCGATCATGCCTTTAATATGGGATATCGATCTGATCTTGAATCCATTTCCGGGTGGCCTAATCGCCTAAAAGACTGGCTTAAGGACAGTGAACTAATTGATTAGTGCTATTTCCTCAAAATAAGCCGGGATTATCTCAAGGGGAAACCGGGACGGAGCATTAATTAGAATACAGATACCTGTTTGAGTCTCTTTATCGAAGGCAATTTCGCTTCTGTATCCATTAACATAACCACCATGGTAAACAATTTTTTGTGAGCCATTATATAGTACTCTCCAACCCATACCGTAATGCGATTCATTTACTCCATCCCAATACCTGCTGAACCTTTTGTTATTAATGGTAGCGATAGGGGTATATATTTCATCAAGCACGTTTGGGTGAATGATATTGGGATGTTTTCCTACTAAAAGTTGCAGCCATTTACCCATGTCAGAAATCGAAGCATTTATTCCACCAGCAGAAACGGCGTTATAATACTTTTTTGTAATAGGAACAGAAACTCTCTTACCCATGCGAGAATTATATAGGTGTGGTTCTGCTTTATTCTCAGTGATCCTAAGTACGTCATGTGTACTAGATGTATGTTCCATGCCTAGGGGTTCAAAAAGCCTTTCCTGTAGTAGGGTATTAAAGTCGGTATTCGTTTTCTCTTCTAATACTTTTTCTATTACTGCATATCCGGCATTTTGATAAGCAATCTGTTCTCCTTCCTGGCTAATCAGAGGAACCTGATCAAGGCGGGAAATAATGCGAGATAATGAGAGACCGTCTTCAACCAGATTGGTATATGCATGACGAGGTAAACCGGAGGTGTGGGATAAAATATGTTGTATTTCCACACGCTTCGTTTGTTCGGCATCATGCAATTCAAAAGTTTCAAAATGTTCTACTACTGGATCTTCCCATGCAATTAAACTGTCTTCAACCAAAGTACCAGCTAATACTGATGCAAAACCTTTTGATACACTACCAAGCCGAAAAACAGTATGCTCATTTACCTCACCTGTTACTCCACTTTCTAGTACACCAAATCCTTTCTCATAAATGATGTTTCCATCTTTCATGAGAACAACTGCACCTCCTGGGATACGAAGTTCTTGCATTCCATTAGCAAAATCTCTTTCGAAATCGAGTAGAAAACTATTAAGAGTATCACTTATAAGGGGTTCAATAGGATCAGTATCCAATGGCTTGGATTCAATTTGAGTGCATTGAATCTGTGAAAGAGAAAAAAGGAATAAGAGTAGGGAGAGAGTTAAATACTTCACTAAAAGATCAGCTATAAAAGGTTAATCCTAATTCAAAAACTTCATGAATCGTGTTTAAGGGTATATCCTCGTTAGGATTAATCGGTAATATTTTCATTCTGCTTCTTGTCCCTGATTGTAATGAAGGATGCTCGATATTATTTCCTTCAACCATCAAAATATAAGGATGGCCCGACTTTTTATCTGTCCATAAATAACAAAAATGTTTCTTGTTGAACACGAAGCAAGGCATTCCATATTTAACGGTTTCTCGGAAGGAAGGATGATATTCCAGAATGATATCTCTCAACGCGAATAAGCAGCTCCTGGTCGGTTCGGGCTGCGAATCATAAAATTCAAAAGGGCTATTCTGCATTTTGGAAATAAAAAAATCCTGCTTGAAGCATCAAACAGGATTTAAATTTTTGATCAGCTTTTACTTCATTCAACAGTTTAGTCAATACTGTGACCTAGAAGCCAGTTATACACATCTTCACCTGCATAGACACGTTTCCAGGCATCATGCCCCATATCTTCGTGGACTGTAAATATCACATTAGTATGCCCAAGTTCTTCTAACTGATTAAGCCCTTTATAGAAGTACTTTTTTTCGATTACATAATCCCTTCCTCCCGCAAAAGCCCAGACAGGAAGCTGTGCATCAGCTATGGAAGGCATTAAGGAAGGATGCCCCCAACCTACAACCGGAATTACCGCAGCAAAACGGTTCGCATAATGGCTGGCCATATACCAGGTTCCAAATCCTCCATAACTCAAGCCAGACAAGTATATCCTTTTTGAATCCACCTGATAATTTTCGGTAACATAATCTATCATACCTATCAAATCGTTTTGAACACGGTCCCAGCCAAATTCGCTTAATGGAAGTTCTTCACTAAACTCTGAGACGGGAACTTCCGCATTCATTCCTCCATCCGTAGGGAAATCGGTGTCTCTATCTGGAACTCCAACATCAAGTCGCCTGGGTATATTATTTGGATCGCGATAGGTTAAATAATCAATACCCATAGTATCCAAACCAAACATATGTAGCTGAGGGTTGATGATAATGAAGGGGAGATCTCTTTTTTGAACCCAAGCCTCCATTAACGGACCATGTACCATTGAAAAATCGAGTTCATCTTTTCCATTTCCACGTTCTCCGTTACCATGTAAAAACATTAGCACAGGCCATTCTTTCTCAGAATCTTCTTCATAGCCTTTTGGTAGATACAAGAAATAGTCGCGTTCTTCCCCCGCAATTTCACTGTTGTAGGAAACCCTTAACAATTGTTCATCGCTTAAAGTCTGAGTATTTACTTCTAAAGTTTTCATAGAGCTACATGATACTACAAATGCATAGACTACGATTATCCCTAAAGTGTATGTTATTTTCATTGTAGTGCTTCATTGGTTATTAGTTAATGGTTATTGGTGAATCATCTTTCCAATAACCATTAACTAATAACGAAAAACAGGAAATAAAGCCAGAATAACTACTTGGTTTCTCTACCTAATTCTATTCCAGATATTCCAATTCAAGAAAGAAGACATGTTAGGGGTAAGGGGTCATTATTGAAACAGATGTTCCTTTATTCTCAACTGAATCAATAATAAGTTTTCCGCCTTGATTTTCAATATAGTCGATTGTTGCCCGTAGCCCGAAACCTATCCCAGACTCTCCATTAGTTCCTTTTTCGGAAATATATAAACCTCTTGAGAGTATTTTATTGAGCTTTTCTTTTGGAATTCCTTGCCCACTATCTTCAATTTTAGTAGTAACGAATTTCCCATTTTTATTTACGGAAATCTTTATTTCAGAAGAACCAGCGGAATACTTTATGGCATTATGAAGAACATTTCTCACAGCGAACGAGTAACTACCTTTATCTATAAATACTTCCGAAGCAAGGTTATCTGCGGTTAACTGAATTCTTTTTTCCTTCAAAATAGGTTCATAGAGCTCAAGATTCTGCTTTAGTAGTTCCTCAGTACAAAAACTCTCAGGCTTAAGTGGCTTCTTGTCCATTTGATATTTACTCCACCAAAGTAAATCGTCCAAAAAACTGAGAAACACTTTAATGTTTGAAGAAATCTCTTTCATATGGAGGGTTACTTCCTCTAATGTCAAATCACCTGAAGCAATTGAATCTGACATCATCGAAATACTGGATATTGGTGCTTTTATATCATGTGAAACCGTAAGGATAAGGCGTTGGTTAAGAGTATTTACCTGATCCAGTTCAATCCTTTGAGCTTCTATTTCATCAATTAGTCGTTGTTTAGCATAGGAGATAGGGTAGGATATAACTGCTGGAATGATGAAGGAGAAGATAATACCAATAGGATAGACTACTCCAACAACTAAGAAGGAGATACCAATATACAGTATTTCAGATACTGCAATTGAAACCAGCATAATCGACCAAGGTGACTTAATACCTTGTAGCCACTTATTAATCATCTAATACCTTAAGCTTGTCCTAAAAACACCTTAAAGTCAGCAAAATTTACATCAAATGGAATACTCTTTTTAGAAGCAGTAGTATTATTTATATGTGATGGGAGTTTAATTACTCCTCCAATTTCTTCAGAAACGGTTTCTTTGAACTTTACTGGATGGGCTGTTTCCAATACAACTCCAGCTCCATCATGTTGAGTGAGATAGTCTGACAGACCTAAATATCCTACCGCGCCATGAGGGTCAAGTATATATCCGGTTAAGGCGTATACTTGCTTTATAGCTATCCGAGTTGACTCGTCAGTATAGGCGAAACCACTAACCCTCTCAGACATTTTCGAATGAGAGTGATCGAATAGGTCAAGCATGCGAACGAAATTACTTGGATTTCCTACATCCATAGCGTTAGAGATAGTGGCCTGGCTTGCTTTAGGCTCAAAATCTCCCTTCCACAAATAGTTAGGTACTGAATCGTTGATATTTGTACTTGCTATAAATTTCTTAATTGGCAGTCCCATTTGTTGTGCAAGTAATCCA
Organism: Balneola sp.; assembly: GCA_003712055.1. Taxonomy (NCBI): domain Bacteria; kingdom Pseudomonadati; phylum Balneolota; class Balneolia; order Balneolales; family Balneolaceae; genus Balneola; species Balneola sp. The sequence goes on from RHLJ01000001.1 coordinate 158,328, forward strand.
GCCGATAAGTTTCCAAAGTTACCGCTGGGGACAGAAAAAATAGCTTTATTACGTTTTTCAGATGGGAGTTGAGACCAGGCGTAGAAGTAATAAATACTTTGCGGAAGTAAACGCGCAATATTGATTGAATTTGCGGAGGTAAGATTTAGCGTACTTCTTAATTCTTTATCTAAAAAAGCTTGTTTAACAAGATCCTGGCAATCATCAAAGGTACCATCGACTTCTAAAGCCGTAATATTTTCTCCAAGGGTAGTCATTTGCTGTTCTTGAAAATGACTCACTTTCCCGGACGGGTATAGAATAATCACTTTAATATTTGGTACTCCAAAAAAGCCATTTGCTACCGCACTACCTGTATCTCCTGAAGTAGCTACCAACACTGTGAGTTTTTTCTCTTTTTTCTTAGTGAAATGACTTAAACATCTCGCAAGAAATCTTGCGCCCACATCTTTAAAAGCTAGTGTTGGCCCATGGAATAGCTCGAGAGAGTAAATATTGTCTTTTATTGCTACAAGTGGGATTTCGAAGTTTAACGTTTCCTCAACAAGAATTTTTAATTCATTATCGGCAATTTCATTTCCCATAAATCTGGAAATAACTTCGTAGCCTATTTCGGATAATGAAAGCTGATCTATACCGTCAAAAAAAGAGGTAGGAAGCTCTGGTATTACCTCAGGCATATACAAGCCGTTATCCTCTGGCAATCCTTTAAATATTGCTTCTTCGAAGGATACAAAATCCGTTTTATTATTCGTGCTGTAGTATCTCATTCTATTATCTCTGTACCCCTGGGATTAATACCCGATAAATATACGTTAGCCTTGATGTCATGTGAGGTATATAGGTCTTTGAATTGAGTTCCTATATTTTGTGCAGTTTCTTCATCGTTGCACAAAGCAAAAATAGAAGGCCCAGAACCAGAAATACTACATCCCAAGGCTCCTGACTCTAAAGCCATAGATTTTGCGTCATTGAAAAGAGGGATAAGCATGGATCTAATAGGTTCTGCGATAACATCTTGTAACGATCGACCAATAAGGTCAAAATCAGGTTTAGCTAATCCGGCAACGAGTCCTCCCACATTTCCCCATTGAATAATGGCGTCTTTCAAAGACACTTCGCGTCTTAAAATCTTCTTTGAGTCGGAAGTTTTTACTTCAATAAGAGGATGAACAACCGCTACTTTTAGCTCAGAAGGATAATCTAATTCTATAACATCCAGGGGATCGTAACTACGAACCAATGCAAAACCTCCCAAAATGGAAGGAGCAACATTATCTGCATGAGGGAGACCAGATGCTGCACGTTCACCTTCCATAGCAAAAGCAACTAGTTGTTGTTTAGTGAAAGGTTTTCCAAGTAATTCATTCATAGCATATACAGCTGCTGAAGAACTAGAAGCACTTGAACCTAAGCCACTTCCACCCATTACCTTCTTACAGATCTTAAAGCTAAATCCTGTTTCTTGATTATGGTCAGTTGCATTGAGAAGAGCTTGCGCAGCTACAGTAGCTACATTCTTATCAGGCTGAAAGGGTAAGCCATCACACCCAGTAATTTCAGTGATAGTAAAGCCCGGAGTGTCAGTACGATTGATAGTGAGCTCATCTCCAATATGTTCTAATGCAAAGCCCATTACATCAAAGCCGCATGCCACATTTGCTACTGTTGCTGGTGCAAATACTTTTATTTGATCCATATCAAGTGGAGGTAATTCTCATAACATCTGCAAATATACCTGAGGCTGTTACATCAGCTCCGGCTCCCGCACCCTTTACAACTAAGGGTTGTTCTGAATAACGGTTGGTATAATACAGCACTATATTGTCTTTTCCTTGAAGCTCATAGAAGGGATGGTCTATACCAAAGGTCTCCAAACCTGTTTTTGCATCGCCTTTTTCAAAGCTAGCCACATATTTAATGCGCTTACCTTCTGATGTTGCATTTTCATAGAGCTCCTTAAATACATGATCATACTCATCGAGCTTAGCATAGAATTCTTCAATAGAAGAGGTATTCATGCACTCCTCAGGTACAAAGGCGTTATTTTCGATATCAGATAATTCAAGCTTGTGGCCGCTTTCTCTGGCAAGAATCAGGATTTTTCTCATTACATCCACACCGCTAAGATCCAACCTGGGATCGGGTTCGGTATACCCAGCAGCTTTTGCTTCTTTTACCACATCACTGAATTTTTGTGAACCATCGTAGGTGTTAAACAAGAAATTGAGGGTTCCTGAAAGAACAGCCTGGATTTTATGGATTCGATCTCCGCTCTTAAGTAAGTCACTTACTGTTGAAACTACCGGAAGACCAGCTCCCACATTAGTCTCAAACAAGAAACGTGTACGATATTTGGTTGCGATCTTCTTGAGGCCCAGATAAGTATCAAAATCAGATGAGCAGGCCACTTTATTAGGAGTCACTACCGAAATACTATTAGATAACACCTGTTTATAGAAAGAGGGGATATCATCACTTGCAGTAGAATCGATAAAAATGCTGTTTCGCAGGTTCATATCTATCATTTCCCGTACAAAACCTTCTTGAGACATAGACTTTCCATACTCGTCTAAATCAGCTTCCCAGGTTGCTAAGTCAATAGTATCTGTATTGAATAGCATTTTGCGAGAATTAGCCAGCCCCGTAACACTAAGGTTTATCTGGAAAGCCTTAGCCAGAAATTCCTGCTGCTTCTTTATCTGCTCTAAAAAAGCTTTTCCTACATTTCCTACCCCGATCATAAATACATTGAATTTTCTAAGATCGGACAGGAAAAAGCTCTCATGGATAGAATTCAATGATTTGGCAAGGTGTCTTTTTTCGACTACCACAGAAATATTTAGTTCTGTTGATCCCTGAGCTATCGCCTTTACATTAATTCCATTCTCGCTCAAAGTTTCAAAAAGGGTAGCACTTACGCCAACCTGTTCTCTCATTTTTGTTCCAACTAATGCAACAATAGATAGCCCGGTTTCTACTGCCAAAGGGTTTACTTTGTGCTGCTGAATCTCATTTCTGAATTCGTTTTCAATGCTAGTTTTAGCTCTCTCAGCATCCATTCTATCAATACCAACAGTGATAGTATGCTCAGACGAAGCTTGTGTGATCATGATCACATTAATAGCCTCTCTACTTAACGCGGAGAATAATCGATAGGAGAAATTAGGTACTGCTACCATTCCGGAACCTGAAAGTGTACACAGTGCTACTTCGTCAATCGAAGAAATACCCTTTATCCAACTTCCGTTAATTTCACCCTCTTTAGAGATTCGTGTTCCAGAATCATTAGCGGCAAAGGTATTCTTTATCAGAATAGGAATTTCTTTGTCCAGTACTGGCTGAATGGTAGGGGGATAAATTACCTTTGCTCCGAAGTGAGAAAGCTCCATAGCTTCTTCATAGGATAACTCTGAAATGGTATGAGCAAGGGGAACCAACTTTGGATTGGCGGTCATCATTCCACTAACATCGGTCCAGATCTCAAGAGCTTCTGCTTCTAATGCAGCTGCAAGCAGGGAGGCAGTATAGTCTGAGCCCCCACGTCCCAATGTGGTTATCTGGTTACCAGTATTTGAAGAAGCAAGAAAGCCAGGACAAATGCTAACCTGTGAATGCTTTTCAAAATCCTTGCGAATATTCTGAAAGGTTAAGTCACGATCAACAACCGCATTTCCAAATTGAGCATCCGTTTTTATAAGCTTTCTGGGATTGAGTAATGAGGTATCTATATCATCAGCCTTGAAGTAGTCTTTAATTATTTCTGAGGAAAGACGTTCTCCAAAACTTAGAATTTGGTCGCTTGAACGGGGAGAAAGTTCGCGAATAAGGAACACCCCTCGGCAGATATCTTCTAAATCATTAAGAAGGAATTTAACCCTTGTAAGGGTATTGCTGCGTTGAGCTACAGGGATAAGAACATTGCAAAGAGTAATATGGCGCAGTTCAATTTCTTCAAGAATTTCGGAGTAGCTTTCAACTCCGTTTTCTGCAAGTGAAGCACATTTTTCAAGATCGTTGGTAACGCCTCCGAGTGCAGAGACTACCACAACCAATGGGGAAGAAGCAGCCTTTTCCTTAACTATCTTTCGTACTAAATCGAGGCTTTCTGCACTGCCAACGGAAGTGCCCCCAAATTTTAAAACGAGCATAATAAATTATCGATGAATATTGTGAATTGAGTGAGAGTGATTCGAAAGGTAGGAATAGTTCCTAATAGGTGATATGAAAATATGAACCCCCTAAGGGGTAATAGTAGAAATCATAGTAATGCAGCACATTACCGAAGGGAGAGAGGTGATATTTCTTTGGTTCATTTTCATCACTGGCAAGTCTATCTCTTTTGGAGGTTAAAGTAAACCCCGAAATAAAAAAGCCTCCAAGTAAATACTTGAAGGCTTTTCGTACCAAAGGAGGGACTCGAACCCTCACTCCCGAAGGAACACGATTTTGAGTCGTGCGCGTCTACCAGTTCCGCCACTTTGGCTTTTTTGGAAGGACTGCAAAGGTAAGACTAAGAGCAGGTAAAACCCAAGCTTTAAATTTATCCCGGACTCGATCAGGGATCTGAACTACATCGTTTTTCCTTCCCCTACAGATCCCGCATCAAGTGCGGGATGACTATAACTAGGAAAGGGGCTTATTTATACCCATTCGGGTTATTTGATTGCCAGCGCCATCCATCCTCACACATCTCCTTTACTCCGCGTTCTGCTTTCCAGCCAAGTTCTTGTTCTGCTTTCTTAGGATCGGCATAACATTCGGCTATATCACCAGGACGACGATCAACTATTTTATAAGCAACAGATTTCCCGGAAGCTTCCTCGAACGCTTTAATCATTTCCAAAACGCTAGAACCCTTTCCAGTCCCGAGATTATAAACGTACACTCCCGGAGCACTATCATCTATTTTTTGAATAGCTTTAAGGTGACCCAAGGCAAGGTCTACTACATGTATATAATCTCTTACTCCTGTACCATCTGGAGTTGGGTAGTCATCTCCAAATACAGAAAGCTGAGGAAGTTTTCCAACAGCTACTTGTGATACATAAGGCATCAAGTTATTAGGTAGACCATTTGGGTCTTCTCCAATTAATCCTGATTTATGAGCACCTACCGGGTTGAAATAACGAAGTAGGCCAATACTCCAGGAATTATCCGCTCTATATAAATCCTGTAAGATGTATTCGATAAATAGTTTTGTTCTGCCATAAGGATTGGTGGCAGAAAGGGGGAAGTCTTCAGTGATTGGTACTGAGGCCGGATCTCCATAAACCGTAGCAGAAGAACTAAAAACTAATTTCTTAACCCCTTTAGCAGCCATTACTTCGCAAAGTATAAGTGTACTATTCAGGTTGTTATCATAGTACATCACTGGCTTTGCTACCGATTCACCAACCGCTTTGTAACCAGCAAAGTGAATAACTGATTTTATATCATGAGCATCAAAAACCTCTTCAACCTTATTGCGATCGAGTAAATCGATGGTATATAAGTGAGGTTTCTTACCTGTTATTTGCTCAACTCTTCGAATCGATTCTTCACTACTGTTTGATAGATTATCAATAATAACCACATCTTGATTTGTTGATAGCAATTCTAAAACAGTGTGGCTTCCAATATATCCTGCTCCCCCAGTTACTAATACTGACATATTTTTTCTGGTTTTTTAATTCCAGTGAAGCTAAAACATCTAACACAAAAAAGCCCCTCCAACTTTCGTAGGAGAGGCTCTTAGTTCAGGCTATGCCAGTTGCCTTACTTGGAGTTAGTTAATAACTACGCTACCACTTGAAAAAGTATTCGCATTGTTATCAACGGAGTAGAGAGTGAATGAAGAAGCGTTAGCCGGGATCTGTCCTACCAGGGGCTTAAGTGTATACGGGTCCGGGCTATCATCCGGATATGGCTCGATAGAGATTACAGCTGTGCCACCCGATAAATCAATTGGGAAGTTTAAACCGCTAGGTGCATTCTGAAGGAAATCTTCTCCTGGGAATGGAGGAGTAGAGTTGGTTCCGCTAAATCCGGAGAAATCGTCCGCGCTACTTACAGAAGTGAAGGTTCCAGTTGTAATAGGTGTACCGTTGTAAACCGCCCAACCTTCATATCTCCAACCTGCCGGTAACGTAGGCAGGGAAAGAGCAGTACCTGGTCCACCAGCAGGATCCAGGAACCAAATGCCGCTGGTCTCATTGTTTTGGTCATCATCACTTGGAGTGGCTAAGATATATCCACCAGTTGCAGATAGAAAATCATCGCCTAAAGAAGCGGAATGAGCGAAAGAAAGGGTAGACCTTCCGTCAGTAATATCGCCGGAAAGGTGATGTGTGTCAGCCGGGATATCATCTGTATCACCTGCTGGTTCAATAGTAAGTACAAATTCAGTAGCAGCAGAAAGGTCAGCATCAACGGAGAATTCCCCGTTAGCAATTAGTGACCCAGAAAGAGAAACAATTTCCCCATCATCATTTACATTGAATTTACCAGTAGTAACCGGAGATCCGTCAATAATTACCCACCCTTCAAAGTGGAAATCATTTTGAAGTGGTTCAACATCACTTAAAGAAAGGGTTAAAGTGTCTAAATCTGAATCTGAATCCGTTGAACAAGCCATGAATAGGCCGCCAGCTAGAATAATTGAAAGTATAAGTTTTGATTTCATTCTTGTGTTCGTTGTTTTTTGTTATGAACACAAGTTAGGCGGCAAGTATCACGAATTGATCACAGGGGTGTCATAGATTTCTAACTTTATTCTGGTCTTGATCCGGGATCTGTGGTGGTTCAGATTTTGAAACAAGTTCAGGATAACTTATTGGGTTACTCAACAACCTCAAACCTATCAGCCGAATCGAGTGAAGAGAAATACTTCCTAATACTTTCGAATGAACTTAGACTTGTTGTTAGACGAGTTTTCATGAAATCTGTCTCGATAATTAATTCAGACTCTCTATTTATATACCTAAATACTTTAAACGGTGAACCAAGAATGGGAATACTGGAAACAACAAAAATCATTCTTAGAAAAATTGAAGCATCAGATTTTCTCTCTTCAATATTTTTTGAAAGCCTTATTTCTTTAATAGAGTCATATGTAATCAGAACACCATTCCTATAATTACTTTTATTCAAATAGAAAAACAGGCCGTTCTCATATCGCTGGAAAATTCCTTTCATGTCTTCTCGTTTCAAAGGCAGGGGAGTTCCTTCTAAATCAGTAGCCTCTCTTATAAAAAACATAGAAGATCCGGTTGCAGTTAACAACTTTCCCGGATCTTTGTAAGGCTTACCAAGGATATGGTAGATGATGTCTTCATCATCCAATTCACTTTCTTTAAGTATCATAGATATACAGACTATTAATCTGTATATGGTAATAGACTAAAGCTGAAGGTCGTTCCCTGGTTTAATACACTTTGTACGGAAAGTTTTGATCCATGTAGTTCCAGTATCCTTTGCGCGATTGATAAACCCAAACCTGCACCGGTAGCTCCGGTTCGACTTGGATCGGTCTGGTAAAAGCGATCAAAAATTCGAGAAATCTGATCCTCAGGAATACCAATTCCAGTATCCGAAATTTTTACACTGACCGTATTTCCTTCATTCGCAGGTATAATTTTAACTTCACCTTGTTCAGGGGTATTCTTTATCGCGTTATCAATCAAATTGGAAATTGCACGTTCCATCAGGGCAATATCCGCATTAACAAGGTTCAATGGCTCATCTGGCAATACCGCACTCAAAGATATATTCTTTTCTTCGGCTATAGGCTGAAATTGAACTACGACATCCTGCGCAAGTTCAGCAATAGAAACAGGTTCTAATTCTGGTTGTACGTTTTTTGCATCTAATTTGGAAAGCTCAAAGAGTTCAGAAATAAGGTTTCCTAGTTTTCTGGTATTACGTAACACTATGTCGTAGTATCGATTACGGTCTTCATCTGAGAGTGAAGCGTCTTTTACCTGGATTGTCTCAAGGTAGCCTTGAATAGATGCTAAGGGACTTCGGAGATCATGCGATACATTAGCGATAAGTTCTCTTCTAAGCTTGTCAACCTGTTTGATCTCATCCATATTTGCAACAATAGTGTCCGCCATTTGATTAAAAGATGCACCAAGTACTCCAATTTCATCACCGGAATTGATAACCACTCTTTCTTCAAGTTGACCATGCTCAAAAGCTTGTACGGTGGTAGTCATGTTTCTTAGTCTTCTAGTAAGCCATCTGAAAATCAAAAGTCCAACCAGAATTGTTCCTACCAGGATCATCCCAAGACCAATCATGGAATTTTTTATGATATAACTCTCTGCAAGCATTGAAGCAGTTTCATCATACATTTTACCACCTAAAATCACATATAAGTAACAACCAGTTTCTCCCATTATAGATATTGTAGCCGCTGAAAATGGTTTAAGTAGATCAGGATTTAAAGGATCCTGGCCCAGAATAGGAAGCTCATCACCACTTAAGAAACGATCTATAGGCTTGGTATCTACAAATTTCAGCTGCAGGTTAGCACTGGATTCTTCCCCTAGAAATACCCCTTTTATCATCCCATTACCACCTACAAGATAAATATCCACCTGGGGATTGATTCCCTGTAAATACTCAATTTGTTGTTGGATACTATCAGCTTCAATAGACTCATTGAGAAATGGCTGAATCTCCATAGCCATTTCCATTGCAAGCATCTTATTTACTTTTTGAGTGGTTTCTTCAACAAACATCAAAGAAGATTTCATACTTAAATATGCAAGAGAACCACCTAAAAAGAGGATAAGAATCAAAAAAACAAGGGAAAGCTTCCCATAAAAACTTTGTGTGAAAACGTTCATGTTAAATCTCGTGTAGTTCGGTGAAACGATAGCCCACACCCCATACCGTTTTGATAAATGTGGGATTTGCCGGGTCTTTCTCAATTTTGCTTCTCAATCGATTAATATGAGAATTCACGGTATGGCTATAGCCGTTGTATTGATATCCCCAAACTACATCAAGCAATTGTTGTCTGCTGTAAGCTCTTCCCGGGTTATTAGCGAATAGAAGTAATAGATCAAACTCTTTGCTGGTCAGTTCAAGGGTATCACTTCCTAATTCAATTACCCTTTTGTTGGGATAAATAGATAATTCTCCGAATTCAATATGTTCTTGTACAGGATTCTCAGCTTGTTCAGTAACACTCGATCTTCTGAGCAATGCTTTTACGCGGGCAGTTAGTTCTCGAATACTGAAAGGCTTTGTCAAATAATCATCAGCACCAAATTCCAAGCCCATGATCTTATCAATCTCTTCAGCTTTTGCTGTAAGCATTAGAATAGGGGTTTTGGAATCATTTTCACGAATGGCTTTACAAATATCAAAACCATTGGTTCCTGGTAACATGACATCCAATATTACGAGAGAATAGGAATTAGCCTGAGCTTTTTCTAATGCTTCTGTTCCATTGAAGCTTTGCTCAATACTAAAATTTAAGTCGCTAAGTTGAATCTTGATGAGTTCAGATAAATCCTGATCATCTTCAACAATAAGTATGGGTTCTTTGGGAGCTTTCATAGGTGTTAATTTCAGCTCCATAGTTACAAACCTATTTTTTTTAATGTATCACAGAAAGGTAACATTTAAGCCTGCTGGCTTATTTCTTTTAGCTCAGAAAGTACCTTCTCACAAATTTCATCCATTTTTTGGACAGCTGTTTGTAAGTCTTTGGTATCTTTTTCTTCCCAAATAAGAGCTTTTGCATGCTCATATTCATCGAGAATAATTTCCAGTCCAAGCATTTGTGCTACTGGCTTAATTTTATGCCCGGTCTTTCTGAAGTTGACTTCATCTCGAGAAAGTAAGAATTGGGAGTAATTCTCCTGGAATTCCCTAAAAGATGTAAGTGCAGCTTCCGCAAATTCCTTTATATATGCAGTTTCACCATACAACATCTCAGTGAGTGTTGTAAAATCAACTAATTGTTTATCACTACTCAAAGTAACCCTTATTCATTCGCTGGTTCAGAGATATTATGAGGTTTAGGTCTTCCAAACTCATTCACATGTACAAAAACGATTTCATCAATAGTGATAATCGTACTTTTGGAAAACTTAGTCCGGACCTCGCACTTAACGGTAATAGAAGTTCTGCCAAATTTAACAGTTTCCATGCCAATCTCAATTACTTCACCAAGTTTAGCTGAATTAACAAAGTTAATTTCAGACATATATTTAGTTACAATATTCCCTTTTCCTAACTGGCAAAGAACAAAAATCGCTGCTTCTTCATCTATCCAACTTAGTACCGTACCACCAAATAAAGTGCCGTGTGCATTTAAATCTTGAGGCTTAATAAGCTTTCTGGTAAAATATCTCATCCAATATCTGTTTTTTTACTAAGCAAATATAGCCAACAATTGTCTTGAGTTTTGTTGGAATCTGATTAGAATTTGATTGTGAAATTAAAGTATTTTAAAAATGGTATTAGTTTACTAAACGGGTGTAACAATTTGTATTGACGCTCTCTTATTCCTACTTGGAAAGGGAATACGTCAATTTGTAAAAGATGAAAACAATAGCATTTACTAATCAGAAGGGCGGTGTAGGAAAAACTACTTCTACAATCAATGTTGGGGCAGGATTAGCAAAGCTTGGAAAAAAGGTCTTATTAGTCGACCTGGATCCTCAAGCTAACCTTACTTATTCACTTCGCATGCATTCTCAACGGCTCGATAAAACCATTTATCAGGCGTTAAAAGGAAATACACGACTTGACGAGGTTATTATCAACCATAATGGATTTGATTACATCGCTTCATCATTAGAGTTATCTGGAGCTGAATTGGAATTGGCAAATGAGCCTGCAAGGGAAAGCCTGTTAAAAAACTTTCTTATACAGTTGGAAGGCAAAGGGTATGATTATGTGCTCATCGATTGCCCACCAAACCTGGGTCTTCTAACCTTAAATGCTTTCACTGCTGTAAAGGATATTTTTATAGTGCTCCAGTCAGAATACCTGGCGCTGCATGGACTCTCTAAGCTACTCGATTTAATTAAAGTAGTACAACAACGCTTGAATGGTGAACTGGAAGTAGGGGGGATTATTTGTACGTTATATGACAGCAGAAAAAACCTCAACAAAGAGGTAGTAGGTCATATCAAGGATTACTTCGGGAAAAAAGTATTTAATACAATCATTCGTGATAATGTGGCATTAGCTGAAGCTCCAAGTCACCATAAAACTATTTTTGAATATGATGGAAATAGTAATGGTGCTCAGGATTATTTAGCGTTGGCAAAAGAAATAAAAAACGGCCATTAGAATATGAATAAGAAGCCGGTTATGGGGCACAATCCCCTCACATACCGTCCGCTTAAGGGTGCAAAATTTACGTTTATCCCCCAAACCGAATCTGGTTCAGGAGTTGCTGGTTCACTATCTAAAAGGGGAATCTCAAAAAAAACGGTTTGTTACTATTTAGAAGAGGAGCTTATTAACGAGATAAAAAAGAGAGCCAGGGAGAAGGAGGACTCAAATTCCCACTTTGTAAATGAACTTCTTAAAAGAGCCATAGATTGACCCTCGATTTGGCAAGATAAACCCTCAGCATTTTAGTATACTTGTCATCAAATGCTGATAGTAAATGTTTATTTATTATAACTCAGGTTCGCTATCCGAACTAATCAAACCATTATCTGACGCACTTTCTGTTCACAGAAAAAACCATCCCTTCAAAAAAACGTGGATTATTGTACAGAATAAGGAAGCGCAACAATGGTTATCGCTACAGCTCGCCAATATTTCCGGAATATCATTCAATATAGAGTACATACTTCCCTCTGAATTACTCTGGAAATTGTATAGAAAATTCGATCCCGAACTTCCCGCAATAATGCCATCTGATAGGGTACCCATGCAGTGGAAAATATTTGATCTATTAGAAGGGTATGATAGACTAAACGATTTACAACTATCTGATAATAGCACTCAAACGAATTTTCAATTAGCAGGACAGATTGCTGATGTATTTGATCTTTATCAGCAATATCGACCAAAAATGCTTGATGCATGGGAAAGGGGGGCACTATTAAAAAAAGATGAATCAGAATTATGGCAATCAAAGCTATGGAATCAGCTTAACGATATGTGGAAAGCTGAACATGAAGGTGTTCCTACAAGGTCTAAGCTATACTTTGATCTAAAGAGGATATTGGATCGGAATACTAGTTTGGAAATCGGGGTGGATGCGATTTTTACCTTTGGCTTATCAAGTTTTTCAGGCTCTTTTATTGATGTACTAGAAAGTCTATCAACTCAGGTAGATGTTCATTTTTTTAGAAATGATTATGCTCAATCCAATACAGACAATGTTTCTGAAAGATTAAAAGATGAACTTGCAGTAGTAACAAGCGAAGGGAATGATCTAATACGAAATATTAAAGAAGGAGCAAGAGAGGGAGACTTTAAAGAAGTTTCATTTGAGACCTCTTCTACTTCAGTGTTTAGTCGATTAAGTACTGCAAAAGAAGAGGTGATTCCTATTAGTATTAATTCTTGTCATAGCATTAGAAGAGAAGTTGAAGTATTAAAAGATCAAATACTTTCCCATTTAGATTCTGATACGAAGCTTAACCCTGAAGACATCTTAGTTCTAGTTCCTGATATTGAAAAATACGGAGCTATGATTGAGGCAGTTTTTTCAGAAGGTTCCAATGTGCAATCAATTCATGTATATAATCCTGCTTCGGGTGTCAATAAAGCATTACTGGATTTTACTTACTTCCTTGAACTTCTACATACCGAGTTCAATTCGACGGATGTAATAGAGCTGCTATCAAGAATAACTTTTCAGGAAAGATTTGGATTTCAAGAAGAGGATGTATTCATCATAAAAGGTTGGATGGTCTCTAATAATATTCATCGGGGGTTAAGTATTGATGATTCTCATTACTCTATGGAAAAAGCTTCAATAAATTTCCTGAGTGGCTTTATGTTGGAAGGAGATGAATTCCAATATTTCGATGATCATGTACCTTATTCAGTTATAGATTCTACAAATGATGCTTCTTTAGCTGCTAAATTCAGTTCACTTATACGCTTTTTGAAGAGATGGAGATCATTGATAGACTCTCCTAAAAGTTTTACTGAGTGGACTGAGCTATTGCAAGAACTAACCCGCTCACTCTATTCTGAGAATAAAGAATTAGAAAGCGAATGGAGCTCCTTACAACACTTTATTAATACGTTAAATGAACAAGCCATCATATCTAATTCAACAAGAAGAATTGATTTTGGATTATTTAAAAGCTGGTTGAAAAATCAGCTTAACAGCCAAAGTGCCAGTTCAACTCGGTTTGGGAGAGGGATATTAATTAGCTCTTATATTCCATATAGAGGTATTCCATTTAAATATCTCTATTTACTTGGGATGAACGAAAAGGAATTTCCTAGAAATAGTTTAAGACCTTCTTTTGATTTGATTGAAAACTACCCTGAACCCGGAGATCGAATCAATAAAAAAGACGATAGTTTTCTTTTTTTTGAATTACTCAATAACACCCTGGAATATCTTCATATAAGCTATTTAGGTCAGGATTTATATTCCAAAGATGAAAAACTTCCTTCGGTATTAATACAGAAACTAACCGATTTTTATCCCTCGATTTTCCTCAAGAAACATAAACTTCATGGTTTTGATAGAGCCTATTTCGAGTCTTCAGCAAGTTATTCAGGTAGCTATAAGCAGCTTGCCGAAGAAATCTATTCTAATGATAAGAATACTTCTTTCTTCATCCATGACTACAATTTCGAGACAGAATTATCATTTCCAATTAAGTTAGATGATATCGTTCAGTTCTTCTCTCACCCTGCCAGATATATACTTACCAGGTTATTTCAAATACGAACTCCTTTTGAGCAGCAAGAAGTAGAAGACAGGGAAGTATTTAAAATTAGTGGGCTCTCAAAGTATAAAATCGATCATTTTCTGTTTCAGGCACTTACTGATGGGCACTCTGGATCTGATCTGGAGAACTTCGTAAAAGTTTCAGGGATGGTTCCAAATGGAATTCCAGGATCAAATGATTTTAGAAGGGAAATAGAAACAATTTCTGAGTTGTTTGAATTTTGTCAGGCATATAGAAGTGAGGAGAAGATGGAATTAGGTTTTCATGATCATTTTCCTAAGTCTGGGGCCAAGTTAGAAGGAAAGATCTCTGATATATATTCAACAACAAGATTGATTATTAAACCATCCAGAGTAAAAGCGAGAGACTTAATTTCGGCCTGGATATACCATCTGGCAATGCAAACTCTTTCGGCGAATTATCGAACAGTTATTCTCGCCAGAAATCAATATAACACGGGGAATATTGAACATTCCTTCTCTGAAGTAAAACAAGCTAAAGCATTACTAGATCGATTGGTTGTTTATTTCCAGGATGCTTACAGTTCACCTAATCACCTGGCCTTTTTTCCGGAAAGTTCTCGAGGATATACTGATGCGCTTCTGAAAGGAAAAAAAAAGCCTCTTTTGGAGGGCAGAAAAACCTGGGAGGGGTCCACATATTTAGCGGGTGATGGTTCAGATTATTACAATAGTCTAGTCTGGAGAGATCATGATCCTATTAATACTCCTTCATTCACAAAAAACTCCGAGCTAGTATGGAAACCTTTACTTGAACACTTAGAAAAAGAAAGTAAGGGATGATGAAGCAACTCGAGTTACTTGAAGCTCCATTAGAGGGTATTAGTTTAGTAGAGGCAGGAGCCGGGACAGGTAAAACCTATAATATCGTTGGTCTTTATATAAGAGTTCTTCTTGAAAAGAAACTGATGCCCAGAAATATTTTGGTTCTTACATATACAGAAGCGGCAACATCTGAGTTGAAAACAAGACTTAGGCGAAAACTGTCTGAGACCATAAAGGTTTTAAAAGGAGGAGATTCCGAAGATCCATTTCTAAACGAATTGATTGTAAAGTACGGATCGGCTGATGTTGATTTTCTGGAACAAGCACTTTATTCCTTCGATGAGTCATCGGTATCAACTATTCATGGTTTTTGCCAGAAAATTTTAAAAGAAGAAAGTATTCGTTTTAACCTGCCTCATGACTTTGAAATTCTTGCTGATGATTTTGATTTATTCCAACAACAAACAGATCGTTTTTGGAGAGAGTTTGTCAGTCATTCTGAAAGCACCTTTGAGAAAGCTGTAATTAATCTCATTTATGAAAAAGGATATACTCCGGATCGTTTGTCGGGTATTGTAAGGGAAGTAATAGCTAAACCTTTTACAAAAATCGTACCCACTACTCAAAACTTGTCGTTCTATGGAGAACGATTTACAAGTCTGGAATTATCATTTTTAGCTTTAAAGAAAGCCTTTTCAGAAGAAAAAGAGCGAATAGTTCAAGTCCTTGAAGGCGATGAAGTAAATAAAAAGAAATATAGAAATGCTAAAGCCTTAGTAGAGGGGTTTAATTCCTGGCTCAACCGTGGTAGAACTCCGATAAATCCCTACGAAAAACTGTTACTTTTTGGGAGTTTCATTCATACAGAAGGCCAAGGGTTAAAGAGTGGAAAAAGAATAGATCCATTAACTATAAGCCCATTAATAGATGCCCATCTGGAACTCTATAAATCCTTTGAAGACCTTGAACAGGCATGGATCAATGAGTCTGTAAGAAAAATATCAGAGTACTTAAGTGAAGAGAAACAGAAAAGAAATGTGCTCACTTATCAGGACTTATTGGAACATACATATCACGGATTGACAACAGATTCATCACTTTCTGAGATACTTTTAGATAAATATCCTGTGGCTCTAATAGATGAGTTCCAGGATACAGATCCGGTTCAATACTCTATTTTTTCCAGTATTTATAATAGCACCAATACTAAGGACTCTGTGTTATTTATGATTGGGGATCCAAAACAAGCTATCTATAGTTTTAGAGGAGCTGACGTCCATACTTATATAAAGGCAAGGGATGAAGCTCAAAAGAGCCAGCGATATTTGCTTAAAGAAAATTACCGGTCTTCTTCATTATTGATTCAATCTGTTAATGACCTTTTTACAACTCACTCAAATCCTTTTTTCTCGGAGAGAATTGAATTCAATGATGCTATTATTCCAAACCATTCGAAGCCTGACCATGCAATTCTTTCAAAGAACAATCATCCTGTTATTCCATTACAGTTTATTGAACTTGATTGGGAGGGGTTGTCTGCTCCTGAAATAAAAAAGAATATCTCGAGAGCTGTTGCCAATGAAATAATTGAGTTGTTAGAAGGTGATTATAACATTGACGGTAAAAGGCTTTCGTCAGAAGGGATAGCTATTCTTGTAAGAACCCATGAGCAAGCATTATTTATTCAGGATCAATTAAGCATCAAGGGCTTAAAGAGTATTATAAAAAGTAAGGAGAACGTATTTTATTCTCAGGAATCAGAAGACTTGTACCTGTTTTTGTCAGCTCTTAGAAATCCCTCATTTGAAGCAGGTCTTCGTTCGGCTTTGGCTACTGAATTGCTTGGATTTAAAAGTGAAGAACTTCACCGTTTATTGGAAGAAAATGAGAAATGGGATGAACTATACAATAGATTTATTGAGCTTTCGAAAACATGGAGCGAGAAAGGAATTAATAATCTCATTCAACAAGCTGATAGTCTTTTTGAGCTATTTTTAAATTATGGCCGTCTTGCAAATGCAGAAAGAAAGTTGACTAACCTTTTCCATTTGGTTGAATTATTATCGAGTGTGGAACAGAGGAATAAATACCTCCCTGATCAGCTATTACATTACTTCAAAAAGCAAAGAGAAAGCTCATCAGGATATAGCGATGAGGAGATATTAAGGCTGGAGAGTGATGACGAGTTGATCCAAATCCTAACTATGCACTCAAGTAAAGGGTTAGAGTTTCCTGTTGTATTTTGTCCTTATTTATGGGAAGGGGTAGACACTCAAAGAAAGCCCGTATTTTCATTTCACGATGACGAAAAAAACTATATAGATATTGGTACTAGTGAAGATGTACAGAAAAAAAACAGGTTATCCTATCTGAAAGAATCATTAGCAGAAAGGGTAAGGCTCTCATATGTATCACTGACAAGGGCTAAATCTGCGTGCTTTGTTATAACAGGAAATGGGAACAACTCTGAATTATCACCTCTAAATGCATTATTTGAAGGTAGCGAAGTACTTAGAAAAAGGCTTGAAGACAAAGTTGTACTTTCTCCAGCAAACTATCGCACTAAACACATTAATGAAGCCACAAACCTGACCAATATAATGCGTCAGAACTCTAGTAATACTTATAGTTTTCGTTCTTCTTATGCCAATAAAGAAGTAGAAAGTATAGAACTCGAAGAAGCTCCCAGTGCTTTAAACGTACTTGAATTTCAACGAAAGCAGATCAATAATCACTTCAGGATAAGTAGTTTTTCATCTTTAACACATGGTAATAAAGAGCATACTATTTCTGAGAAAACCGGGGCTGAATATGATAAAGAAACACCCGATTTAGATTCCGATTCAGAAGTTGTTAACAAATCACCATTTACACTCCCAAAAGGTCCAAAAATAGGGACATTATTACACGAGATTTTTGAAGAGGTTATACAAGGAGAAAAAGCTCTAAATAATGATCTGATAACAAAACATCTCAAAAAACATCAGATCGATGAAGAGTGGAATCAGGTAATATTTGATATTATAAATGGAACACTTTCCTATCCACTAATTGATGGTACATCTCTATCAGATATTCCTGAACGAGATACCCTTATAGAAATGGAATTTCATTTTCCTCATGATAAGCTGAATACAGGTAATATCTTAACATTGATAAGAGAGTCACACTCTTCTAAAGAGTTACCAGGATCAGTATATGGGTATATGAAAGGATTTATAGATCTAATATTTAAATATGATGGGAGGTACTATATACTCGACTACAAATCTAATTATTTGGGGAATTCACTAGAGCATTATTCACAGGAAGCTTTAAGACATGAAATCGAGGATGCAAACTACGATTTGCAGTATCATATTTATTGTGTAGCACTTCACAGAATGCTTAAAAACACACTTTCCAATTATGATTATGACAAACATTTTGGTGGAGTATTTTATCTCTTTTTAAGAGGTATAGATCAAGAAAAGCCCGGTTCTGGAATTTTCTTCGACAAACCAAAGGCTTCAATAATTTCCAGCTTGGATAATTATTTCAAGACAGGGAGGTATGAGTAGATTATTAACTACCATAGAAGCTCAAGTGATAAATGGTGAAAGAAGTCTAATTCAACTTGAGTTTCTCCATTATCTGCATTCTAGATTCCAAAGTGAAGATAAAGAGGAGGGAGCGTTAATATGTGCCTTGTATTGTATAAAGAAAAATGAAGAGGGACATATCTGCATTTACCTAAATGGACTAGCCGATGATTTAGATTTTTTTGAATCTTTTTCGGGTACACCACTATCCACCAATGATTTGAAAGAAGCATGTAAAAATTCAAATTTCATTGGTAAACCAGGAGACTTTACACCTCTTATCCTTAGTAATGACCAGATTTATCTCCAGAAGTTTTGGAACTATGAAAATGAACTTATCAACTGGTTATTGACTAAGTCTGGGTTCGAACATTCTCTGTCAGATGAAGTGTTAGAATATTTAGAGAAGCTTTTCGGAGATGATTCGAAGCAAAACAATTACCAGTATCTGGCAACAAAATTGGTATTCCTAAAAGACTTTGTAGTAATAACTGGCTCGCCAGGTACCGGCAAAACATATACAATCAAGAAAATTGTTAGAGCTCTGTTGGATCAGAACCCGGATTTGAATATTGCTTTTGCTGCTCCAACCGGAAAAGCCGCAGATCGAATGAATCAATCGTTAGTTGATTTTTCTGAGGAGTTTCAAATACCTCGTGCAACAACAATTCATAAGCTTCTAGCCATTGGATTTAGACCTGGAAGAACCTCTTATAAAAAGGAATTATTAGATATTGATGTACTAATCATTGATGAAGCATCTATGCTGGATCTATCCCTATGGATACAAATGATTCGAGCTTTACCAGATTCGTGTAAATTGATTGCTTTAGGAGATAAAAACCAGCTCGCTTCTGTAGAGGCAGGTTCAATACTTGGAGATATTTGCTTTGATAATGACAATACTTTCTCTTCTGGTTTAAGTAACAAAATAGAAAATAAGCAAGTTGGTAATTCTACTAACAAACTTAACGATTCAATTATAGAGCTTACTAAAAGTCATCGTTTTGAGGATTCTTCAGGTATAGCAGAACTGGCTGAGGCTATTAAAACCGAAAATACAGGGCTGGTACTTGATCTGCTACATTCGTCTGAATATCCCCAACTCTTAATGAGTGAAGTAAATTCTGAAGGGCTAGATTTAGTACTCCAGGATTATGGAATCACTCATTTTGATGATTTTGTTAAGTCTGGACACTTGTTTGAAGTGTTAAACAAAAAGAAAATCCTCTGCGCTTTTAAGCAAGGTCCATTTGGATCAGATTCAATTAATAATCTCATAGAAACTGAGATAAAAAGTCATTACAAGATACCAGCTTATCAGAACTGGTACGAAGGGAGGCCAATACTTATAACAAGGAACAATAATCTCCTGAAGGTTTACAATGGAGAGGTGGGTTATGTATCCACAGACTTTAAAACTAAAAACCAAATACTAAACTTTGAGAATAGACCCGGATTGTCATTCTTGATTTCCAGACTTAATGATATTGAATCAGCATTTGCGCTAACGATTCATAAAAGCCAGGGTTCGGAATATGATCATGTAGCTATTGTTCTTGGAAATACAGAAAACCAATTGCTCTCAAAACAACTTTTATATACAGCTGTAACAAGAGCGCGTAAAAGTGTTCTTGTTATTGGTAACCAAGAAATTATAAAAAGTACAATAGAAAAATCTGCTGTTCGAAGAAGTGGAATAAGGCAAAAAATCACCTTTTAAATTCAGCAAAAATATTTACACAAAAAAAACCGCTACATATACTGCACTGTAGCGGTTATTTGTGTACCCCGAAAAGCCAACGTATTCAAAGCTGGGCAGTTGATAGCTGCCCTTCTTTCTTTTTCAAATATGCGACTTAAACCCGATAGTTCTATATAGAACTTATTAATAAGAGTTAGGGATTTTTAATTAGTCACTCTAACGAAACTTATCGTTGTCTTACTTCTAGTAACTCTACTTTAAATATGATTGCGTCATTTGGTTTAATGGCACCTCCTGGTCTTGGATTATCCCTGTAGGCAAGTTCGGTTGGTATATATAGCATATATGATGCCCCTTCACTCATAAGACCTACACCTTCAATCCATCCGGGAATTACAGCTCCTAATACAAATTCAGCAGGCTGGCCACCATCATAACTCGAATCGAAAACAGTTCCATCAATAAGTGTTCCTTCATAGTGAACAACAACAGTATCCTGAGAAGTAGGTTGAATGCCTGTTCCTTCTCTTAGAACTTTGTATTGAAGACCAGAAGGGGTTTCAATTACTCCTTCTTTGGTTCTGTTCTCTTCAAAAAAGATTCTTGCTTCTTCATCATTTTCGAGTTTGATCTTATCAAGAAGATAATCTCCAAAACGTTGGAACAGTAATTGTAAATTTGCTTCATTCAGCTTAGAATCTTCTCCTTCTAATCCATCCTGAAAACCTGATAGAAATATTTCTATGTCAACATCGGGAAAGCCTTGAGTAGATAATTGCTTGCCATTTTGAAAACCTAAGGCATAGCTGACGCTGTCAGGCATTGTATTAAGTTCCGAATTAGGAATAATACTATTTTCGGGTTGTGAGCAGGCAGTAACAGCGAAGAATGCTGATAGAATGAATATGAATAGTCTTTTATTGAACATCGGATTGGTTATGCTTAAAAATTGGCGAAAAAGATAGCTAAAAAAGCTAATCAAAACACTTTAGTTACTTCTGTGTATATTTGCCCAGCAATTAAATTTATATATAAAGTACATTGAAATTTACAGATCTTGATCTCCATGAAAATCTTCAAAACGGTCTTGGAGATATAGGCTATTCAGAGCCAACACCGGTACAGGAGAAGAGTATTCCCATAATTTTAACAGGTAAAGATGTAATTGGAGCAGCTCAAACCGGGACAGGAAAAACCGGAGCTTTTGTAATACCAATTATCCAGCACATTGTTAGTAAAGCCAAAGACGGAACAAACGCACTTATACTTTCTCCTACCAGAGAACTTGCACAACAAATAGATGAACAGATTTTTGCTTTAGGATATCATTGTGGAATTAGCTCAGCTACAATAATTGGTGGAGAGGATTTTGCAAGACAAGCTGAAGCCATCCGCGCAGGAGTTAATATTATAGTGGCAACACCCGGAAGATTGATTGATCAGATGAAAGTTTTGGATATCGATTTTAGCAATATCGATTTTTTGGTACTTGATGAAGCTGACCGGATGTTGGATATGGGCTTCCTACCTGATGTAACTCATATCATTGATAAGCTACCGAAAGAGAGACAAAACCTACTTTTCTCAGCTACTATGCCTCCTCAAATCCAAAAGTTGGCTGAGGATATTATGACAGAACCTGAATTGGTAGAAATTGAAATCTCTAAACCTGCAGAAAGTGTAGAACAACAAGCTTATTTGATTGATGGAAGAGAAAAATTGAAGCTTACACAGTCTCTACTTGATAGCATGGAGTGGACTTCATGCATCATATTTACAGCTACAAAGCGTGGAACTGATCAACTTGAAAGACTCCTTACTAAGAAGGGGTTAAAAGTAGCAAGTATTCATGGAGACCGTGAACAAGATGAGCGTACTAATGCTCTTAATGAGTTTAAAAATGGTGTGGTACCTATTATGGTTGCCACCGATGTTCTTGCTCGAGGAATTGACATCGATGACGTTTCTTTGATTATAAACTATGATGTTCCAAGAGCTGTAGAAGACTATATACATCGCATTGGAAGAACAGGTAGATATGATAAAACAGGCATAGCAATTACGCTGGTAAGCAAACAAGACAGTAAATTCTTCTCTGCGATAAGGTCAAAAGTTGGAAATGACTTAGTAATACATAAAGGTACTGAATCTATCAAAAAAACTGACTCCAAGAAGCCAAATAAAGAGAACACAAAAGCTACAAGTAAAAAAGGAGAATCAGTTAAAATTACTCCCGATTACTCTAAAGCTAAGAAAGTTTCTTTTAAGACAGATGGGAATGGTAAGATTTCAATCAACATAATTGGAAAGGAAGCGCCTGCTCCAAAGAAAAAACAAACTGAGAAGCCACATACTAACAAGCAACAAAAGCAGCAGCCAAAGAAAGCTGCTCAAAACAAGAAAAAGCCTAAAAACAATAAGAAGAAAGAACCCAAAAAACCTCCTATTGAAATTAAAACCCTGGATCAAGCTTCTTCAAGAAATAAAAATGCCCGAAAGCCGGAAAAAGGATTTTGGGGTTTAATAAAAAGTTTTTTCCCAAAGCGGGGATAGTTAACAGTTCCTTTACTTGCCTGTAGTATTTTCAAAGAAAAAATGAATGCCATGAAAAGATCACTAATCATATTTGCTCTCATTTCTATAACTACGTTAAACTGTTTCGCACAAAAAGAAAATACCTTCGCAGTAAAACAAAATTTGGAGCTCAATAGAGAACGATTACCGCTTGTTGAAGATGGGCCAATTAAAAATGTGATTTTTATTATCGGTGATGGAACAGGTTTAGTACAACTCACATCAGGACAATACCACTTAGTGGGGGAAAACGAGTTGTTACATGTACAAACAATGCCTGTTACAGGAATCATGCAAACTCACGCAGCCAGCAACCTGATCACTGATTCAGCAGCAGGGGCCACTGCCTTTTCTTGTGGTATCAAAACCGATAATGGAAAAATCGCACAACTTCCCGATGAAAGAAATTGTAAAACCATACTTGAGCTTGCCGAACAAAAAGGGTTAAGTACGGGACTGGTATCTACTTCAGGAGTAACACATGCCACACCAGCAAGTTATGCTGCCCATGTACCTTCACGAAGGATGGAAGCAATGATTGCCGCTCAGTATTTAAGCTCTGGTACGGATGTGATTCTAGGTGGGGGATTAGAGTATTTTATCCCTTCGAACGAGAAAGGTAGCAGCAGAGAGGATAACAGGAATTTAGTTTCTGAGTTTGGAGGTTTGGGATATACTTTTGTTGAGAATGTTGAAGAATTAAATGCTACAGATTCAGAAAAGATTTTAGGACTTTTTTCAGAGTCGGGAATGCCTAGCGAAAACAGAACCCCAACGCTCGCTGAAATGACCTCGAAGGCAATTGATGTTCTATCAAAAAATGATGAAGGTTTTTTCCTTATGATTGAGGGTTCACAAATAGATTGGGGAGGACATGGAAATGACACTCCCTATGTACTTAGGGAAGTAGCTGATTTTGATGCAGCCATAGCTGAGGCCCTTGATTTTGCTCAAGAGGATGGAGAGACCCTTGTAATTGTTACAGCCGATCATGAAACAGGTGGCATGACCTTAAATGGATATAACAGAGATAATCACGAAGTTGAAATTGCTTGGACAACAGGATCCCATACAGGAGTACCAGTTCCAATAATGGCTTATGGCCCACATGCAATCCAGTTCACAGGCTGGTTAGATAACACCGAAGTAGGAATTAAAACAGCGGCACTTTTAGGGGTAGGGGATCTCCCAATAATTATTCAAGAATAACAGTCTTAACTGATTTGTTTTCGTCCTGAATATCTGTCCAGGCTATAAGCAAACCTTTGTTTAGTTTTGTTATCTGTGGGAAACCGCTTCTTCGGGAGGGATTAATTTCTGCAATTTGATGGGATTGCAGTATTTTACCACTTGTGGAAACTAAATCAAGATTCAGAGTAGCACCTTCCTCGTTTCTTGTTATCCAACTTACCCATGCCGATTCATTATTCTCAATAAGTACATCAACCCTGCCTAAGTTTGAAGAGCTATCTACTACTATTGGCTCAAGAAAAGAATCTCCTTTGTCTTTAGAAAAAGAAAGCTTTGCCATTGGTTTGTTATCTGCACCTGTAAACCATGCTACAGCTGTAAGACCATCTTTATAATCAATCATTGCTCCGTTAACCGGGCAGGAAGCAATAGACCAATTATCAGCATTAACCGCCTTTTCATCACCCCATTCTCCATTGCTAAATTTCTTTACATATATATCTCTTGTTTCTTCTGCAGTCCTGTTTCTGTAAACCGCTAGTAAGTCATCTCCGATATTGATAAGGGAAGTATTACAACAATCACAAACTGCGTTATCAAGCTCATGCTCATTTAATAGTTTTCCCAGGTAAGAGATTTCTGCTCCTCTCAAAGTCATTGCTGTTGATAAATCTCCATGTCCTCCATGTCCTCCAGTTGTATTTCTCCCGTCTAGCCAAATAGCATAAAAAGATGAATCTGAATAGGGAATCATACTTACGAAGCCATGTTCGGTGGGAGTATTATCTGAATGTGGGACAATGGGTTCATTCCACAGTTTAGAAGCCTTTTTAATAGATACTTCAACATTATATGAGTAAGTGCCCCCCGGAGTTTTAGCTAACCAGTGCGATGCTAGTGCTGAACCATTTTGGCCTATTACAGAGGGGAAATCAGCCCAGTTTACAAACCAGTCAGAGGAGGCCGAAATTATATCTGGTTCGCTCCATATTTCTCCATCAAATGTAGAATAAAAGAGTGTTGCAGAATCTTCAATTTGCTCTACCCAACTTAAATAAACTAGTCCTGTATTGTCGGTAAACAAACGAGGTAATGAGCTATTATCACCTGTCGGATTTTTAACTTGTACAAAAGATGATGAAGAATCTGAACAAGAAACTAAAGTAAATGAAAAAAGCAGAATTAAAATCTGACTAGCTATTTTTTTCATGAATTTTTGAATGGGTGTAGTAAGCAAGGTAGAGCCCTATGAAAGGAGAACTCAAAATCATGATTAAGTACCACATTGGTTCAATAGAGTAAGTTTGTAAAACTTCACTTCCTTTGAGAAGCAGAAGCAGCATTCCAAGAGATAACAGGTGCTTTTTTGGGGAGTACATAGTTGCTGTAACTACAAGCATACCACTTAGCCAATAGATTAATAATGATGCAATTACAAGAGCTACCGCCCAACCTGGAGAGGGGAGACTTGAAACACCCCAAAAAGTGAACTCTGTTTTGTGGTAAAACAGTACAATTATTCTTATGAAACCTTCAACAAAAATGGAAAATATAAAAACGCCTAGTACTACAATGATACTTTTCATATAGAATGGTAGCCAGATATTTAAGAGAAAACAATCAGTTTTTAGATGATTTAAGGAGGTGAAGTTCATACCTTTAGGTTTATTAAAAAAAAGAGATTATGAAGCATATATCATTGATTATTTTAGCAGCTCTACTAAGTGTATCTGTATACTCTCAAACAACAGATCAAGTAATAAGACTTTCGGAACCTGTTATTTCTACAGACCAGTATGAAGTGTTTGGTGAAGAAATTGAAGTAAACTCTCTTGAACCATCTCATTTGGCTGAAGTAATTGAGAAGGAAAGTAATGGATCGATTGTAACATTAACCGTTAGCATTGCCGAAGTTTGTAATAAAAAAGGATGCTTTTTTGTAGCTGAAGACGGTGAGTACTCTGCTCGCATTACTTTTAAGGATTATGGTTTTTTTATCCCTACTAATTCTGCAGGTAAAGAAGTGACACTTGTTGGAGAGTTTTCGGAGGCTACTCTTAGTGAAGAAAAAGCGAAACACTATGCTGAGGACGCCGGAAAAAATAGCGATGAGATTTCAGGTGAGCAGAAAGAATATTCGATTGTTGCAACAAGTGTAGTAATCCCAAAATAATTTAGCAGATCATTAATGCAAGAAAACGATTTTCTAGAACCACAGGAAGTTACTAGTTCAGAAAAACAATTGATGGAATCTCCTGAAATGGAAACCATCGCAAAAAAAGTAATCAAAGAGTACAAATTAGAATTTGGCCCAGCTGAGATAGGTTATTTTTTAGTTTATCCTCATATATCAAAACAGAAAGCTGCCAAGTGTATGAAGGCCTCTAGAGAGGTAAAATATTATTCTGGCAACGATTACCTGATCGAAGTTTCTGGAGAACTTTGGGATATGCTCGACTCAAAAACCAAAGAGATGATGATCTATCATGAGTTATTGCATGTTGATCCTACATTCAAATCCAAAACTCAGGAATGGAAAATGAATATTCGTAAACCAGACTTTGCTGATTTCTATTCTATCAATGATAAGTTTGGTAACGAGTGGTACAAAACTATACAAGCTACTGCTTCTTCGTTATATGATTTGGATCCAAAGCAGGAGAGCAAAGTCTCTTTATAGTATTAGGAAATGATATATCCTTCTTGGATAAGGATTTTCTCAATTTTTGAGACGTGATTTCCTTGAATTTCGATGACTTTTCCTTTTATAGTTCCACCTGTACCAAGCTGTGATTTCAGTTTTTTGACAAGTTTTTCTATTACTTGAGGGTTGTGAGTTATCCCTCTAATTACAGAGACTTGTTTACCGCGTCTTCCACCTGTTTCAAGGCTTACTTTTACTTTCATACTATACTGATACCTGTTTCCATTTTCCGCGTTTGAAAAGAATAAATCCCATAATGCCTAAACAAGTTTCTGCTACTACAATTGAGTAAAAGACACCTTCCTGTTTCCATCCTAATTCTAGTGCCAAAAAATAGGCAAGTGGTATTTCAATCATCCAAAAACAAAAGAAATTAATGATTGTAGGGGTAGTAGTATCTCCCGCGCCATTAAATGCCTGAATAATGATCATTCCAAATGCATAAGCCAAATATCCATAACTAATAATTCTTAAACACTGTGCACCTACAGCTATAATCGCTTCATCATTAGTAAAGAGACTTACTAGAAAATCAGAAAAAGTAAAAAACACTATACCAACAAGCCCAAGGAAAACCATGTTAACACCAGCAGTAATCCAGGTAGATTTCTCTGCTCTATCAGGTTGTCCCGCTCCTAAATTTTGACCTACTAATGTTGCTGCCGCATTACTCATTCCCCAGGAAGGGAGGATAGAGAATATTAGTATTCGGATAGCAATGGTATAACCTGCAACAGTAACGCTGCCAAATTCGGCTGTTATCCTCACTAACCCAATCCAGCTCGAAGTGGCAATAATGAATTGCCCAATTCCTCCAAGAGAAACCTTGATTAGCTTGATCATGATTTCCCAGTTTATAATCAGGTGTTCCTTCAGCACTTTTATGCGAGATGAGGAACCAGCTAATAAATAGAATTGATAACAAACTCCTATTCCACGACCAATAGTTGTAGCTACAGCTGCACCTTTAACACCTAGTTCAGGAAAAATCCACCATCCGAAAATCAGGATTGGATCAAGAACAATGTTAAATGCATTTGCCAGCCATAGCACCCTCATTGAAATTGCAGCATCTCCGGCTCCTCTAAATACTGCATTAATTACAAAGAGAAGCATTATTACCATGTTGCTACCAATCATGATGGCTGTATAACCGTACATGTTGTCAATAATATTTTGATCAGCTCCCATTAAGCGCAGTAGATCCTGTGCAAAAAATATTCCAATCAGGGAGATTGGGAGAGAGGCAAGAACTCCTACAAAAATTGCCTGAACGGTTGACTTAGCTGCGCCTTCAGGATCTTTTTCTCCAATCCTTCGAGCCACAATTGCAGTTGTACCCATAGCAAGTCCAATGGCAATAGCATAAACAATAGTAATAATAGATTCTGTAATACCTACGGTTGCTACTGCATCAGCTCCAAGTTTAGAGACGAAGAAGATATCTACAACGGCAAAGATAGATTCCATTCCCATCTCAAGCACCATTGGAATGGATAGTAATAAGATGGCTCGACCTATTTTACCTTTAGTAAAATCCTGATGTGTTCCAGAGACAGATGCTTTGATATCTGCCCATAGAGATTGGCTTTTTTCTGTATCCATACAATAAGGATACGAACATTAGTTCTTTAATAATGTTCGCTCCGTTTAAAAATTCAAATAAAAGAGTAGACTTAAGGTGAACTTATTTCCTTAATGTCTTAGCTCTGGTACCAGTAAGTGTAGCGGAAGTCTCATTTCCGGAAGGAGTAGTTACCGTAACTGTTACCGTTGCTGCTTGAGTAGAAGCATCCGTATCGTCTATATCAGAAACTGTAACTGTGAATTCTGTTCTACCGGGACCGCCGGTAAAATAATCACCTAATGTAATATCAGAATCACCAGTAACTTCTATATCAGAAAGGGAAGAAACATTAATAGTAGTACCTGCCGCCATTGGTCTCCCGTTCAAATCGGTAACAGTAAATGTAACATTATCTGATCCATTAGAAGGGATATCAAAAGCGCCTGAGGTAAAAGTGATAGTTGCTTCTCGGGTAGTAAATAGAAGTTCTACATCTCTTGTAATAAAATCATTGTTTTCATCAACAGTTTTAGCAGTTACTGTAAAGAAACCCACATCAGAGGTACCAATACCCGGAGTACTACCATCGGGACTTAGAACCACAGAAGCAAATCCCCGGTCGTTGGTTAATGCAGATCCATCTATTATACCTGCTTCTGTTCTAAAGTCTACAGCAGTTCCTTCCTTCACAGGATTTCCCCATCTATCTCCGACACTTGCAGATATTGAATACTCTAGAGAAGCATCAAGGAGTGAGTAACCTTCCAGATTAAAATTAACCGGAGCTACAAAAAACCTATCAGGAGACGGAAAGCCTCCATGGATTGCAATCACAATTGGTGATGAAGAAATTCTTATTCCATCAGTCCTATTTATGAATGCCTCAATACGAACAACACCTGCAGAATCTCCACTAAATAAATTAGAAACAACAGCTCCATTTGAATTAGTTGTTACTCTGTTAGGTACTACTGATTCACCACCTCCAGGTCCTTTGAGAATTTGGAAGTTTACATCAACAGGAGTCTCTTCATTCATGCTCCTTCCCGATGAATCCTGAACTTCAAAGCTAAACGTAGAACTAACAGTACCCCCGGTTTGTCTTATGTTGATAGATTCTTCAGAAACATTAGTTAAAACAATTGCAGCAGGTATACCAGGTTCACCAAGAACTTCGTCATCATCTTCGTCTCCAGAACCAGATCCTTCTTCCGATAAATCAAAATCTAAACTAATGGTTTGCCCAGGAAGTGCCGTAATTGTTGTGCTTTCTGAGATATATCCTGTTTGGGATGCTCTTATAGTAATATCTGTGGCATCGGAGATATCAATATCTCCAAAAACATAATTACCAACAGAGTCTGTACTTGTAAATGTCCCACTCAGCGAAGAAGGTGAATCGATAATGAGAGCTGCTCCTGGAAGTGCATTACCACTGCTGGCATCCGAAACATTGCCTCGAATTGTCACAAAATCATCGCTTGAAGATTGACAAGCCGTACCAACCGAAAATAGAACTAATGCGTAGAAGAAAATTCGCTTCATAATTTTTTTACTTAGAGAGATGATATGACTAATAAAGTTACAAGTCCTTACCAGTAAATGGCAAAATTGTGAATAAAATAGACTTTTTACTCTGCTACTTCCAAAGTTTCTTGGACAGTGTTGTTTTTTAACTCTGGTTCAGGGACAAATCTCATTACTATATAAGCGGTAAGAATGATGGTATAGGCACCAAATAAAGTATTACTTACATAACCTAGTTCGTCATAAAGAGGTCCTGCTATTGCTCCTGCTAATCCAGAACCAACATTGCCTATGGCAACTAATAAACTCATTAAAGAACCTCTGTTATTAGATTTTACCAATTCAGATGACAAAGCCTGGAAAGGACTTATTCTCATTGCAATTAAAAGCATTGCTACAGGAAACGCGATATAGGCAATCCAAAAAGAAGTAATGATATAGGTTGTAAGCGCCATAAGAGTAGCCAAGCCTAAACATGAAAATATGATCATATTCTTTCTTCCAATACGATCTGAAAGCTTGCCAGCATTAGGTCCAGTAATGGCATTAACAATTCCACCTGCAAAGAAAACCCACCCTATCTCTGATAGACTTACATCAAACTCTTCAACTAACCAATCGGGTAAATAGATCAAAAAGATTGATAAACTGAGAAACATTAACAGGTATGAAAAAGCAACAGATCTAATCTCCCCAACCCTTAATAAGTTTCCGTATTTAGTAAATGTACTTTTCAGAGTAATTTTTGAGATTTGTAGTTCTACATTGGGCTGTGGAAGTCGAAAGAATATAAGTATTGTAGTTACCCCCATTATTGCACCAAATAGAATGAAGGGAAATTTAAAACCATAAAATTCTGCTAAAAAGGTTCCTAGTGGGATCCCTAATATCTGTCCCATAGCAATTCCACTCATAATCCAACCATTGGCCCATCCTCTTCTTTCATAAGGGAAGTAATCACCAACATAGGATACTGCTGATCCGCTTAACACGCCCCCGGCCATTCCCGCAAAAGCTCTTAATATCAATAAGGAAACAAAATTATCAGCCATGCTGTGTAAGAGAAGGGCTATGGTCATCCCCGAGCTTCCTATCAATAAGATCTTTCTTCTACCTATTTTATCGGATAAGGGCCCCATTATGATGGCACACACACCAATCATAGTTGCGTATACTGTAATCAAATACCCAAGGAGACTTTTAGCAGTATTCAGCTCTGACGCAATCTCAGGAAGAATAGGGGAGATGATCATTACCTGGCTACTGGAGGCGAAAACCATTAGCCAGAGTGAGAATATTATAAAGTAGTCATTAGTCTTTACCTGTGAAGTCATAAACTCCTTAGACGTCAATAAAGCTTTTTTTATAGCGTCAGATATTACAATATTTATTTAATAGTTTTCTCACTCGTTATCATTAGATTGTAACATCATCTACTGAACAGACTCATTAAACAGGCAATAAGAAATTCTAATTTTCTTTCTTTCAAGTATTTGTGAACTTTGTTCAATAACAACAAAAACAAAAAAACCTAGGAGATCATCATGGGTCAACAACAATTACTTCTTGTAATTCTAGTAACAATAATCGTTGGTATCGCTACTGTAGTTGCTATCAACACTTTTTCAAGTTCTGCAGATTCTGCAAACCTTGATGCTGTAAGAAATGACGTGGCTTCTATCGCTGCTGCTGCTCAAGGCTATTATATTAAGCCTTCTATGCTTGGTGGTGGTGGAAATGACTTTACTTCACTTTCTTTCAACACTATCGCTTTTGCTGCTGATTCTGTAGCTGACGATGGAGCTACTGCTAGAAACACAAATGGTGTTTACGTAATTAGTGGTGGTAATGCTACTCAGTTTACTGTTACTGCACACCCAACTAGCCGAATTACAGGTACTCCAACCCTTACTTCTACTGCTAGTGAAGGTGGAGCAGAGTTGGTTGCTGTTATTACCGAGAGCAATGTTTCTTGGACAGATAACAACTAAGACCGCTTTTGTCTTAACAAAAAAGCTTTCCACATTATGGAAAGCTTTTTTTTTATCTCAGTAAAAATTTTGGTCGACAGAGATGGGACAACAACAATTACTCCTTATCATATTAGTTACGATCATTATAGGACTAGGAACCGTTTTTGGACTAGTCTTATTTGAAAATTTTAGAGACGAGTCCGTCAAAGACATGATCAAACAGGATATGATGGAAGCCGCAAACTATGGACAGGCTTACTATCGTAGACCTAGAGCAATGGGAGGTGGAAGCGAAGATTACACCAACATTGATATGAATATATTATCATTAGATACTCTTACTGCCATTACTAGATTTTCAATCACTGAAACTTCGACCGAATATTTCAAAATCACTGCTGATCCTTTAAGTAGTCTTGAGGATTTTTCTATAATTGTGTACAGTGATAGGGTTGAATGGGAAGAATAGGTTATTACTAATTAAAGTATCAAATGGCACAGTTTAGGTTAAAAGCAGTTTCTAAGACCGGCAAGTCTATTCAGACTGAATTTGAGGCCGACAACAAAAAGGAGGCTCAGTTAAAAGTCGATCGACTTTCAAAAACAAATGGATTAACAATTCAAGCCTTAGATCAAAAACATCTTTTTCTCTATAAAGTTAAAAGGCCGGGTAAAAAACCTCTCAATGGAGAACAGGAAGCTTATAACAAAGAAGAATTAGAACGTGCCCTGGTAAAACTTGGGTACCAGGTTGTAAGTATCAATAAAAAGCTATTCACTTTTAAGGGCGGTGTTCCAATGGGAGAAGTAGTTTCTTTCATAAGAATGTCGGCCGATCTACTGAAGCAACAGCTTACTTTCGATGAAATCCTAAATCTTCTAATTGAAGATTCTACTAATAAAAGGATGAAGGAGGTTGTTAAAGAAATACAGAAAGATCTTAAAGATGGTAAAGAAGGGACTCAAGTATATGGTAAGCATGAAGATATTTTTGGGAAATTCGCAGCTTATATGTTAAGTGTTGCTTCTACTTCTGGGAATATGGCACTTGTTTTTGATAGCACCGCTAAATTTCTTGAGCGTGACGCAGAGTTTAAAAAGAATTTAAAAAGATCGTTAATGATGCCAGCAGTGACTGTACTGGCTGTGATCGGTGTAGTTCTATTTTATGTAGGCTATATTTTTCCTTCTACTGCAGAGCTTTTTGTGGAGATGAATATTGCACTGCCACCTATGACAAAATCTACTCTTGATTTTAGTTATTGGTTAGCTGATTACTGGGTTTTTGTTTTATTGGCATTTGTACTACCAATTACCGGGTTTATATTTTTCGCAAGAACTGTCCGAGGTAAATTAATTATCGATAAGTATATAATTCACTTACCGGTAATGGGAGACCTATTACATAAGACTAGTATCGAGATCTTCTCAAGAGTGTTCTACACACTTTATAGCGGTTCTGGACAAAATATTGAGGTAATTCGTGTTGCTGCCGAAGCATGTCGAAATAAATACATAGAGAAACAGATCAAAGAAGTTGCTATCAAAATGATGTTAAAAGATGGTGCTGGCCTTATTGAGTCAATGGAAGCCACAGGTGTTTTCCCTCACACCGCAATTAGTAGATTTAGGTTGGGAGCTGAATCGGGCGCACTGCGAGATAATGCGAAACAACTTGCTGAGTATTATGAAATCCAGACTACATATAAAATGCAGTCAGTAATTGATACTATAAACTTATTCATTAACTTATTCATCATGATAGCCCTAATTGCTATCACAGTTGTTTCTTCTGAATCAGCAACAATTAACCCAAGTAGTTCGCAATAATTAATCCAGAAGGATGGGCAAAATAAATATCCGAAGACACATCGGTGATATTTTGGTTAGTAAAGGAGTAGTCTCAGATGATCAACTCCAGGAAGCCCTTAATATCCTAGAGGAAGAGCCTCCAAATAGCTCACGTAGGCTAGGTCAAATATTGTATCAGGAGGTTGGGTTAAACAGGCATATAGTAATGAAAGAAATTTCAAAGGTATATGCTTTTAGAGAAGTATTACCTGATGCCGATGTCGTTCCTGATGATATTATTGAGCATATAAAAAAGAACGTTGAGAACCTCCCGGAAGAAATCATTGATGAATTAGTTCATCATAAAGCTATTCCTTACCAAAGGACAAATGGGGCATTAACTATCGCTGCAGCAGACCCTTCCGACCCCAATATTCAACCCATACTCAACCGACTCACTTTTAAGAAAACAGAACTTGTTTATTGCAATTATGAACTTGTTGACCACATCCTTTCAAAAGTATATGAGCAGAAAAATGAGTTCCTGGACCTACTTGAAGAGATTGATTACGAAGAAACAGATATAGATGCTGGCGATGAAGAAATTGATGAAGAAGAGATTGATGCTGAAATCAACCAGAGTATGCTTAACTCACTGGTTGAAGGGATGCTTGTTGAGTCTGTTCGACAAGGGGTAAGTGATTTACATATTATTCCAAGCGGTCCAACATCTACTGATATTCGATTCAGAATTGATGGAAAACTTCAGCTTTGGTATCAACAAAAAAATGTAAAGCCAGAAGCTATCTCTGCCGTAATTAAAGATAAAACCAGAAATGTAGACCGTTTTGAGCGCGATTCTTCTCAGGATGGTTTTATCCAACGTCAAATTGATGGGTACAATATTCGGTACAGGGTTTCTATTATGCCTATTGTTGGAAATCAATATGATCGGAAATTTGAGTCTATTGTAATCCGAATTCTTGACGATAGAAAAGTAATACGTGACCTGGATTTACTTGGACTTCAAAAAGTGGCAAAAGACAATTTTACCAAGTCCATACAAAAACCCTCAGGTATTGTAATCATAACAGGTCCAACAGGTAGCGGTAAATCAACTACTCTTGTAGCCGCTCTTTATTATGTAATTGATCCTACTAAGAACGTACTGACAGTTGAAGAACCTGTAGAGTATATCATCGATGGAGCTCGACAGCTCAAAATAAGTCCTTCAATGTCCTTTGATCAAAGTATTCGTGGTATTCTGCGTCATGACCCTGACATTGTTTTGGTAGGTGAGATTCGAGACTTAAAAACTGCAGAAATTGCTATTAAACTCGCTAATACAGGTCACTTAACCTTTTCAACATTACATACCAATGATGCTCCAAGTGCAGTTTCTCGTCTATTTAAAATGGGAGTGGAACCATTTCTTATTGCCAACGCAGTTAATCTTGTAATGGCACAGCGTTTAATTAGACGATTATGCAAAGAATGTAAAGAAGTATATACTCCTCATCCGGAAACAGCGAAAGGAATTGGTTTTACAGATGAAGAGATTGAGACAACTACATTCTATAAGGCTGTAGGTTGTGAAAAGTGCAGTGAAACCGGATATAAAGGACGTTCCGCAATCCATGAAGCTCTTTACTTCTCAAAGGAAATTAAACAGATGGTATTGGATGCTGGTGGAGATATTGATGAAGGTGCAATTAAAGATTTGGCGATTAGCCAAGGTATGTTAACCCTGCGAGGATCAGGAAGGGAACGTATCAAAGAAGGGATATCTACAATTGAAGAAATTGTAGCAGCAACAATTGAAGATTAAATGATCTTAGGAGTTGTTTTTATGCTTTATTTTAAACCATATTAAGATGCTTTAGGAAAAGAGGATACTATGAGTACAGGAAATGATGGTACGGGTGATTTATTATCCAATCATGTGAAAAAGTTTTTGAAGGAACCCCCTTTACTGTTGAAGAATTTCCACTACGAAGATGTGTTAGAATTTCTTGAACTTGGAATCGAAGAAAGGTTCAATGCTGATGACGTAATTCTGAATGAATCAGAGTATGTAAATTCAGCATATTTAGTAGCAGAAGGCAAAGTAGCTATCTGGAAAGATAATATTCAATTGGCTACTCTTTCGGATGGCAATTTTCTAGGCGAGGCTTTTTTATTTAGTAAAAATAATAGAATGGCAAAGGTAACTGCTGCCGGAGGTTGTGTTCTTTTACGCTATGAACGATACGATGCTTTAAGTTTTTTCAGAAAAAAACCTGAAAAATTATTCAACATTTTTACTAAAAATATCATCGAAATACAGCAACGTAAAATCAGCAATATGAATGTTCAGTTATTAAATCTAAAAAAAAGATTATTGAACGACTCAAACTGGTAATTGCCAGGCATTTATTTTCAGATTTTTCGTAACAAAACACTATTAGTTTAATCTATTATGTCCATCACAATGATGGCTAATACATGGCGGCAATAGATTTAGATAAAATTGCGGAGCTTACTAAGCCCTTAGTGCAGCGAATTCCTCAGACTGCACGTGGAATCGATTTGCACAAAAGAATTGGAGATCTACTTGAAGAATCTGATATAAGTTTACGTGTCGATTTAAAGGCTATTCTAGACTCCTTTTTATTAAATATGATCAAAATCGACGCATCAGATATCGATATGGGAGGAGATGGGTGTGCTGGAAAGGTGTGGTACCGGGTATTTGGAAATAAAAGTCCCTTAAAGGTTTCTAAAAAATTTACACTACTCGAAACGGATATCTTACTTCATAATGCTCTATTAAGTACACAAAGAGATCGTTTATTAGAAGATAAAAATCTTGATTTTTCGTATTCCATTAACTTAGTGGATGGTTCAAAGCAACGTTTTCGTGCAGATATCTATTTCGATCTGGACCACCTGGCATTAAATATGCGAAAGATCGATAACACTATACGTCCCTTTAAATCTCTAGGGGTACATGCTGAGGTTGCGAAGTCGGTAAGTCTAAAATACTATAAATACGGGCTCTCTTTAATAACAGGAATTACCGGATCTGGAAAATCCTCAACTTTAGATACAATAATTGACGCTAATAATCGAACAGTAGACTCTCATATTGTGATTATTGCTTCTCCAGTCGAATTAATCCACGAACCGATAAGATCGGTAGTAAGACATAGAGAAGTAGGAGCGGATGTACTTTCCTTTAAAGACGGAGCTATTCAAGCGCTTAGACAAGATCCTGATATCATTGTGATTGGTGAGTTAAGAGACCCAGAAACCATCATGACTGCACTTGAAATCACAGATTCAGGTCATAAGACTTTCGGAACTCTTCATACTTCTTCTGCTATGGAGAGTATCGAGCGGATTTTAGGTGAAATGCCTGCAGAAGAACAAAACAGGGTTCGAACTCGATTGGCGGATGTGCTTACTTGCGTAATTAGTCAAAAACTGGTTCCTAGCCTCGATGGTAAGAGAGTATTAGCAAAAGAAGTTCTTCTCGCAAATGCTTCTGTAAGGGCAGCAATAAGAAATAATAATATTGGTGAAATCTATCAGATGCTTATGGAAGGCAGGGAGCGTGGAATGAATACAATGGAACAGGATCTGAAGAGATTATTTGAAGAAGGTAAGATTTCTAAAGAAACTGCCTTAAATTATTCAAACAATAAAACTAAAATGTTGCAACTTCTAAGTGAAGTTTCCTATTAGATTAGATGGCTAAAGGAAAAGAATATATCGGGATTTCTTTAGATGGTGATGCACTAAAAGTAGTTGTATTAGGCATTTCTGGTAAAAAACTTACCCTTAAACGCCTAGATAAATATACCCTCCTTAAAGCAATTGAAAGTGATACCGTACAGAATATTCAAGATGATGTATTTGGAGACCTTGATGATGCTTTGACTGATGATTCTGTATTTGATCTGGATCTGGAAGCTTCTCTTTCACAAGATACTATTGAAGATGAGTTAGACTCATTAGACCTTGATAGTGATGTATTAGGCGATATTGATGATGATATCGATCTCGAATTAAGTGAACTGGAGCAAGGAGAAGACGAGCTTGTAGACGTGGATATGGTAGATGAAACAGAAGTACCTACTTCTAATGAGATGTTGCTCTACAATATCCTTTCAAGTATTGACCCAAAAAAAATTGCTTTAGGGTTAAACATACCTGCTGGTGTTGCTATCTATCAAATCCTGAAGGATGTCAATTTTGAAGAGGTCAAAAAGAAGGATTTACAAATTATTATAGATGATCGTCTTGAATCCTTACATGGCTCGCCAAAAGCAGAAGACTTTTAC
The DNA here is from genome assembly GCA_003712055.1 of Balneola sp. Lineage (NCBI taxonomy): Bacteria > Pseudomonadati > Balneolota > Balneolia > Balneolales > Balneolaceae > Balneola > Balneola sp. The sequence continues at coordinate 195,934 of RHLJ01000001.1, forward strand.
TCATATGGTATTAGAGATGATGGAGCTCTATTAATCTCTTCTATAGAAGAAGAGCCCAAGCTATTACAGCTTCTAAATAGAACCCTTTCATTATACCGGGGAAAACTTACTGTAGAAGAAATACTTCCAGATGAAGCTGTTGTTCTTGGGCTAGTTAGAGCAAACTATGAGCTTGAAAATGAAGCTATAAGTTGTGTAATCCAGTTTTCTGAGCAAACTTGCAGAGTAATTTTCATGAAAGGGCCAAGGGTATGGCTTGTTTCTCCAGTAATTACAGAGGGAACTCGATCAAAAAAATTCCTCAACACGGTTTTTAGTAAAATCTTATTCCAATTAGATACAGGAGAAGTTCCAAACCTGGATAGACTTATCATTTGCAACAACTCGCTTGGAGAAGAAGCTATTTCTTTCTTTCAGGATAGATTTCCCGATGTAGAAGTAAGTAGCTTTACTTTTTCGGACAATTTCTTGGATCCTGGTGAATATACAAGCGAAACCCTATCGTCTTTCACTACCGCTATTGGAATGGCATGGGCCACCTCACCCTTTGAGAAAAAGAATCTCCCGGATATTTCATTTATTCCAAAATATGTACGGGATAGGCAAAAGATATTCAAACTAGAGTGGCATGGATTTATTCTTCTGTTTATGATCATGATTTCTTTCCCTTTATTAGATAGTGTCAGACAATCTGCAAATACAGAAATTGATTCTTTAAGAAATGAAGTGTCTCTACTTGACACTCAAATTAATTCATTCAATTCAACAGTTAGGAACTATAACCAAATCAGTTCACAGCTTACTCAAATTCAGGATAAACTTGATCTGTTAAATACCCTCTCAGAAAATTCCATTACCTGGTCTACCAATTTTGACATTATAAACTCAGGAATAGATGAGATTAATTCTGTCTGGTTTACAAGTATTTCAACAACTGATGAACCTAATACTCTTGAGATTCAAGGAATTTCAAGAAATAGAAGCAGTATTCCTTTAGTAGCAGAAATGTTTTCTAATGCTACTTTAATAAGTGTTTCTACTATCCAAATCAGATCAGCAGATGTTTATGCATTTAGTTACCAAATAGAAGAAATAGTATCCGATTTAAGTAGATATACACCGGATAACTTACAAGGGCTGGAGGACCTAACAGGCAATTAATGTCTTACGCGATAAGAAATACCATTATTCTTCTTGTGACTTTATTTCTAATTGTTGGTTTAGGACTTGGTTACAATAATTTCTTTCAGGAAAGTTTAATTGAAGATCTACAGTTAGAAATTACCAGTAAACAACAGGATCTAAACTCAAAGCAAAACATTAATAACGAGTTTTCTGAACTTAACGATCGTTATCAAAGTGCTTTAGGAATTATCTCTAACTATGATAAGATGTTGTTTACATCAAATAAGCCGGATGATGTTTACGATTTCATGAATGAGATCAATAAGGATGGGGGGAGCAGGCTTTTCTTTGACTTTGTTTATTCCGACTCTATCCCAAATAATCAATATGGTGTTATACGCTCAAACATTTCGGGATATAGCGACTATGATGCGCTTGTATCATTCATTAATAAAATTGAGAATAGCCAGCTTTTAAATAAAGTGAGTAATGTTACCATATCGCCCGGAAGATCCGAAGATGGCTTAAACTCAGTAAATTTTGCATTTAATCTTGAAAGCTATTATCAAAAAACTCAACTCTTTGATTCACTTTCAACGGACTATAGAATCGTAGAGAATAACGAAATATCATCATTCAACCCGTTTTATCCCCTAATTCAGAACTCAATACCACCTAATTCTGATGGATTAGTAAATGCGGAGGCTTCCAGAATTGTAGGTATTGCTGGAAATCGAATCTTTGTTATTGGACAAGATGGCAAAATCATTTCCCTTAAAGTTGGTGACCGAGTTTACCTAGGTTATCTTTCTGCTATTGACCTAAATAATAAAACGGCTACATTTAACTTAAATAAAGGCGGCATTGAAGAAGTCGTTACCTTGGAGGTAGTACGATGAAAAAAATGGCAATGAAGTTTTACCAAATTACATTTTATAGTATTTGTATAGGTATTTGGTTAATGCCATTTACCACAGCTGATGTATTTGCTCAAGATGAGTATCCTCGCGAATACACTGATCCAAATCAAATAATCGCTTTTGATAAATCCACCCCATATGTAGAAGCTATGGAGGTTATTAACCAGTTCTTACAGGAGTATCAGAACAAGTTTATTATTGATCAATCAGGAGCGGGGGGGACGATAGGAGTAAATTTACCAGCTATGCATTGGGAGGATGCCTTAAAGTTTATCCTTCGTTTAAAAAATCTTGGAACAAGAGAATTTAGCGATTATGTTGAAATTGTACCTTTGAGTGAACTTGAAGCTGAAGCAAATGCTGCTGCTTCAACAAATCCTGCACAATCTGTAAATCCCAATGCAGCCGCTGCGGACGATTATGATCTAAGCACCCGTGAAATCAGGATTAATGCTACATTCTTTGAAGGGAACAAAAGAGCCCTCCAGGAAATCGGGATTGATTGGTCAACCTTAACTTCAAATGTACCTGATAATATAAATGACATTGTAACAGGAGAAGGAATTGACCCAGATCAAGGGGTTCCACAAGGCACCGATTTTACTGATCAATTCGTTTCTGTTAACTCATTTAATGCCTCAGGAGTATCTCAAAATGTATTCAACGCACTGGTAAACTTAGGAGAAATTGGACCAGGAGTTAGAGTACAAGCTCTTTTTAGTGCCTTTGAAGCGGATAACCTTGGTGAAGTAATTGCAAGTCCATCAGTAAAAGTAATTGATGGACAAGAGGGTAGAATACAAGTAGGACAAGATTTTTCTATTAAGCAGCGTGATATAGCTGGGAATGTTACCGACCAATTCTTTAGTACCGGAACCATTCTAACTGCTACGCCAAGGTTAATAGAGGTAAATGATACTACATTCATCCATATTGAGCTAAACGTTGAACGATCTTCCGCTTTACCAGATGCGGTAAGTACGATCATTAATAAGCAGACAGCCTCTACACAAGCCTTACTATTAGACGGAGAAGCCACCTCAATAGCAGGATTATATAGAACTGAGGAAAATACTGTGAGAAGAGGTATACCTATTCTAAAAGATCTTCCACCTTGGTTTTTCGGTTTAAGATATCTTTTTGGATATAACTCTAATGACTACGTCGAGAATGAGTTAATAATTATTGTACAGGCTAAACTCGAAGAATCACTAGAAGAGCGTCTTACTCGACGATCTTTTGAGTCTCAGCGAGAAGTTCTTGACAGAACAAGGGAAGAACATCGAAGTGCATTAGACAAAGTCTTTGATAACCCTTTTACAACTACCCAGGATACATCAGAAGTTCAGACTGAAAATATACCTGAACAAAAAGAAGAGGATCTGATGACTGAAACTAATTCTGATTCGGTAGATAATAGACCAGAGATGAAGCCAGAAGAGTTAGATACTACTCCAGTTATTGTTGAGAATCCATCAGAGGAAACTTCGGAAGAACTTACCGAAGAACAGAAAGAATTAGCTCAGGAACTCAGTCTACCTGTAGATAATCCCGAATTAATGGTAGTCGTTCCAAGAGCCTTCAGTCTGGATGAATACCTAACTCAAAAAGAGAGTGGTACTGAGATTAATGATGAATCCTCTATAAATATGAGATTTTTTGTTATCGGCGGCTCATTCATAGTTCAAAATAACGCTGATAGGTTTCATCAAGGACTCGTTGATTTGGGATATGAAGCAAAGATTCTATTTCATCCTGAATCAAGATTTAACTTTGTAGCTTACAAGGGATTTTCAAGTTTTGATGAAGCTGTGAGCTATTTGCGAGAAGCTAGATCCGAACTAAATTCCGAGGCTTGGTTGTTTACAAAACCCAATTAGTATTACAACTTAACTAGCTTCTATACTGTATTTTTTTAGAAAGCCGATTGATACATCATTAAACTCAGTCGGCTTTTCTACATTACATACATGTCCGCATTTTTCAATTACGGCCAAAAAAGCTTGCTTATGTCTTTCTACTATTTGTTGAACAGGGGGGAGGAACATGTAGTCTTCATCTCCCATCACATAAAGCATTGGGGTTTCTGTCTCTTTCTCTTTGAAATACTTCAATAATGGGTTTACTGTATGAGTAAGTTTAAACCATCTCAAGAATTCTTTCTGATAAAGTTTTTTTGCTTCCCTAATAAAGAGATTTCTGGCTTTTGCATGCCGTTTACGAGGCATGATAATCCAGGCAAAGAAGCTGTATAACCACATGTACGGAATTACTCGTTTAAACAGATTCCCAATAAATACGAGAAATCTAGAGCGTACATTAAGTCTGGTAATAGCTCCACATAAAATAGCCGATTGTACCCTTTCAGGTTTTAATTCATTCAAATTCCTGATTATGATTGTGCCTAATGAGACACCTATAAAATGAGCCGTCTGAATCTCCAGATGATCCAAAACCTCAAATATATCCGAACTTATATCATCAAAAGTATATTCACTATCATAATACCTGTGTAGCAAGTCCTTAGATTTACCATGCCCCCTTAAATCGACAAGAAGCACATTGAATACCATGCGAAAAGCTTTCAACTGCTGAAACCAAATTGAAGAACTCCCTCCGGCACCATGAATAAAAACCACCCAATCCTTACTAGATGAGTGCTCGTATTTTTTATAATAAAGCATTAAAGGTGTATTCTTTGACTTTATTAGATAATCAGTTTATATATTGTTAATGCTAAGATAATACTGACTTGCTAAACTAATTTACTGAATATTAACAAGTGATATGAGTACAGTAAAGAATCTTAACTTACAAACAAATGTAGACGGTTTATTAATTCCCGGTCATAAATATTCTGTAAAGATTGCTCAGAATAGAGAGGAAATAGAGAAAGCGTTAAGGCTGCGATTTGATGTTTTCAACATTGAGTTGGGAGAAGGATTGGAATCATCCTTTGAAAATAAAATGGATGAAGATGAATTTGATGCTCAATGTGATCATCTCCTTGTAATCGAAAACTCTACGGATGCTGTGATTGGAACTTATCGAATGCAGGACAATGCAATGGCAAAGTCTGGTAACGGTTTTTATACACAGTCTGAGTTTGATATATCCCGTTTTTCGGATCAAATTCTTGATAATGTAGTTGAATTGGGAAGAGCATGTATCCACATAGATCACCGAAGTGGAAGGGTACTATACCTTTTGTGGAGAGGCTTAGCTAAATATCTGGCATTATCTAACAAAAGGTACCTGTTTGGCTGCTGTTCAATTACAAGCCAAAATCCTGCGGAAGGTCAGGCTGTATATACTCATCTTATAAATGAAAAATACCTTCACCCTGATTTTGATATTCCTGTGCAACCTGCTTTCGAATGCTCCAATGAGAAAGGTTTAGTATTTGATGAAGTAGTTAAATTACCTCAGCTTTTTCGTCTTTATCTGGATATTGGAGTAAAAGTCTGTAGTGCACCAGCTTTAGATTCTACTTTCAAAACCATTGATTTCTTGATTTTATTAGATAAAGAATCACTTTCGGAACAGTCAAAAGCACTCTTTTTGAAATAATTTTTAGCTACTTTCTTTCATGAGAAAGATCATTGCAGTAGGAAAAATTTTTCTTTTCTTAATTACCACCTTTTATCACTATTCATTAATCATTCTTGGAAAGCTCTTTTCTTTTTTAGGCTACGACGAAATCAAGTGGGCAGCTTTACAGAGAAGAAAATGGGGACAATCAGTAATAAAGGTATTGGGTATCAATATTTCAGTTAAGGGCACCCCACCTAAACCACCTTTTTTTATGGTTTCAAATCATTTGAGTTATGTAGATGTTTGGCTCTTCTTTTCTCAACTTGATTGCACTTTCATTGCTAAAAGTGATGTCAAAGATTGGCCTGTAATTGGGTTCGTGCTTGCTTCTTCAGGTGTATTATTTATTGACAGAGAAAAAAGGTCAGATGTAGCCAGAGTAAATGAAGAAGTATCAAAAAAGCTCAATTCTTCGCAGGGTATTGTACTTTTCCCCGAAGGTACCACAAGTGCTGGTGTAGAAATACTACCATTCAAGTCATCGTTGTTTCAATTTCCTGCTAGTCAAAATCTTCCTGTTCATTGTGCTTCAATTCACTATGAAACTCCGGAATATGAAAAACCAGCTTATCAATCTATATGCTGGTGGGACGATACACCCTTTTTTGACCATTTATTTTATCTTTTTATGATGAAAGAGTTCTCAGCAACCATTACCTTTAGCGCTGATGTGGTTACGAACTCAGATAGAAAGGTTCTTACACAATCATCCCAAGAGATTGTAAGAGAGTCTTTTGTACCGGTAATAGATCCCGAAAAATATGCACAAGCACACCCTGGTAATTGATTCAAATATCTTTTTCCTAAACCAAGGAATTGAACTTCTGTCAGATGTTTCAGATGACCAATATTCAGCTAATGATGGGAAATACAATAAGAGCGGAATTGGTCGTCATTTCAGACATATTATCGAGCACTATATAAGCCTGATTGAAGAAAAAGACGGTTTAGTGGATTATGACGCCAGAGAAAGAAACCTTTCACTTGAATTGGATCGATCTTATATGATCGAATCAATTGGGAGGGTCATTGAGAGCTTAAGATCTCTTTCCGAAAAAGCCGTTGTTCTGGACAAGACTATATCTGTAAGAAGTAATGAAGGAATTGGGGAAGAAGGAGCTCCATTGAGTAGCTCTACGATACGAAGAGAGCTTCAATTCTTAATTAGTCATACTGTTCATCACTACGCCTTAATTGGTTTGATTTTAAAAACTATGGGTTTTAATCCTTCTCCTGAGTTTGGAGTAGCACCTTCTACACTTAAGCATGAGCGTAGTAAAGAAATAGAAGCCGCAGCTTCGTAATCTGAAGTAATGGACTCCAATAGAGCTCCATTTCGATTTAGATGGACGCTAGGGTTTTTTGTTTACTTAATTCTCACCTTAGTATCTGTTGTATTTATACAACTGAATAGCACATTAAATTCAAAGTACAAGCTCGTCCCATATGATGGAGAAAAGCCGGTCTTACTTTTCTTTAATGATCCAATCCTTGATGTAGATTTTTCCGAAACTAATATAGAAGATGAGTTTTTTGTTCTAAGCCCGGATTACAGGAATGTTAAGAATCCATCTTTTCATTCCATCTCAGAATATGCTAAACACCTAATTGATTCTCTTAACATAGCTAGTGTTCATGTCGGTGGAAAAGGAATTGGAGGAGCAGTTGCAACCGAATTCTCTTACACATATCCTGAAAGGGTCTCTTCTACAACTTTAATGTCCGCTAATGGAGTAGTGGAGTTAGAACTACTTGGAGGATATCATTTAAATCATGCTGTTTACAGCGCTAAATATTTAGGTTATTCATTATTCAAATTCCTCACGCCTAATTTTGGGATGTTTGAATCTGTAGATAGACAGATTCTTAGAGCTAAAATCCAGAGGAAATCAGATCAAAGAGAGTTAAGGGGAAAACTCGGGTTATTATCTGGTAATGTCTTAATTCAGCATATCGAAGGGGATAAAATTTCGTATGAAGCTTCAAAAGAACATTCCCGAATCATCCCACAAAGTGAATTAAAAAGCTACCCCATTAATTCATCAAGTGTAAATCAGGATTTTTATTCTTTTTTGACAAGAAATGAGTTTCAGCAACATTCATCTCCTGCTATTTCTGCTTCAAGAAAGATTCAGTCATTACTTCCTTTTGATGAAACAAATTCAGTAAAGGCAGAGGGGAGGGCATTAATCATCTTAATGCTTGTAATCATCTTATCTACTTTAATATCCGAGGATCTAACATGTATTGGAACAGGCTTACTTATAGCTAGAGGTTTAATTGGCTTTGGCCCTGGAGTATTAGCATGCTTAATTGGCATATTTGTTGGAGATATACTTCTATATCTTTCTGGCAAATGGCTAGCTTCCAGTACGTTACACAGAGCACCTTTAAAATGGTTTATCAATGAAAAGGATATACAAAAATCTTATCACTGGTTCGAAGCGAGGGGACCAGCAATCATCATTGCCAGCCGCTTTATTCCTGGAACCAGATTTCCAACCTACTTTTCAGCAGGAGCTATTGGAGCTAGTTTCTGGATGTTCATTTTTTACTTTGGAGTAGCTTCTATTATCTGGACTCCAATATTAGTAGGCCTTGCTGTATTACTTGGTCAGGAAATGATTAATTACTTTAACGTGTATCAGGATTATGCTTTATGGGTGTTAGGCGGTGTTTTAGTTACCCTTTATCTAATCTTTAAAATTTTAATCCCTTTTTTCACTTTCAAAGGAAGACGGCTTTTGATAGGCAAGTGGAAACGATTGACCCAGTGGGAGTTCTGGAGTCCGTTTGTAATCTACTCCTTTGTAGTGTTGTATTCATTTTGGCTATGGGTCAAATACAAACGACCAGGTATTTTCGTACATGCTAATCCTGCAATCCCATATGGTGGATTTATAAAAGAAAGTAAGCATGACATTCTCAATGGTATTAAGGATAGAGACTCTGTAGCCAGATATTCATTTATCAGAGCTTCTATGGAATCCAAAAAAGAGGCTGTAATTGAGTTTATGAAAGAAAATGCCCTTGAATATCCTATCGTAATAAAGCCAGATATTGGAGAAAGAGGGAAGGGGGTACAAATAGTCAAAGATGAAGCAGAATTGGACGCACTTATCCCAACATTAGAAAGCGATCATATACTTCAAGAATTCATCCCCGGAGAAGAATTCGGAGTGTTTTACTATCGATTTCCAAATGAGACAAAGGGACGTATTCTGTCTATAACCAGAAAGAAATATCTCAGCCTTATTGGAGATGGAGTTCATACCCTTGAAGAACTTATTTTAAAAGACAAGAGAGCAGTTTGTATGGCTGAGGTGCACTTCGATAATCATATCGATAAACTTTATTCTATTCCTGCTAAAGAGGAAAAGATTACCCTTGTAGAACTAGGAACACACGCCCGTGGAGCTATTTTTTATGATGCTTCAAATTTACTTACAGATGAATTAAGGGACGAATTGGATAGAATCAGTTCCAGCTTTGATGGATTCCATTTCGGCAGATACGACATAAAGGTACCAACTGAGAGCGACTTAAAGCTAGGCAAGAACTTAAAAGTTATCGAATTAAATGGCGTTACTTCCGAGTCCACCAATATTTATGATCCTTCTCATTCATTCTTTTTTGGAGTAAAAACTCTAATAAATCAATGGAAAATAGCTTATGAAATCGGGCATCAGGTTAAGAAATCTAATCCTGATCTCAATACTCCATCTTTAGTCCGAATGCTTTCACTACTAAGCTAGGAGGTTAATCTTTTAGACTGAAAAAAAGATTTTAGGAGGTACTCACAGTCCTGTTCTAATATACCTTGAATAGTTTCAATTCTATGATTCAGGTGTTGGTTATCTGTAATGTTGAATACACTTCCACAACCTCCTGATTTTATATCAGAAGCTCCAAATACTACCCTTCCTATTTTACTCCATACTAACGCTCCAGCGCACATAGGACATGGCTCTAACGTTACATATAGGGTACAATCACTAAGGTATTTTTCATTTAAAGTATCACAAGCAGCAGTAATTGCAAGAATTTCAGCATGCGCAGTTGGATCTGTTAGTTTTTCTACCTGATTGTATCCCTTTCCTACTATTTTGTTTTCATACACTACAACTGCACCTACGGGTACTTCTCCTTCCTCAAAAGCCTTCTCAGCAAGAAATAAGGCTTGAGCCATGAATTTTTGATGCTGTTGCCAAATAGGCGCTTCTGGTTGATCCATTTACTTGATTGAAGGGTTACGTTTTCTCTACCTTATCGCGAACTTAAAACAATTCGATGCAAAAAGAAGAAGAAAGAATTATTCATTATATCGCTGAGAGTATTAGAACCATTCCGGATTTTCCAAAACCGGGAATACAATTTAAGGACATAACTACTCTTCTAAATGATAGAGAAGCACTAAAACTTACCACTCAAATGTTGGCTAAGCCTTTTGAGAACCTAGATATTGACTACGTTCTTGGATTAGAGTCGAGAGGTTTTCTTTTTGGGACGAATATAGCCTCGAAACTAAATGCAGGTTTCGTACCCATTCGAAAACCAGGGAAATTACCAGCTGAAGCAATTTCTGAATCCTACGAGCTCGAATATGGTCAAGATTCTCTTGAAATTCATAAGGATGCCTTTCCAGAAAACTCTAAAGTCATCATTCATGATGATCTTATTGCTACAGGAGGTTCAGCGGCTGCAGCTACTCGATTAGTTGAACGACTTGGAGGAGAAGTAATTGGCTATTCTTTCATCATTGAATTGGGATTTTTAAATGGGAGGGATGCTTTAAAAAAACATATAACTGTAGAATCTCTGATTATCCTTTAGCAAGAAACAAAAAGTCGATTCAGGTCTATAATTGATTGAATGATCAACAATCAAGGAGGACCTATGACTATTCAAAGAAAAATTATAGTACCGATAGTATTGGTTGGCATGTTGATGTTCCAGGCTTGCTCTAAGTCAATGGTAGTTCAAGATGTTAATTATGCACAAAAAATTGAGTCGGTTCTTATCCCAAATGATGAAGGTTTAGTACAGGATATTAGGCACGGAATCAGCTATTCTATACTCCCTTTTCAACTAGAAGAATTCCAGGATACCACTCAAATTTTGGTATCCGAAATACGAATGATTAGGAATCATCAGGGCTATTATTTCATAACAGCAGATGGATTTAAAAATGTTTATGTAATGGAGCCTCGAAGAAATGAACTAAAGCTCAAGAGAAAAATTGAAGTATCCGAATTCGGACTTCAATCACCTGCATTTAATTGGCGGGCCCCATCAGTTCAATTACTTAGTACCAATAATGAAGCTGTACTACTAACAGAAAAAGGTATTTATAAAAAGGAGGATGCATCATGAGAAAAGCAATCAAACTTAGCGGTCTTTATATAGTATTTATGTTGGCATCAAGTGGGTATTTACTTGCTCAACAAAGTGACTATGAAACTCAGAAAGAGTTTGTAGATTCCTATCAAACGTTAACAGCTGAAGTGACTAATGCTTCCAGTGTAGAAGAAATCGACAGTATTTATTCCAAGATTAGTTCTCTAAAAGCTGAGTATGAAACTCATGAAAGTCTCTTGAATAATGCATTATTCCCGAGCAACTTTGAGCAGAAAATGGAAGCTCTGATCAAAAGAGCAAGAGTTAATGAAGAAAAGCTTTTGGTAATCGAACACCAGATTGATCAATTGGCTCAGTTATCCGATCAGCTTATTAGCTACCAGTCGGAATTAGTAATTCTTTCACAACAGAGAGACTCTCTTTATAAGGCCATTCTAAAGTCCGAAGAAAGTGAGCAAAAACTCGCTAGCATGGTACGAGAGTATCGAAAGAGTCTGGAATTAAGGGATTCCATTGTACTTAATGTAATTGATTCAATGATGGTGGTATATGATCGTCAGGAACAAGGTTACAAAAGTATCTTGGGTGAGACATTCTCCCCAGAGAGAAAACTTGGAAGTGACAACCCTTTAGAACTAATCGCAAAAATCATTGATGAAAACAATGAATTCTTAAGTACTAATAATCAATTACTTTCGGTTGAAGATCATCTTAGAATGTATGTCTTACAACGACACTTTCAGACCAAATGGGAAAGTATACAAACCAACATGCTCCAGGCTTACGCAGATAAGAACAGAACCGAATGGGAAAACCGCATCGATAAAAAAATGAAAGAGTGGCGAATGACCGCTTCTCAAAAAATGTGGTCCTCCATGGATCGATATCTCGAATTTAGTGAACTTGAACTGGATGCATTTGATAATAGCTCTAGCTTTTTCGCCGCATTAGATAGTTTTGTAAAAGAAGCCTATAAAAAAAGCGAAGAAGAAATGCTTACTGCTGATAGCTACACTCAGTTCAAAGCCTTTCATAGTTTTTGGTCTGGAAAAATAAAGAATGACTGGGGAGCCTTTATTCATGACGCAGATGTATTAACGGTTACACAAATATCATCTATCGATGATCAATTAGTAGGTTGGGAAGAGCAAGCAAGACCAATTCATCCTATGATCATTGTTTTTATTGTGATTATTGCAGTATTAACAATCGGTTTTACTATGGCCATGTTTAAAACGCAGAAGGCCTGAACGCAAAAAAATGATTAAAAGCCATGCTATTGAGCATGGCTTTTTTTATATACCTCAAAAAACATGAGAAAAAGCTTTCAAACACTTATTCTGCTATCTCTATTTATTCTTGCTGGTAGCAGTGCATTACAAGCATTTCAAATAGAATCTACCACGCTAATTTTTGTTCGACATGCGGAAAAGGCAAGCGACGGAACAAGAAACCCACCCTTGGATGAAAAAGGGGAAAAGCGAGCCTCAAATCTATATAAATCACTTTCTGATTTTGATATTAAAGCCGTCTTTAGTACTCCTTACAAGCGAACAGAAATGACGGCAAAACCAACGGCCGATTCGCTAGATTTAGAAATCAATACTTATGGTTTTGAAAATATTGAGCAATTCTTGGAAAATATAATAGTGGAGTATAGGGGAGGGGCTGTTTTAATTGTAGGACACTCCAATACTACCCCTGCTCTGGTTAATATGGTTTTAGGAAGCAAAGAATACGAGCAAATAGATGAATCTCAATATGGAGATATGTTTATCGTAACTACGAAAGAGCTTGGAAACGCTACTGTTGATTTAAAAAGCTTTTAGCTAGGGAAGCGCATAATATTTTCTTGTGAGCCATTCTACTCCGAGAAGGGAGAGCACTAAAACAAACCACCAAAAAGAACGAACCGGAAAATGATAGCTTTCCACCAATTCCTGGTTTTGCTGTAATATATTATCGCTATTTAAGGCCTGCCAGAAATCACTAACGTTTTCGAATTCAAAGAATCTTCCTCCTGTTTCGTTTGCAAATGATTGAAGTAGATTATCATTTCTTATCGAGTTAACTAATTCTGAATTGGTTTGCTGTATCAAGAACTCTCCTGTTTGTGTATCAATCTCTCGGTTTCCTTTCCTGGCAACTGCTGTATATGAATACAACCCAGGACCCAAGCTTTCAGAACTAAGTTCATAGGCGCCGCCACCAACATTCGACATATTATAAGGCTGTAAAAAACCATCCTCAGTACTAATATTTAATTCAATTGAAGCTTCTGATTCTGACTCACCACTTTCATTATTGAGATTCGCATTTATTATAACCTCTTCTGATAGGTTAAATACGGGCTTTGAAGGAGAAATTTTTAACCTTCTATTATCAGGGTTGTTAGAAGTCCAACCTACAAGATTATTGACAAGCTGGATAACAAATTCACGTTCCTGCTCATTAGGGCTTTGATACATTTTAAACCATCCCCAAGCTGCAACTGTACTTCGGCGGACTCCACCTCTTTCTACAATACTTAGTATTGAATTAGGAGTCTTAACGTTTTGAAAGCTACTATTGATCAAATCAACTGCATCAGGTACAGTTGAAATAGATCTTAAAGAGCTTACAAGGGGAGGAGCATTTTGATAAACAATTTCCGGAAGTTCTAAAATTGGATGAGTATTGCTTTCAGAATTAGGTGAAAGTTGAACCTGAAATAATTGATTTCCCGAATTCTGAATCATGAAAAGCTCGGGAAAAATTCCTTCCTGGTTAATCCTGCTTTTTGGGAGCTGAAAATAAAGTGTAGAAGTGGTTGACAACCCTTTAAATAATGCCTGATCAATATTTCCATAAGGAACCCCATGCATAATAATGAGATCAAAATCTTCCATAGAGGGTATTTCATTTTCAATGACTTGGTTTGATCCAAACCAAGTCATTGTTGAAAGTTCAATATTTTGATCTTCCTCTAAGACAGAACGAACGGTTTTCACATCAGGGTGAACCTCAAAAGATATATGCAGAACTTTCGTTTTACCGTCTAGCACATCAATTGAAAAAAAGGAAGAATTATTTTCGGTACTCCATTCTTCCTCTAACTCACTTACAATAATTGAGTATTGATTTAGCCCAGGCTCTTCTAAGCTCAATGAAAAATCTATACTTTTTATTTCCTCTCCTGAGCTAAATGTTGCTTGCTCAGTAGCCAATGTATTTCCCTCACTATCTTTTAAATCGATAGTAATTGATTCTCCTTCATACCCATTCTGAGATATGTCAACTCTTACATTATGAAATGTATTAGTATATCCTGTTGGATTCGAAACAATGTTATTTACTGCGATATCCTTAACAGTAGTTGTATCACCTAGTGCTATAGAGTAAATAGGTATTGTTAGGTCTAAAGCGAGAAGGGCAGGGTTTCTGCCAAAAGTAATTATTCCATCAGAAAGCAAGACAACACCATCAAAATCATCTTCAAGTTCCTGAACCTGAGATAATGCTGAGTAGAAATTACTTTCACCCTCGTTAAATGTTAGTTGATCAACACCTGACAATTGAGCGGTACTGCTCCCAATACTAAAAAACTCCAAATCTATATTATTCCTTGAATAAATAGATAGTTGATCCAAAACCGATTGATATGACTCTATTCCCTGATAACTGCCTTTATTTATCGAAACGCTCTCAGAATTGTCAAGGAGGAATAGTAACCGAGGATTCTTTCGAACCAATTCAGAAGAGAAGAAATATGGATTAAGAAAAAGAACAAAGACAAGTAATAAGGCTAGTGTTCTTAGTGTTATTAATCCTATTCGAGGAAGTAAAGAGAGAGCCGTAATTTTTCGATATGAAAAAAAAGAAACAGCAATAAGGGAAATTGCTATTAAAGCAATTACAAAGTCTGGTAGGTTATGTTGGAAGCCCTGGAATTCCATTCATTAGATCAATGGACGTCATCCAGTAGCAGATTGATTAGTGATACAACTGTATGACCTTCAGCCTCAGCAGCATAATTATTCACTATCCGGTGCCTTAAAACTGGTACAGCAAGTGCCTTTATATCCTCTTCAGTTACATTATATCTTCCTTGTGATAGTGCTCTTGCCTTACCACCGAGTATCAGATATTGCGAAGCACGAGGGCCAGCTCCCCAGCTCATATACTTTTTAATATAATCGGGAGCTAAATCTGAATTGGGACGAGTCATACCAACCAACTTGACGGTATAATCAAGCACACTTTCAGGTACTGGTACTTCAAGAACCAAAGACTGGAGTTCTTCAATTTCTTCACGGGTTAAGATAGGAGACAGATTAACATCTCTTTTCGATGTTGTCTTGCTAACAATTTCCTTCTCTTCTTCAAAGCTTGGATAGTCAACCCAAATATTGAACATGAAGCGATCTAACTGAGCCTCAGGAAGGGGGTAGGTGCCTTCCTGCTCAATTGGGTTTTGTGTAGCAAGTACAAAGAAAGGAGTATCCAAATCATAAGTAACGCCGGAAGCTGTTACATGATATTCTTGCATACCTTCCAAAAGTGCTGCCTGAGTTTTAGGAGGTGTACGATTAATCTCATCGGCTAATATTATATTCGCGAAAATAGGGCCCTTAATAAATTTAAACTCTTTAGTTCCTTCTTGTTTATTCTCTTCAATAACCTCAGTTCCGGTTATATCTCCAGGCATTAAATCAGGGGTAAACTGAATTCTATTAAAAGAAAGACCAAGCGTATCAGCCAAGGTTCGTATTAAGAGTGTTTTTGCTAAGCCAGGCACGCCTACTAACACACAGTGCCCTCTGGAAAAAAGGCTTATAAGTAATAGGTTAATAATATCTTCCTGACCTATTACTGCTTTATGGATTTCTTTTTTTATTGCTGCAAACGATTCTGTGAATTTATCTGCAAGTTTAACCGGATCGTCTGCTATCATTAATTTGTCTCCATATTTGGTACCGGAATTCTATACTCTATGTAAAACTCGGACTTAAGCTCTTCAATCCATTTCGAGTATTCTGAGAATTGTTTTTGCTGCAGTGCTATTGCTTTAAGCCGATCATAGTCTTGTTCAAAATTGGCAACATGTTCCGGAATCTGCTTGTCAAGACGTACAATCCTGAATGCTTTACCAGCATTAGCATTGTTTGGATTAAATGGGCGAGGCTCAGAAATGGTTCCCTCTTCATCCATTAATAAAGCTATTCGATAAAGTGCAGGATCTAATCTGTTTAAAGGGATTAGTCGTTCTCCAGTCTGCGGGTCTAAAATTTTACCCCCTGAAATCTTTGTACTAGGATCTTCACTTAGTCTTTGTGCAAAAGCAGAAAAGCTTAACTCCGCATCAGCCATTAAACTATCCCTGATTTCTGTAAGTCGATTAATTGCAAAATCATCATCCAATTCAGAAGCGTCTACAGAAATAAGAATGTGTCGGGTTTCAATCTGATCTCCAACTCGTTCAATTAATTGGATTACATGAAAACCAAACTCAGTTTCAACAACGCTGGATATTTGTCCTGGCTGAAGGGCAGAAGCGGCGGCTGAATACTCAGAAACCAGATCACCCAAGGCCATCATAGGTAGTAAACCACCTTTTGGTGCCGAAGGGCCATCACTATGTCGGCGAGCTAGCTCATCAATGGATTTTCCGTGGTTAATTGCTGAATCTCTTAAAGCTTCTGCAAATTCACGAGCAGTTTCCCGGGCATCATCTTTAGGAGGAGGAAGGATTACAATTTGAGAAAGAGCAACTTGCTCAGGTATAGTAGGAAGAGAATCTTTAGGGATGGATTCAAAGAAGTCTAGTACTTCTGGCCTCGTAATAGTAATAGATGAGAATTTATTCTGGCGAACCATTTCGGTTAACATCTGCTCCCTGAAACCATCTCTAAACTCATCTTTTAGTTGAAGAATCGACTTTCCAAATACTTGCTCGAGAGCTTGTTCACTACCAGCTTGCTGTATAAGCTGGTTCACACGTTGATCCATTTGTCGGTTTACCCGTTCCAGAGGCACTGTAATAGAATCAACCCTTGCTTTTTCAATAAGTATGTAATTCTCAATAGATGCGTCGAAGAACTGATACCAGAGCTCTTCACTAAATTGAATAGGATTACCGTAGCTTTGAGCCTGCCTTATGTAATTCGCTACATCCGAATCGATATCAGATTTTAGGATCGCGTGATTGTTTACTAATGCTACAATTTGATCTGTAGGCTGTAAATTTTGTGCATTTAGTGAAGAAAATTGTCCCGCAACAAAAAAGGCTATTAATATACTTAGAGCTGTTTTCATCAAAATCTATGTAACGATATTTATCTAATTTCTTGAATGAACGTCGAAAGTTTCTATTTCATTATTCGCTTGAGCCTGAAGATAAAGATTCTTTACATAGGTATTGAAGGTCCGTCTTCTTTTTTCAAGGATTAACCATTCCTTGATTTGATCGATTAGCCACTCCAAATCTGGATGATCTCCTTTAGCTCGCTCTTCCATCAATTGAACAAAGTGATACTGGTCACCAAGATTTTCGATTACCGTTATTTCGGATAACCCAATTACTTTTATATATCGGTTCATAATTTCTGCTTCACCAGCTGCTATTGATTCAGGCCAAAACCTCTCCGATTCACGGATTGCCAACTCTGGATTAACAGAGAAAGCTTGAGCAACATCATTCCATTCGATACCTCTTAACAAGTCATTCCTAGCCCTCTGAGCATCTTCATAGGAGTTGGTAATCATGTGCCTGTACCTAACGTAGCGCTCCTCAAGTACAAAACTGTCTTTATTTTCTTGGTAATAGGTTCTTGCTTCTTCATCTGTAACCTGAATTTCCTCTTCCATTTCAGCTAGGTAGTATTCCTGGGCCACTTTGGTTAAATAATCCTCTCTTACTTTTTCTAGGCGATCTTGAATTTCAGGTTGTCGGTGTATTCTAAGCCTATAGGCATCTTGTAAAATAATCTGATTCTCTATCCACTCTTCTCTAAAAGTGGTATATGCAGCAATACTATCTTCCTTGAACACAAATTCAGGAATCGAGCTTTTAGCTTCAGAAAATGTAAGAGTTGCATTACCTACTCTGGCAAGGATAGGCTCTGCATTGTCCGATTTCCTGGTACAGCTTACCAATAAAAGTATTATCAGTAAGGTCGTTCTCATTCATTAGTTCCGTTGTTATACAATTCCTCTAGTTTAGAAGGATATACTGAAACATTATACTCATTGCGTAACCGATTTAACCAGTTCTCTTCTCTTATCGGCTGATAATCTGATAAAAGCTTATTGAAAGCTTCTTTAAAGGTCATCCTTCTTGCAGGAAGGATATCGTTTAAATAAAAGACCGCTTTTCTATTATTATATTCAAAAATCTCAGAAAAGGTTTCTTTTTCCATACTATTAAGCATATCAAATGGTTCTCCCTGAAATGTTCCCGTCGAATCAGATACTACTCCAACAGGGATATTATTTGCACGAACACTGTCTGGAGAATTACCAGCCTTGATAAAGTCAATGGCCTTCTGGAGCGTAGTATCTCTACTAGAAGTAATCAAATGATAGGAATAGCGGGTAGGGTAGGAGTAAGAATCGGAATCGTTCTCATAAAGGCTAAAGAGTTTAGTTGTATCAACTGTAGCTGCACTCCATACAGAATCTTCATTTATCTGATATACAACGAGCCCGCTCTTATAGTTATCAGTTTGATCCGAAAACTCCGGAAATTCACCTAATGCAAGGTCCGTTATTTTTGAATCAATAATTTCTTCTTTGAAATCATCAAACCAGGAATCACCATAATTAGAACTAAATGGACCTCTTTCGTTATTTATCAAATAGCTCAAAAAATCTGATACAGTTGCATTAGTCTCTGAAAAAGAGAATAAAGATTCATTCCCAAGGCTTTGATCCAGATTAATATCTTTGAATTCTGTCGAGTCTTGGCCTTTTGCAAATTCAGAAAAAAGCATGAGTGCTGAATCATTTACCTCACCGCCATAATACTCTTCAAGCCAATCAACGATAAAGCCATTACTCTTTCTAATAGTTCTTGAAGACTCAAGTAAACCCATCAGAAAATCATCTCTCTCTTGTTCACTCGAATATGTTCTTACGGAATCAATCTTAAGAAGATGGTAACCATAGGTTGTACTTATAGTTTCCGTGAATGGGAGAGAGGGATCTGAAGTCATTACCTGGTCAATAAAACTAGCATCATATCTGGAACCATACTCTATCCAACCTATCCGACCTCCGTTACCTGCTGAAGGGGTGTCTTGAGTATACTTTTTAACTGTTTCACTCCAGTCTGAGCCTTCGGCTAATTCTTTATAAGCACTATCCAACCTGGATGGCGCCTGGTTTCCTCTAAGGAATATATGGGATACTAATCGAGCTGGTTGGCGCTCCCTTTTCTCTTCCAATTGTACTATGTGATATCCAAACTGGGTACGAAAAGGAGTAGAAATCTCACCGACATCTAAACTATACAATACATCTTCAAACTCTTTTACAGTAGCACCTACTGAGAACCAGGGTAAATCACCCCCCATAGATCTACCATTTCTTTTGGAAGAATATTCTCCATCTAGTTCTGCAATGGTAGCGCCCGCAAGTATCTTTTCTCTTGCTTCCATAAGCCTATTGTAGGCTTCAAGAGTATCTTGTGGGGAAGCAGCCTGATCAACAGCAATTAATAGGTGTGAGGATTTTAGTTCATGGTCGTACCTAAACTTGAATTCATCGAAAAGGGTAGGGCGGATTTTATTTTCTAACCAGAAAGAATAAGCGGCTTGCTTAGCATAAACCTCATATTCGCTTAAAATTCCTTCGTTCTCAAAGTATCCAGCATCCTGGGCTGATAGGATTTTTGCTTTATAATCCAGGTAAATTGGCAAGAATTCCTGGAGTTCCTCCAGTGTGAATTCTCCATTAATGTTTCCAGACCTATAGTTCTGAACCAACTCATCGTAGCTTACCGGCTGGTTTCCAGCTACTCCTACCGCATCAATTGGCATCTGTTGAGGTGATTCTATGGTTTGGTTGCTTCCTGCACAGGAGATAAAAACTGCTGCAAATAGCGCGCATAGTAGTCTCATAAATCCTGGTTTTCTCATAGTATTGATGAATATTTCTTTTGTGTTAGTTTATTAAAAAAGCATTCCTGCTATAGTAGCAGTCATTAGGTTTGCAAGTGTTCCTGCAAAAACTGCTTTAAGTCCAAATTTTGCTAAGTCTGATTTCCTGCTTGGCGCTAGCCCTCCAATACCTCCAATTTGAATGGCAATTGAGGAGAAGTTAGCAAAACCACACAGTGCAAACGTAGCCATGGCTATTGTTTTTGCACTTAATGCGGTAGCAGCAACTCCCTCAGCGAGTTTAAGATATGCTACAAACTCGTTCAGAACGATTTTAGTACCTAGTAAAGATCCCATGGTTGTTGCGTCTTCCCATGGCACACCAATTAACCATGCCAGAGGAGCCAAAATCCAGCCAAGTAACATTTCTATGGATAATGGAGATCCTATCAATTCAGTAAGTCCTGTAAAGTCACTAATAGCTCCAAAAAGGCCATTAAACATAGCAAGTAACGCTATGAACGCCAATAACATAGCACCAACATTTGCAGCTAATTTCAAGCCTACTCCAGCGCCTGAAGCAGCGGCGTCAATACCGTTTGCATCAGTTTTCTCAACAACCATTTGAACCGAACCAGCAGTAACCGACTCTTCTGTTTCTGGATATAGTATTTTCGCAATAACCAGAGCTGCAGGGGCTGCCATTAAACTGGCTCCAAGTAAACGTTCAGCAAAGAGTTGTTGAGCTACCTCTATTTCTAAGCCATTAGCAGCAGCAAAAGAAGAACCCAGCATGGCCACATATGCAGCCATCACTCCTCCAGCTATAGTAGCCATACCCCCGGTCATAACTGCAAGAAGCTCAGATTTTGTCATCCTGTCAATGAATGGCTTAATAACTAGTGGCGCTTCAGTCTGGCCTACAAAAATATTTGAAATTACAGATAGAGTTTCTGCTCCGGAAGTACCCAGAAGCTTTTGCATGCCCCTTGAAAATACTTTGACTACAAATTGAAGGATCCCATAGTGATATAGAATAGCAGTAAGAGAGGCAAAAAAGATAATAGTGGGAAGAACCTGAAAAGCAAAAATTACCCCCATACTATCTTCATATTCCGGGCCATGGGCTAAAAAACTAAATAAGAATTCAGCTCCAGCCGTAGTGTACTGTAAAACTATTACAAAGAAGCTCGCAACTAATTCAAAAAGCAATGTTGGCCACCCAAGAGGAGCCCAAAAATTGGCCAGAACTTCTGATTTCAAGATAAAAATAGCCAAGACAAACTGAATACCTAAACCCGTGATAACCAACTTCCAATTAATGTGCTTTTTGTTATTACTTAATAAATAAGTCGCACCAATTATTACTACCATTCCTAAAATGCCGCGAAGGATATTTTCCATAAGAGTTAGTTAGTTGGGTGTTCTTCAGTTTCGACGTCCACATGTGTAAAAGGACGTATGGGTTTCCCTCTACGTGTATCTACGCTAGGTCTGAAACAGTGCCGAGCCCTTGGTTCATATGCGTCATATTCTCCAACAAGTACAGTATTGGTGTTATCAACCACTCTTTGGGAATAATTGGCAAGTGCACCACTTTCAGAACAAACAGCGTGAAGCTTTGTCACAAATTCAGCAACAGCTAATAGATAGGGCATTGGGCCAAACGGTCTGCCTTCAAAATCCATATCCAAACCCGCTACAATAACTCTCTTTTTATCATTAGCAAGGCTATTTGCAACGTCTACTATTCTATCATCAAAAAATTGTGCTTCATCTATGCAGACAACTTTTGCATTTCCGGTGAGCAGAACTATTTGATCTGCAGTATCTACTAGAATACTTGGAAGAGCAGTTTCATTGTGAGATACTACTTCGGTTTCACTATATCTTTTATCAATTGCAGGTTTTACTACTACTACATTTTGTCCTGCTATATGTGCTCTTTTCGCCCTTCTTATTAGCTCCTCGGTTTTACCACTAAACATGCCTCCACAAATAACTTCGATCCAGCCGAAATCTTTAGGAGCCAACGATGGTTCGTTTGTCATGAATTTCTTGATTGAATTATTGAAGGGGAATATATCGGGGTTAGTACCAAATGAAAAGCAAAGAATTCTCATTTAAATAAGATGTACACATAATTTTTACATACTCCACAAATTGATTACTTTCGATCATGAAAAAATTCATTCTAAAGAAGGAATCATTAAGTCTTCGCTCTGAAGATTATTCAATCTCATATGAAAAACTACTAAATCCTCAGCAATTAGAGGCAGTTTTTCATAATGAAGGTCCTGCCTTAGTTGTAGCAGGCGCAGGAACAGGCAAAACGAGAACACTTGTATATCGGGTAGCTCGTCTGGTTGAAAGCGGAGTACATCCTTCTGAAATTTTGCTTCTCACTTTTACCAGAAGAGCAGCAAATGAAATGCTGCAACGAGCAAGCTCTATTTTAGATGAACGTTGTAAGCAGGTAAGAGGAGGGACCTTTCATTTTTATTGTAGTCAGATTTTGCACCAATATGCAGAGCAAATTGGATACCAGAAAAACTTCACTATTGTCGACTCTTCAGATGCATTGGAAATAATTCAGCTCATAAGAACACAACTCAACCTGCATAAAAATAAAAAGAGATTTCCGAATAAGAACACGCTCTATTCCATAATTAGCACTAGTAAAAATAAATCTCTTGATACTAGGGTAATCCTATTAGATCGATATCCTCAATTTGCCGAGTATGAAGAAACCATAGAAGAAGTTGCAGAAAGGTATGAGGCATATAAGAAACAGAATTCAGTAATGGATTTTGATGATTTGCTGACTAATACCTGTACTCTTTTGAATAATAATGAAGAGATAAGGCATGCTATTTCTAAGAAACATCGCTTTGTTATGGTTGATGAGTACCAGGATACCAATAAGCTTCAAGCTCAGCTTGCGCAACTTTTTTCAAGCGTTCATGGAAACATAATGGGAGTAGGGGACGATGCTCAGAGCATTTATTCATTTAGAGGAGCAGAGCATCGAAATATCATTGAATTCCCTGCACTTTTTCCTGAAACTAAAATTATCAAACTGGAAGAAAATTATAGATCCACTCCTGAAATTCTTAATACCGCAAATGAGCTTTTAAAACAGGCTCATTTTAAATACGATAAACAGCTCTATTCAAAAAAGGATACATCAGACTTACCTGCTTTAGTAAAGGCGTCTACGGTTAGCGAACAAAGCCGATTTGTGACACAAATGGTAGCTGTACTAAGAGAACAAGGGATACCACTCAACTCATGTGCAGTTTTATTTAGAAATGGGAGGGACTCCTATGATCTTGAAGTTGAGCTGAATCGAAAAAATATACCCTTCACTAAATATGGAGGTCAGAAATTTACCGAAGCTGCCCATGTCAAAGATATACTTGCTCATATCCGGGTTATAGTAAACCCAATGGATACAATTGCATGGAATAGAATACTTATGCTTATAGATGGAATTGGTCCGAAAACAGCCGAGGATTTATTTACATGGGTAAGATCCTCAACGAATCCATTTGATCTAGAAAAATCTGGAGTAGTCAGTAAAGGATACCTCAAACAAATAAAATCCTTGAGCAAATTACTGCTTGAACTGAAAGAAAACGAGAAGGGTATTTCACAAGGCCTTGAAATTCTGGTTCAGTATTATAAATACTTTTGTGAAAAAAGATATGATGACTACCCAAAGCGCATCAAAGATTTAGAAGCATTTGTTCAATTATCTGTAAACTATTCTTCATTCGAAAAAATGGTTAAAGAATTAACCTTAGATCCAATCAATTATACATCTGTAGATACTGAACAAAAACAGAACGAAGAACCTCCTCTGGTCTTGAGTACAATTCATTCTGCTAAGGGATTAGAGTGGGAACATGTTTTTATAATTCAGTGCCTTGATGGTATTATACCTTCTGCGTACTCAGTGGAAGAAGAAGATCAATTAGATGAAGAGCTTAGGTTGTTATACGTGGCTACAACAAGAGCGAAGGCCATGCTTTATTACAGTTATCCTGCAATTGCACCTTCGGTACATGGAGATTACTTCACAAATCCTAGCCGATTTATTGAAGCTATTGAGGAAAGTAGTTTAGAAAACTGGCAATTAGTGGAAGAGGAATCGAACCAACTATCAGAAACGAAAAATTCCTATTTAGAGAGTTAGTTCTTTTTCATAAACCTATGTTGTGCAATAATATCGCTGATAAACCAGAAAACGGGATAAATAGGAATTAATATAGCTGCTACAACCTGCCATTTATTGTACTTAGCTTTTCCTCCGTCTACAGGAAGGGTAATGCCCGCGATTCCTCCAATCCAAAAAATGAAGAAAAGGAAAAACACTAAGGAGAGCGTTAGTGAGCCAAAAAAACCTGTGTATTCATAAAAGCTTTTAAGCATGTAGAGCTATTAAATCCTAAAATTTCCTTACTTTTGCAGGCCAAATTAATCATTCACAAACAAATATGCTCCCAGTTGTTTCCATTGTAGGCCGACCTAATGTGGGGAAGTCGACCATTTTTAATAGACTAATAGGTGAGAGAAAGGCGATCGTCCATGATGAATATGGCGTAACCAGAGACCGCCACTATGGAGAATCCTATTGGAATGGCAGGGATTTCACGGTAATAGATACCGGAGGGTATTTGCCAGATGATATGGATGTAATGGTTTCCGGAATCAGAGAACAAGTCCATATTGCTTTAGAAGAATCTGACCTTGTTCTTTTTGTTGTGGATACCGATTCAGGAATAAATACGCTGGATAAATCTGTTGCTAGTATACTTCGACAACAGGAGAAACCAGTATTAGTGGTTACAAATAAAGCAGATAATGAAGAAAGAAGACTTAATGCTTCCGAATTCTATGAGCTAGGTTTTGATGATCTTTTTCCAATATCTGCTATTAGCGGGTCCGGGACAGGAGAACTCCTTGATAGAGTTGTAGAACTATTACCGGAATCAATTGCAGAGGAAAAGGAAGAAATTCCGCGTCTTGCTTTTATCGGAAGACCAAATGTTGGAAAAAGTAGTCTTGTTAATGCTTTACTTAATGACGAACGATGCATAGTAACTGACATAGCCGGAACTACACGGGATACTATCGATAGTCGATTTACTTTTGAGGGAAGAGATTATATACTCGTAGATACAGCGGGACTTAGAAAGAGAGTTAAAGTCAAAGAAAACATTGAGTTTTATAGCACAGTTCGGACAGAAAAAGCAATTAGAGAATGTGATATTGCGGTCCTGATTTTAGATGCAGAGAGAGGTTTTGAAGATCAGGATAAACGCGTTCTACGAGAAGCCGAAAAATTTAATAAAGGCTTGATCATTGTCCTCAATAAATGGGATTTAATAGAAGACAAGGACACAAACACTGTTCGAGAATTTGAAAAATACATCTATGAAAGTGTTCCACAATTTGATTTTGTTCCGATACTGACTATCTCAGCTTTAAACAAAAAAAGAATCCATAAAGTGATTGAACTCGCTGATTTAGTAATGAGCGAGAGAAAGAAGCAAATTGGTACTTCGGAACTAAATAACTTTTTAGAGGAAATATTGAGGGATCGGCCACTTCCAATGAAACGAGGTAAGCAGCTAAAAATACAATATATAACTCAGGTCAAATCCGAGCCTCCTGTTTTTAAGCTTTTCATGAATAACCCACAGGATATGCCTCCTAATTATCGACGTTATATTGAAAACAAACTTCGAGCCAGATACAGCTTTACCGGTGTTCCGGTCACTTTCGTATTTAGGCAAAAGTAATTATAGGCTCATTTATGGAAGGTTTGAATTGGGTTAGTATTTTATTTTTGTTAGCTGGTATTCCATCTTTAGTTATCCTGGCTCTAAGTGGATCTAAAACTAAAGAACTTTCTACCATACTATTCGGAGCCGCGTTGGCTAGTTTTTTAACTGGTATAACTGTTGATTTAATATATTTCGAAGTGGAGAGAAGTAGGTTTAGGGATTGGCTTGAACTAATCAGTATAGCTTCGGTTTTATGCGCCCTATTTATAAAAGCAAGAAATTCAAAGCCGATATTTGCCAGGTTCCCAATACAACTAACTTTTTTGCCATATATCGTTCTTTTCTTCTTTCCAATGGCTGTTGATACTCTTGTAGTCAAAAACTTATTACAAATAATTTACCAAGGAGGAGGGATCATTGTAGCAATTTTATTGTTTTCAATTAATCACTATTTATATAAAAAAAGAGAGCTCTTATTAATCTCAAGTATACTTTTTTTAGCAGCTTATATACTTTTTTGGATTATCCCAGCTGATATAAGTAACGTAGATCTTAAACTGATATCTAATATTGTGTTTACTGCGGGAATTATTTCTTCATCTCTAGGATTGAAGAAACTGTCAGAAATTAAATCTAAGGATCTAACTTAAAATTATTATGCCTATTTCAGTAAATGACAAAGCACCTGACTTTAAACTGCAAAACACAGATAGGGATTTTATTTCCTTATCAGATTACGAAGGAAAGAAGAATGTTGTTTTGCTTTTTTACCCTTTGGCTTTTTCATCTACATGCACCGAAGAGCTATGTTCAACCAGGGATAATCTAAAAATCTATGAAGCTTTCAATGCAGAAGTTCTAGGAATAAGTATTGATAGTTTCTTTGTACAAAAAGCATTCAAGGAATCTCAGAACCTTAACTTTAAGCTGTTAAGTGATTTTAACAAAGATGCTTCAGAGAGCTATGGGATTCTTTATGAAGACTTTTTCGGAATGAAAGGGGTATCGAAAAGGTCAGCATTCGTAGTTGATAAAAATGGTGTGATTAAATATTCAGAGGTATTAGAAGATGCATCTCAGGTTCCTGACTTTAATTCAATACAAAAGATCTTAGCAGAGTTAAGCTAGTTTTAAAGCTAATTGAAAGTATAAGATAGTAGAGATAGATATATGTAACTTTACATAATATAAATTATAGGGCTAATATATCATTCGTTACTTTTAAAAATGAATTATTTCAGTAACTTGCAATCTGTGCAGTAAAAAAGTTTAAATGAAAGTATTAGTTGTAGAAGATGATAAGGTGCTATCACTTCTTCTTTCAAAAATGGTAGAGAAAATGGGACTCTCCGTAATAGGAACAGCCGTGGCTGGTCATGAAGCTATTACAAAAGCAAAAGAGCTTATACCTGACTTAATCCTGATGGACATCATGCTTGAAGATGATATCGATGGCATCGACGCTATGCGACAGCTTAGAAAAGAAAAAATCGGAATTCCCGTCATTTTTATTACCGGGAATTCCGATGTCTATAACCGTGAAAGAGCTAAAGAAACTAACTATACCGATTATTTAGTTAAGCCAATTAGTTTTGACCTTCTGAAGGAAACAATAAGTAAAGTTAACTAGTCGCTTCTTTCAATTTAAAGGTAACTGGTAATGTATACTTAACACTTACTGGTCTACCTCTCTGTAATCCGGGTCTAAATTTCAATTCCTTAACCACTCGAACTGCTTCCTGATCACATCCACCTCCGATTCCTCTAACTATGAAAGGATCAAGCACATTTCCATCCTTATCAATTACAAACTGAACGATAACTTTCCCTTCTATTCCGGCTTTTACAGCCATTTCAGGATATTTTACCTTCTCTTGAACCGCTTTAATGCCACCAAGTAATACAGGAGGTGTTTCTACAACTACAAAGATTTCTTCTTCCTCGATATCTTTTTGGTCAATTGGCCTAGGAGGTAGTGGAATTTCAGGGATATTAGTGAAATCAATTTCAGCATCAATTTCTAATATCTCCTCTTCAAGTACTTCATCGTTAGGAACCTCAATTGGAACTGTTGGCCTGGGTGGAGCCGGAGCTTTGAGTTCCTGCCTTGTTTGAACAATATCCTGGATAATTACTTCTTCCTGTGTTGTCAGGATTATTTCTTTTTCTGTTTCGGATGGGATTATATGAACAGAAAATATAGTTATTAAAGCACCAAGTGAGAGTATTAAACCGAATTCAAACTTAAGTTGGTAACTTGTGAAAGAAATACGGTCTAGTAGAGTGCTATGTTTTCCAACCTTTTTCATTAGACACCTCCTTTCTTTGCTTTAAGGTGGATATCCAATGTGAAGATTAAATGAAAAAAAAGAACCCCTGAAAAGGGGTTCCTAAACAATAAAGAATATGAAAAAGGTCGAGGTCTACCCTTCCAGACTAAAGGAAATTGGAATGCTATAGCTTACACTAACAGGTCTCCCTCGTTGCATACCTGGCTGGAACTTAGCACCTTCAAGAGCTTTGAGAGCGGCTTCATCACAACCTCCGCCGATTCCTCTAACAACTCTTGGGTTTACAATATTTCCTTGTGGATCCACAACAAACTGGATAATTACTCTTCCTTCGATACCAGCTCTCCTGGCCATCTCTGGATAAACAATTCGCTTTTGTACGCCTGCGATTCCCCCAATTAATACGGGAGGTTGTTCTACAACAACAAAAACCTGGTCGTCAAATTCATCGTCAGACGGCGGCGGTGGCGGTGGCAAGTCCAACGGACCATCCAAATCCAGCTCGGCATCTAGCTCAAGAATCTCATCTTCCAGAATCTCGTCATTGGGTACTTCAACAGGTACAGGAGGTCTTGGTGGAGGTGGTGGTGTTTCAACTTGTTTAGTTTGAACAACTTCCTCCATTATTATTTCTTCCTGTACTTCAATTGGAATTATTTCTGGTGGTTCAGACTCAATCGTAATCCTAAATGCGATTAAGAATATTACCAAACTCGAAATTAGCCCTATTTGCAAATGAAGCTTATAGTTCTTCCGGTAGTCTTTCAACCGTCTCATTCTTTTAACTGGTTCTCTCATTTTAGCTCCTTTATGTTTTTTAAACCGGAGCATTATCCGAAAGTAAGATTATTAAGTTGCGTCCAGAATATGAAGAAATGTTAAAATACTTAGGCTATTACTTGAAGTTCTTTCTTAATTAATTCGATATCAAAAACACTGGCCTGCTCTAAAATCTCTCCATCTTTATGTATATAAACTGGTTCTGATAACTTTATGCTAAAATTTGAACCCTTTATCATGCTGAACATTCCTTCCGAAACAGCAACTCCAGCTGAAAGTTTCAAAAACTCCAGAACTAATCTTACAGTTGAAACTTTATTCGCATAGATTAACTCAAGAATCCCATCATTAGGATCTGAAGAAGGTGAAATCAAGTACTTCCCTCCTTCCCATTTGCCATTCGCTAACACGATCATTTTGGTTTCAGTAACAATTAGGTCTTCTAATGAGGCCGACTTTATTTTGGCTGTAAATACTTTTGCCCGGAACAATGTCAACATACCTGCGAGTACGTACCTAAAAACAGATAAACATGAAGGTAATGTAGTAGCTATAAAATTTGTTTGACCATCGAAGCCTATTCCTAATGTATTTATAAAATAGGTGTCATTGACCCGAACTAGATCAACTGATATAAACTCAGCTTTTTTTAAAACTGCTAAATTTTCTTCCAGAGACTTTTTGAGACCCAAAGACTTTGCAAAATCATTTCCTGTACCTATCGGAAGTACCCCAAGCAATAGGCTCCTATTTCTAATTGCTGATGCTACAGCGCTTATAGTTCCATCACCACCACAAGCTACGCAAACATCGAATCCCTCCTCTATCCCAGATACTATTTCCTCAATTCGATCCCCCTCTTCCAGAAATCTGATTTCAGAATTCGGCAGGTATTTCTTGATAAGCTGAAAATGATTTTGAATTACCGCTTTGGATTTACCTGAGTTCGAAAACGTATTTACCAGTAAGAAATAATTCAAAACCTAGTGTATTAGTCGAAGTGCTTAACCTTCACCGAAAAATCTCCTTTTTTGCCTTTTCTGAGAACTATACGATCAATAATGGCATCAATTGAAAAGCTTCCATACACGTTTGGATAGGTTTGATCTCCTTCCTTTTCGTGCTTTATTGGTACCTGAAGCCTGAGAGGATCAATTACGATTAATAGTAAATCATTTTCTTTTGAAAAGAATGAATTAGCCGCTTCCTGGATCTGACTCCCTAAAAAACATTGTATATATCCTTGTTCTTCAAGAGAATCAGGTTCAAAAATCCCTGATTCTGAAAAAGCTTTCCAGTCTTCTTTTCTTATTAGAGTAAATAAAAGATCGATTTCCAATAGTTTCCTAATTATATGCTATATGAATAAGGGCATCCCCTTTGTGTACAATTGGATTGTTGTTCTGCCCTATTATAATCCCTGGTTCTGAAAATACTACTTTTGTCTTTTTGCCTCCAAATGGATCCGAAATAAAACCAAGGCTTCGTTTCTTTTCTATGGAAGTTCCAAGCTCGAACTCAGGCGAAAAAAGCCCCGCAGTTTTAGCTCTTACCCAGCCAGATTTTCTGAACATCCTGGTTCCTTTTATTTCTGGAGCCTGAAATTTCATACCCAAGTGCTTCATTAATTTCAAAGTGCCTTCAATCCCAAGGCCAATTCCATGTTCATCAAACCGTAAAGATTCACCGGTTTCATAAACTAGAATTGTCTTTTTCTTTTTATTAGAAGCACTTCGAAAAGACTTTGGGATTAACGTAGAATGCAAGGTAATAGGAGCATCAAAAGCTTTGGCTAGTTCTTTGGCTCCCTGTAAATTAAACGAGCAACGTATTTGAGGGAAATTGGCTTTGCTTGCCCCTCCAGTATGAAAATCAACACCACAGTCTATTTGTGGAATAATTTGAGTCATTAAAGTGTAAGCTAACAACCGGGCCAGAGAGCCTCCTTTAATTCCGGGAAAGCTTCTGTTTATATCTTTTCCATCAGGAACACCTCTCACATTTAAGAGAAAACCATAAATATTTACTATAGGTAAAGCAATAACTGTTCCTACCTTCGGCAATATTTGCTTTGTGGAAATAAGCCTTCTAATAATCTCTATGCCATTAATCTCATCCCCATGAAGCCCTCCGGTAAGGAGCAATACAGGCCCGTCTTGTTTTGCCCGGTATACATGAACCGGAAGATCTATACTTGTATACGTTGGTAGACGAGCGATATTCAAATTGATTTTTCGGTTTTCACCTATACCAATTTTCTGATCTTTAATGGTAATGTAATCAGGCATTACTCTTTATTTTCCTTCGCCTTACTGGTCTTGCTTTTATCTTCTCAGTTTCTGAAGCCACATAACGGATAATCGCCCCTGCAATATCTTTGCCAGTAGTTTTTTCAATGCCTTCTAAACCGGGAGATGAATTCACTTCCAGAATAAGTGGGCCCCTTTCAGATTGTAGCATGTCAACCCCGGCAATTGGAAGTCCCATTGCCTGGGCTGCCGTTAATGCCGCTTCTCTCTCTTTTTTGTTTAGTTTGATTAGTGAACTGGTTCCTCCCTGATGCAGATTAGATCGAAACTCTCCTTCTTTCCCTTGCCGTTTCATTGCCCCAACTACTTTGCCGTGAACTACAAATACCCTTAGATCAGCTCCTTTCGACTCAGAAATAAACTCCTGTACAATTACCCGAGCCTTCATACTATGGAATGCCTCTATGATAGATTGCGCAGCTTTTTTTGTTGGAGCTAATACAACTCCATAGCCCTGCGTGCCTTCCAAAAGCTTGACGATAAGAGGAGCTCCACCAACCGAGTCAATAAGCTTGTCAACTTCCTTTGAGTAATTTGTAAATACCGTTTTTGGAAGTCCGATTCCTGCTCTAGCCAAAATCTGCAGGCTTCTTAGTTTGTCTCTGGATCGAACTAATGCCTGAGATTGTACAGCAGTAAACTTATTCATCATTTCAAATTGCCGAACTACTGCTGCACCATAGTAAGTTACAGATGCTCCAATTCTGGGAATTACAGCGTCTATATCACTTAAGCTTTCTCCTTTATAAAAAATATCTGGTTTGTCTTGCTCGATTATGATATCACATTTAAGATGATCTATCACTTTTGCTTCATGCCCCCTCGATTCAATAGCCTCGACTAACCTCTTAGTTGAATAGAGCGCTGGATTTCTGGAAAGTATTCCAATTTTTAAACTCAATGTACCTTGTTTTGTTTAACTGATAAGTTTCGTTTAGAAACATCAACAATAAATTTCTTTGAGAGGAATTTACGGCCTAATAATAGAGGATATTTCATCTCAGATCTATCTGTTAATGAAAATTCAATTGTGTACTCCTCTTTGAAAAAACTGATTGAAGTTTGAACAAAAATCCTCACCTCGCTTAATCCATTTGAACTTTTAACCTCTCTCCTGTCAAAAACAGGAAGCTCAATAAGCTTACCGTTATATGCGGGGTGTTCAGGATCTAATAGATTGAACCTTACCCACTCCTGTTTTTTATTTAGGAATGTTTCAATATGATGACAGTGCAAGCTTGACGAGTATGCTCCCGTATCTATTTTAGCTTCTATTTCTTCAATATCCCATTTTGGTAGGTCAACCAGCTCGTTGCGGCCTATAGTATGGAGTTGATGTTTTTTCATTAATTTCAAAAATAAGAGATATGTTTGGGAATTGTTACCCCGCTTAAATTAAATGCATTTAATCTATTTATGTCCTTAGAAAAGTATAGTACTCCGGTTTTAATCCTGGATGAGCTAAGAGCAAAAAAGAACATCTTAGCTATGTTAAAAAAGGGGAATGATGCTAATGTCGATGTTCGGCCGCACTTCAAAACTCATCAATCAATAAAAATAGGAGAATGGTTTGAAAAAGCGGGAGTAACCGGGATTACAGTTTCTTCCCTAGTGATGGCTGAGTATTTTGCTGATGCAGGCTGGAAAAGCATCACTGTTGCATTCCCGGTAAGTTTTCTACAGGCAAATTTGATCAACCAACTAGCATCGAACATAGAGCTACGGATTTTGGTAACTGATACAGAAAGCGTCGAAAAACTCGATGGCCTAATAAGCTCAAAAGTTAAGGCGTATATAGAAGTTGATCCCGGTTATAATCGAAGTGGCCTCCCGACTAATGACTACAATAAATTAAACAAATTGAAAAAAGTCATTGAAGATTCCGCTAACCTGGAGTTTTATGGCTTTTATACTCATGCCGGTCATAGCTATACATGCAGATCTAAATCAGAAATAAATGAACTTACTGCATCGATAACCCCCCTACTCCGTGATCTAAAAAAAGAGTTTCGAGCTCCTATTTGTTTTGGTGATACACCAATTTGTTCAACGATAGAATCATTTGACTTTACAGATGAGATTAGCCCAGGTAATTTTGTTTTTTATGATTGGACTCAAGTGGAAATTGGCTCCTGTTCACATCAGGAAATAGCAGTAGCTATGAGCTGTCCGGTAGTAGGAAAATATGCGGAGAGAAATCAATTGCTGATTCATGGAGGAGCGATTCATTTTTCAAAAGACTCTTTTACAGATAGTTCGGGCGTGACCCAATTTGGGAAAGTAGCCGAACTGAATGAAAATGGAATTGGAACGCCAATTAAAGGGAATTTTGTCAAATCATTGTCTCAAGAACACGGGATTGTTCAATGTACCGAGGACTATTTTAACAGCGTATCCATAGGAGACTCTATAGCTATTCTTCCTATTCATTCCTGCTTAACTGCAGAAGCTATGGGAATTTATCAAACGGTTAAAGGTGATCAAATTGAGCACATGAGTAGAAAACAATCTAATGTGTTCAGATAAGAAGTACAGTTGAGTACTAACGAACTGCTGCTTCCAACAATTGAATGGTTTTTAATTCTGCGTCCATTTGGGCCTTAATTCCAATTGGTAGTGTAATATTTCTATCCTCATGACTGATCATAGCACCATAAAAAGCAGGTATGTTTAATCCACCAATATGATCATTGAGCACTTCTTTTAAAGGCAGACTGTTTGAACCAGAAGAGCAGTCAGTACATTTACCAAATACAAAACCATTTATCTTATTAAGAATACCCGAGAGCTTTAACTGGGTAAGCATACGATCTACCCGATATACATCTTCTCCTATATCTTCGAAAAAAAGAATCGCTCCTTCAAAATCTGGTAAGTAATCTGAGCCAATCATTGAAGTGAGTACTGTTAAATTTCCACCCAGTAATATCCCCTCTGTTACTCCCGGTGTAATAGTAAACGTGTCTTCCTGATCTTCGGGAATCTCATAATGAGCTTTTTTAGCATTAATGAGCACTTCATCCCATGAATCTACAGTAAATGAATTCCAATCTGATTTTCCTACAGGGCCATGAAAAGTGATTAATCCTGTATTCTTATAAATAGCTAATAACAGGGAGGTGATATCGCTAAAACCTATGAATGGTTTGGGATTATTTTTAATAAGTTCAAAATCTACCATAGGCAGAATCCGATTACTTCCCCACCCTCCTCTTGTACAGAGAATAGCGTCAATGGTATCATCTGAAAACATATCCATTATATCCTGAACACGATCTTCATCTTCACCGGCTAAATACCCCTTTCTGTCTTTTACATGCTTGCCTAATACCAAGGTATATCCAAGTCCTTCCAGACTGGTAATCATATTTTCGAAATCATTGGGATTATAAATCGGACTACCGGGTGCTACAAGACCTAATGTAGCTCCCCTTTTAATTCGCTTTGGCTTTATGATCTCGGACGAAGAACTCTCAAAACCAGAGAAAGCTGGCAATATTCCAAATAAAGAAAAAGCACCTAACCTGGCAATAAAATCCTTTCTTGAAAAAGCCATGGTGTTATTTTTTTTGCTTATACAATGCTTCTTCTTCTATGATACCCAATACCTCATCTGGTACTAAATGGCTAGGAACTTCCCCATCTCCCATAATTTCTTTTACCATCGTAGACGAGACATCAAAGGGAACATGTTCAACAAATAAAGTCTTATCCAATATATACTCTTTCACTTCAGAGTGATTGGCTCCGGGACGTTCAGCTACAAGTAGCTCGACTTCTTCTATAATTTCCTCATGGAGCCTCCACTTGTGAAAGCTAGCCAAACTATCTTCTCCCATACAGAAATAAGGAAAATCGAAATCTGGATTCTTTTCTTTTAGAAATTTAATCGTCTTGACAGTATAAGACGGTTTTGGTAGCTCATTCTCAATAGTAAGAATTTTGAGGCGATCAACCCCGGTAAATGCTTGTTGGAGCATTTTAAGCCGCATTGTATATGGTGCATGATCCTTTTCTGTCTTATGAGGAGGGTATGGAGTTAAAAGGACCCAGAGTTCATCAATCTTACCGGATGTAATAAAAGAATGAGCTATCGAAACGTGCCCCGAATGAACAGGGTCGAAAGTTCCTCCAAATAATCCGATACGAGGTTTCATTAATTATCGCCTAGCGCTACTCCTTCTACTGAAGGAGATAGTTTAGACAACTTATCCTGGGCTTCCAAATAAAGACTTTCTGCCTTCCCCCTGTCCTGGCTTTGGGGGAATAACTGGATAAATTTTTCATAAGTAGAGACCGCAAGATTATAACGCTCATTCTGTTTCTCAGTGATGCTATTATCAGCATATGTTATGTAGGTCTCAATTTGCCTTACTAGCGCTCTTTCAGCCCAAACTGACTCAGGATACTGATCGATAGTTTGATCAAAATAGATAGTTGCTGCGAGGTATCGTTGTGTTCTTAAATAAAATTCAGCCGCTTCAAAGTTTTTTCTCGCCAATTTATTTCTGAGCTCATCAATTCGTTGAGCAGATTCTTGTACATACTCTGAATCAGGATATTTGCTATTGAACAACTGAAATAACTCTATAGCTCTTAATGTTGAGGATTGATCTAATCGATATCTGGGACTTTGCATATAAAGACATACTGCCCTTTTGTAATCCACTTCCTGTACCCGAGCGTTTTGCGGATAATAAGCCAAAAATCGATCGTACTCGGAAGCAGCCAGGATATACTGCTTATTTAGAAAATAACTCTCAGCTAGATAAAATTGAGCTTCTTCAGCATAATTTGACCCTCTACCTAAACGAGTTACCTGATCAAAACCATAAGCTGCGTCACCGTATTTCTCTTTTTCAAAAAGAGCCACTGACTTATCAAACGCTACATTAATAGGCTCTCCGGGTCGGACAAGATCTTTATTTCTACACCCTGTAATTAAAAAAACTGCTAAAAGCAGATAAACTGGCAAACGATTCATTTTGAAAAAGGAATATCTTTTAGTGATCACGATTTTGTAAGAAGATAAGTAGATTTTTTAGTTCAGTCTTGTATTTGGAATCAGAAAAATTAGCAAGCAATTCATAGGCCCTGTTGTATCGGTCTGAGATTTCCTGAATTGCGTCTTCCAATACATTTAATTTTTTAAAGATGCTCAACACTTCATTAACCGATTCTTCGGTGGGCAATTCAGCGTCTAAGGTTTCATTTATTATTTTAGATTGATCTTCATCTGCACGCTCTAACGCAAGAATAGTTAGATATGTTTTCTTTCCTTCAAAAATATCCCCACCTGGTTTTTTGCCAAACCTTTCAGGATCGGCAGTAGCATCTAGCAAATCATCCTGAATTTGAAATGCCAATCCCATACAAAGTCCAAGCTCTTTTAGATTACCTCTTTGTTCAGGTGAAGCGTGCCCCGCAATCCCTCCCATTTCAAGTGCTCCACTTAACAATGCTGCTGTTTTGCCGGCAATCATTTCTAAATACTCTTCATGAGATACAGAATCTCTGGTCACAAACTCCATATCCAGAGCCTGACCTTCACATACCGTAACTGTCGAGTTCAAGAAAACCTCATTAATATCGCTGAATTCTTTTTTACTGTAGCTTTCCTCATTACCATAGTATCCAAGCTGTTGCGCGGCTTTAGCAAACATAACATCACCACCTAATATGGCGATGTTTTGATCCCATTTTTTATAAACACTTGCTCTACCTCGTCTGGTCTCAGCAGAATCCATTATATCATCATGAACCAGTGTAAAGTTATGAAGTATTTCTACCGCAATAGCAGCTGGCAAAGCTTCATTAGTTTGCCCACCACACATTCCACATCCTAAAAGACTAAGAATGGGACGAATCCTTTTGCCTCCCCCATTTAGTGCGTACTTGAAGGATTGGTAAAGAGTTTCTGGAGTTTGCGGTAATTGTAGATGATTAAGACCCGACTCTATTTCAACGAGCAGCTCTTTATGTAATGAATGACTCAATGCGGTTTTAAAATTTCATCAAAGATAACAAATATAGAAGCTCTTTATTTGTCTGTTTTTTCAATCAAATGGGTACTATTTAGTTCTTTTAAAGTACTACATCCCAAAAGAGTCAAAATGATCTTTAGATCCTTTTTCCATACCTCGAACAAGATTTCAAGCCCTTCCAATCCCGACTCAGAGATTGCCTTTATGACGGGTTGAGCACTTGCGGTGAATGTTGCTCCTAAACAAAGTGATTTCGCTATGTCATGTGCCGTTCGTATACCACCTGATGCTATTAATTCAAAACTTCGCTCCCATTGTAACGAACTTATATCCCGTATACATTGCGCTGTTGGAATTCCCCAATTATCGAAACTATGGTTTGGATTCTTATTCGAAGAGCGGTAATTCTCTACTTTAGCCCAACTGGTACCCCCAGCACCTGCAACATCAATAACTTCTACTCCTGCATTCAATAAGCGTTTGGCAACATATTTGGAAATCCCTGCGCCAGTCTCTTTTACCAAAACCGGTACATGAGCATCGTTTACCAGTTGCTCAATGCCTTCCAAAACCCCTTTGAAATTAGTATCTCCCTCTGGTTGCATAAGCTCCTGAAGCGGGTTTAAATGAATGATGATAGCATCAGCTTCGATACTACCGGTAATTTTCATAATAGCGTCTTTGGAAAAGCCACCAACCAGCTGAGCTCCTCCAATATTGGCAGCAATAAATGCCGTTGGGGCTTTTTCCCGAACTATAGAAAATGTTTTGATTACAGAGACATCTTCCAGCATCGCTCGTTGGCTACCTACTCCAAATGGGAGATTAAACTGCTCACAAAACTCGGCGATAATCGCGTTTACAGGACCTGCTTCAGCGTACCCCCCAGTCATTGATGAAATGAATAAAGGAAAAGCAAAGCTTCGACCTAATAGTGTGGCTTCTGTGGATACTTCATTATAGTCCACTTCGGGAAGAGCATTATGTACAAAGTTAAATCGGTCAAAACCAGAAGATTGGCTGTATTGAGTACCTTCGGTCACTGTTAGTTCAACGTGGTCTTTTTTTCGCTGTCTGATGTCTGCCATAAAAGAACTTCTTGATTCCAAGAGTTAATTCCAATTCAATTCTATGTCATCCTTGTATAAGTCAGGTAATTTGTTGACAACTCTGAATACTGGGATTTCATGAATCTATACTAAATGTTCTATTTCAGGGTCATCCCGAACTTGTTTCGGGATCTTTGTGAGGATTGGAGCTATAGAGCTCCTCAAAATATAACAAGGGATGTATCGAAAGAGTGTTCTTCTCGGTGTAAAGAGTAACGATGATAGTACATTTCCGGCCATTCCATAAGATCCCGAAACAAGTTCGGGATGACTTCATTAAGAAGCGGTGGGAAGTGAATTATGACTAACTGAGTTTAACCAAAATTGTCAACAAATTACTTGACTTCTCAAGGATGACGTAAAAGTCAAGGTAAGTACGACCCAGAATTGATATGAAAAGTTTGACCAGTTGCGTGAGCGAGTTTACCTTCGGCTAGCAGCAGAACCAGGTTCGCTATTTCACCGGTTGGAGCAATAGAATCTAAGGCTAAGCCCTGTGTAAGGTATTCCTCTCCATATACTTCAATAGATTCTCTGGCCATATCAGTATCTACAAAACCAGGTGCTATCGTATATGCGGTGATACCAGCTTTTCCAAAGCTGCGGGAGATACTTTTTGTTAAACCAATCATTCCTGCTTTACTCGCTGAATATGCAGCATACTCTTGTGTATCTCCCCTCTGCCCTGCTCTGCTCGAGATATTTATGATTCGTCCTTCTATTCCCTGTTCTTTCCATGCGTTTATAGCCCATTTGCAGAGAAGAGCAGACGATCTAAGGTTTACTTGCTGAGTAATGTCCCATGTTTCTAACCACTCTTCATCAGAAATATCAAAATCAGCTTCCCTAAACATTCCCGCATTGTTTATTAATACTTCGGGGATCGCTTTTTCTGAGAACTCTTGCTTTATCCTTTTAAGCTCTTGTTGATTGGATAAATCACATACTATATGCCGGAATTTGCTATTGTTTGATTGGTTTACGGTTGATGTGGAAGTTCCAATAACCTCAAATCCATTAACCAATAATAGATCACAAATAGCTTTGCCAATTCCGCGGGACGAGCCTGTTAAAAATGCTTTCATACCTGTTAATCAGTCTTTATTGATATATCTTAAGTTCATGGAAAAGGAAATTAAAAAAGAGTTACAGAAATTAGAGCATGAAATGGAAATAAAAATCCTATATGCAGTTGAATCAGGAAGCAGAGCATGGGGATTTCCTTCCAAAAATAGTGATTGGGATGTAAGGTTTATATATATACACAATCAAGAATGGTATTTATCAATTGATGACAAAAAAGATAGTTATGTAAGGATTTTACCAAATGAAATAGATTTAAGTGGTTGGGAGCTTAGAAAAACTCTAAAGCTATTTCGTAAATCGAACCCTCCTTTTATGGAATGGCTTGATAGTCCAATTGTCTATAAAGAAGATTTTTCAACAATCAGTAAACTTAGAAAAGCTTCAAAAGAATATTTCAACCCGAAATCTTGTATGTACCATTACCTAAGTATGGCAGAAGGTAATTTTCGAGAGTATCTGAAAGGTGAGAAAGTAAGAATCAAAAAATATTTCTATGTCCTGAGACCTGTATTGGCGTGTTCTTGGATAGAAAGAACAAATAAAATGGCTCCGATGGAATTTGAGACAATGGTAGAATCTGAGATTAGAGAAGATAATTTGAAAGCTGAAATTCTTAACCTACTTACCCGAAAAAAATCAGGTGAAGAACTAGATTGGGAACCCAAAATTGAAACTATTGATAACTTTCTGGAGGAAAGAATTACTTACTTCAAAGCTTTTTTAAAAGACTTTGATTTTAAGAAGTACCCAGATACTGAAAAGCTAAACAGAATTTTTAGAGAGACACTTGAAGAAACAGCCTAAATGGCAAGCTACGCCTTCCAAACAGGGACAAAGCTGCACGCTTCTCCATACATTATCTTTTTAGCTGTGCCCAGTAATTTGTTGGTAACCAATAAGTAAATTGAATCCGGAATATGTATATCTCCACACCCTTTTAGTAAGATAAATTTGCCCTGATATTGCTCCCATTCATGATTTTCAACCCTTTTTCGATATAAGTCATGAAGTACTTCTTCAGGAGATAAATGGAAAACTTCTTTAGCAGGTTCTGATGCATATGAAGTAATCAACATCCATGCCCAGGGAGCAATAATGGCATCTGTAGAACAGAAGACTGACAAATACTTCCCCTTATACTGAGACCAGTCGTGATTGACTAAATGCTCCCTAAAGTCATTCTCTTTAAGCAGTAAACCCATGTGCAGAAAATCCTTGATATCCAATGTTTCTATTGGAGTGGGATCATGAAATAGTTTAGCCAGATCTAAAGTGATCAGCTTTTCATTTGCCTTTACCTTGTTTACAATTTCAGCCATTCTTTGATTATTTCTTTCTGATGATGGAAACGCCATCCCTAATTGGCAGTAAAACCTGTTCTACCCGCTCATCGTTTGTTACATGAGCATTAAAATCCGCAATTGCTTGTGCTTTATGATCTTTTGGTTCTAATACGGTAGCATCCCACAATACATTATCAGCTACAATTAGGCCTCCGGGCTTAAGCTTAGCCAGAGACTGCTCGTAATAAAACGTGTATCTCAATTTATCGCCATCAAGATAAATTAAATCAAAACTTCCTTCCTGCATTTTAAGGGTTTGTTGAGCGTTTCCCTTCACTAGAGTGATCTTGTGTCCAACTTTCGATGCTTCAAAATGCTTTTTGGCCAAATCGTGATACTTCATGTTCATCTCTAGTGTGAACACCTCTCCATTTTCTGGCAATGCCTCAGACATCATAATTGCGGAGTATCCTGTAAAAGTACCTATTTCAAGTACACGTTCAGCTCCTGATATTTTGATAAGCATCTTAAGTAATTGCCCAACCAGACGACCACTTAGCATATCGATGTATTCCAAAGCCTGATCGGAAGTCTCCATCAATGATTTGATCTCTTC
Source organism: Balneola sp. (assembly GCA_003712055.1). Classification (NCBI taxonomy): domain Bacteria; kingdom Pseudomonadati; phylum Balneolota; class Balneolia; order Balneolales; family Balneolaceae; genus Balneola; species Balneola sp. The sequence goes on from RHLJ01000001.1 coordinate 237,258, forward strand.
AGATTCAGAAGTGGTATTCCTCTGGGCATACTCTTCAACCTCCGAATGTGTGATTGTGACCACTTGTTCTCCTCTGTGCTTCTTCATAATTGGAAGATACGGTTCCTTGTCCTATCATCCCCAAAAAAGAAAATTTTGGAATTTATTCCCGCGAAGGAATCCAGGTTTATTATTTGGTTTTTCTATTGGTACACGCGCTTGCTTTTAAAACTCCGCTTTCGATCGGTGAGCATTTCGCAAAAGTATACTCCATCCAAAGAATCCAGCACCGTTTACTTTATCAATCACAATTATTGGTGGGATGGACTATTGCCTCTTTACCTGAATAATAAACTGTTTAAACAGAAAGCCAGGGCCTTAATGGAAGACAAGCAGATGAAAGAATATCCCTTCTTTTCGAGGATTGGAGCCTTTTCTATTAATCTGAATGACCCAAAGTCTTCTATTAGCTCCTTACGTTATGCAGTTAAGTCATTGCAAAGACCTCACTCCTGTCTTTTTATTTATCCGGAGGGAGAACTTGTCCCACCCTCAAATGACAACCCAACATTTAAACCGGGGCTAAGCTGGATGTATAAAAAAACTAAAGGAATAGATTTTGTACCGATAGTATTTAGGATAGACCATTCAAAAGCCAGCAAGCCCGATTTATTTATCTCAATTGGAGAGAAAGTTAATTTTGATAAAAATATGGACAGCAATGAATTAACAATCCTATTTGAAAAGGAAATAATGCTCCTTATTAATCAGGAGACCGAATAAACGTTGAACTTCGAACTTTGAACATTCAACGTTGAGAGTTCAATGTTAGATGTTCTCACCAGGTCCATTGATACAACATCTTAGATCTTTGTACCCAATGTGGTTTTTGAGATAGGAATCGCAACCTCATCCGAACCATCCACCAGTATTTTTCTTCATAAATCCGATCGGGTTTGATGTATTCAGTAATCCCTTTTGCTTTGAAGCTTCCTTCCTGATCTGTTAGCGTAGCATCTGCCAGAAATCGTTGGTAAAAAGGCCCATTATCTAAAACTCTAGACTGATTTAAAGTTATTGAAGTATCTCCGGATCCAAGGCGTATGCTGCGAGCAGAATTCAATCCTAGTTTTGTTTTGGAAAAATCGGATAACTCAAGATTTTCGAAGGTTCTTGAAATAATCTGTTCTTCTTTTGAAATCAGCCATGCTTCATGCTGTTGCTTTCCATTCAAGCCGTTCATGATATAGTATACTAAGGTATACTGGGGAAAATGAATTCTGCCCCAATACCAGTCTTCAAAACTATCCTTTAAAGGTTCATACCCTGTGTTATGATCATGATACCCCACCCCATTAAACAACACACTATGATCCCTTCTACCTTCTAATATTATTGAACCTGTGACTTCAGCTCTGGGTTGCAAAAGGTTCCAGAAGTGACGGTCATCAGAACTATGTTCAATTAATCCTTCACTGAGCTCAGTACTTTTGAAAAGTAAATTGGCTTGTATTGAGTGATTTGAATCCAATTGCTGTGCAATAAGCAACCGATATTCAAGAGATTTATGATCTTGTTTCCATTGAAAAAAATTACTCCCGATTCTTGCACTTCCTTCTTCTTCGTTCCAATGAAAAGAACCTGGCTTGTATTCTACAAAGCTGTAGTATTCAGGTTTATCTTTATGATATACTGATATACTAATAGCCGGGAACTGATCTGGGGTTGCTTCTTCATCCCTTAGAGCTTCGATATATCGAGGCGAAAACGGATTCCCTTCATAGAAAATAATCACAAACGACCATTGCTTATCAAAGCTTAGACCATCAAAATACCACCACTCATATCCTGATGAGGGTTTCTCGGGATCAATATGTTCATCTTTGAGTTTAGTGGAAATGTTCATCCCTAAATAAACGGTTGTTCATGGTGATGGTCAACCAAGCGTTCAGTACCTTTCGTTCGATATGATTTACATTCTTTACTTTGCCCTGGCATACCTGATTATTACTTCAATTGTCTTAATTCGAAACCTATTTGAATTTAAGAGCCTGGTCAGTATTGATTCAAAAAACTCATCATCAGAAGCACTTGTAAGCATATGCATACCTGCCAGGAATGAAGAAGAAGTAATAGAAAAATGCATTACCAGTGTTCTAAAACAAGACTATCCTTCATTCGAAGTATTAGTGCTTGATGATAATTCCACAGATCAAACCTCATCTATTATCTCTGGTATTGCTTCATTTGTATCGAATCTAACCCATATTAGAGGCAACCCAAAACCTGATGATTGGCTGGGCAAACCCTGGGCTTGCCACCAGCTCTCAGAAGCAGCAAATGGAGATATCTTAATTTTTATTGATGCTGATGTTTGGCTAGAAAAAGAAGCTGTTTCAAAGGCGGTTCATGCACTACAGGAAAAAGATGTCGTTACAGTATGGCCCCAACAGAGGCTCGGCTCGTTTTGGGAAAATATGATTGTTCCCCTTGTCTATTTTACTCTCTACACATTACTCCCCGCTATTTATGTAGAACAGAATCCAAAATGGATGCCATCATTTATGGCAGAACGCCTTAATAAAAAATTCGCTGCAGCTTGTGGACAATTCATAGCCTTCCATAAACGATCCTACCAAGAAATTGGCGGACATGAAGTAGTAAAAAAGGAAGTAGTTGAAGATGTTGAGTTAGCCCGTTTAATCAAGCGAAAAGAACTTTCGCTACAAATGTTTGATGGAATAGACACCGTGTATTGCAAAATGTACAGCTCACATAAAGAGATTTGGAATGGGTTTAAGAAGAATTTTCTGGCTGGTTTTGGCAATTTTTTTGAATTCTTTTTTATGTGGGCTATCCATACTGTTGTATTTATAGTGCCATGGATTACATTGTGTTATGCCATTTTATCGGGAGCTAATTCAATTCTTATTTTGAGCAGTATAGTAATCGCTTCACAATATCTTCAAAGAACGATTCTTAATTATAAATACGGCTGGAGTTTTATCACAGGTTTCTTGCATCCACTTTCAGTTCTATGGTTTCATGCTTTAGCTGTTGTTTTGATTGTGGATAAACTAAGCGGAAGAAAAGCGATTTGGAAAGGCCGTGAAGTATAAAAATTGAGATTTATACTGTTTCTTTTTGTTGTTCAGATAAACATATTCCAAGCAATGAAATCTGTAGTAGAGAAATATCTGAAATACCTTCAGGTTGAACGTAATGCTTCCCCTCATACTATTCTCTCTTATGAAAATGATCTCAATTCATTTCTAAAATTTTGTGCCAGTCAGCAAGAGATTTCTATAGAAGAAGTTGGAATTAAAACAATAAGCAGACTTACTATAAGACTTTGGCTTGGAGATTTATCCGATGCGGGTCTTTCGAAAAGTTCGATAACACGTAAAGTTGCTGCTCTTAGATCATTTTTTAAATATGCATTCAAACGAGGCTTTATAGAAAAGAACCCTGCTCACCTCTTGGTTGTACCCAAAAAGGATAAAGTATTACCTAAAACGGTTACTCCTGAGGATTTAACAAGAATGCTTGAAAATATTGAATTGGATTCTACAAGGAACCTTCAGGATCGAGCTATTCTTGAAGTATTTTATGGTACTGGAATCCGGGTAAGCGAGCTTGTTGGGCTAAACATTTCTGACGTTGATCTGAGAAATGGTCAAATCACAGTTACTGGAAAAGGAAACAAAGAGCGTATTATCCCTCTTGGAAGTACTGCAGTTTCTATTCTAAAAACTTTTATATCAAAGCGCCCGGAGTTATATGGTGAACGTACCGATGCAGATGCTCAAGGGGCTTTATTCTTAGCTCCTAGCGGACAACGAACATATGATCGCTCAGTAAGATACATGGTAGAGAAATACCTGAAGAAAGAGAGTGAAGTCACTCAGAAGAGCCCACATGTATTACGGCATAGTTTTGCTACCCACATGTTAGATAATGGAGCCGATATACGATTAATCAAGGAATTTTTGGGACATGCGAACCTGGCTGCAACCCAGGTGTATACACATACTAGTGTTGAGCGCCTAAAGAACGTTTACGAACAAGCACATCCAAGAGCAAAAACTTAGAAAAGGAGAAATCATGAATATCCAATTTACAGCACGTCATTTTGAAGCAAGCACTGAACTAAAAAACTACTGCGAGGACTCCGTAGCTAAGCTTAAGCTTTTCTATGATAGAATTGTGAGTTGTAGTATTGTACTAAATCCAAACGCAGATAATGACAATCCTCAACAAGCGGAGATCATAATTCAGATACCAAATAAAGTACTTACCGCTTCAGAAAAAGCCCCAAAGTATGAACAGGCAGTACTTGCTGCAGTCGAGAACCTCTCTCGTCAATTGAAACGCTATAAAGAAAAAAAATTCAGCACTCATTAATTAGATATGCCATTTTCACCACAGCCAGCTATACCTATTAAGGAAAAGATCTCTGTTACCTACCTCATTAAGAGACTGCAAGAACGTGTACATATAAATTTAGTAGCATGTGCAGCAGGAGATTGCGGAGATCACAGATATGTAACTGAAGCCGAACTTACGCGGCCAGGACTGGCATTAGCTGGGTATTTAAAGCTGTTCACTTTCCAACGGATACAGGTAATTGGGAATACCGAAACTCAATACCTCGAAAACTTACCTGAAGACAAACAGAAAGAAGCTTTTCGAAATATTACTCAGTTTCAAATTCCGGTAATTTTCCTAACCGATGGGAACTTACTCCCAAAGTATCTTTTAGATATAGCTGAAGAAGCAGGAATTCCGATATTCATGACACCTTATGAGACAACTCGTTTCATGTTTCTCTTGAGGGATTTCCTGGACGATCAATTCGCTTTGCAAACTATCGTTCATGGAGCAATGGTGGATGTTTACGGTATTGGTATACTTATAGCCGGAAGATCCGGTATTGGAAAGAGTGAAGTTGCTCTTGACCTGGTAGAGCGAGGACATCGATTAGTAGCTGATGATGTTGTTATGCTTACTAAAAAAAGTAGTGTGTTAATGGCTTCTGCTACTGAGATGAGTAAGCACTTTATGGAAATTCGAGGCCTCGGTATAGTAGATGTTATGTCTATGTTCGGCATACGATCTATCCGTTACCAGAAAAGATTGGAAGTGGTAATGGAATTAATGCTCTGGGACGATGAGGAAGACATCAATAGAACAGGGTTGGATCATGATACATTATCCATTCTGGATCTGGAAATCCCTTATATAAAATTACCTATCACACCTGGAAAAAATATTACGGTAATCGCAGAAGTAATAGCAATGAATCATTTGTTAAAACACTACGGTTACGATCCGGCAAAAGCTTTTCAAGATCGAATACAATCAAGTATTGCAAAAAAAACAAAAGGAAAGGACAAATCAATCAAACGCGCAATCGAGTATTTTGAAGGTGATATGGAGTAACATTAGAGTTTTGGATTACTCTTTTATCAAGAAATTATAGTCGTTAACTTATTTCGCTGTAAGATTATTGATTAGATGTCTTTAGAAAATCATTACTACTACGACGAGAAATCTTGTGAATTTATTCCCATAAGTTATAACCGCAAAGAGCAGGTTATCTATAATTTATCAATCTGGATTTTAACTGGGATTGTTTTTGCTGGTATTGGAATTATCCTTCTTTCAACTAAAATAGGTACTCCAGCCGAACTTGCTCTGAAAGCCGAGAATGAAGCGTTAAGTGAGCAGCTTGAATCTACTAAGGGAGCCTTGGTTGAGCTTGATGAAAGCCTGGAAGAATTAGCAAATCGTGATAACGAAGTTTACCGATCCATTCTTGGACTCAATGAAATTTCCCTTGATGAACGACAAGCAGGTACAGGTGGAGTCAATCCGAATGAGGAATTTGATATTTACAGTAAGTCTACAGCTGAACTTTTAAGTTGGACTTCCAATAAAGTTGAAACCCTTGAGCGCAGAATAGGGATCCAAAATCTGAGCTTTGAAGAAATCAAAAACCAATACAATCTCAATAGAGATAAATTAAAGCATATACCTGCAATAAAGCCTGGTAGCGGTATTCTTATCAGTGGATATGGTCTACGATTTCACCCAGTTCTTCAATATAGCCGTCCTCATAACGGAGTTGATTTCCGTGCCGAAATTGGTTCTCCTGTTTATGCCACTGGTGATGGTACTATTAAATATGCAGGACGAAGGGGGAATCTCGGAAGAATTGTAATTATTGACCATGGATATGGATTTGAAACTCTTTATGCTCATTTATCAGCATATGGGAATGGAATTAAAGTTGGAACCGAAGTTAAACGAGGTGAAGAAATTGCTAAATCAGGGAATTCGGGATTAGTTGAAGGGCCTCACCTTCACTATGAAGTTCATCTCAATGGTATTGCGGTTGACCCTCTCCTCTACCTTTTTGCTGATACCTCACCAGAAGAGTATATGATGTTCAGAAGAATTTCTGAAACCAATGTAAATTCCCTTGATTGATTTAATCCCGACATGTCGGGATTTTTTATTTCAAATATTTTCATTTCTCCTCTCCTCTTTTTTATTTCTTTAGCCGAATAAAACATAAACTATGAAACGATCTGCTTTTCTATTTCTATCACTCACCATCTTTATTAGCATACCTATTGGCAATCTAAACGCTCAATCTTCCATTTCGGCAACTTTTGCAAGTGAAGCTGAAGCGTTGATAAAAGCCTCTGTAGAAAATGAACTCGGTTGGGAGCGACTGACTTATCTGGGAGATTATTATGGGCCTAGATTAAGTGGTTCTCAAACTTTAGAAAATGCAATAGATTGGGTAGTTGAAGAAATGAAAAAGGATGGTTTTGATCGAGTATGGACTCAACCAGTAACAGTTCCACATTGGGTACGAGGTAAAGAATCAGCTACGCTTAATATCCCAGTTGAGAGAAACCTCCCAATGCTTGGGTTGGGTGGTAGTATCGGAACTCCCCATGAAGGGATAACTGCAGAGGTGCTGGTTGTTAAAAGCTTTGATGAACTACAGGAACGCAGTGATGAAGTAGAAGGAAAAATTGTCCTTTTTAATGCGGAATTTACTACCTATGGCCAAACCGTTTCTTATAGAGTAAATGGAGCTGCTGAAGCAGCCAAGCACGGCGCTGTAGCAAGTATGATTGCCTCTGTCGCTTCCTATTCAATGCAGACTCCTCATACTGGAGTTATGCGGTACCAGGAAGGTATTCCAAAAATTCCCCACGCTGCTATCACTGTTGAAGACGCTCTATTAATGCAACGTTTTGCAGATCGAGGAGAAACTCTTGAAGTCACGTTGAAGATGGAAGCTGAAAACTTACCGGATACTCAATCAAGAAACGTAATCGCGGAGATTAAAGGTTCAGAATTCCCAGACGAGATTATAGTGCTTGGTGGTCATATAGATTCCTGGGATGTTGGTGCTGGAATGATGGACGACGGAGGTGGTTGTGTTGCCGCATGGGAAGCTCTTAGACTAATCAAGAAACTTGGGCTTACTCCAAAAAGAACTATTCGGGTTGTGCTATGGACTAATGAAGAAAATGGTCTAGCTGGTGCAAATGAGTATAAACGCTGGGTGGAAGAAGATGAAAAATCGTTAGACAATCATATTCTGGCTATGGAATCAGATGCCGGAGTTTTTGATCCTATAGGATTTGGTTTTTCAGGTAGTGATGAAGCCTTTGAAATTCTTACTGCCATGGGATTACCCCTAAAGGAAATCGAATCGGGTGAAGTAAGTAGAGGTGGCGGCGGAGCTGATATCGGCCCCCTAATGAGAGCAGGAGTTCCGGGAATGGGATTACGTGTAAATGGCGAGCAATACTTTTGGTACCACCATACCGACGCCGACACCATCGATAAACTCAATATTGATGACTTCAATGAGTGTATAGCAACCATGGCTATATTCGCATACGGTACTGCCCAACTTGAGGAACGTTTACCTAGGTAGATGTTCTGAATTCTTCTTCGAATTTTTGAACGAGTTTATCGGAAGCTTTGATGGTATTCTTAAGCCAAAGCAAGGCAAGCTCTGTTTTATAATCTTCACTAAGCTGCCAGTTTATATTCCCACTTCGAAGTTTATTAGTTAAATCGTATAGGCAAATTGCAGCACTCACTGAAATATTAAAACTCTCACTGAAACCGTACATAGGAATCTTAACAAAACCATCTGCCAAATCTCTAACACGGTCACTTATCCCCTCTCTTTCAGAACCGAATACCAATGCTGTTTTATCAGATACCGAAAGTTGATGTAGGTTTACATCTCTTTCGTGTGGAGTAGTTGCAATGATTGTATACCCTTCCCCCTTAAGATTTTTGAAGCACGTCTCTACATTATCCTGACTTTCATCGTTGTATTTGTGAAGTGTTAACCATTGATGAGCTCCGATAGATACTGTGCTTTCTGTATCAAATGCGGTTCGGTTTTCTATAATATGGATATCCTGTATTCCAAAACCGTCGCAACTTCTTAGTACTGCATTTGCATTATGGGATTTGTGCAAATCTTCGAGCACAACAGTCAGATGAGTCGTTCTTTTTGACAACACATCCTGGATGGTATTCCACCGGGCTTCAGTAGTGAACTCCTTGAGGTAGTCTATTAATTTTTCAGTGTAAGTGTCCTTATCCATAAACAAAAAAGCCCTCACACTAAAAAAGTGTGGGGGCTCAAAACTTGTGTATGTTTAAATCATTCGCAACGGAACATGAATCCTTTTTTTCGGATGGTCTCGATGTAATCAACCTCAGAATACTCACGGATTTTTTTCCTGAGGTAACTGATATATACGTTGATATAATTTGTTTGAGTGTCAAAATGAATATCCCAAACCTTTTCAGCAAGTTCTTCTTGCGTTACGATCTTATTCTTATTCTTGAGGAAGTAAACTAGAAGATTAAATTCGTTATTGGTGAGTTGAACCTTCTCATTGTTGATAGAAAACTCACGTTTCAATAAATCAACTTTAAGTTCACCACAAGTAAGAAGCTGATCGCTACCAGATTCTGATCGGCGCTGGATAGCTTCCATCCTTGCTATAAGTTCTTCGGTATTAAATGGCTTTGTAAGGTAGTCATCTGCACCAACTTTAAGGCATTTTACCTTAACGTCTGTTTCTTGTTCTCCTGAAAGAATAAGAACCGGTGTCTTTACATTTTTATCCCTAATATTTTTACAAACCTCATAGCCGTCGCCATCCGGGAGCCCCAAATCCAAGATGATCATATCAAAGTCACCTCCAATAGCTGCCGCTTCTCCAGATGCTGCGGTATCTTTAGCTTGTACGGAGTTACCGTTATGCTCAAGAACAGCTTTTACCAGAGTACGTACCGAAGGATCGTCTTCTACAACTAATATGTTCATTGGCTAAATCCTAAAAAAATCCTGTTAAAGTTGTTCAAGCGTAAGCATTTATGAGCTTCCGATCAATAGATTGATTAAGAAAAGTTAATAAACATTAGAAAGAAAATCCTATTTAGCATTAACAGGAGATGGTTTTTGGGCGTTGGGTTTTGAAAGGAATCCTCTTACTTTCTTCTCAACTTAAAACGATTGCACCCTATGATTGAAGTAAGAAACGACTGGACGCTAGAAGAAATTTCCGAAATCTACCACTCCCCTCTTATGGAGCTTATTTACCGGGCCCAAACGGTTCACAGAGAGTTCCATGAAACCGGAGAAGTCCAGGTTTGTACATTACTATCGATCAAAACTGGTGGTTGTTCAGAGGACTGTTCTTACTGCCCTCAATCGGCTCGTTATAACACAGGAGTAAATAACGAGAAGCTAATGCCTAAAGAAATGATTGTTGCTGCTGCTGAGAGAGCTAAAGCAGCCGGAAGCACTAGATTCTGTATGGGTGCAGCCTGGAGAAGTGCTCGACAAAACAAAGACTTTGATCAGGTACTCGAAGTAGTTACGGAAGTAGCTGATTTGGGCCTCGAAGTTTGTGCTACATTGGGAATGCTTACCGATGATCAAGCTGAGAAACTTAAAGATGCTGGACTATATGCATACAACCATAACCTGGACAGCAGCGAAGATTTCTACAAGAAGATTATTACTACCCGTACTTATGAAGATCGGTTAGACACAATCAAAAGAGTTCAGGATAACAATATTTCTGTATGCTCCGGAGGTATCATTGGAATGGGTGAAACTCATGAAGATAGAATTGGACTCCTTCATACCCTATCTAACCTCGATACACATCCTGAGTCAGTTCCGGTTAACGCCTTAATTGCTGTTGATGGAACCCCAATGGAAGGTCAGCCCAAAGTACCAAGCTGGGAGATGGCCCGAATGATTGCCACTGCGCGTATCCTTATGCCGGAGTCTATGGTTCGTCTTTCTGCAGGTCGTGTTCGAATGAATTTTGAAGAGCAAGCTCTTTGCTTTATGGCCGGAGCCAATTCCATTTTCACAGGTGAAAAGCTGCTTACTACAGACAATAATGCCCTGGATGAAGACATGCATATGTTTGAGCTTTTTGGATTGAAGCCACGCCCTGCTTATAAAGATGCCAAGCCGGAGCATGTACCGGAGATGGCATAAGTGATGGATAATATGGATTTCAAATTCAAGGAATTAGAAGTCTTATTAGATCCCAATACTCCCGATCACCAAGCTTCAAAAAAATTAGAGATTGCTAAAAGGTACTTTCAAGCATGTGCAAACTGTATTAATACTGAAAAATTTTTCATTGAAGATAGAGATGGTTTTTTATTAAAATTTGAGGAGTGCTTCTTTGCCACAGTACAAATTGCAGAGCAATTCAATACAGAGATATGTAATAGAATTAAAGAAACTGAAGAGAAATTAAACCTTTCTCAAAATGCTGTAAAACTGGGATTACTATCGAATCGAAAGCTAAGATCTTCTTCTTTTTTTAACACTTTATTTAACGAGATTAGAATTTCTAGTTTTTCCTTATCACTTCCAGAACAAAATGAGACAAGAATTACTTCTCAACTTCTTTTGGATATTACAACTGCATTAATTCGACTTTCAAATATGTCTGGTGCAGTATCAAAACAAGCCGAACAATGGTGGGTTAAAAATGAAGATGTACTGATCATAAATGATTTATATGACCCAAGAAAGATCAATAAAACTCATTTAAAAAAATTAGTTGAAGAATATAAACAAAGCATTGTAAGTATATCTAGCACACTTCCTGGGGCTTCTTCAGAAGTTTTAGAAAACGAATTACAAGATGTTATAGACGAGCTGAATAAGAAAAAGACATCTTGGAATAAAGTCTTATCTAAAATATCTCAAACAATCCTAATTATTGCCGCCCTTACTACAATTTCGGCCAATGTTGATAAAGCCTACGAAAATGGCGTAAAGGTTTTTAACTATATATCAAGTCGGTCAATTGAAATTCTAAAATCGAATGAGAATAAACCTCTACTCCCTAGCGATTTAAAAAATAGTAGCGAATAAAGAAGTTTATCGGATTGATACTAAGTCGCTTTACTAGATATTAAATTCACACCATTTTCACACTTCTTTGTTAACTCATAGATGTCCTTTAACCAATAAGGAGGTACCTATGAATATCGAAATGCTCTATGAATTCTTTAAATGGTGCAGCATTTTCAATATTACCATTCTAGCCTGGTGGGCAGTTTGGATTATGGCTTTCCCCGGCTTTGTATACAAAATGCATAGCCAATGGTTCGAAATGCCCCGTGAGCAATTCAATCTAATCCACTACAAAGCCATTACCTTTTATAAACTGTCTATTATTCTGTTCAATGTTATTCCTTGGCTGGTACTTATGAAAATGCAATTATAGCTTTTAGTCTTCACTTCTTAGCACAAAAAAAAGAACGTGATCACCTGATGTTCACCATTTTACTAGTACGTTGATCACCTAAAGTTCACGTTCAAAGCTCAATAAGCTTCGTAACCTTGTTCGTTCTAAAAACGCCTGTTATAGGCTTTAAATCAATAAACAAGGAGAAAACATGAAGTTTAAACTATTCATTATCTGCAGCGCATTCGCACTCTTAATCAACGCGTGTGATAGCACCTCAGGGAATAAGTATGAAGAACCAGAATTAGAGATCAACAACCCTGCTAGCGGGAGTTTTATTTATGGTTCAACTACTATTGAAGTTGAATTACTTAATCCGGAGTCATCCAATGTTTCTGAGATCGCGATTATCATCAATGATAGCCAGATTGGAGCCCTATCAGAAGCTCCCTATGAGTTTGAATTCGATAGCGAAGACTTTCCAAACGGAGAAACCAGCATTACAGTAATAGCAACAAGTGATGGTGAAGAATACGAAACAGTAACCTCTGTAGTCATAAACAACGCATTAGGCGAGATTTATGGAGACTGGATGTATACAACCTCTACTACCCGGTTCTATGAAAACGATGTATTGGTAAACACCGAATCAGTTGATATGAGTATCCTGGACACTGTATATGGATTCGAAAGACAAGGTGATCTCAAGATAAGTGTTGGATTTTCTGATACCGTAGTTGTTACTCAGTATGAAATTATTGACGGGATGCTTCAACTATTCACCGATCCTGAAAGTGATCCAATACAAATCGAATGGAAAGCCGCTGATCAGTTTAACCTGATTACTGACAATGGAGAGTATATAGAAGACGGTATTCTCAAGAGAGAAGAAATGGTATCTGAGCTTTACAGAGACTTGGATTAAGCATTATAAGCGAGGGCTCATAGCCTTCGCTTTTTTCATTTCACTAATTCCAATCAAAGCCTGATATGAACACTCAAATTCAAAAAGCGGCATTAATCGCAGGAATCGGGATTTTCATTATGGTGCTTACAGCCCCTATAGCTGAATTCGCTGTTTTCCCTAAACTAATCGACTACAGAAACGCTGAGGTTACTTTTAGCAACATTCAGGAAAATCGAGGTCTATTCACTATTGGAATATTCCTTCATTTAATCACCTTGATCTGTGATGTAGTTGTTGCTTGGGCATTGTACTTGTTCCTTAAGCCCGTCAATAAAAACTTTTCTTTACTAACAGCACTCTTCCGATTAGTGTTTGCTGTAATTACACTCTCTGCCCTGCTTAACCTGGTAGGTGTGCTCAATCTAACGCAAGCTGCCAGTTACCTGACCGTATTTGAGAACTCGATTCATTCCGAGGTTCTTCTTTCGATAAGAAACTTCAATCTCCAATGGAGCTTTGCCTTTTCTTTTTTCAGTCTTTACCTGATTCTGCTAGGAGTCCTGGTCTATAAGGCTCACTATGTTCCAAAGATTTTCGGAATTCTACTGATCATAGCCGGAGCAGGCTATTTGGTAGATACGTTAAGAACCTTCTTCTTTCCCGCAGTACAAATGGACTATGTAATGATCACCTATTTTGGAGAAGTAATCTTCATGCTTTGGCTTCTAATTAAGGGCTGGAGGGTTCAGATCGAATGCGAAAATTAGAACAAGAAGCACTATCAAAACTTTATCACAGCTAAAATATAACCTGTGTCTGTGTAATTACTTCACTTGCCAGGTTTCACCGCCTCTTAGCAAAGCATCTAGATCAGCTTCACCCTGAGTATCTTTGGCATGCTGTACCTGCTCTACCACTCCTTCATCGTAGCAAGGGCGATCAACTGCATAGAGAACCCCAAAAGGCCGTGGGAATTGAACCCCTTCTCCATTTGGAGGATGCTCAAAGAAACGTGAAAGTAAGTGAGCTTTAGTAGCATCCTGCTCATCATGTACCCATATATCATCTTTTGAGAAAGAATCTCCAAGTTCTACAACTTCAGGAACCAAGCCATTTAGCCTCACTCCTTTATCGTTTTCCTTACCAAACACCATAGGTTGGCCATGCTCCAGGTAAATCGCTTCCTGCGGACGGGTTTTCTTATCAGTAAACAACTCAAAAGCCCCATCATTAAACACAATGCAATTCTGGTAGATTTCCAGCATGGATGTCCCCTTATGCTTGTGACTCCGAAGGATCATTTCCTTTAAGTGCTTAGGATCTCTGTCCATAGCTCTGGCAACAAAACTACCATCTGCTCCAAGGCTGAGCGCCAATGGGTTAAAAGGATTATCTATTGAGCCATATGGGGTAGATTTTGTCACCAATCCTTTAGGAGAAGCTGGTGAATATTGACCCTTGGTTAAGCCATAAATTTCATTGTTGAATAACAAAAGATTCACATTCACATTACGGCGTAAAAGCTGAGTAAAGTGATTGGCTCCAATAGAAAGAGAATCTCCATCACCCGTGATAATCCAAACCGTTAAGTCGGGACGACTTGTTTTTAGTCCCGTGGCAATAGCTGGTGCTCGTCCGTGAATAGAATGCATGCCAAAGGTATCCATGTAATAAGGAAACCTTGACGAACAGCCAATTCCGGAAATGAATACAATATCTTTTTTGGCAATACCCAATTCAGGCATTGCATTTTGTACCTGCTTCAGAATGGTGTAATCCCCACAACCGGGGCACCAACGCACATCCTGGTCGGAAGCAAAATCTTTGGATGAATAAGCGGGTAAGTTGGTTAAATCGGCTTCATGAAGCTGTACAAATTTATCGATAAGTGTTTCTACTGCCATAATTCCTGGATTAGGTTATGCGGGTTGTTTTTCAACGAGCTGAAGAATTTCTTGTTTTAATTCAGAAACCCCGAAAGGCCTCCCCTTCACTTTATTGATAGGTACTGCCGGAATAAGAAACTCCGATCTAATCAACCGTACTAACTGCCCATCGTTGATTTCCGGTACGATGATCTTTTTGAAGCTCTTGAGTAACGACTCCATATTCTTAGGAAAAGGATTGATATATCGAAGATGGGCATGAGAAATATCCATGCCTTCTTTTCTTAACTGATGAACCACGGTTCGAATAGCACCATAAGTTCCACCCCATCCTAATACTAGAATATCACCAGACTCATTACCCTGATCGATATCCTGCTCAGGAATATTCTGCGCTACCAAATCTCGTTTATCCCTTCGTATATCTGTCATTTTCTGATGATTGTCCGGATCATAAGAAACATTACCGGTCACATCTTCTTTCTCAAGGCCTCCCACACGATGTTCGATGCCCTGGGTACCAGGGATCGCCCATTTTCTAACAAGACGTGCATCACGCTTATAAGGCATAAATGCTCCATCTTCTTCTGAATGACGAGGGCCTTCGAATTCCACCTTGATGTCTTTCAGGTCTTCTGAATTAGGAAATTTCCATGGCTCAGAGCCATTGGCTATATATCCATCCGAAAGAAAGATCACCGGAGTCATATGCTCTAAAGAAATTCGTACAGCTTCAAAAGCCATCTCAAAACAATCAGCTGGAGATTTTGGAGCCACAACCAGCAAAGGGCTTTCCCCGTTACGGCCGTATACAGCCTGCATTAAATCGGCTTGTTCCGTTTTGGTAGGCATCCCTGTAGAAGGTCCTGCCCTCTGAATATTCAATACTACCAAAGGAAGCTCAAGCATAACTGCTAATCCAATAGCCTCACCTTTAAGAGCAATACCAGGTCCTGAAGAACTGGTAACACCAATGCTTCCTCCGAACGAAGCGCCTATTGCAGAGGCACATGCTGCAATTTCATCCTCTGCTTGAAAGGTTGTAATCCCAAATTTCTTGTGTTTAGCCAGGCCATGAAGTACATCAGATGCTGGAGTAATCGGATAGGTACCCAAAAATAAAGGAAGATTACTTTTCCTTGCCGCAGCTACCAGGCCAAGCACCAGCGCTTCATTTCCAGTAATATTTCGATAGGTACCTGGTTCTAGGTCTGCTTGTTTGACGGTAACCCTGGAATTGAAAATCTCTGCTGTTTCTCCATAATAGTACCCGGCTTTAAGCACTTTGATATTTGCTTCAGCAATTTCAGGTTTTTTCCCAAATTTCTGGTTCAGGAAATCAATGGTTGAATCCATGGGACGGTTATACATCCAGTAAAGCATCCCCAAAACAAACATATTCTTTGAACGCTCCTGGTCTTTATAAGGAAGGTTCATATCAGCTAAAGCTTCCTTAACCAGTTTGGTTACATCAATTTCGATGACCTCATATTTATCCAGGGAACCATCTTCAAGCGGATTTACTCCTTCGGGATACTTAGCAAGGTTTAAATTCTTTTTATCGAAGCCTGCAGTATTGGCTATGATGGTACCGCCTTTTTTAAGGAGGCTTAAATTTGCTTTCAACGCAGCTGAATTCATGACTACCAGGGCGTCACATTCATCCCCGGGAGTTAAAATTTGTCGGCTCCCAAATTGAAGTTGAAAAGAAGAAACTCCGGGTACCGTACCTTGAGGAGCTCTGATTTCAGCGGGAAATTCCGGGAGGGTTCTTAAGTCGTTTCCAAGAAGCGCGGTAGTATTGGTGAATAGCGACCCCGTAAGCTGCATTCCATCGCCGGAGTCACCTGCAAAGCGAATGGTGACATCCTCACGAACCTGATCCTGTGTGCTCATTATGTGTGATTGGTGGCTGTAAATCGTTCAGCTTGAAATTGTAGCTTTTTCTCTACAAATAAAACTGAAAGTTATGTTTTTGTTATCAATTTTAGTGGAAGCGTTTTCTTTTTGATTTTGCTTTTTTAGCATCAGTTTTATGTGAGTTGAGATTAAACTCTCAGGAAAGTCCTAAGTCATTCCTGCGAAGGCAGGAATCTAGATTTCGCTTTTTTAATGTAAATTTAGATTCCGGCTTTCGCCGCGGAATGACATTCATATTGTATTTATAAGATGCTCTTATCTTAAAGAGCGTTACTTTTTGCCCATTATTATTTTATTTAAGTAGAACTTATTTGCCTCAAGTCTCTATTTTTAAAAATCATCTTTAGACGCTCAATACTCCCCTATGTTTTTTGCTGTAAGCTTGCCCTTTTTAAATGAAATCGTTGCTCTCTTCCTTGTAAGTGTGCTGATTGCTTTCATTTGCTACAAATTAAAACTGGTTCCAATTGTTGGTTTTCTAATCGCAGGAGTTGTTATTGGCCCTAATGCTCTTGGACTGGTTCAGGATCAGGAGCTGGTTGATATGCTTGCTGAGATAGGAATTATTTTGCTTCTGTTCACTATTGGTATAGAGTTTAGCCTTGAAAAACTAGCGCGCATAAAGTCGGCTATTTTCATAGGTGGCGGAGTCCAGGTTTTGCTAACGGTGGCTTCAGTAGTAGGCATATTTTTATTACTTAACATTAACTGGAAGATTGGTATTTATACAGGCTTCCTGGTTGCATTAAGCTCTACTGCCATTATTCTTGGATTGCTTAGTGAACAGAAAAAAACTGATAGCCCAGTAGGCCGACTTTCTTTAGCTGTACTCATTTTCCAGGATTTTGCCATCATTGCTATGGTGTTGCTGGTTCCCCTACTATCTGGAGAAAGTGGATCTACTGCAGACATTTTACTGGTTCTAGGGAAAGCAGTATTACTCATTGTGGGAATTGTACTTTTGGCCAGGAAAATTGTCCCCTGGATTTTAGACAAAGTTGCTCAAACACGTCGCCAGGAACTTTTTTTACTAACCGTAATGGCAATCTGTTTTGGAACAGCAGCGTTAACAAATCTCGCTAATGTAAGTCTTGCTCTTGGAGCTTTTCTAGCCGGTTTAGTAGTAAGTGAAAGTCATTACAGCGACCACGCCCTTAGTGAAATTATACCCCTCAAGACCATTTTTAACGCCGTTTTCTTTGTTTCGGTGGGAATGTTGCTGGATGTTAAATTCGTGCTTGAATACCCACTCCTTCTTCTGGGTATTGCCTCGGGAGTATTGGTTCTAAAGTTTATCCTTAGCTCGGTCAGCCTTTTGATACTAGGCTACCCCATTCGAGTAGCAGCGGCTTCGGGGATTGTATTATCTCAAATTGGTGAGTTCTCTTTTGTACTGGAACGCGAAGGCCGCAAGGCAGGCCTGGACCCGGGTGGATTTGGAGAGCTAGGCTCACAGATGTTCATCGCCGTTTCTGTTATTCTTATGCTCTTAACTCCCTTCTTTTTATCTATTAGCCCAAAAGTGGGAGAAATCCTTTCTAAGACTCCCCTCAAGAAACTGGGAGAGAAAAGAAAAAAGGATAAGGATGCCAAGCTAAACGTTAAACTGGAAGATCATGTCATCCTGGTTGGATATGGGCCTGCTGGCCGTAATTTGGCACGAATATTTGCGGATACAAATATTCCGTTCATTGTAATTGAAATGAACCCTAAATCAGTGAATGAGATGCACAAAAATGGCATCAATGCTATTTATGGGGATGCAACCCGAAGCCATATCCTGGAACATGCCCAAATTGAAAAGGCCAAGCTGTGTGTAATTGCCATTAATGACCTGGATGCCAATCCAAGGATTATAAAACTCGCCAAATATTTAAATCCAACTTTACAGGTCATTGTAAGGACCCGGTACCTGGCTCAGGCGGAAGCGATGGAAATCGCCGGGGCTGATACTGTTGTACCCGAAGAAATGGAAACCACTGTGCGACTTTTCTCAAATGTGATGAGTGCCTATATGATTTCTGAGGAAGAGATCCAGCAACACATTAGGGAGCTCCGCGCCGAAGATTACCAGATTATGAGAGGGAGCATACAGGAAGCTCATCTTATGGTACTGCAAGGACTTGATGAAGAAGGCCTCCATACCAGAGCGGTAGTAGTTCGAGAAGGAAGTTATGCTTCAGGTAAAACATTGGCCGAATTGAAACTTCGTAATGAATACGAAATCACCGTACTCACCGTTCATCGTGGAGAACGAAACATTGGGAATCCAGCAGGTTCCTTTAAACTCGAAACTGGTGACCGGTTAGTCATGGTTGGATTAGCCACCCGCTTTGCCGATGCAGCAGTGATCTTTAGGGAAGAAAAACCTCCCATTGAACTTGAAGAGGATGTTTAGGTATAACCGATACTCATGTTTCCAAATCAAATTATTTAAAACCAGATGAAAACAGCGTTAATTGCTTCCTTATTCCTATTCATTATTTCTCCGTTATATGCTCAATATTCTATTTCAGGATATGTAATAGACTTTGGTGAGGCTGAACCCATAGAAGGAGCTTTAGTGTTTGTTCATAATGAATACAATATCTCCTTTGATCCTCCAATAAACACCACCACAGATAAAAGCGGGTATTATGAATTTGATCTTCCTGAAGGGCGTTACAGTGTAAATGTTTCCGTTTTCTATGAAGTCGATGCTGATAGCTTCGCTTTTGTGTATCAACCGGGTGTAGCCACTCTTGAAGGCGAATATTTCATGAAACAAGGCTACGATCTCAATTTTGGCTTTTCCATGAAATACATCCTGAGCAATCATCAATTAAAGAATCAGACTCAAGGAGCAATGTCTGTCGGGATGCATACAAGAGAGTTTTTTGTTCTTCCCTTAGGAGTGTACAACTTTGTAAGGCCAAAAGTACATGCGCCTGGTTTCGCATTTAAAAGATCCGAGACCAGCTTTATTCAAGAAAAGACCTGGTGATGGCAACTAAAACTAATAGCAAGATTTCAGTATTACCACTATTAGTTATCATGGGTTTTTCTGGTAGTCTGGTTGGTCAGCCTAATATTTGTGGGTTTGTAACTGACAGAAGTGATAGTTCAGCGGTTGAAGGAGCTACTATATACCTATATGATGAATACAATCTTCCCCTTTTTAATGAGTTACGAACTACTACAGATGACACGGGATACTTCGAGTTCACCAACATAGAACCTCTTAAATACAGTATTAACACTTGGACTTATTTCACTTTTCAAGAGGACACCTTTGCCTTTGTACTACAACCAGGAATTTTTGACGTAGATACATCTAAATCAATGTTTGAGCATCCTTGCTTTTATGTGAACTTCGAATTTAATCTAGAGGTAACTGATTCAAGTTTTAATGAATTAAAAGAAAGCTTTATCAATTCCTATCTTAGCTATTTCAAAGATTTTGATTTTGGAGAAAAAGATTGGCCCACAGATCTACTTCCTCTGTTAATTCAATGGGAGATTACAACTATTGATTCTTTATTCACTAGATATCCCGATATGTTTGTTAGAAGAAAGGATTGGTAGACTACAGCCCATACTTCTTAGCCATGGAGGATGACTTCACTGGATTCCAGGGATCTTCATACGAACGCTTAAAGAAGAATTCCTGGTAATAAGCGGTAGTCCGGACCAATCGCAGGAAAACACCTGTATAAAGCGTCATAAGAGGAACAAATTTTAGAAGCTTGGTTTCTTCCTTTTTTCGTTCAGTGAATAACAATATGCTACCCATTTGCACATAGCTCATTGCTACATATAGTGTAAAATTCATTGGAATGATGAAGTGAAGTGAAGAACTGTAATTGAAAATGATATCAATCATATATAACAACCACATGATATCCAGGATTACGTTATAGAATACGTTTTCAAAAAGAGCGAAGAAATTACTCCAACTAAAATTGGCATGTGGGAAATACACATCTCTGTGCTTTCGTACTCTAAATCGAATGATGGATTTATCCCATCGGAGCCGTTGCTTTTTTAGCACTTTAAATTTCGAGGGAGCATTGGTCAGACAAATCGCTTTTGGAGCAAATACTGTCTTATACCCGCACTTCCTGATTTTAACGGTAATATCTCCATCTAACCCAGGGCCAATATCCCAGCCTCCTATTTTATCCAGGATCTCAGGCCGAAAGGCGCCAAAGGCACCAGAAATGATCTTATAGATACCCAAATAGGAAGTGATAATTCGGCCAACTGATACCGTCTTTAGATACTCAATCGCCTGAAGCGAGGCACAGAGGCTATCTTTATAATTTCTCACTTTAACATTTCCTCCAACTGCCCCGATCTTTTCATCATAGTAAAAAGGAATCACTACTTGCTCGATAGCATCGCGATCAAAAGAGCAATCAGCATCAAGGTGAACGATGAATTTTCCTTTTGCATAGCGCAAGGCCAGGTTAGCTGCTGAGGCTTTCCCTCCCCTCATTTCATTCCGGATGAACATATCGATCAAACCAAGCCTCTCAAGGTTTTTCCCAATAATTGGGGTATCGTCATCAGAGCCGTCGTCAACAATGATGAGTTCGAAGTTTTGATAAGTCTGTTCTGCAAGGGATTTAGTTAGTTTAAAAAGATGAGCCCCCTCGTTTTTCCCTGGGATAATTATGGAGATCAATGGGTTTTCGAGGAAGAGCTCATGTCTTGCTTTTTGAAATTTCTCATCATCGCTTTTCTTAGTCAGGTTTTGAAAGAAGAGAACGATGTAATCAATGATGATATACCGGGTAAATTCAAAGATGCAGAAGTACCAGAATACCCTTAAGAATTTGTTGAAGCCTACGGCAAACCAGTACTGGATATATTCGGGTGTTAGCTGCTCAAACATCTATCCTTCCTCTCCTAGCGATGTAATTAGTGTTTCCACCACTGATTGATCTTTTCCGGGACCATCAGCAAGCAATTTCTCGATATTTCTTTGGATTATTTCTCCAATTTCAGCTGCTCGCTCTTTCGAATAGTCCACCAGCATAAATCTAAACCAGGAAGTGGTTGGGCTTGAAAGTACATCTACACTATCGAGGTAATTAGAGATTATACCGCAAATTTCAGATTGGATGAGTTCTTGTTGTTCAGGGTGAAAGGCAGTCATAAAGTCTAGGTTCACTCGTAATGACCCTTCCCAACTTTGATGCCCGCTTTTTGCAATTCGTTGAATCTCCTGGCTCTTGAACAGCTCAAATATTTGTTCACTAACAGTTTTTGAGCCTTTCTTTTCAGCTTTCTTTGATTTCACATGCATGCCGTTAATAGCCGCGTACTCACCCATTGGAGTAATGGCATATTCCGAAATCTCAATATTTCCGAGTTGCTTTAGTTGGTTATCACACCCGCAATCGATGCATAAAGCCTTTATTTCAGGTTGCTGAAATTGGTGACTGCAGTTGTTGCAAGTATGCATAGAAGAGGGCTTATCATAATCGATACCAATATGTCTCAGTTCTTTACTACACTTTGGACATTCCATGGTATCGTTGTCAGTTTTGAAATCGCTTTCTGGCGCAATATGGGCACACACAAAGTGATGAATCAAATCATCGGTTTGGAGATCAGAAGAACCACATTTAGGGCAGCATTCCCTGTAGTTCAAATACCCCCCAGAACACTTTTTGCAGGTGTGTACTTTATCAAGGGATTTTTTTGCGAAGTACCCCTCCTTGATAGATTGCTCCATCAATTCTACTACTTTTTGGCTTTCATCATCTCGTATGATTGAGCCTAAGAATGGATATGAATACCCAATCTTTGAATTTCTTTCTCTCATTGGCTTCAATGTGCAGCCTCTTGAGTGCGAATATTGAAGTGCTGCCTGAAGTAATGAATGGTTATAGTCTAGTTGATGTACATCAAAAGTGAATGAGCGGAGCTGAGCTCGAATATGCTTGATCTTTTGAAGCATTAAGCTCTCTGTATCGGTTGAATAAGTGCCATCAAATAAGAATTCGATCTTTCGGCATCCAGGAACACTTGAGCTTATGAATACAGGAGTAAGTGCAAGTTGTCGGTTTTTTTGGATTCTGATGGACCTCAGAATTTCTTTCGCGTTAGATGAGTTAGCCGTCTGAACAAGTACTGCATCAACTCGCTGGATCTCCTGTAATCCGAATCCCTGATCATCAACTGCTAGCAATACCTGAATTGAGCCATTCTCAAATTCAAGTATGCTAGGTTGATGTTGTGGGTGTTGTACTAGTTCAAACATGATAGTCACCAGCTTTTAATAGCCTGGGATTAAAGTGACATGTAATGTTGTTCTTCAGAAGTTCTGCCTTTGATCATACCTCTTACATCGTAAAAGATCGTGTCAGGCTTAGAAACAGAAGCTAGTTCTTCTTCGCTGATGTCTTTGTATTCATCATGAGCTACAGCCATGATTACCACATCGAAGTTACCTTTATGCTCTTCTTTCGAGCAGTGGAAACCATATTCCTCACGTACTTCTTCAGGATCGGCATGGGGGTCTTCTACCCAGCACTTGATACCAAATAAGGCAAGCTTTTTAACCACATCGGCAACTTTCGAGTTACGGATATCACTCACGTTCTCTTTAAAGGTGATTCCTTTAACTAAAACAGTAGATGACTTTGGGTTTTTGCCTAGTTCTTCAAGCTTCTGAGAAATTTTGAACGCGATGTTATATGGCATTCCATCATTCCTGAAGCGTGAGCTGGCAATTACTTTAGGATCAACTTTTACCTCTTTCGCTTTATAAGCGAGATAGTATGGATCAACACCTATACAGTGACCACCTACAAGGCCAGGGAAGAATTTTAAGAAGTTCCACTTTGTCCCTGCTGCTTCTAATACATCGTTAGTATTAATTCCAAGCTTGTCGAAGATCATAGAAAGCTCATTCATCAATGCGATATTTACATCACGTTGAGTGTTTTCAATGATTTTAGAAGCCTCTGCAACTTTAATGGTACTTGCTTTGTGAATTCCGGCAGTTATAATGCTTTCATACACTTTAGCAATTTCTGTTAATGCTTCTTCATCACTTCCTGAGACCACTTTGGTGATGTTGGTCACAGTATGAACTTTGTCACCTGGATTAATGCGCTCAGGAGAATAACCGATCTTGAAATCTTCGTTTAATGTTAATCCTGAAATTCGTTCAAGGATAGGAACACACACTTCTTCCGTACATCCAGGGTACACGGTAGATTCAAAAACCACGTAATCTCCTTTTTTAAGTACTTCCGCTACCGAAGCAGTTGCCTTTTTAAGTGGAGTTAAATTTGGTTCTCTTCTATGATCGATTGGAGTAGGTACTGCCACCACATAGAATTCTGCTTCTGCAATTTGATCTAACTTATGAGTGAACTTGATGTTCTTCTCTTCAAATGCTTCTGCATCTAATTCTTTAGAAGGATCGATTCCCTCCCTCATCATTTCTACACGAGCTTCGTTTATGTCGAAGCCGATTACATTAAAGTTTCTTGCGAATTCTAATGCGATTGGTAATCCAACATATCCAAGACCAACCATGGCTAGTTTTGATTCGCCTAATGCAAGTCTTGAGTAAATGTTGTCATCATGTTTTATCAGTCTTAAAGCTGGTGCTGAGGACTGATTGAAGTCGATTTTTTTAGCTGAATTGTTCATTGTTCTGTTGATTTAGTTGTGTTTTTAATTTCTGATGCAAATCTACCTACTAAATCAGGCTTTCTGTGAGATTATCGATGAATGGCAGATATCTATCGATGATTGGTATGGGATTGGGGTTGGCCTATTGAAGTAAGAATATTATATGAAGAACAAGGAGTTAAGAATAGAGTTGGACTTTACTCTTAGTTCTTAGTTCCCTGATGAATATTCTTACTTCCCCTTTACGTAATCCTGATACATAAGGAGAAGCAATCTCTAAGCAATTGCTCTACACTGAGACCGCTTCGTTCCTCGCGGATATTCTCTTCCCAAACAGGTCATTCTGAGGCTATCGCCGAAGAATCTAAACGGGTGGGTTTACCCGACTAGATCCTTCGCAAGTATGCTCAGGATGACTTTATTGGAGTTCTAAGTCATCACACACACAAAAGCCGGTCCCTTTCCAGAAACCGGCTTTTAGTATTACGTCATTAACCTTCTCTATTTCTGAATAAACTGAGTTGTATTAATCGAAGCCGGATCATCGGTCGAGACCATAAAAATGGCATCATTATAATCCTTATCGCCCTGGGGAAGTGCGATATCTTCGAATGCAAGTACAATACTTTGACAACCCTGATCAAAAAAAATGATGCTTTGTTGTTTCTCACTTACATTGAACTCAGGTATGGTGTACTGGGTGTAGATCCCGTCTGTTATTTTACTCCCTTTCCATCCATTAGAGATCACATAGAAACCTATTACGGTCCCCTCTTCAAATTCACCTAATAGCTTCATGGTGTTACCCTGTATAAGCTCGCCACCTGAATACTTTGCAGAAGCATTTGGGAAGATCACTACTTTATTCAAGTCCTCAGCTGTTTGTGGAGGGTCATCTTTATGATAGTAATAATAGCCTAAGGTGTTTCTGTACCCCGCCCCTTCACTAATAAAGGTCACATATACTTTATCATCTTTAAGCAATTCGATTTCCCTGTTAGGATTGTCGAAATACTCTGGATGTGCAACAAGTACATTGCTCCGTTCCGGAAGTACATTCCGGAAAAGATTAGGAAGTAGCTCACTACATACTTCCACGTCTTCAGGCTCCATTCCGTGGGGTACCCCACTATTATCATGTCCAAACATGGTTTGGTGCTCTCCCAGGGTTCCTTTCCTAAGAATTTTGAGCCCTTCTCCACCTTTAGCTACGAAGATCCATTCCCCATCAGTTGTCATATAGTTAGCCGATGCGGGAGCTTCATTCAAATCCCAGTGGAAAATCGGATTCATTTCACCAGGACTTTCCGGCATATCCAATACAGAAATACCATCAGCACCATTGGCGATGTAGATATAGTCATCATCGCTGGTTACCCCATTGGTATTTCCTTTGGTTAGGATATTAGAAGGAGTTGAATACAATTCTTCATCTGTATAGATGTCGAATCCTTTCAATCCATCATAGCCCATAGTAACAAATACCACTTCCGGATACCTCTGCGCAAAGTGAAGAGTGGATTTCCCCCGATAGGATCGTTCAACATTTTGGTGTGTAGCTGTCCCAATATTTACACTTTTGGATTCCTCAGAACTACCAACCTGTTTGATTTTAAGCTCTGCATCATCCCCGGTAACTAATGTTACCACAGAAGAAGCGTAAGGAACACTACCGTTAGTGGCTACATATTTTGCATCGGAATATTGCTCAGAGTGATTAAAACTGAGGTTATTGACATCAAATGAGTAGGTTCCGCCATGAGTTTTCCCTGCGGTTACATAGAGTTCGTTACCTGAACGAACAATCCCATTTGCGGATGCTGATATACCGGAATCGGTAAACCTGGAAAGGGAAACGTTTTTTATGTCTTCTGATATTAATCCGTCTTTTAATTGAATTTGGCGAACTACTGCTCCCTTATTCTTATGAGACAGGGCCAGCCAGATTCTCCGGCTGAATTCATCACCTTCGTAATCAACAGTAATGGCGTTAACATCAGATTTATCGAATAGAGCCTGGCTTACAAGTTCCGGATAAGCTCGGTTTGATAAATCAAACACCTCCAATCCTCCAAGGTGAATATCACCTTGTTTGTTGTAAGAAACATAGGCTTTATCGTCTACTACCTGCACATGGGTAGCACTAAGCTTATGCCCCTGAAAAATCGGAGACTCCACTTCGGCTACAAAGTACCAGGTATGTTCTAACTCTTCTGAATCCTCAAGAGAAAGTGCTCCCTTAAGTTTTGATTCAGGATCAAAGATGGTGGCCTGCCCGGAGCTATTCACCTGTAAAGGTTTATTGATATAATTAACCCGGGTATTCAGCACCTCTTTGTTATGTTCAAAGGAAACTTCTTCCTCTGATATCTCCTCAGTGTCCACATCAAAGGATGGGCTACAACCGTAAAGCAGTAGCACTCCGACAGTGAGAATGAGTAGTTTTGTTTTCATTGTTTTTTATTTGGTTAATGTGCAATCCGAAAATCTATATTTATAGGGCTGCATCCGGGCTTTTTCGGCGAATGGCAGGTTTGTGCCGATGAGTGGGGCTCTGCTTGTCTTTTTTAAGAAGTCATCCTGAGCATACTTGCGAAGGATCTAGTCGGGTAAACCCACCCGTTTAGATTCTTCGCTCTCGCTCAGAATGACCTAAAACAAAAAAAAAGCTGGAACGCTACCAACGTGCCAGCCCTGTGTAGTCGTTTTCTCAATTGAACCTTCCAAGGGATACTTTTACCGACATCTTGTAGAACTGCTTCCAGCCTTCCAGGTCCTCCTTATTAACCGGGACGATGTCTGCTAAGATTGAGCGTTCTGTAGGCTCATATTTTTTCTGAAATTCAGGCGGTAGTTCGTAAGTGGATACATAAAACTTGTCGATAATCCCCTTCTGCTTGGTACCATCCGGGAATTCAAGGGTAACTATCCTTCCTACTTCCACTTTATCCGATTCCTCCTGGGTGAAGTACGCCTGGATTCGAACTTTTTCAGGTTGGTGAATAGCCATTACCTGGTCTCCTTCATAACATACTTCATTCTCATTCACAGCTATGCGACCTATGATTCCATCTGTTGGAGCTATGTACAATCGCTTTTGAACAGAATTCCCACCAAATGAAGCCGAAATACTATACTCCCTTTTCAACCGGGTAAGCTGATCAATATGACGGATTAGAAATCTGATTTCCTCTTTCACCAGATCAAGGTCATCCTGGGTATTTACCATAATCCGTTGCTGATCATCAAACGAGCCTTTGGTTAAGGCAGCAAGTGCTACCAGTTCCCTGGTCTTTTCTAGTTCTTTCTGCTCTTCTGCCAGTCGATTTTGAAGAATCTGTCGCTCAGTTCGCTTCTCGTTTAACTGACGGGTAAGCCCAAGAATCTCGCGATTAATTCGCTCTTTATTAGATACGATATTAGAGTAACTAGCCCCATCATTTTCAAAATACTGGTTTAGATATCTGAATAAGGTATCTCCTTTTTGGATAGTAGCACCTTCTTCTACATACATGGAGTTTATCCTGATATCATCCGTAAAATGGACTTCCAGCTTCTCCATGGTCACCATTCCATCGATTTCGATGATGGCGATGCCTTTATAAAGCTTAAATGCTCCATACAATCCTACGATAAATAGTAGCGCTAAAAAGAGTACACGGTCTGTGTTTAGTTTATTCTTTTTCTTCGGTGGTTCCTTCAGGGTTCTGATAGTTGCATTGCCCTGGTTAAAGCTAAATTGTTCCATTATTCTACCTCCGCATTTTTGACAATGAGGTTTTCAGTTTTATAGACCAGATACTTTTCGATGCTACTATCTACTAAAAGCAGATTGATCTTCAAGAGTAGCTGAGTCATTTGTTTGGTAAGACCAGCTGTTTCGATTTGGACAGCCAGGTATTCGTCCTGCAGCAAAGATGCATCGATGGCAGGAATGGTTGTATTCACACTCTTTTTCTGTAAGTCTAATACCCGAAGCTTTTCAGCGAGCTTCTTTTCCAAAGCTATGGTATTCAAACGCTGTTTTTGCTTATAGGTGTACTCCTGATAGAGCATCAGGATCTCTTTCTTCCTGTTCGAAAGTTCATATTCATAAACTTCATCCAGGTATTTTACTTCAGAGTTATATTTTTGTCGGATCTCCTTTTTTGAATTAGACAAGGGAACCGCAAGAGATACTCCTACTGATACATAATCTCTTCTATCATCACTAAAACTAACCTGATGGTTATAGTATAAGTGTGCATTTAAACGAACATTATTTGACCAGAAATTTGGTTCCTCGATAAGTGCTTTATTCAGCTCCTTCTTTTTTGCCAGATTTGGACTGAATTCAAGATCAAACACCAATTCTTCAAGGTTAATATGAGGTAATTCCTCGAAGCCATAGATCCCTGAGGCTGTTACATAAGGTAGCTGTACCGAAAAGATGGCTTCAAATGACTGAGTGGACGAAATGAGTACATCCTTTTGAAATTGAGCTTCCTCCATCCTGGCTTCTAAATCCATCAGTTCTCTGTTGGTGAAGTACCCTTCTTCTCTTAAAGAACTAAACAATGGAGCCTTACTTCTGAGGAGACTAATCCTGGAATCATAATAATCGATTAATTTTTTCTCGAAGTAATAGGAAGCATAGGCGTACTGAAAGTAATAGCCTTCCCTTTTAGATTGATCGAGTGCATTTAGTTCTTCAAACTCTGCTTTTAGCAATGATTGATTTGCTTTCAGCCTTCGATCATAAAATCCTTCTGAAAGGATATTCCAGTTTACACCGGCTTTATAAAATGTTTGAAGATTTGAGAGCCCAAGGTCATCTTCAATAAAACCTTCTCCAAA
The DNA here is from genome assembly GCA_003712055.1 of Balneola sp. Classification (NCBI taxonomy): domain Bacteria; kingdom Pseudomonadati; phylum Balneolota; class Balneolia; order Balneolales; family Balneolaceae; genus Balneola; species Balneola sp. The sequence goes on from RHLJ01000001.1 coordinate 266,207, forward strand.
TTTGTGGTTTACTGATGATCTAAATTCAAGTCCAAAGTCTCTGTTATACAGACTTGCTTCACTGTAGTATTTATCAACCAGAGCACTGGAAATATTTCCTGAGGAGAACCGGAGCAAATCGTTGATAAAGACATTGTATTCCTGTGCCTGTGCCTGCACGCTCAACAATGCTATGATGTAATATGTTTTGAGAGATTTCACGACTACTTTTTTTCCAAAGCTAGTCGCTTAGAGCTTCCTAGATGAGATTCTTCGACGAATGGAAGCTATCTGTCGGTGAATGGAACCGTGGGGACATTGAACAGTTGAACATTGAACTTCGAACACCCAACGTTGAACGTTCAGCCTAACCACCTTTGCGATCCCGACGAATGTCGGGAGAAGCAATCTCAACTATATGGGTAAATATCCTGAGATTGCTTCAGTCGTGCCTGCCCACCATAGAAAACTTTGGAAGGCGGGCTATGCTGACTCCTTCGCAATGACTACAACATATTTAATCTGTTAAGCAACACTTCCCGGTTTGCTCTGCTTACCGGAATAATCTCTTCTGCGATTAGGATACTGTTATCCTCTATATCCACAATTTTATCCAGGTTTATGATATACGAACGATGCACTTTTAAGAACTTCGAAACAGGAAGCTTTTCCTCAATCTTTTTGAGCGTATTGTGGACCGTGTATTTCTTATCCTCTGTTTTGATCTGCACATAGTCTCCTTTCGCCTCAATAATCTGCACTTCATCAAAATTGAGTTTTACTAGTCTCGAATTGATGTTAACAAAAATGGAGGTCTCCTCTTCGGATTTTGGCGCCTCAGTCTTCTTAGCTTTTACCTTTTCCATGGTTTTTAAGAATCTACCCAGAGAAATAGGCTTAACCAGATAATCAACTACGTTGTACTGGAAAGCTTCAAGGGCAAAGCTGGGATCAGTAGTAGTCATTACTACATCGGGAAGCTCTGAAACTGACTTCACAAATTCAGAACCTTTTAGTTCCGGCATATGAATATCGAGAAATAGCAGATCGATCTGGTTTTCAGCAAGAAAAGTCAGAGCGTCTGCCGGGTTTTCGAATTCAGCCAGTACTTCGATATCTCCTACGCGTTCACACAACTTTGAAAGCGTTAGCCTAGCCGTTTTTTCATCATCAATAATTACACATTTCATAATAACTCTTTCATTTTTACTACCACCGATTCTAAATCCCGAACGATACTCTCAATATCTTTACCGGCACTCTCCCAATCGGTTATGGCGTTCTCTTTAGTTTTATATTCAATTTCTTCTGCGATAAGATCTACATTTTCAATCCCAAATGTGCGAATCTTAGTACGTAAAGCATGAAGTACCTCAGCCACCGTATTCTGATCTTCTCCACTTAACGCCTCTTCAAGCTGGGAACATTGCTTTGGGACTTCTTCAATGAATATGTTAATTAGTTCCTTTTCGAAGTCTTCGTCTCCTCCTGATAGTTCCTTGATGAAATCAAGCTCGAATAGTTCTTCTGTTTGAGGATTAGAATATATAACTCTGTTAATGTGGTCTTCATTTAGAGGTTTTAAGAAGAAATGGTCATCAGAAATTCCCAATGCTGATCTCATTGATTCCGTAGGGCGGCTACCACTTACAAAATAGGTTGCAGAAAAATCCAGAGAATTGATTCTTTCTCCTGGTAAATGGCAATCTCGAATCAGTATTGCACTTTCATCTTTGGAATACTTTTCATCCAGCTCTTTAAAGCTTTCTACTACTTCGAAAGTCAAGCCTTCAAAAGATCGCATTAACCTCGTAAAAGCCATTCGATCAAATTTGCTATCGTCCAGGTAGTAGAATTTCATATTAATAAGCACTTTCGCTGGTAGACCAATAGTGCTTCAATGTAGAGAGCATATCCACAAAATCACTATATCGTACTGGTTTAACCATATAACCGGCCGCTTGTCTCTCAAAACCTTTGAGTTTATCAGAAGGATGTTTGGACGTTGTCATTATTACCACAGGGATCTTTTTAAACTCATCATCCTTTTTTATTTCCTCAAGGAACTCAAAACCATCCATTACGGGCATATTTAGATCAAGAAGAATCAACCCGGGAAGGTTAGTGCTATTTTCTGAAAGCCACTTTAAACCTTCTTTTCCATTTTGCTTCGAAATCAACGCATTCGTGATCCCAAGCTTTGAAAAAGCACGCTCTACTTTCTTTATTTCCAGCTCGTTATCCTCGAGCAGTAATACTGATTTCTGATCTTTCATTGTTGTTAAATTTCCCTATGGTAAAATAAAAGGTGGTACCCTGCCCTGTGGTACTTTCGAACCAAACATCTTCATGATGGTTCTCCATAATCTTCTTAATAATAGAAAGCCCAATACCCGTGGAACCTTCCTTGCTATCATGGAAGGTAGAAAAAAGGTTGAAGACATCGTTGCCGATTTCCTGATCAATACCAGGACCATTATCAGATACAAAACACAACCATTTCTCTTTCTGTTCCTCAAATCCAATTCGAATCGATCCCTCTTTTTTGTCCATGAACTTGATGGCATTACTTACCAGGTTTTGAATTACCTGACCTAACTGCACCCTGCTGAACTGTACTTCCGGGAATTCTTTTTGAACCTCCAGTTTTATATGCTCTGGAACATGTAATCGGCTCACTACCTCACTAAGCAGTTCGTTTAAATCAATGGTCTCAAGCTCTTCCTTTTTGGATGTAGATGTGGAATAGGTAAGAATGCCCTCAATAAGTGCATCCATTTTCTCCACGTTTTCAATAATCATTTCCAATGTCTGCTTCCCTTCTTCATCTAATGAATCTCTATAATCTTCAACTACCCATTCACTTAATGAACTGATGGCACGTAGTGGAGCTTTAAGATCATGAGAAACCACATGGGCAAACTCATTGAGCTTATCATTAGCTACTTTCAGATCGGCTAACAGTTTTTCTTTGCGCTCTTCCGCTTCTTTCTTTTCTGTGATGTCCCGTGCAATGGTTTGTATGGCCCATTTACCATTATAGGTAACCGGCGAAGAAGTAGCCTCAATAATTTTGGTATTACCCTTATAAGTATTGATCTCAAATTCTATAGGGGGAACTTTTTCTCCTTTTCTGAGCTGTTCAAGTCGTTTCTCAAACATAGAGCGCAGAGTATTTCCAGCAAGCTCTAGGAGGTTTTCTCCCATTACCTGCTCCATAGAAGTTGCTTCATAGAGCTCTATACCAGCTTGATTAAGATACACTACCTTCCCTTCTTCTGTGATTTGAATCGCTTCCGGTTGGTTTTCAACCAGCTTCTGCCAGCGCTCTTCACTCTCCCTTAACGACTGTTCCGCCTTAAGTTTTTGGTTATTGACTATAGCCGTATTCAACTGAGCTGATACCAAATTAGCCACCGTAGTAAGCGTCTGAAGATGCTCTTCGGTATAGAATCCTTTTTCTTCATGCTCAGAATCAATCACACCTATTACTTTATCTCCTTCAATAATGGGTACGGTAAGCTCTGAATACCGGGTCTCATCATCTACAATATAATCGGGTTCTTTTGAGGTGTCATCTATTATGATAGGAGCACCTATCTTAGCCACTCGCCCAACGATACCTTTTCCCACTGGAATGGTAATGGGATTCAGGATTTTTCCATCTTCAGATTTACTGTCACCATAAGCTGCTAACTGATATAGTTCCTGCTTGTCTTCATCCAGGATATAAACTACACAATCATCAAAGCCTAATTGTTCGGTAGTATTTTTGGTGATTTCCCAGGCAATTTCATCAAGACTGGTTTTGCCCAACAATGATATGGCAAGGTTATTAATAGCCTTTAGTAGTCGCTCCGATTTCTTTGCCTCGGTAATATCCCTTACAAAAGAACTAAAGAAATAGACTCCATCAATCTGGTTAGGGATAATGGTCAACTCTACAGGAAATACTCTTCCTGATGCATGCATCGCTGTAATCTCTATCCTTTGATTTAGTACAGGACCCTCACCGGTTTTAAGGAAATGCTTCATTCCACGTTCATGAGCTTCCCGGTATTCAGGAGGAATGATGGTTTCGGAAAGGCGCATTCCCTGGGCTCGTTCCTTACTCCATCCAAAGGTGTGTTCTGCCTGTTTATTCCACTCAGTAATAATTCCGTTTTCATTAATCACAATTACAGCATCCAAGGCAGAATCAATAATAGAGCGCACTTTGGCTTCACTTTCTGACAAAGAATGCTGAACGGATTTCAACTTGGTGATAGGTCGTGCAATGGCAAAAAAGCCGATGGGTTGCCCATTAGAGTCTAACCGCAAATTGGTTGACTGTCCAACCCATAGTACATTGCCTGTACTGGTTATGACAGGGAACTCATAGTAATCGTTTTCGAAGCGGGTACTCAACAACCCGATATAGTGTTTGGCTACTTCCTCTTTGGCTTCTTCAGCCACAAAGTCGGTAAAATGCCGGCCTACAATCTCTTTTTTGGACATGCCAATTAGACGCTCAGTAAAAGCATTAACAAAGGTGCAATTACCTTCCATGTCACAAAAGAAGATGATATCCCCTGCCTGATCTACTATTTCCTCGAAGAACTTCATGGCCGTTAATGTACCATCTAAGCCCTTAAGTTATGTATAGATATTTTTAAGGGAGTATTTAGAGTCATTCTGAGGCCTGTCCGCCGTAAACTCTAGAAGGCGGACTACAGCCGAAGAATCTAAACGGATGGGTTTACCCAGTTAGATCCTGCAGGTATGCTCAGGATGACGAATGAGAATTATCATTGATAAAAACCAACAGCTAGCCTTTCTTTTTTGTTTGTTATTTAGTACTGTAAACCTAACCACTTAGATGTCATGAAGAGAAATAAAACTTACCTATCCTACTCGGTTGCTGCATTCCTTTTTTTGCTTTCTGGCTGTGATATATTTAAAAACTCACCAGAAGATGATATTAGCCCAGGAATAATTAACTATAAAATAGTAGATGCCGAAGCTGATTGGGCACCAGAAGATGAACGAATTGCTTATACCCATTTTGACAGTGGAGGGGTATGGAATCTATACATAATAAATTCGGACGGTACAGAAAACAGATTTTTCCATACTGGAAATGCCTATAAACCTGTTTGGAGTCCGGATGGAAACTGGATCGCCTTTAAACAATTCGGGCAGATATTAAAAAAAAATGTACAGTCTGATTCCCTGGTACAGGTCACCAATTCCCCTGGTAATAATCATTCCCACAGCTGGAGCCCGGATGGCAGATACATTGCCTTTACAAAATCTGTAGCTTCGGAAAATATGCGTTCAGGAGTTTGGATTACCGATGAAGAAGGGGAAGAAACATTTATTGTTCATGGTGTAGATCCACAATGGATAAGCAATGAAGACATACTATACAGAACTTCTTTACGGGATGAAGGTGGAAACTTATTGGCAAGTGTCTTAACAAGCATTAATATCTATAGCCTCACCCGAACTGAAATTGCTTTTTTTGAAAACTATAATCTTGGCAGCTACTTACAACATTGCCGTGCAACCAATCAATTCTTGTTTAACGGGGTATCTGAGAATGCCATTTTAAGCAGCTTCATTCTCAACCTGGATACTAAAAACATTGAAGTACTTAAAGAATACTCAGAAGATGCTAACTGGTCTGCCGATTGCAAATCCATTGTATACACTAATAATGATCCAGAGAATGGCTTCCTTTGGATTGTCGATGGTCAGGGAAAAACTACCCAGCTAACCAATAATTAAACGTCATGAAAAAACTATCCCTACTTTTAGGTGTATTTATGCTCTTCTCACACCTAATTTATGCACAAAACACTAAATATAATGTAGTAGTATATGTTCAACCTGATTCTTTGGAACTTCCGAATGATAGGAATGAGATAAGCAATGTTTCAGACTTAGCAAGGTCTTCAAAAGGCTTGTACACCCGGCTTTCAGCTTTAAACATGAATAAAATCTCAAAAACTTTTTCCGAATTTTCTTCTAGGGATACTGTGGAGATTACTCCCGATGGTAGGAAGATCAAAAGAATGGATTTATCGAGAGTATTTACCTTGTCCTTTAATTCTGAAAAGAAAGCATTAGAAGCAATAGAAGCTCTCTCAGGTGCTAAGGGGGTTCTTTTCGCTGAACCAGACTGGGGAATTACTCCGAGTACAATAATTGAGATGCCAAATGATGATGAAGTTCCTGATCAATGGCATTTAAATAATACTGGCCAAAATGGTGGTACAGTAGATGCTGACATTGACGCATTTGAAGCATGGCAAGAATATGACGGAGATGGAACAGTTAAAGTCGCCATCATTGATACGGGTATTGATGATAATCAAATTGACTTGTCGGGCAAGACAACAGGAGATGATCCTCCGAATAGTGCTTTTAGTAACTGTAGGCTGATATATTCACATGGAACACATATAGGGGGGTTAGTTGGTGCAAAAATTGGAGCAGGAGCCGTACGAGGGGTAAACAGTAATGCCCAACTGATTTCAAAGAATATTTACAATGAATCATGCAACCCGGTTAGTTCTATCGGAGCCAGCGGAATTTTTAACAAGATTATCCAGGCAAAAAATGAAGGTGCAAGTGTCATTAATTTTAGCTCAAACTCTAGTGGCCCCATCACATTATTGAATGAAGCATTTGCCTATTCATATAAGTATGGGTTAATCAATGTGAATTCAATGGGCAATATAGGCCCTGGAGAAAACCAAAATTCTTCAAGCCCGGAGTACCCGGCAGCCTCTTTTGGTCATGCGTTAATACAGGTGGGTTCAACGGATAGATCTGATATAATATCAAATTTCTCAAGGACTGGAGCTCATATTGATTTGGTTGCTCCGGGTGAAGACATTTTGTCTACTTGGACCTTTTCAAACCTGGATGATCCTGTTATACAATCCGGAACCTCACAGGCAGCGCGCATTGTTTCTGGTGCCGCAGCCCTCCTTTTTGAATATGGGTACCAGGAAATCCCAAAGTACTTATTTAACGATGATATTCAACAACTTCTAAAAATAAGTGCCGATAAAGTTGAGGGGATGGATGGAAGTAATTTTACTCCTGAATATGGATACGGCAGGTTGAATATCAAAAATGCCATTGATCAACTACAATCGCCTTATATATTAAATCATCATACAGCTACAGGTGGGACTACTTATTCCTCCACAGGTTATTACTCACATGTTTTCTACGGTGTACCTGGACTAGCAGACGGCCCCTACTTAGTTAGACGTTATGAAGTACGGAAAAATATTTCTTTTTCATATATGAGTGAAGCTCATGTTTGGGGAAGAGGAGTTGCCTCAAATGGTTGGACACTCTCTAATCCTAATTACGGAATTGGATATACTGATGTAATAAATGTTACAAATACTTCAGCTACACTTAGATCATATGTTTATTTCGTAAAATCAATTGATGGAATTTCGACAATAGGTTGGGTTCCGCAACATCCTTCTAATGTATCATTTGGTTACACCGTGCATGGAATTCAAGGAACTCCCCCTGCTCCGGCACCTAGTGTTACTGTTAACGGACCAACTAATCTATTTCAGGGAACTACCGGAACATTTACTGCAAATATTGCTTCTGGTACTGGAACACCTCCCTTTAGCTATACTTGGTACCATAAAAATGATAATTCAACCTATTGGTCTCAAGTGTTTGGAGTTACGGGTAATACCTATGTTCATACTGCAGGTGCTCCAAATGGAGGACGAGTAAAAGTAGTTGTAAATGATGCTGCTTCTAAATCAGATGAGGACGAACATTATTTCACAATTATAGGAGGTTTTGGAGGAGAAATCGTAGATAAGAAATCACTTCCTGAAGAATTTGACTTACTCAATAATTACCCTAACCCATTTAATCCTAGTACTGAAATAACCTATGCACTCCCTGAACAATCAGAGATTGAAATATCAGTTTATAATGTAATGGGCCAAAAAATATCTACTTTAATTAACGCACAACAGAACGCCGGTTTCCATACTGTTACTTTTGATGGAAATAATTTAGCCAATGGTTTGTACATAGCAAGATTGACTGTTCAATCAAGGGGTAATAGAGCGATTGTTAAAGAAATTAAGATGCAATTAATTAAATGACAGCACAGTAGCATTAATGCTAAAATGTTTATCAGCACTATCCAACGATAAGGCTGTCTCGATGAGACGGCCTTTTTTGATGCTCAGGATGACGAATGAGAATTATCATCAAAGCTAAGCTCGCTTAACCATCTATATCTCCTTATCTTTGCCCGATGAAAAAAGTAGCATTTGAAACATTAGGGTGTAAGCTCAACTTCTCTGAAACTTCTTCTATGCGGAGGGATTTTGAGAATGATGGGTACGAGCTTGGGAATTTCCAGGATAAGGCCGATATCTATGTGATAAATACCTGCTCGGTTACTATGGATGCAAATAGCGCCTGCCGGAAAACCGTACGCCAGGCCCTTAAGCGAAATCCAAATGCCTTTGTGGCGGTTGTTGGATGCTATGCCCAGTTAGAACCTGATGAAATCGCCGAGATTGACGGTGTGGATGTGGTATTAGGTGCCAAAGATAAGTTCCACTTACTTGATCTCTTCGATGAGTTCGTGAAGCAGGAGAAGACACTCATTTATAAATCGGATGTGAACGAGGCAGTAGACTTCCACCATGCTTTCTCCTCCGATGATCGTACCAGGGCCTTCCTTAAAGTTCAGGATGGCTGCAATTATAAATGTTCTTTCTGCACCATTCCCCTGGCTCGAGGAGCAAGCAGAAGCCCAAAAATATCTACAGTAGTGCGGAATGCTCAATTACTGGTTGAGGAAGGCTTCAAAGAAATTATCATAACTGGTGTAAACTCTGGGGATTTCGGATACGATACTGATGAAGACTTCTTCCAATTGCTCCAAGCATTGGATAAGATAGACGGCATCGAACGCCTAAGGGTCTCCTCTATTGAGCCCAATCTTCTGCACGAAGAAATTATCCACTTCGCTTCAGAATCAACCAAATTACAGCCCCACTTCCATATTCCATTACAAAGTGGCTCGGATGAGATGCTGAAAACCATGCGGCGAAGATACCGCACCGATCTATACAGAGGCCGAGTGGAGTTGATTAAAAAGCTAATGCCTGATGCCTGTATTGGTGTGGATGTGATTACGGGTCACCCAGGAGAAACCGAGGCTTTGTTCCAGGAATCCTTCGATTTCATTGATTCCCTGGATGTTTCCTACCTGCATGTATTCACATATTCTGAGCGACCAAACACCTATGCCCTTTCACTTTCACCAGTAACCCCAAAACAGGAACGAAAAAAGAGAACGCATCTTCTCAGAAGGCTTTCAGCTAAAAAGAGATTTCACTTCGATGCTAACTTTGAAGGGCAAACTCGTCCGGTTCTTTTTGAAGAAGCTGAGAAAGAGGGTCTGATCTTTGGATGGAGTGATAATTATGTTCGAATTGCTCTCCCCTTTAATCCTCGTTTAGTAAATACTATCCAGGACATCACTTTTGATAGCTACGCTCATGATGGATACTATTTGGGACAGCTAAATGAAGCTGTTCTCGAAGAAGAAAAAGCAATTGCTGAGATTATTGGTTAATGGCTGATCATAATCCCAAAGATATCATTGAACGAACCCAGCGTTTCCTGAAACAGCAGCGGGAAATTTTTGGCGATTTCAATGTGGATAGCTCTTTGATAACTCCAGAAAACTCAAATACTGATTTTGAGAACAACAAAGAACAACAGTCAGAAACTTTAGCCAATGAAGAACAAGTACTTACTGACCTCAGCCCTCCTGTAGCCCTCGACACAAGCCTGAGCCAGCAGGACTTAATTGCTAATTGTTCCACTTTAGAAGAATTAAGAGCCTTATGTGAAACAGCAGAAGAACTTCGAACAGATTTAGAAAATACCAACTTGGTTTTTGGAGTTGGAAACCCTGATGCCGATCTCATGATTGTTGGTGAAGCTCCCGGAATGAATGAAGACCTACAAGGGGAACCATTTGTTGGAAAAGCCGGTCAACTCCTTGATAAGATCATGGGAGCCATAGACTTTAAGCGCTCCGATATCTATATCGCTAATATTTTAAAGCACCGGCCTCCGAATAATAGGGATCCCAAACCTGAAGAAAGACAGCGCAGTCTCCCCTATTTACTCCGACAAATTGAGATCGTAAATCCTAAGCTCATTTTATGTGTCGGAAGAATATCAGCTACCACACTTTTAGGAAAAGATCTTTCACTAAAACAGATGAGACAAAAGTATCACGCCTTTCTTGAACGAGAATTGATGGTAACCTATCACCCGGCTGCGCTTCTTAGAAATCCTCAATGGAAGCGACCGACCTGGGAAGACGTGCAAATGCTTCGTGCCAGATATACTGAGCTGGGCGGCAAATCTTGAGTATGTTAATAACTTGTGGAAACCTTGTTGAAAAGAAAGCCTCTTTTCATGTTCATTTATGCATACTTTCAACTGATTTTAAGAGGTAATTAGTGGCAAAAAAGAACGGAACATCATTCAAAGATCAACAGAAAGTACTAGAACAGGAAGGCAGAGTCCCACCTCAGGCAGTTGAAGTTGAAGAAGCAGTATTAGGAGCAATGCTCATTGAACATGGCGCTGCTACTATTGCATTACAAATGCTTAAAGCCGATGACTTCTACAAACCAGCCAACCGCCATATCTACGAAACATTATCCCAGCTTTACGAACGGGATAATCCATTAGATTTACTTACTGTTGAAAATGAACTTCGCGATAAGGGATTACTAGATACTGTAGGTGGACTTACCTATCTGTCTGATTTAACTCGTTCAGTAAGTTCTGCGGCTAATATTGAGTATCATGCCCAAATAATTACTGAAAAAGCAATTAAGAGAAACCTGATCCTCGCCTCTACTGATGTGATCAAAGAGTCTTATGATTCTACTACCGATGCCTATGATGTATTAGATGAAGCGGAACAAAAGATCTTCGATCTGGCCAACCAAAAAAGCCGAAGTACTGCTAAACCTGTAGCGGATATTCTTAAAGATACCCTAGCCTATCTCGAAGATATGCGAGGCAAAAAATATGGGATTACAGGTGTTCCTTCTGGTTTATCGGTAGATCAAATGACAGCTGGATGGCAAAACGGAGATTTGATAATCATTGCTGCCCGACCATCTATGGGTAAAACGGCTTTTGTACTTACTGCAGCCAGAAATGCAGCAATGCATCCCGATGAGAATCTCCGCGCCCCTGTGGCCATTTTTTCTCTTGAGATGTCCAATCAGTCGCTTGTACAACGTTTGCTAACCATGGAAGCTCGTGTACGTGCTGATGAAGCGCGTAAAGGAACCTTAAACGACGATAGTTTTAAAAGCCTTATTGAGGCTGCCGGACGCCTTTTTACCGCTGACTTATTCATTGACGATACTCCCGCAATTACTCTGATGGAACTTCGCACCAAATGCCGAAGACTTAAAACAGAGCATGACATTGGGTTGGTTGTTGTCGATTACCTTCAATTGATGCAAGGCTCTGCAAAGGATAGCGGAAGCCGTGAACAAGAAATTGCCTCCATCTCTCGAGGTCTTAAGTCACTCGCAAAAGAACTGGATGTACCTGTGATCGCTCTTTCCCAGCTAAGTCGTGCTGTGGAGCAACGCGGGGGTGATAAACGACCACAGCTTAGTGATTTACGGGAATCAGGTTCAATCGAGCAAGATGCAGATGTGGTCATGTTTTTATATCGTCCTGAATACTATGGGATCACCACCACAGCTGAAGGACAATCAACAGCAGGTTTGGCTGAGGTAATTATCGGAAAGCAAAGAAATGGTCCGGTTGGAAGTAAGATGCAATACTTTGTGAAGGATTATGCCCGTTTTGAGAATCTATCCTCAGCCGCAGACAATCCAAGTTTACCTGGCGGCGTTTCACAGGATATGCTTGAAGCAAACTTCACTCCTACTGATGCTCCTATCTTACCACATAACCCAGCTCCTGATGACGAAGACGCTCCTTTTTAGTCTTTTAGTCCTTTTTGCTTCTATTGATTTAAGAGCTCAGGTTCTGCCCTATGCCAAGGAAGTTGTCAAAAGTCTCAGTTCCGAAGATTTTCATGGACGGGGTTATGTTCATGATGGAGATAAAATAGCCGCAGATTTCATTAGAAATGAATTCCGGCGGTTTGGGCTAAAGTCTTTTACGAATGACTATTACCAAACATTCTCTATTCCGATTAACACCTTTCCGGGAGCCATTGAGCTAATTGTAGATGGTGATACTCTTTCACCAGGAGTGGATTTCCTTGTAAACTATTGGTCCCCCTCTATTCAGGGTGAATTTCATGCGTTTCATGCTTCCAACTTTGATCTTAGTTCCTTAGGCTCGTTGAGAGGAGTTCTCAGAGATTCAAGAGGGAAAGTTTTGGTATTAAATCAAGATGATGAAGAAAGAAAAAGAGAGATTTCGGAAGAATCTGAATCATTAATTAAAGAAGCGAAAGACTTTTTAAGATTTCACCCACAAAACTCTGTTTCTGCTACCCTTTTTATTGAGAATGAGTTGTCTGGATGGAACAACTCTACCAGGCAGTTGGGCAAACCTTCAATTGTTGTAGTTGATAGTATCCTCAAAAAAATGATTGAAAGAGTCGAATTTAATATTGAAGCAGAGTTTATCGAAAATTATACCACCCAAAATGTAATCGGGTACCTTGATGGAGAGAACAATGATTCGACAATTGTAATCATCGCTCATTACGATCATTTCGGAAGAATGGGTACTGCTTTATTTCCTGGAGCAAACGATAATGCAAGTGGTACAGCCATGATGTTAAGTCTTGCTCGTCACTTTTCCGAGAATACCCCAAAATATCGGACAGTCTTTATCGCTTTCGGTGCGGAAGAAATTGGTCTTATTGGCTCCAAATACTTCGTTCAGAACCCATTATTTGATCTTACTTCTATTAAGTTTCTGATGAATTTTGATTTGGCGGGTACAGGAGATGAGGGTATTCAGGTAGTAAACGGATCTGTTTATCGAAAGCAATTCGATCGTTTAAGAAACATCAACAATGAATTTGAATTACTTCCTCAGGTTAAAATAAGAGGTGCCGCCTGCAATAGTGATCATTGTGCATTTGATGAGGTAAATGTTCCCGGATTTTATATTTATACCCTTGGAGGTATCAGAGCTTATCATGATGTATTTGATCGATATGAAACCCTACCCTTCACTGAGTTTGAGGATTATCACCAGCTAATGGTGAGGTTTTTGGAAGGAATGTGATACCTAACCACCAACCTCTCTGTCATTCTGAGGCTACTGCCGAAGAATCTAAACGGGTGGGTTTACCCGACTAGATCCTTCGCAGGTATGCTCAGGATGACTAGGAACAAAAAAACCCTTAACACTGCGATAATTCTCTTTGCCTTTGTTTATCTTGGCCGATTATCAAGCTTCTAACTATTCGGATGGCAGAGAAGAAAAGAATTTTAGTTACATCAGCACTTCCTTACGCGAACGGGCCTTTACACCTTGGACATATTGCAGGGGCTTATTTAACCGCTGACTTATATGTGCGCTTTAAGCGCCTGGTTGGCGATGATATCGTGTTTATTTGCGGCTCTGATGAACATGGAGTACCTATCACCATTGCTGCAGAAAAAGAGGGCATCTCGCCCCAGGATATTGTTGACAGATACCATGAAGCTAATAAGAAGGTATTTGAAGAATTTGGGATCTCCTTCGATTACTATGGTCGAACCAGTTCGAAAGTGCATCATCAAACTTCTCAGGAGATCTTTTCACATTTACATGAGAAGGGGTTTTTCAAGAAGAAAACTGAGCAACAACTTTATGATCCTAAATCGGATATGTTTCTCCCCGATCGCTATGTAAAAGGAACGTGCCCGAATTGCGGATTTGAAGAAGCTTATGGAGACCAGTGCGAGAATTGTGGGACTTCCCTATCTCCTACTGAATTAAAGAACCCGATAAGTGCGCTTAGCGGAGAAGTACCTGAACTGAAAGAAACTGAACATTGGTATATGCCTCTTGGTGATATCCAGCCTAAGTTCGAAAAATGGCTGGATACTCGAGAGAACTGGAAGTCTAATGTTATGGGGCAGGTAAAAAGCTGGCTAGCCGATGGATTAGCTGACCGTGCCGCTACCAGAGATTTGAGTTGGGGAGTTCCGGTTCCACTTAAAGAAGCAGATGGCAAGGTGCTTTATGTGTGGTTTGATGCTCCTATTGGCTATATATCAGCTACAAAGGAATGGGCTGAACAAGAAGGAAAACCGGAAGCATGGAAAGACTACTGGCAAAACCAGGATTGTGAGCTCTACCATTTTATCGGTAAAGATAACATTGTGTTCCACTGCATCATGTTTCCTATCGTACTCATGGAACATGGAGACTACGTACTTCCAAAAAATGTACCTGCCAATGAGTTCTTAAACCTGGAAGGGAAAAAACTCTCTACTTCTCGTGGATGGGCAGTTTGGGTGCATGAGTATATGGAAGATTTTAGCCCTGATTTATTAAGATATGCACTTGGCACTACCCTGCCAGAGAGCAAAGATTCCGATTTTTCGTGGAAAGATTTTCAGGCAAGAGTAAATAATGAGCTGGCAGCCATTTTGGGGAACTTCGTAAATCGGTCTCTTACTTTTACTTCGAAATATGCCGAAAACAACGTGCCAGAATTAGTCTCTCCTACCGAAACGGATCAAAAAGCTCTAGCTGCAATCTTAGAACAAAAGGAGAAGGTTACTTCTGCCTATGAGGCATTCCGATTTAAAGAGGCCATCTTAGAAAGCATGAACTTGGCAAGGATTGGTAATAAGTACTTTACAGAAACAGAACCCTGGAAAACCAGGAACGATAATCCACAGGCATGTGCTAACACTCTGTATGTAAGTCTTCAAATTTGTACCGCATTATCAATTTTAATGGAACCAGTTCTTCCTACCGCAATGAAAAAACTTAGAGATCAACTTGGTTTTAAGGGTGAGGCATCATGGGATTCTATATCTGGTGAGATGTTATCTTCTGGTACAACTATTGAAGTAGGTGAAGTACTATTCACTAAAGTAGAAGACGTTGAAATTGATGCTCAAGTAAAGAAACTGGAAGATAGAGCTGCTGCTAATGACCCTAATCCCAAATTTCCCGTATTAAAGGAGAACATTGAATTTGGCGACTTTATGAAGCTTGATCTAAGAGCCGGCAGAATTCTTAAGGCTGCACCAATTAAAAAGTCAGATAAGCTATTACAGCTAGAGGTTGATCTAGGCCTGGAGAAAAGAACTATAGTTTCTGGTATTGCCAAACATGTTGATTTGGATAATCTGGTAGGCCAAACAGTTTGTGTAGTAGCTAATCTTGCTCCCAAAAAACTCATGGGAGTTGAAAGTCAGGGCATGATTTTAATGGCAGAAGACAGTGAAGGTAATCTCAAGTTTGCGGAAACTGAAGCTGAACCTGGAAGCACTATAACCTGATAATGTCATTAGCCTCTCCTTCATTGCTTACTAAAGAAATAGCTTTTAGTGAATTGCTTCCGGGTTATACAATTCTAGATGAGGGAATTGCATTCAAGGTTTTTGCACCACTGGCTGATGAGGTAAGTATAGAGTTTTTTAACCACTATGAGCAAACCTCAGGTGAAAAGCACCAAATGAATAAGGATGAAACTGGATTTTGGAACTATTTCCATCCAGAGTTCTCAATCATTAACAAGTGGTATGGATATCACCTCCTCTCTAATCAAAGTTCTCCCTATTTCGAAAGAACAGATCAAACCATTGCTGATCCATGGAGTAAACTTGTTACATCCCGGAACCATTATCTGGGATTCTCCAAAACAAAGATAATCCCGGAGCAACACTTTGACTGGGAAGGTGATAATTATATATCTCCTGAGGATCCACGAGACCTCATTATTTACGAAACCCACATAAAAGACCTTGTAGCACATCCATCAGCTAAAACCTATGCTCAGGGCATTTATAATGATTTCCGTGAAGCTAATGTAGGCGGAATTGCACATTTAAAACGAATAGGAGTAAATGCGGTAGAGTTTTTACCACTTCAGAAGTTTGCATACTTCGAACCCCCTTTTAATCAACAGATTGAAGGAGGAATCACCAACTCCTGGAACGCATTCTCAAAAAACTATTGGGGGTATATGACCTCCTTCTTCTTCTCTCCTGAAACGATCTATGCTTCTGATGGCACCTTAGAAGAAAAGGAAGTAATCGGGCGCTATGAAAATGCCATTACTGAGTTGAAAGAGTTAGTTAAAGCTCTTCACAAAGAAGGCATCTCCGTTATAATGGACGTTGTTTATAATCATGCTTCACAATACGACTTAAACCCACTTAGATATACCGCTAAGAATCACTACTTCAGAATTGATGAAGCAGGAAATTACTTAAATGACAGCTGGACGGGGAATGATATAAATACTGCTAATCCCCAAACCCGACAACTCATAATTGAATCTGTTAAGTATTGGATGAAGGAATTCCATATTGATGGCTTCCGATTCGACCTAGCTGGAATTATCGATTGGGAAACCATCGACTTAATCAAAAAAGAAGCAGAACAGATAAACCCAAATGTACTTCTAATTGCAGAACCTTGGGGTGGTGAATATAAGCCCGCTGGCTTTTCTGAACATGGTTGGATAGCATGGAACGACCGAATTAGAAATGGAATAAAAGGATACGATCCGCTTCATCATCGGGGAATTCTTTTTGGGGATTGGAACCATGGTAATTCTCGTTTCGCCGTAGAAAATTTTATCCGTGGTACCCTGGTAAATGGAGAACAAGGTCTGTTTCAACATTCCGGACATTCGCTAAACTATCTTGAAAGCCATGATGGCTACACACTCGGAGATTTTATCCGGATTGCACTTAATCCTGAGAATGCAACCAGGGTGTACCATAAGAAGGCAGCTGCTACACGTTTAACTGATCAGGAATTAGAAGTATCCAAACTAGCGGCTCTTATGCTTTTCACAAGCCAGGGAATTACTATGATGCACGCAGGACAGGAATGGGCGCGTGCAAAAGTAATCTCAGATACTTCAGGAAAAGAAAAGAATACAGGTCTTCTTGATCGTGATAGCTACAACAAAGACAACGAAACGAACTGGCTTAATTTCAACGAAATAAATCTTAATAGCGAACTGTTTGAATACTACCTGGGCTTGATAGAGTTTAGAAAACTCGCTCCAGCCTTAAGAAAAGCATTACCCGAAGAAGTCATTTTCAAGGTGTATGAAGACCCTTTACATTTCACTTTTTCAGTATCTGGTGAATCCACGGATGATCCATTTGATTACTTTATTTCATTGAATACCAATCCTCACAAAAAGCATAGAATTAAGCTTCCGAAAGGTAATTGGCAGCTAATTGTCAATTCAAAAAAAGTTGATTTAGCCACCCCAAAAAGCATACACGATGCATATGTTGTTCCTGCTGCATCGGGTTGTGTACTAAGAAAGTTGCGTGTGAACAACGCTTAAAATATTTTACCCCGATTAACCAACCACAAATTTAGGAGGAAATCTCTTGGCAGCACCATCATCTACAGAACGCGGATCCTGGAATTCGAAACTAGGATTTATTTTAGCAGCAGCGGGTTCTGCCGTTGGACTAGGTAACATCTGGGGGTTTCCTTACGAAGTTGGCGAAGGCGGAGGGGCTGCTTTCGTTGTTATTTATCTATTCTTTTGTTTTGTGCTATGCTACCCTGTTATGGTTACAGAGATAGCTATAGGTCGAAAAACACAGAAAAATCCTGTAGGAGCATTTAACGCTTTAGGGTTTAAAAAATGGAATATCGCTGGTAAGCTGGGCATTCTCAGTGGAGTATTAATCCTCTCCTTCTATAATGTAATCGCTGGCTGGGCTTTCGGATACATCTTTGAGATGATCGCAGGGAATTTTGGAATTGCCGATCAATTTGGGTCATATATCACACAAGTATTTAAAGTCGGAGCTTACGGCCTCATGTTTATGGTAGCCACTTCTTTTATTGTTTCCAGGGGTGTATCAGGAGGTATTGAACGTGTCGCAAAAATGCTGATGCCTACATTGGTTTTAATGATTGCTGGCCTGGCGATTTATTCGCTTACTCTTCCAAATGCAATGGCCGGGTTAAAGTTTTACCTCGTTCCTGACTTCAGTAAGCTCACTCCTTCCGTTATCTATAATGCTATGGGGCAGGCATTCTTTTCTCTTTCGCTAGGTATGGGAGCGTTAATTACCTATGGTAGCTATGTAAAAAAATCAGAGAATATTGTGAGTTCAGCAGCACTTATTACTCTTGCTGATGTTGGAATTGCTCTCCTGGCAGGTTTGATGATCTTCCCTCTTATTGGTTTTATGAGTGACGGAACCATGGAAGGTGCTGGCCGTGGCCCTGCCCTTATTTTCGTTACTCTTCCTCAGATTTTTGGAAGTATTGGAGGAACCCTTGGTATCATCACAGGAACCGGATTTTTTGTTCTTCTTTGTTTCGCTGCTCTTACCTCTACTGTTTCGCTACTCGAAGTACCCGTCTCATATGTTGTGGATGAAATGAAAGTAAAACGAACTAAAGCAGTTTGGTTGGTAGCTCTACTTATTTTCATCATTGGTATTCCTTCACTTGTTGGAAATGGATATTCGGAATTTTTCAGCTCGGCATTCACTACTTACAAAGCCGGAGGAACTGATACCGATTTCCTCTCCTTTGTGGCTGCATTAGCCAACGATACTTTCCTACCTCTTGGAGGCTGTTTGATTGCATTCTTTGCTGCACATGTATGGAAAAAGCATAATCTGGATGAAGAACTCGCTCAGGGTGCACCCAATTACAAAGGATCTTTTGTTCAAAAATTCCTCAACTTCGCCATTGGATATTTTGCTCCAATTGTATTGGCGGTAGTATTTATACTTACTGTATTGTTCAAATTTTTCGGAGTACAGATTCTATAATCTCAGGAAATATCTTACTTGTTATCGAAACAGTTGAGCAGTATTTTTGCTCAACTAAAAACGGAGACATTACTTAATGGCAAAAGTTTCTACATCAGATTTCAGAAATGGTCTGGTTCTGAATATGGACGGTGAATTATATTCAATTACTGAATTTCAACATGTTAAGCCGGGTAAAGGTCCCGCTTTCGTTCGTACCAAGTTAAAAGGCATTGTAAACGGAAAGAATATCGATAAAACCTGGCGATCAGGAGAAAATACAGAAGCTGTTCGGGTCGAGAACAGAAGCTATCAGTATCTATATAATGATGGTACTATGTATTATTTCATGAATAATGAAACCTATGAACAAATCCCTATCGCTCCAAATCAGGTAGAACGAAAAGACTTTTTAATAGAAGGA
Organism: Balneola sp.; assembly: GCA_003712055.1. Classification (NCBI taxonomy): domain Bacteria; kingdom Pseudomonadati; phylum Balneolota; class Balneolia; order Balneolales; family Balneolaceae; genus Balneola; species Balneola sp. The sequence goes on from RHLJ01000001.1 coordinate 285,614, forward strand.
CAAACCTGTAGCGTGCTATTTAATGCAGATGACGAACAGGTACTATTTGCTGAACCGCCTGATCACCTTATCCTTACTGTAGCGCAAACCGATCCGGGCGTAAAAGGTGATACTGCACAGGGAGGCTCAAAGCCAGCTACTCTTGACTCAGGTGCAGTTGTAAATGTCCCTTTATTTATATCAGAAGGTGAAAAAATTAAAGTAGATACCCGAATAGGAACCTACATTGAACGAGCTAAATAATAGATTATGGACTTAAAACAGATTAAAAAAATTCTGGACTTAATTGCTGAAAGTGAAGTAGATGAGGTTTCCATCGAAGAAGGCGATTTTAAGATTAAAGTGAAAAAGAAAGGTGCGGTTGAACATGTTACTTACACTCAAGCTGCGCCTGCTCAAATAGCCGCTCCTGCTACTCCAGCAGCACCAGCTCAACAAGCTCCTGCTACTGAATCTAGTCCGGCACCGGCACCAGCAGCTTCAGGAGAAACAGTAAAGTCACCTATCGTAGGTACCTACTATCAATCTCCTTCTCCTGATGCAGACCCATTTATTCAAGTTGGTGATAAAGTGGCTAAAGGTCAGACACTGTGTATCATTGAAGCGATGAAGATTATGAATGAAATTGAAGCAGAGTTTGGTGGTACCATTAAAGAGATTTTGGTATCCGACGCTACTCCGGTGGAATTTGATCAACCATTATTTATCATCGAAAAAAACTAATCGGCTTTCATGTTTAACAAGATCCTGATTGCCAACAGAGGTGAAATCGCCTTACGTATTATTCGAACATGCAAAGAGCTGGGTATAAAAACCGTTGCAGTTTATTCTACAGCCGATGCAGATAGTTTGCACGTAAAATTTGCTGACGAAGCGGTATGTATTGGCCCTCCTGCTGGTAAAGAGAGTTATCTCAAAATACCAAGTATTCTTGCAGCTGCTGAAATCACTAATGCCGAAGCTATCCATCCTGGCTACGGTTTTCTAGCTGAAAATGCAGAGTTTTCCCGCATTTGTGGAGAGCACGATATTAAATTTATCGGGCCATCACCTCATGCCATTAATTCAATGGGAGACAAAGCTGTAGCAAAAGCTACCATGATCAAAAATAAGGTTCCTGTTGTTCCCGGAAGCGATGGTACCGTAGATAGCTATGAGGATGCTGAAAAAGTATGTGCTGAAATTGGTTTCCCAGTGATCATCAAAGCCTCTGCAGGTGGTGGTGGCCGGGGTATGCGTGTAGTTATGGAAGCCTCTGAATTAAAAAAGAACTACGAAATGTGTCGTAGTGAAGCAGAGACGGCTTTCAATAACCCCGAAGTATATATCGAACGATTTGTATTGAATCCTCATCACGTTGAGATTCAAATTCTGGCTGATCAACATGGCAATGCCATTCATCTTGGTGAAAGGGATTGCTCATTGCAGAGACGTCACCAAAAGATTCTGGAAGAAGCTCCTTCCCCACTTGTTACCCTTGAACTAAGAGAAAGAATGGGGCTTGCAGCTGTTAACGCAGCTAAATCAGTGAATTATGAAGGTGCTGGTACTGTAGAATTTCTTGTAGATGACAACTTGAACTTCTATTTCATGGAGATGAATACCCGAATTCAGGTCGAGCATCCGGTTACTGAAGAAATTACAGGCTACGATCTAATCGAAGAGCAAATCCGAGTAGCTCTTGGCGAAAGCATCGCTGATTATAAAGTTGAATTAGAAGGACATTCTATTGAATGTAGAATCAATGCCGAAGACCCTGCGCATGGATTCCGTCCTTCTGCTGGTGAAATTACTGTATTCCATCCTCCAGGTGGACATGGAGTACGATTAGATACTCATGCTTATTCAGGATACCGTATCCCTCCTTTCTATGATTCAATGATCGCGAAATTGATTGTTACTGCTCCTACCAGAGAGTTGGCCATCAAAAAGATGAAGCGCGCACTTGAGGAATTCATTATAGAAGGCGTTAAAACAACTATCCCTTATCATATCCAGTTAATGGATGACCCAAATTTTAATAGCGGATCGGTAACCACTAAGTATTTAGAAACATCATTCAATTTTAAACCAGAGGAAAACTAATGAGCACACCATCTGATCTTAAATACACTAAAGAACACGAATGGGTAAAAGATAATGGTGACGGAACAGCAACAATAGGTATCACTGATTTCGCACAAGGTGAATTGGGAGATATCGTTTTCGTCGAGCTTGAAGAAGCTGGTTTTGAATTCTCTCAGGACGACACTTTCGGCACAGTAGAAGCTGTTAAAACTGTTTCTGATTTATATGCTCCGGTTGATGGTGAAGTATTGGAATTGAATGAAGCTTTGGAAGACAACCCAGAAATTGTAAACGATGATCCATATGGTGATGGATGGATGATCAAAATAAAAGTGACAGATCCTTCCCAACTTGAAGGACTACTTTCTGCTGACGAATACCAAGAAATAACTGCCTAATATTCTTATACATTTAAATGAGTCGACATAGCGAATGGATTTTAATCCTTGATTACGGTTCCCAATTTACCCAACTCATCGCTCGCCGGCTCCGTGAGTTTAATATTTACTGTGAAATTCACCCCTTCAATGTAGACTTAGAGCAAGTTTTAACTCCTAAACCCAAAGGAGTTGTCTTATCGGGAGGCCCAATGAGTGTGAACGATGAAGGCGCTCCTCATCTCCAAAGAGAAATTCTTGACTGGAATGTACCAATCCTTGGTGTTTGCTATGGTCTTCAACTTCTGGCACATACTGAAATTCCGGGCAGCGTAGATAAGGCTGACAAACGAGAATTTGGTAGAGCTCACCTTCAGATAGATGATCATTCTGACTTATTTAAAGATGTTCCGAATGATTCTGTGGTTTGGATGAGCCATGGAGATCATATTCATGAAATGCCTTCTTCATATGAAATCATCGGGCATACAGCGAATGCAAAGGTTGCCGCTGTGAGACATCTCAAAAACCATATATATGGGGTTCAATTTCATCCTGAAGTAGCTCATTCTGATTACGGAAAGCAGATCCTCAAAAACTTTGCCCTTGATATTTGTGGACTTAGTGGAGACTGGACAGCTGCGTCCTTTATTGATGAACAGATTGAAGCAATCCGGGAAAAAGTAGGTAACGACAAGGTATTATGTGCACTTTCCGGTGGCGTTGATTCAACCGTTGTCGCTACGCTAATTCACAAAGCTATCGGAGATCAGCTTCAATGTGTTTTTGTAGATAATGGTCTTCTTAGAAAGGATGAATTCGAAGAAGTGCTTCATCTTTATACCAGAGATTTACACTTACCTGTTAAGGGTGTGGATGCTTCCGATCTGTTTTTGAAGCGATTAGATGGTGTGTCTGATCCGGAGAAGAAAAGGAAAATCATTGGAAATACATTCATTGATGTCTTTGAGGAAGAAATCGGAGAAAATTCAGGCTTCAAATACCTTGCTCAGGGAACACTTTATCCGGATGTGATTGAGAGTGTTTCATTCAAAGGCCCTTCAGCCACCATCAAATCGCACCATAACGTGGGCGGGCTTCCTGAGCACATGAAGCTGGATTTAATAGAACCTGTACGCGAGTTATTCAAAGACGAAGTAAGGGTTGTAGGAAGAGAGCTTGGAATCCCTGATCACTTTATCAGCCGACACCCTTTCCCTGGTCCCGGACTAGGGATAAGAGTTCTTGGAGAATTAAATAAAGAAAAACTTGATCTGCTTCGGGAAGCTGACAAGATTTTTATCGAAGAACTCAAGGCAAAGAATTTATACAACGAAACCTGGCAAGCTTTGGTAGTGTTGCTACCCGTGCAAAGCGTGGGAGTTATGGGCGATGAACGAACTTATGAATTTACCGTAGCGTTACGAGCTGTAACAAGCCTTGATGGAATGACTGCGGATTGGGCACATCTGCCTTACGACTTCCTTGCCCATGTTTCGAATCGAATCATAAATGAAATTAAGGGTATTAACCGGGTAGTTTACGATATCAGCTCCAAACCTCCCGCCACCATTGAATGGGAATAGTGAGAACTTTTTCTATTTGGTAAAGTTAGAGAAGCTGTAATTCTTTATTTTTGTACATGAGAAAAATCCTCGCACCTATTTTTTTTGCTCTTCTTTTCGTTGGAAGCCTGTCCAGTCAGACTTTGGAAAACGGACTTAACCTGTACGAACAGGGCGATTACGAAAGGGCTATTCGAATCCTTTCCCAATCAGATGATCCGGAAGCCAGCCTTTTTATTGGTAAAAGCTATTTTGCTCTTAATAACTACATCAAAGCCATACAGAACCTGAATCAAGTCCCCCCTGGTAATATCGATGTGTTTCTAGAAGCCAACTACACAAAAGCTCTAGCTCATTTTAAGTTGGATGATTTTGCCAATGCACTGGACCTATTAAAGTTTCTTTCCGATAATCGACCCTCGACTTCTACAACAAGGGCTTCGCTAGTACTTTATGACCAAATTCTTGGCTATTTAACTGTGAAACAACGGAGAGAAGTATTCACAAGAAGTACAGATGATCGTGTGCGGATGGATGTACTTGAAAGCATGATAAATAAGGTACCCTATAACTCTGCAGTTGCTTTTCTGAGACTTTTCGAGAGATCGGCTAGTGACATTGACCCTCTTCGTTTAAGCAGGATACAAACCATGCTTAGTGATTCGGTAAGCTATACACAGCGATATAATCCAAATCAGGTTATTCAGTCTCCTAATGGAATCTCGTATAATATCGGTGTTGCTCTTCCTGAATTTGAATTCGAAGCTAATGAATATGAAATTCCTCAACATCTATATTTTGGAATCCAGCTTGCAGTAGAAGAATTTAACAGCACAAATGTCGATCAAAAGGCATTTATCAATTACAGAAATACTAATACTTCCAGCCCGGAAGATATCATCAATGACCTTGTTTGGAATGAAGATGTAGATGTTATAATAGGCCCTCTATTCTCGAATGTTGCTAAAGATTTTTCAAATCTGGCAGAAGAATATGAGGTTCCACTTCTGCTCCCATTAGCCAATGCGGACAGTCTTGATCTGTATAACAATTTTGTTTTTCAACTTAATCCTGCATTCTCTACTCAAGGTAAGGTGATGGCTGAATACGCCGTAAATCAATTAGGATATGATACCCTGGGAGTAATTGCTGAAAAGGGATCGCTTGGAGCACCTGCAGCCCGGTCATTTATGAGGCATGCAGAACGAAACGGAGGCTTTGTCCAATATTATTTTGTAGAGGACCTCGAAGAATTTGGATATGACATTCGGGATTATACCCAGTTCTTTACCACTGATACTCTAGACAGTGTAGATATGGTTAAAGCAGTTTATGCACCTTTTACAGGAACTATAGCTTCTACTCTTATCGAGAGTATGCTTACTGATTTAGAAGCAATGAGGAGTACAATTGCAATTCTGGGCTCAGAAGAATGGGCTACAGTTAATCTTGAGGATAGACGCTTACCTGATACAGAGCTTTACTTCACAGAGTCATTCAATGTGGATACTTCAGGTACCGCGTCTAGTTTATTCGCTTCAAATTTTAGATTACGCTTTAATACACAGCCCAATCAATTCGCCTATATAGGTTATGATGCAGCTAATGTTATCCTTGAAACATTGCTAAGGGTCAAAAATCCTGCATATCTAAGAGACGCCTTAAAGGACGTAAATGGGTATGAAGGACTTAGTACACGGGTTAGCTTTAAAAAGACCCATGTGAATCATGAGATTAGGGTCAAAAGAATGCCCAGGGACTCAGACTTGATTGAAGAAGATGAAGAGTTTTAAAAATTAGTCTGAGTTAGGTCATCCCGAACTCGTTTCGGGATCTTTGTGAGGATTGATTACTTGAAATGTGCCAAGAACTATGGAGAAGAAGGTTTTTCATGAATGCCTTCGCAAATCATTGTTACGCCAAAGGATAACTATCTTTAAAGGTTAATATAGATTTAGTTCAAATAATATTACCCATGATTAAAGGATTCGTGGGAAACGTAATAGGTTAGCCATTCCGTAAGACCCCGAAACAAGTTCGGGATGACTTCTTTATTACTAAAAACTACTTACCGCATCCTAATCAAATATTTATCGCTCAGAACTAGAATTTTCAGCATCTCTTGCCCTTTTAATCCGGTACTGTTCTCTTAGCCATCTTCTCCACTTCGCACTCTCTACCTGATGCTCTTCAAAGGTTTCGGTAAAAATATGGCCACCCTCCGGATTAGCAACCATATAGATATAGTTATGTTCTTCAGGAAATAGCGTCGCTTTTATTGTTGAAAGACTAGGGTTTGTTACCGGCCCCGGAGGAAGCCCTCTATTGAGATAAGTATTGAAAGGGTGTTCGAATTCGTAATCCTCAAAGAGTAGCCTCCTTCGCTCTCCAATTGCAAAATTCACAGTTGGATCGGCTTGTAAACGCATCCTTTGATTCAAACGGTTCCAGTATAACCCACTAATTACAGCCTTCTCCTCTTCCAGATTAGCCTCCCATTCCACAATAGATGCCATAGTTAAAACATCCTGAATAGAATACCCTAATGCATCGGTTGAATCCGAATATACATCAATAACTGTGGACTCAAATTCTCTCAAAACTCTTCGTACTAGCTCCTTAGGTGTACTTGTCCAATAGATTCGATATGTCTCCGGAAGCATCCTTCCAAATAGTTCTTCAGTGGTTAGTCCGAGTTCATCCAAAAAAAGAGAGTCTTGAAATATGTCCAGCATGTCTTCTTCATTTATCGATACCTGATTAGAAACTGACAAGGCAAAACGTTCTTTCGTGATACCGGGCAGAATTACAACCGGTACCGGATCCTGGATTCCACGAGACAGCTTTGAGAGAAATACCTCATAAGAGTAGTATCCGTTGATTTCATAATTACCGCGCTGGAATGTACGCCATCCAAGAATGCGGGAAGCCCATCTCAATTCCTGCTGATCGTAATCTACATTTAAGGAGTCTAACGATTCAATGAGTCCTTCAAGGTTCGTTCGTTGATCGACTTTCAGATAGGTAGTATCCTCAAAAAGTAAGGCGTTTTCCGATGTCAATCGAAGCTGTCGTGAAGCAATGGTTGCCAATACAACGATTAGGAAAAAGCTAATCGTAACGAGTAGGTCATTTTTTTGTAATGAAAATGTAGCACTGAAATTCATTTTTTAAGATATCAATTATCTAAAAAAATGAATAATCGTCATAATAGCCAGATTTGTAAAAAAGAATAAGACGTGCGAAACAAAGAAAGTATGAAAGCGTAACCCGCCTCCGAAGAGCAAACGAGCTTTTGGATGCTGCGAAGCACCAAATGCCCTAAAGAAAAAACCCGAACTTTGACCGGTTCGGGTTTCTTTTTTTAAGACAAAAAAGACTTTGACAAGAGTTTGATATAAGTTTAATTGTCATTTCGCATCCTCCAACTGGGGGTGAGAAATCTAAAAATTACTGTAAAAGCTATTCTTAGATTTCTAAGTCGCTCGCTCCTTCGAAATAACAAGCAAAAATTTAGGCTCAGTATTTATTTTCTCGAATCACTTTTTTAGAAAGTAGGATTCAATCGAATCCAAACTGCGGTAAGACCGCCTGAATCAGACAGAGGTTTTGCAAATTCAAGCCTAAACATATCTCCTCCTACTCCAAAACCTACATTGTGAGTAAACTCCGAAACTGCAAAATTTTCGAAGCCAATGGTTGGATCTGATTCAGTTATGAGTCGATTATTAAATTCAGCCCATCCTGAATCCATAAAGAGAGAGACATAAAAACCATCTAGCTCAAAGAATCCAAAATCAAGATCAGAAGTGCGGCCAAAAACCAGTTCTGCATTACTAAGTACCATCGTATTGCCCTGAATATCTTTATAATCAGTTGCTCTCATTGTTCCTATCCCCCCCAGAGCGAATTGTTTGAAAGCAGGAGCTTCGCCGGTAATTGCTCCTCCCATCAATCTCCATTTCAAAAAAGTAGATCTGTCTAAACGAAATATGGTATTAGATTGGGCTATGAATTTATTGAATTCAAAGTCGTTATTATTTCCGTCGTAGTTACCGATCTCTCCACGAAAAACTAAGCTGGTTGTGAAGTTTCTCGAATATTGATAAAGCCTGGGATTAATATTTAAGCTTAATCCTATACTTTGGTGAAATATCTCATCCGCACTTGGATCAATAGCCGGATTAAGTCGTTCAATATTTCCATCTCCATAAATGTTATAACCCGTAATTGCATCTACTGAATTAAATGTATCTGTGTTGTAACTCACACCTAGATAGGTAAAATCGAAGGCACGGATAGAACCATAAAAACTATATCCCTCAGCTTTATAATAGTCATGAAAATCATATCCCAAGACTAAACTTGAAATAGTATTTTCTGTAAGCCCGGTTCTCCAACTATCTTCAGTAGTTACGATATTATGGATGTCAGCTCCAAGCACGACCTTACGACCAATTGGCTTTTCTAATCCTAATTGATATTGCCATTCTTCTCTACCAATTGAATAACCACCAAGAGCCTGAACTTCGAAACCATAAATGTCAGTAAAATTGTGGGTGAAATCTTCAAACTCGGTATCTACTCCAATAAAAAGGCTGTTAACTCGATTATAGTGAATAGCCTGAACCGAAGGTGAAAAGCCATAGATTGCTGGATTCGGGCCTATATTAGAAAAGAAATCAAATTCGTTGTCCACACCTTCATCATGGTAATAACGGTAACGTGTGTGATAACTTCTTCTGTTTTGATTTCTCTTCTTCTTGTAATCATATGTTAACCGGCAATTGCAATGCCAGTCCCAATCCCAATCACTAGAGTAAATAAGTTTCATCCCTTCTTTATTTGCCCTCCTTTCCTGGGCTGAAGAAATAGTGATTAAAAAAATACTTAGAAGAGCCGGAAGTAAAATTTTTTTCATCATGATGGTAGCTATAAAGTTGAGTCTCAACAACGCTTACACTGATAAAAAAAGGAAAGGTTACAAAGTTTTATTTCTGGCAAAAAGGCGTTCAAAACCATGATATGGCTTTAGTGGAATTAACTCAAAACTTATCAATCCTTTTTCAACTAGTGGCAATGTTGCCAAATATTTTTCTGCATCAGCAAGATCCTTGCATTCAAGAATTAAAACTGCTTCCGGCTTATCATCCCGAAAGTACATTTCACGAATAATCCCCTCTCTATACAATTTCCAGCCCTGTAAAGCTTCTGCTCTCAAATGAGGCACAAAATCTCTTTTATCAAGACCTGGTGTTTCTCTTTCAATGGCAATGATCCGCATTTCACTTGGCTTTTAAAATGACAATGGTAACATCATCTTCCTGATTCACTTTTCCTTTCCAATGGTCCCTCAAAGCAATTAGCTCTTTAAGAATAGATTCAGAAGATTGTGACGAAATCTCTGATAGCCTTTGCTTAATCCTATCCATCCCTAACTGTTCTCTTTTGCGATTGAATAACTCCATTAATCCATCGCTAAACAGAACAAAAACATCTCCAGTCTCCAGTTCTACATCCAACGATTTGTAAGGAAAATCAATACTACTTCCCAATGGCATGGCTTTTAAAAGTACTTCCGAGATAGAATTATTCTGCTTTGAGTATAACAAAGCAGGTGGCATACCAGCAGATGTAAATTCAATACTTCTTTCTCTGCACCGAAGTAACGTCATCCCCATATACATCATCCTTACATTCATGTTTTTAATACCGGATGACATCTTCCTGATCAAATCAATATTACCATTTTCATTTACTAATGAATGAAAATAGCTTTTAGCTGTAGCTACCATAATGCCAGCTTTCATTCCATGCCCAGTGGCATCACCTAAAGCTATGGTAAGCTCTCCACTTTTTGATAAACTGAAATCATAATAATCTCCTCCTACTTCCTGGGAAGGCTCCATAAAAGCTGTTATTTCCCAAAACTCCGTCTCAGGAATTTCGGTTGGGAGCATAGATACCTGAAGCGCCCTAGCCTCCTCTAACTCAGCAGTTTTACGTTCATTCTCCCTCTCTAAAAACTTCTGCTCTATCTCTTTTGCTTTACTTCTTCGTTCCTGTTCTACTGACCTTTCTGAAAGGTGCTTTACTTCAAGATATTTGTATTCCAATCGGATTTGAGCCTTTGCAAAATCGCGAACCAAATATGTAGATAGGGAAATCATGAAAAATACAGAAGGAAACAGGTGCTGGATTAAGTAGAACTTTTCAGTGATTAAATCATTCATGGAAACCAGGCTGATTAGAACCCAAGCAAAGAAAAGGATGGTGCCCCACAATGGAATACTCACCTGCTCTTTTTTACCCATTTGAACCTTAATAAGACTTCGCAAAAACTCAATTAATACAAGTGTGGAAAATCCTGAGTATAAGATTGGAAATTCATATTCAGTAAATAACTTACCGGCAATAAGTAAAATCCCAAGTAGCAGAAAGATGATTAGCTGCTTTGGAGTTGTATTTTTGTGAAAGGAATATCCGAACTTCAACAAGCCTATATGAGCGATTAGCCAGCTTAGATACAACCCTTTTTGAAGTGAAAGAATAAAGTCTGGAGAAGTTGAAAAAGAGCCTGCATTCCAAATCACTGAAAATACCGCTACAGAAGATACAGTGATTACGAAGTAGAGGTTTTTCTCTCCGGCAGGATAAAAAATCAAGAATAAAAAATGGACTAGAGTGATTGCAATGAGAACCCCAATCAGAGACACAGTTACCCAATAGTGATTACCTGCCAACTCAGTTATTTCGTTTACATCATACCTACTAATCGATAATAAAAAGCCTGGCTTGAGCCCATATTTTAAATAGTTAGCAGCTTCATGATTGCTATATCTTACAGATAAGAAATGAACGCCAGCTGTATCAAACTCAAAAACTACGTAAGGAGTCTTACTTGAGGCAACATGATCTTCTTTTTGCCTTGAAAAACTTCCTTCCTGAATAAGAAGTTTTTCATTTAAGTATATCTGAGAGGCACCATTATGAGTTTTAAGAGAGAGTTTAAGTTGCTGCCCTATTAAGGTTGAGTCAACTTCTATTTGTACTTTGAACCACCCATATCCATTCCAGTCCAATGCATCTACATGTTGTTCATCCAATAACGTAGATACTTCTTCCCAACCCGAGAAATCAAAATTAGTATCAATCCAGCTGAAATTATCATCTGATATAGCCTTCCATCCTCTTATTAATTCTAATTCCCCAATTTGATTGAGTGTAAGATTTGTAAGTCGGGTCTGGGCTTGGGTAGCTCCTGTATGACTAGCTGTAATTGCTACCAACACAGATAGAGCTAATAAAGATGATATTTTTAAAAAAACCTTTTTCAACACTTGAATATAAAGCACCAATAATACCAACCAAATATCATTTAGTTACTATTAGCTTTAGAAAATATCTGAATTAAAAACTGAATATGTTCATTCAGTTCCTTTCCAATCAACTTAGCACCTTTTGTAATATCCTCGCGGGGTACATTAGCAGCAAAATTCAAGGTTTTTAATTTTTTGGTCACCGATTTTACTTTCATTCCATCGAAGCTGGTTGGTCTCATTAATGAGACGGCGTGCATGAAACCGGAAAGCTCATCACATGCAAATAAATATCGCTCTATCTCACTTTCAGGTTGCTTACCAGTTCTTTCTGGTGCATGAGCTTTTATTGCCTCAAGAACAGCTTGAGGATATTCAAATTCCGGAAGAATCTCATTAATCGCTTTGTTGGGGTGTTCATCAGGAAATTTTTCCCAGTCGAGATCATGAAGTAAACCGGCTGCCCACCATTCTTCTACTTCTTTAGGGTCTTTTTGAAGACTTAATGCATAAGCTTCCATTGCCTGAGCTACCATCTTCGAATGATGTCTTAGACTTTCCCCGTCAATGTATTTTTCAAGTAATTCTGAACTGAATTGTCTTGATCTCATATAAAATTTTTGTTGGTTACTTTTTGATTAGTTAAAATAAAGTATTGCTTAAAGGGCGTTAGAATTAGTATAAAAAAACACTCTTATATTTTTTTGGAGAATAATAAATAGACAAATGAAGTATCAACTATGAAAAAAGTATTTTTACCTCTTCTCTTTTTGTTTTTTGGGCTCACAAATTGCATAAATAATGTAGAAGATAATACAGGAGAAGAACAATCAGGTATTAGTTATGCGCAGGATGTACAACCAATCTTTAATGATAGATGTGTAGTTTGCCACGGAGCCAGCGGAGGAGTAAATCTTTCTACCTATGCAGCTTTAGATAACAGCGTAGGCAATTTATATGGAACAGATGTACTTGTTCCGGGAAATGCTGAAGCAAGTGGCTTATATGATAAGCTACTACCTACCCCTCGACTTGGAACAAGAATGCCTCAAGGTGGAGCTTTGTCAGGAGATGAAATCGAAACTATCCGCGCCTGGATTAATGAAGGCGCCCTAAATAATTAAGTCATGAAAAGAGTCATAATTACGTTCTTAGCAGGAATTCTGATTTCGCTGAATATCAGTGCTCAATCTTATTATACAGAAGAAGGAAAAGCTGTTTTCAAATCCAAAGTGCCCCTTCATAATTTTACTGGTACTTCTGAAAATTTAGTCGGTATGATTAAGATGGAAGATATGTCTGTTGATTTTTACCTGGACTTGGAAACACTCGATACTGGAAATGGAAAGAGAGATAAGGATATGAAACTTACCCTGGAAACAGATAAGCATCCTTTTGGTGAATTCTTTGGAAACATTACTACTGATTTTGATCCTGAGTCATCTGAGGAACAAGATGTAAGTGTAGTCGGGAATTTTACTATCCATGGAATTACCCAGGAGGTTGAAATTGATGGCTCTTTGACGGTCACAGATGATGGATTACTTGTAAAAGCGGCGTGGATCCTTAACCTTGAGGATTACGAAATCAAGCCTCCAAAACTACTCTTTGTTAAAGTAGATGAAAATCAGGAAATAGAAATTGAAGCATTACTTAAACCAACTGACGAATGATTGTAAAAAAAGTAAGTCTATCACTCCTACTAATACTATTCGTTGGCATTGAGTTAACGAACGCTCAAATGCAACGTACCCGAGCCGTTAAAGATGGGCCTGTAGATGAACTCTTTTTGATTGGGTCAGTAGCGGGCACAAGTACAGTAACTAATTTGGAGGCCAATAATCTCAATAGCCTGATCATGCACAATTTCGGGCTTATAAGTAGTGGAATTGAAGACTTTTATGGACTAGACCAGGGCGCTGCTGTTCGTTTGGGAATAGATTACGGTATCACTGATAAACTATCTGTGGGTATTGGAAGAACAAGTATTGAGGACAATGTTGACTTACGTTTTAAGTACACCCTGATGCGGCAGCTTAAGTCGGACAAAGTTCCTGTTGAAGTAGCTATCAAAGGAGATGTGGGAATTAACACTCAAAAGAACAGAATCTTTGATGATTTCACACTCCAGGAACGACTGAACTATTTCGCATCGGTTATGGTAGCCCGACAATTCAATGATACATTCACCTTACAGATTGCTCCTATGGTTTCTCATTTTAATACCGTTGTAATTGAAACGGTAGGTCAGCCTCAACCAGAACATACTCATTATGCCCTGGGATTTGCGGGTAGGCTGAAGCTTGGGGTAAGAAACTCCCTAACTTTTGAGTATATCCCTGTTCTTGGAGATCGGACTGAAGGAACTGAAAATCATATGGCCATTGGCTATGAAATTGAAACCGGAGGGCACGTATTCCAAATGTTCCTAATGTCGGGACAATGGTTTACTGAGCAACACTTGATAGCCAGAAATACCACCGACTTTTTTGCTGGTGATTTTCGGCTTGGATTCAATGTGAACAGGGTGTTCAGTCTCGGAAAAAAATAATTAACGCGAATTCGGGATAGGAAACTTTATAAAAGTACTTAAGTAGCTTTTTAAGTCATTCCTGCGCATGCAGGAATCTAAATCTAGCTTTTAAAAGTAGAACCTTGGTTCTAATCTAATTCCAGATTCCGGTTTTTGCAGCGGAATGACCCTCTTTAATATTTAACTCTCATTCCTATCCCGAATTCACGTTAATCAGATAATCCTTATAGCAAGGATTTGATTTCCTGAGCTACTCCACGGTTATGTTGGAATGCTAGATCTTTGTGATTTACTAAATCAACAATAGTTCCAATCATACATAGCCCTGCGGTGAGAAAATAGAGAATGCCCATACCAATCTGATTAGTCAAAAATCGGTGTATACCAGCAAAACCTAATAAGCCAAGCAGACAAGTAATAAGTATCATTTGAGGATCTTTCCGGCGAGCTCGATATGCGTTCACAAATTTTCTTATTTCATCTTCCTTCATGTCGCTAAAAAGCTTGTTAAGGTAAAGCCCCTCATCTCCTTGAGCTTCAGGCATATAAAGCATTACTTCAGACATAGTTTTTCTCCTTTAAATCCATTGTAGTTTGTTGATATAAGTTCTTCCAAATAAACAAAATTCTGCAGATGAGCCCAACTACGACAAAAGGTCCTACAAGATGCGCTTCAAAAGATTTAATCAATTCACCTCTTGCAAAAAATGCTATCGAATGCCCTAACCCTTCTCCCGGGCAAAAAGGCAATCCTATATGTTCTAGTAAACACCAGGTCGTGCCTTGTTCATAAGGGTTCATACTTGCCATCAATATCAAGCCAATAAGGAAAACCATCCATTCGCTATGTTTATTGACAAGCCTCATCATTGTGCTGATTTTTTATTTAAATAATAAGAGAGAGTAAAAAATAATCGATTTGAACGATAAATTTTACTCGAAGATATTTCAGATCCGATCGTTAATTTCCAAAAACTATTAAACTTTTGATCGTATTGGATTCTTCCTGATCCAAAAACCCCTTCTTTAATTTCATGTTTCGCCATGAGTTCTAATTCCAGTCTTTTGAGAAAGTCGAATGTATCCGGATCTCGATATCGTAAATCAAAACCTAAACCTTGTTCAAAATATCGATCGGGGGTGAAGTACGGAACCCCGGTAACAAAGTTATCACTTGCATCAGCCCAGTATAATAAGGCAATAGGTCTGATTCTTATTTGGTTTATAGACGACTGAAAATGAACTCTACCAGTAGTCTCATATTCGAACACTGAATTCGTATAGTAATAGGTAACAGCTGATAAAGAGGTAGCCCACTTTTGATCAGCTCCCCATGTATCTTCTCTATACCCTTGCAAGCCAAATCGGTTATAGTTATTTGCGATGGATGCCTCAGTTAACTCCGGAACAAAACTAAGTGTTAGTGAAGTAAAAGCATTGTTTTTGAATGTACTTATTGTGGAACTGGATTCGAATAACACGTTCTCTGAACCAAAAAATAATCCTCCTCCAATCTTGAATTCTCCGGATCCATCCATAATACTTTTAGAGAACTCATATCCGGGACCTACAAAGTTTAACGGAACAGTATTTAACACACTCTCAATGAATAAATCTTCAATCTTAACGGTATGTGTTGAAGTGAGTCTATTACCTAATTGAGTTGATAGCCCGAACCTGCCAAAGTTATTGTCGAAATTATCACTTCTATACTCGCCAAATGCAGAAACTTTAGGGCCTTCATTCCATCTTAGCTCAGTCTTAAGTCTTTGATGTTCATGCTTATTAAAGAAAGCAGGATACTCATCATATAGCTGCTTCCTCTGTTCATAACTTAAAAATGAGATCTCATTACTCATGAGTGTATGTGCCTCTGTCGAACCATTTGGATCCTTCTCAAATACAGGATACATCACATCTTTGCCCTCATCTGTAAACCCAGCGTAATAGAGTTGAGTCCCAATTTTCACACGAAGACTGTCATCCTCAGGATTATCATCCAGGAGTAACATCGCCTTTTCAGTATAGGCAGAGTAAAGCTTTTGTTGTAAAAGCAAATCCAATTTCTCCTCCTCATTGAAGTTGTCTGCTTTATCAGCCCAGTACATGGCCATTGGATAATTACCGAGGTCATAAGCATATATGAGTGCAAAATTTCTCGCAAATTGCTCCAACTGAGGATGTTTAGAACTAGGAAAGCTTTCCAGTAATTGTATGGTACTGTCGGAAGATTCAAAGTAAAAAGACCGCTGAAGAGTAAAAGCATACAAAGAATCACTTTCAGGGTATAAACCAATCAAGCGTTTAAGCTCTTGTTTTTGGATGGGCCAATTTTCCTGGCTTTCAATAAAGCGAACATACCTCATGGACAATACTTCATCATTGGGGTTAAGCTCCCTTTCTCGAAGCAGCCAGCGCAGATTAAATGTCTGGTTATAGATACCTAATTCTTCAACAGCAAAATTTTTAACGTCAATAACCTC
This sequence comes from Balneola sp., assembly GCA_003712055.1. Taxonomy (NCBI): domain Bacteria; kingdom Pseudomonadati; phylum Balneolota; class Balneolia; order Balneolales; family Balneolaceae; genus Balneola; species Balneola sp. The sequence continues at coordinate 301,958 of RHLJ01000001.1, forward strand.
CTGAGATTCATACCTCAACCATAATCGCTCCAGAAAATTTTCAGCTTCATTATCTAATTCGTCCCAACCATAATATGTAAACAATCTATCAATATCGTTTTGAACCCAGGTAGAAGTCGCAAGCATCCTTCGTTCCAAAATCAGAATAGCTCTTCGTACATCGCTAAATTCAATACTTAATTTGATAAGTTCTTCCTGATTCTTAAAGTCTTCAGGGTTGTTTTGATAAGCCTTGATAGCATCGTTCAACCGTGTATCTACCCATGAAACTTCCTCACCTGGTGCGAGGGATATTAAGTTACCAAATTCATCAGTGAACTCGGTTTGATACCTCCTGCTCCTCATAATTACATCATTAAGTTGGGCGGATATAAATTGAGGATCGTAGTACTGTTCAGGATCATAATTCGGTACAACCAAAGAATCCAAATAAGATTCAAACTGATATAAACTACCTTCCCAAAGTGGCGCCCTTTGATATTCAATAGATTGATTTTCCAAACTCTCCTCAAACTCAAAACTATTTTCTTCACTTACATAACTATACCAGTAATCACCAGCTTCCAACTCAGATCTCTTTTGATATCCAGGGGTTGTAAATGGAATGAGAACCCTTTCTGATTGAGTAACATCATGAAACACGAAACTGTTATGCCAGTCTTCTGTAATCGCTCCTGCATCCTTTGCTGATAAGTATCTTAGTCCTTTATAACGCTCATTAGTCCAAAGCATTCGTTCCCTGAATACATGATATAAGCCATACTTGTATACAGGATGGGATTTCCAACCTAAGCCTAAAGGGTTACGGCTTATAAACTCATCTTCTTCTCTTTGCTGCACCTGAAATACATCATCCGGGTGAATGAAATGAGTCCATATACCTGTAAGTAGCTGCATGCTTTGTTGCTGAAAGAGAGAATTTTCCTCCATTGAAAAGCCACTGGTTATTCTTGGATAATTGAAGATTCTATCATCAGGTGAATAGGGTTCATAATCAAATTCTCGTCCACCTCCTGATTCAATATCTCCTAAATAGAGAGATGATAGGTACCTAATAGAAGGCATCCCTTTCATGAGTGCAGAAACACCAACCGAGTCAATGAAATTTGTAGGAGGCACATAGGAAATAGGAAGTGGCCCCATCCTATCAATACGCCACCGCTTTCGAGCAGCATTAACAGAAGCGGCCATAAAATTCACATTATCCCAATCTATCAACCAAAGTGAAAAATGATTATAGCCATGAAATGCTAACTCATGTCTTGTATTTAGTATATCTCTAGCCACCCGTATACTCGCATCTACTTCTCTACCATCTACAACTGTTTTACCTGAAGTCCACTCTTCAAAATCAAAAGGCGGGGTTACATTTGCGTTATAATTGAATGCGGTCATCGCAGAATAGGTCACATTGAAAGTATCTGCCAATGCCTTCATATCCGGCCACCAGATATTGAGTACAAAATTGGAATGTGTTACATCATATTCTGTATCTATAGGAGGAAGCTTTTCATTATATAATGGTGCTGGAAAATCATCTAAGAATATGGTACTTACATTTGCAACACTATATGGCACTCCATCCAGACTTCTCAGAATGGTGGAAAATATTAACCCGCGATAAAGCTTTTCCCAAAGTAACGTACTGTTAATCGTAACTACTTCACCAGCTCCAATTTCATTTAACAAAACCAGAGGATATTCAGGATTATTACCTGCTCCGGCCAAGACTTTTACCCTTTTAATAAACTGATCTTTTTCTAACCCCCTGTGAGGCAACTCTGCTCTAAAAAAGTACTTTTTCCCGGTATGCACTGGAAAAGCATCTTCAAAAAAATAAACTCCTTTAGCTAAAGAATCTGTTGAATAATCAGCAAAAGGAACTATTCCTTGAAGGAATGCGAACTTATCGTAAGCTAGTGGCCCAAGAAAAACAAGTTGATTGCCCCGAGCTACATATCTGGTTAGATATTCAATTTCCTGGTCCGAAAGTTGGCTAAGCAATTCAGTAGTAACCACAATTGATCTGACTGAAGGCTTTATACTAAATCCCTCTGTTAATAAGCCTAAATCAATAGACTCGACAGGTAACTTCGCATACTGCATCGCAATAGTAACCTGATCGGAAATAACTCCGCTTAGAGAATCCTGCCTATGTTTTACCACTAGTACAAGAGGATCCTGTTGCAACAATTTAGAAGAATCAACTGGGAATTGTTCTTCAAACTGGCAGCTCACAAACAAAAAACAAACAATTCCTAAAAAAGCTATGAGGTTAGTCTTCCGAATCACTTCCCTCCTCTTCTTCAAATGGTTTTAGAGGCTCGTCTTCAGGGTAAATATTTCTCAGAACAGCGCTTATCCTGGATTCCTTTTCACGGTTTATGATTTCATAAATAATTGCATCATCACTTTCATAATACACTTGGATATTCCTTCCTTCTAAATCTTCAAACACTTCAATCCACTGCTGCATATCACTCATTGTATTTTGAGGATTGAATAAAATACCTTGCTGTATTCCTGTATAAGGAGGTTTCTCTAGAAATAGAAAAATACTTGCTGGAGGTACATCTCTTTGATCACGCTGTGCTCTTGGTACCGTGAGGTACTGTTGATATAGGGAATCTATTACTCCATAGTTATCCAAAAAGAACTCATAGTTCATAAAGAAATGACGATTCTGGGCCAACCTCCGATCCAATTCCGGACTTACTGTTGCATAGCTATAGGGTACTCTTTCATTAACTATACGGTAATAAGCTTCAAAAAAACCATTTGGGAGTGTTGCAGGTAATGCCCTGCTTATTAGAACACCTTGTTGTAGGACAATCAATGTAATTATAAAGGCTATCGAGGATCCTACATTCATTACCCAGTATGCCTTTTGCTTCTCCTTTAATATAAACTTGTATAATCTTGTGATATTCAGAAATACTAAACCGAAAAAGATGGAGATGAGTAACGCGTAGAATAAATTCAGTTGATCAGGATCAACCAATACGTAGGAAAAAGGGAAATAAGGAGTGTAGATATAACTAACAAGCACGAACAAAATCAGAAAAACCAGTTCTTGTTTCTGTTCTATTGCCTTCAGCCTTAAAAGTACCAGGTTGACTAAAAAAAGAATCAATCCTCCCAAGAAGTAATACATGCTCAGCTCATCAATATACATTACCAGATTGGGGAAATAACTGAAGATAAGCGTGTCGAAAAGCTCTCGTTGGAAGAAATCCTGTAATGGAATCCTGTTGATTGTGCTTACTAGTATATATGGAAATAGTGCTAGCATGCTACTTGATATGAGATAAAGCAGAGACCAACCCAATCTTTTTTTCAATGATTTTAAGGGCAGGGTAAGTAATCCTAGTAACAGAATCGGGATGAGCACCATAACAAAAACAAATACATTTGTTAAAGCGGTAGCAAAAATACCCATGCAGATATAAAACCATATCATATTCTCCCCTTGCCTCATTAGTCGAAGGAAGAAAACTACGGTAGGAATTGCAAAACATAAGGCCAGTGAGATAGAATTGGCTTCCACTTCCAAATCAAGGATGATGGGTGACAGATACATGGGTACAAAAGCATAGATACTCATGCCTAACAGAGCAGCTACAGGGTTTTCCCTGCTTGTGATCACATTAATCATCCAAAAAATAATAAGTGCCAGAAAAAAACTTGTTAGCGCGCCTAAAATATGCAATATCAGTTCTGGAGATACCTGAGTAAGTGTGCTAAATACATGTACCAGTACATGCATACCTTTTGGTTCCGGTATGACATCAAAATATTGCTGTAGTGAGAGAGCTTTAACCGAGCTGAGTTCAAAATACCATGTACGACTAAGGGGAGCTGAATTTTGAAGCGCTGGTATTATCCTTACTCCCGCTGCAAAAAATGCAATCAGAAAAGCAGCGAATTGAGGTGCTGATTCTTTTAGCGAGTAGCTGGGTAGCTTTGCTCGTCCTCGAAATCGATCCCAAATGGATATACTACTTTCAATTAACCGAACATGCTGAGCAATAATTTTGGTTTCAATCGAGATGAAAACCTCTGAGGAAGTCATTCCTTTTTGTTTCTCTCGCACGAAATAAACCAATAAGGGAATAACTAACAGGAAAACGAGTAGGCTAATAAAATCATAAAGGTTTAGAGCTGTTAGAATCAGAACAACAACCAATATCAATCCACCAAGACCAATCCATGAATACATTAGCCGATCAATACCTGTTTTCGACTCAACTTTGGGAAGAAAAAGCGGAGCCAGCACTCCAAAGAGTAAATAGAAACATACTATGATTCGAAAAACTGCAAATATGCCTTGAAAGAAATACATCAGTTCATACCTGGGTTTAACATAGCTCTACTGGAATACACTGGAAGTGTACTTAGCTCAATATTGCTAATGAAATATGGCATACCTAAGGTATCAAGGCGCGATTGTACTTTATTTATTGCTGCTGCTTCAATTGCAAAGTCCAGAACCAAAAAAGGTAAATCGAACCTTGTTGAATAAGATCGCAATAGACTTAGTCTCTCATGATAGCTGATATCATCTTTCACAAAGTACTCTCCTTGTTCAAAATTATACCCTGATGCAATGTCTTCCATCAGTACTCCATCAATATACTCTGATGTGTCTTCCAACAGAAAAAGCCCTGCATTCTGGACCAATAGTAAATCTGGATTTCGTTTTCTAATCTCACGAATCATTTCCACCATATAAGAAGCCAGACTTGAACGACTTGTGTAAGGAGATACAGAGTCGATAGTGTCCATAAAAATCCCATCTACTCCTTTTTTTGTCAGTTCGGGTAGAACCTGATCAATTAGAATCGATCTTGTAAGAGAGTCTTCGAGGTTTAAAAAAGAACTTCCCCAGTTTTTGTTTTTCCCTAAAAACCCACCCTCCATCAGTTTTGGATAATACCAACGATTCGTATCTACTTCACCAAGGGAAATATAGGCAAGCACTTTTGTCCCTTTAGATTTCATCTGTGCTATTTCTGCTTTGGAATAAAAATCCGACTCGATTATAACCATCGAATAACCTTCAACCTGCTCAGGAGTAATTTTAGCGTAAGAAACTCCAAAGGCAGAAAAAGGACTCCTATTTTCACTATGGGTTACTTCTATCGAAGATTTGCAGGAAACTAAGGTGACTAAAGAAATCAACATAAGCTTAAACACTAAAATCCAGCTCATAGGATTAGTCTACTCCTAGTTGGATACACATCTCCCATCCCATCATTTTAACCAACTCAAGTACAGTTGGCACAATAACCATATCAAAGTGTAAATCGGCCCTTTCGATAATATTTTGGGATAGTAGATCAATCCACTCTTCAGGCGTTTTAGAAGTATCGTCTTTATTCGATTCAATGAACTCAACGATGTATTCAAATACAGCGATAATTTTACCTGTCCATGATATTTCTGAAGCTTCCAATCCCTGAGGGCTTCCTTCACCATTTACCCATTCCTGATGAGTGAGAACTCCTTGTTTAACATCATCATGAATTGGAAGCTGATCTATTAATTTATAGCCCGTTAATGGATGACTAAGTTCTGAACCTATAGAAGCTTCGGATTCAACACTCAGAGAACCTACATATCCAATATCATGCAGCTTGGCAGTGAGCTTAAGAATTTCTGTTTCTGAATCATCCAGGCCAAAAATCATAGCAAAACGTTCTGCAAAAGCTATAACTCTAGGAGTATGATGCTTTGTTGTTTCCCTTTGTAACTCAATTGAGCGAAGCATCTGGTAATAAGTATCCAACAAATGATTAGAGAACTCAGCGTTCTCATCTCGATAGTTGAATAATTGAGCTAATTGCTTAGCTACTGATGTAAATGATTCTTCATTTTTTTGGGGCTCTTTTAATAAAATTAACCCGGAAGAATCATCCTCTTCGAAATGAATTGAAGTAATAGCTCCTAATTTATCTAAACTAATACTTGTGATTTTACCGGTCTTTTCTCCCTTTACCGCTAGCTCATTTTCACTCAGTAAGGTACCGATGATATCATCATCCAGATTCTCTGAATAAATTACATCTATGGTACCCCTTGAAGTTTCTACAACTGCTCCGCCACTGCTTTCACAATAGCTTATGAGATATCTTAATAATAATCGAGATAAAGCCTCTGTATTCAGGGCACCGCTTCCTAACTCGGAGATGATTTCTCCCATCTTATTTTTATAGTCATCCTTCTGGCCTTCTTCCTCTTTCTCAATATTGCTCAACCAAATTGACAGTAACCGACCCACAATTGAAATTCGAGGTACAATAACCTCCGGGCATCTGGTATTTGGACCAATTATATACAAGCCCCATACATTGCTATCTTCATCATACAGTGGGATGTGCTCACAATTACCTACTGAGTTTGAAGAAATTCCATGTTCGTTAAGTTCAGGATACCACTTTTTCTTTTGCTGTAAATTCTGTACCTGTTGCTCAAAACTGCTTACTGCTTCTTTCTCGTTTTCATTAAGATCGCTCTTTGATTCTTTACCTATCAGGTTTTCCAGATTGACAAATCTTTTGAACAGGAATAATTCATCACCTTTCTTCCGGTATACAATATGGACCGGAGCTTTGTAGAGAATATCCATCCATCGAACAATATCTCTAAAGGATGGTGGCTTAGCCCTGGACATATGCTCTGCTGAATGAGACCAAAACTTTAATTCATCTTCAACACTAAACTCCTGAAGTGAAAATGCCTTTCCAATTCTACTGCCTACCAGGTTTAAATATGACTTAACATCTTTCATTGATACCCTTAATATGCTGAGTAATAATAATAATCCAAATGCTTAAAAAACCGTCTCGCTAGTAACAAAGTAATCAACGCGAAAGTTACCGCCCCTGCCAACATTCCAACCGTTGCGTATTCCATACCATACCATCTGCTACAAACAAAGCCAACTACAAAATTTATCAAAAGAGCTATAAGGATTGGGTACACTACAAATGACGCCCTATTTAGCGTAAAGAAAAACAGAGAATTGAGTAATCCATATACCAGGAAAACGTACCCTATACTCCCCATCCAGAATACTTTAAAGGTAATTGGGTTAGCGAAGAAATCCCTGATTTCAGGTATCTGTTGTTCAAATACTCTGAGACTGAGAATTCCATAGTAGGTTGCAAATACCGATGCACTGCATATTATGAATAGCAGTAACAGTTGACGCAGGTAAAAACTTCGGAAGTACTTATTGAATATCCTGAAATTATTAAGTGAAATATTTTTTTGAGCGGGTATTAAGTGCTTTGAAAAAGCATGAATGCTGTATTCTAGGGTGGCTATTGTAATAACGAAGCTTATCAGAGCCCAGTCCATCCCTAATTCATATGGAGTATTGAACCAAATTAGGTAAGGCGGTGGCGGTGGCCCCGCTGACCAGGCCAGAAGCCTATCCATAAATAGAAACAAGAAATAACAAAATCCATATACAAAGTAACGGTAGTTGTTATAGTAGCTTACTTCCTGATTAGGTAATGTTTGTTTTAATAATTCCTGTCGAAGCTCTCTGATTTTAATGCGATAGTATAAAAATGAATACCCACCCATTATGAGGGTAGCAAAAATTATCCCAATCCACTGTGTTACATAAACTCCTAATGAAGTTATCTCCATTAACCCAATTACTAAAAAGGTTGAAACCGTTATTGAAAACAAAATCATAAACCTCAATTCTGTTGCAAAAAGTACCGCTGCAGTCAATAGTAGCATAGAAATCAGAACTAGATAGACTACTGACAGAAGAAGCATGCTTGCCGGGTAAAATGGAAAAGCAGCATTCAGTAATATCAGTATAAGCGCGCATAGCAAAACAAACGGAACTCCAAATCTTAACACCTTTACAATTGCTTGGGCTGCTAAATAATAGTTTTCCTCTCCTTTATATTTCGAAACAAGTCGCCCGATTACCTGGATAAAACCGCCGGTAATTATAAATGAAGCAATTGTACCAAAAGCAATCACAGTTGCCTGAGCTTCATTAAACCTAAGCCACGCCCATAATGCATATTCAAAGATCAGAATTGCAGCAATCTGGATCAGCATAGGCATCGATAAAACTAAACCTGCTGAATAATGTTTACCAAAAAGCCCAATTGACTCAAAAAAACCTACTCTATGCTTTTTCTTTTTGAATTCTTTACCTGAATTAGCAATCTGGTTTTGTATTTGTTCGTACACATACTCTGCCAGCTCAAAAACACTTGGATATCCATAATCCGTTTGGGCATCTATATCCCGAATCCCAAGAGACTCAATTGTAGCAGCAACCGCCCAACTACTCATAGGAATGTCTACTATTTCACGAACCTGAGAAACAAGTAACTGTTTACTCTCTAAAAAGGGAGCCGGCCCAACTTCTATGTTTACTTGGTCACCCAACTAATTCTGGCTCCTCGGATAACGTATTCAGAAAATCAATCACTGACTTTGTTTTTATTGATTCCTTTAAAGGATTTCGTGGCAATACCATAAGTCTTTTGTAGCTCTCCAGGTATGAATCGACACTTTTCTTAGTCGTGAAATTAAGTAATACTTTTTCCCTGGATTTTTTTCCTAGCTCCAGCCTGAGATTTGTGTCTTTTAGCAATTTAATAACTCCATCAGCGATTGCTCTTGGATCCCTAGGTTTGCACAGAACTCCACAACCTTCCAGTGCATCTTTAATTCCCCCAACATCAGTAGCTACAACAGGGCGCTGACAACTCATCGATTCAATTACTGTATAAGGGAATCCTTCTGAAATAGAAGTAAGAATTGAAATATCCCCCTCATTAAATACCATACTTGGTTTATCATGAAAACCTCCGAACCGGAAATGGTCTCCAACATTAAGCTCTTTAATTAGCTCCTCGCATTTAGAAACATAGTCTTTGTCAACATCTAAACTGCCGTAAACAATAAACTGAACATCTGTGATTTCCTTCCTTACCAGATCACAGGTCTTAATCATCGTTTCTATATCCTTTAACGGGAAAATATGAGCTACGGCTACTACCGTTGGCTTATCAGCAGTGTGGGCGGGCTTTAGCGTTGGATTAAAGATATTTGTATCAACCCCATTGTAAATCGGTAATATTTTCTTTTCATCAGCTTCAAATTTTTCTTCCCATTTCTGATTAGCAGTAGTAACAGGTGAAATCTGATCTGCGGTATAGTAAACCGCTCTTGTAACCAGCGTTGCCAAATTGAGAAGTAACTGTTTTGAAAAGAAAGGCATATCGGCTCGTCCAAGGTTAATCAGCCTTTCGCGAATATAAACCCCATGATCGGTGACCATACTCGGCGTGCCATATTCGTATTTAGCTACAATTGATGCGAGTGCAGGGAAACCTGCTATTGTTGCATGACAAACATCTATTTCTTTAGGTATACTTACCGCCAGAGGCATCAAAAAATGATATAACCACCTCATCCCAAAAGTGACGTCAAAAACCATGGGTTCTTTTGGATCATCTTTGATGTGCTTGAATCTTTCCATCAGATGATCTTTAAAGTTTAACCATAGAGAAGATTCTCTCATGGTTTGTTTGTAGTCATATACCTGGAAGTATTTCCACATCCCATAGATAATTTCACTTATCTCGTCTGGATCTCGAAACGGATCAAATAGAGTCTCTACAAAATCATAGAATATAGGAGCGAATTGTTCATTGATTACCGCTTTTGTAGTTCTGGACTTCCTCATTATCTGATAAGAAAAAAGTTCGTCCTTATCGTAGTACTGAACCGGTTCTTCTACCCCCCAAAGCGGAATATGGATAATCTTTTTAACATTCTCAGTAAGCTTATACCTGCTTTCAACAAAGGGTTGGCCAGTAATGGTATAAATATATAAATCTACGGTATCAACCAACTCAGAGCAAAGAATATGAGCCCAGGTTGATACACCACCCCCACTGTATGGGTAAGAACCCTCTGTCTCGAACAATACAATGGGTTTCTCATTGCTCATCCGGAAACCTCATTTAGAACCACATCCGAAAGCAATGTTTCGTACTTCCTAAAAATTGATTCCCAAGTATGCTCATCAACAACTTTTTGATAACGCTCAGTCACATAATCCTCGAACTCTGTAGACGCCTTCCATTTTTGTTTTATATGTTGAACTATGGATTTAAGACTGTATGATTTAGGAAAAGTCAGGCCATAATTATCAGTTAAATCACCCACTTTACGACCAGATGGCAGGACCTTGTTTGCCAGTGCCTCAAACATAACCAGGGGTTGAGATTCATTATGGCTCGTGATCATTAGTATATCCATTTCAGGATAGTATTCCCTGGACGGCATATTCCAAACCATCCTCACATATGGATGTTTTTTTGCTTCACTTCTAACCTGATTTTCCAGCTCTTCTTCGTTTGCTCCACTTAACAACATGAGAAAGTCAGCTTCAAACTCTTCGGAATTAAAGGCCTTAACATATTCAAAAAATTGTAGAGGGTTCTTCATTTCTGCACACCTCCCTACCCAACCTATAACTGGTTTTTTTGTTCTTTTTTTCTCATCAATTATCCAGGAACTATCAACTCCATTTGGTACATACCTTACTGATTTAGCACCAAGCTTTTTCTGAAGCGGAATATTTGTTTCTGATACCGTCATGATATAGTCAGCTTTTTCATAAACCTCAGCAGCTATATCTTGAAATAAAATCTCTATCTCTTTTTTTGAAGTCCCGTCATCAGGAATCTCATATCCGCATTCTAATGCAACTGCCCCTTTTTGTACCTCCAGCCAGTATACTGCGTGTTCGGTAAGCACTAATGGACGTTTAGATTCTTCTGAAAGCTTTGTACTAAGCCAACCTGCAAATCCCGTATTTGTAGCATGAATCAGGTCATGAGACTCCATCAATCCATTGAACTCTGAGCTGCTCTCGTTATACCAATCTAAAAGACTATTTGACCAGTTGGTATTAAATTCTGGTGGTGGGATACGAACAAAATCGACTACATTTTCAGGGATTGGATATAATGCAGAATCTAGTGAAAGTGGTCGATAGTTATCAGTGGCAATTTGAAGTATGCTGAACTCAAATGATCTGCAGTGCTTTAGATACTGAAAAATCCATTCACTTACTCCCCCCCTGTACCAGGGATAAGTTCCTTCGATTACAAGCAATACTTTCAAACTTCCTCCAGAAAAAATTACCCTGCATTTTTCTTATATAACCTCCACAAGATGGAACCGGTTTGAGTTATCAATCTTGATATTAGTGAGAACTCGTTTGATGAAAAAAGCACATTACGTTTAATTACTATTACTCCAAAAAGATCTGTCTTATCAGGAACTTTCAAGTTGTTCATTAAAAGACTTTTTTCGTTCACAGAGAAGAGTGGTACGGCAATTTCGGCAGACAATTTATTTGCTTTAGAAAACTCTGTAAAAAAGCCCAGTTCCTCATTATATATATGATTGCTCAAATACGGTGTTTGGGTTTCCAGTAAATGATGGAAGGATTGTTCAGTTGTAATTGAATCTACAATTGTATCGTCAGGTTTTTCATCACCGTAAAAATGAACCAATTCTGAACTATCTCCTTTAACTATCCAGAAGCCAAGAAAATTTGAATCAAGAATAGCTTTTAGCTCTGTACTTAAAACATCAACTGTATCTGAGAAAGAACCCGAAAGAGCACTCTCCATTAATTTCATCACCAATCTATTCTTATTCTCGGCAAGATCTTCCTCTAAATCGGATACATCGATATTTGTAACCAATTTCATTCTTACTAGCTCGAGAATTCGGTCTCTATCTGAAGTAAATAGCTCTTTCTTAATAAAATCTGCGGCTCCCAATTGAAGAGCTCTTTGCTCTTTCTCAATGGTTGGGAGGTTAGTCATAATCAGAACAGGAATCTGACTCTTCTCATTATCTTGTCTCACCGATTCCAATAATTCCAAACCGGTAAGGCCAGGCATATGGATATCAGAGAGAATCAGGTTGATCTTAGTATTAGACAGGATATCGATGGCCTCTTGAGCATTCTTTGCATGAACTAAATTAAATTCACCGCCCAGTAAGTTTTTAGTCATATAATGAATTGGTTCATCGTCATCAATGACCAAAACGGTATATTGAATCATCTTGTAGAGATTAAACTATTGATTAATAGGAAGCTCGATAAAGAAAGTCGAGCCCGCACCTTCTTGCGACTCTACCCATACTTTACCCTTGTGCATATTAACATATTTTTCAACAACCTCTAAACCCAAACCCGTTCCTACTTCCCCTTCAGTTCCTAGATCTGAATGATTATTACCCGAATCAAGACCTCCAAACATGGCATTTTTGATTTTATCAGATATCCCAACCCCGTTATCCTCTACTTTAAAAAGAACCTTATCTTGGTCCGAATTAATATGAAGCGCTACAATCCCTTCTCTTGGAGTAAACTTTAAAGCATTAGACACCAAATTATTAAGCGCTATTTCGATCTTGGTATGGTCAAGGATCACTTTTGGAACAGCAAGTTCTTGAATTAGATTTAATGTTATATCTTTCAAGATGGCCTTGGGTTGATTAACCGATATCACTTTTTCTCCAAGATCATTTAAATATGACTCAGATAGCTTCAAATTATCTTTGCTTGAGGATTCAGATTCTGAGTCGAGAACCTTTTTTACCAGATCCATTAACTTTTTACCGCTTGATTCCATTACACCAAGCATCTTATTTACTTCTTCTTCAGGAAGACTTGGAGTATTCCTGATCAAATTGGCTAGTCCAACAATTCCAGTTAACGGATTTTTAATATCGTGACTGACTATTCTTACCAGCTGATCTTTTTTCGAGTTAAGCTCTTGAAGCTCCAGCTCCCTATTTCTTAGGATCTCAATCCTCTCTTCGCGCTCCTTTTGAAGTTTACCCAAAACTAAATGAGTTCGAATTCTAGCTAAAACTTCGTCTTTTTGATAGGGCTTAGTAATATAATCAACTCCGCCAGCCTCAAAACCCTCTACTTTATCGCTCGTTTCGGAAAGAGCACTTAAAAAGATTATCGGGATCGAACTCAAACTCTCGTCGGCTTTTATAATTCTACATACCTCATAACCAGTCATATCGGGCATCATAATATCCAATAAAACAAGCTCAGGTTTTCGGCTTTTGATTAGTTCAATTGCATCAGTACCGTTAAAAGCAACAATAGGTGTAAACCCTTCCCCCCTAAGAACATGGGATAATAATTTTATGTTAGTTTCCGTATCGTCAACTATAAGAATTAAAAATTCTGACGGATTTAGTTGGAAGTGCATTTTATGTAGTTACTGCTAGTGAGCTGTAGAATTTTTTAAATTATCTGATTAATATCTAATACCGTGAAACTAATATAGAACTATTTACGTCTTATAGTAGTTATATTTTAGAATTCGGGATTAAAGTACTTTTAAATATGAAAAATCTAACCTTTCCAAAATTCTTGAGTTTCTTCGGAGTTGCTCTATTCTATCTATTTATCTCTCACTCAACTTTAATTGCCTCCGAAACTCCAAGTACAGATAAGATTCTCTTCGAAATCTCTGACAAATTCAATGAAGTACGACTGGGAATTACTGAGACATCGATATATATGGTCGTAAGTGAACGAGTTAGAGATATAGCAAACAAAAATTTTCAAGATCAAAACTCCATCGAAGAAAACAATTTCAAAGATTCTGAAGGAAATTTTATTTCAAGCTACACCACATATCTAGAAAGTAATAAAATCGAATATTCACACGATGAAATAATTGAAGTAAAATTTTTAAACGGTAAACTCTCTTTCAATTATTTAAATACCCCAGAAATTGGATTTGAGGACATTTTTTCTACTAATGGAATAAAGGCTCTAAATAACTTTTACGTAGAAGACTTAGAGGCATTTATATTAGCCTATCACGACCTCTAGGATATTTCTCTCAATTAAATTAATGTAACATATAGGATAAGTCTCCCCTCTTTCAAGAAAAGAAGGAGAACGCGATGCTGAGGTTTATACTGCTAGGTATAGTGGCATGTTCAAGTTTTTATGTTTGGACTATTTTCCCAATTAATCATGGACCAGGACAGCTGGTAAATACCCCACCTACTATTGAACGACTTAGTTGGGAGAAGCCCTTCTCTTTTAAATACTCGACTGTCACACCTTTGAGAAAGATTTCGGGAGAAGTAAGAGTACTTAAAAAAAGAAGGTACTATTTTGATTCAAAGAGAGAATACTCACCAGTAGATATTTTAGTTGGATGGAAAGAACTTTCCGACGAACGAAACCTTGAGTACTTACACTTTTCATTAAGCGATAGATATTATGATCTGAATTATTCATCACCACCCCTACCTTTAAATGATGTATACAAACAAATTGATCTATGGCATCTTGTTCCGTCTTCAAAAGAGATTGCCAAACAAGTAAAGAGTATAAGAGAGGGAAGTATCGTCGAAATAGAGGGGCTTATTGTAAATATGGAATTTGAAGACGATTTCCCTTGGGAATCAGAACTCGTTAATAGTTCTAGATCCGGACAACTTAAAACAAATATTATCTGGATCAATAAGATTAGTATTCACTAATAATTTGAAATACTAAATTCTAACTTGATATCCATAGGTATTAGCGTTTTATTTGTTTACTGTCTTTGTCGGGCCAGAAATAAGGAAAAAAATATGTCGTCTAAGGAAAAACAAACCGGAACTGTTAAGTGGTTTCACAACATTAAAGGTTATGGTTTTATAAGCTCTGAAATGGATGAAGAAATTTTTGTTCATTATTCTGAAATTAATTCTGAGGGCTTTAAAAAGCTGAAGCGCGGTGAAAAAGTGGAATTCTTTTTGGATTCGGGCGATAAAGGTTTACTAGCCAGAGATGTTTCTTTGGTAGGAACTTCTGAAGAAGAGGATTACTTTTAGATTAAATGAGTTGGATTAAGTATGTCGTAATCGACATTCTTGCTTTACTAATAATCAGCCTTTTTTGCTTTACTAACAGTACCGGACTTGAAATTACAATCTGGATTTATACAGGGATTTTGCTACTTGGCAGAATCCTTTTCCTTTTTGTTGATTTAATAAAAACGAAATCAACAAAAAAAAAAGTACCAATCTGGTTCTATCATGTTATTTATTTTCTTTCGTCCCTAATCTTGTTTATTTGTCAAAACTATTATCTGGGGTCAGCCTGGATTTTGATTTGGGCACTCTCTTCCATTGAACACTTAAAAAAAATTAAACAAGATTCTAATGCCTAATTGTAAGGGTTCAGTATTATTTGTTTTAATACTGACATTAGTACTTACCGATACTCTGATAGCACAAGAAAAAATATCACTTAATAAAGATCATAAATTTTCTATTCTGGCTGGGTACTCTCCTATTTCTATTAAGTTTTTTGGAAAAACACCCAATACTCAAACCTCGATCAGTCAGGTTCGTTATCAAAAAAAAACGAAGTATTCCTACAAGAAGTTACCTATCTATTATCAAGTCAGTATTTCTCCATATATCTACTATGATTACGAGAAAAGAGATGATGGAGGGAAAAAGGATATCGCATCGGGATTTGGGTTCTCTCCTATTGGCTTTGCTACCTTTTATGAGCTCAATCGTCACATTGATTTTCAATTAAGTACTTCAGGAGGATTTATGATAATGAATCAGGACTTCCCAACAGATAAAGGACAGCAGCTTAATTTTACTTATGAATTAGAGCCCTCATTAGTAATAAGAAATAACCACTTTTTTTCTTTTGCTGCCGGCTATAAATTCCATCACATTTCAAACGCTCAAACAGGTACCGAAAATCCTGGAGTAGATTCGAATTTTATTTTTTTTTCAATCATTCTATCTAGTTAATCATGTCATTAAAAGCTGAAATCAATACATCAAAGGGAACGATTAATCTCACCCTCTTCCCAGAAAAAACTCCTAAAACTGTGGCGAACTTTGTAAACCTCGCTCAAAGGGGTTTCTACAATGACTTAATTTTTCATAGAGTAATTCCAGACTTTATGATTCAGGGTGGGTGCCCTAACGGAGATGGAAGAGGCGGCCCCGGATACCGATTCGAAGATGAATTCGACCCAGAGCTTTTACATGATACCCCAGGTAAGTTATCTATGGCTAACGCTGGGCCTGGTACTAATGGAAGCCAGTTTTTTATAACACATGTAGCGACTCCATGGTTAGATGGAAGGCATAGTGTTTTTGGTAAAGTTGAATCAGAAGGAGATCAGGAAATCGTTAATAAGATTGCTCAGGGTGATATAATTAATTCGATCACTATTGTAGGAGACACTGAAAATCTTTTGGCGGAAGTCCAAGAAGTATCACTATGGAATGAAGTCCTGGATGGGTAGCTCAAAAAAGTAAAATACTGTTATAAGTTAGTAGTGCTGAAACTTTTAATAAAAGCATCGTAGTGCTTTCGGTTACTTAAAAACTAAAAAGCACCATAGTGATGCAATTTACTTTACGGGCACTTCTTCTATCATTATTTACGGTTTTTCTAAGCTTACCAACTTTCGGGCAAACCTATCCCTCTGATCTGGAATATCGAAAATGGCGAGTAACCCTTTTCCCACCAATTAGTACCAATGGAACAAAAACCCTTGATTATTCTGCACGTTACTCTATTAATCTATTAGCAGGATATCATGGAGCTCTTGATGGTTATGAGATCGCTCCGCTTTTCAATTACAATAGATATTATGCAAATGGTTTCCAGTTATCCGGCTTAGCCAATATAACTAGTGGAGATATGGCCGGATTCAATCTTTCCGGGCTTACAAATTTATCAAAGGGAGATATGACTGGAATTCAAGTTTCCGGATTTGCTAATTTTTCTGATGGATGGCTTGAAGGTTTCCAAGTAAGTGGAGCTGTGAACTACTCCAGAAGAGGATCATCTGGTTTACAACTTGCGGGCATCGCAAATATAAGCCAAAGAGATATTGAGGGCTTGCATGCAGCCGGAGTATTTAACTATACAAAACGCGATTTATCGGGACTACAAGCTGCGCCACTTTTCAATTACGCAGGAGACGATGTAGAAGGTCTTCAGGCTACTGGAGGGATTAATTTTGCTGATAACGATATATCGGGTTTACAAGCAGCGGGCATTGCAAATATTTCCAGAGGATCTATCGAAGGTCTTTTAGCATCTGGCGTTCTTAATTACGCTGAATATAATGCAAGCGGACTTCTAGTATCAGGAGGCTTCAATATTAGCAGAAATATAGAAGGTTTATCGGCAGCAGCGATAGCGAATATTGCTCGAGATTTAGAGGGTTTACAGTTTGCCGCAATAAATTATTCACGTGAAGCTACTGGTCTTCAAATAGGCTTGTTAAATATCGCAAGGGAATTCCAAGGGGTTCCAATTGGTCTTTTGAGTATTTATGGAAATGGAAGAGCCAACGTTGAAACACGCTTTTCAGATGCAGGCTTTGTTGACCTCGGTATCACAACAGGAACACACAGAGTGTATAATTCTTTCCTATTTGGATATAACTCTTTGTTAGATAGAGATGTTTATAGAATTGGAGTTGCTGTTGCATTGGAGAAAAATATTCAGGATTCATTCGAAAATATTGAAAGTACTTCCCTTTTTGTGAATCAGGAATTTAGTGTATTCCACCTATTTGAAGGAGATTGGGATAAGACTAAAAATCGAATTTTCACCTACAAATATATGCTTGGTAAGAGGTTTGGAAGCGGAGCTTCTGTTTTTGGTGGCCCAAGCATAAATATGCAGGTTACCAGGGTTGATAATACCAATGACTACACCTGGTACAGCGTATGGTCTCCTTCAGCTGGAGGTCGTCAATATAGATTTTGGGTTGGATTCACAATCGGTGTAAGAGTATTTCATCAAAAGAATCTCCCATTACTTGAAGATGATTTTAATAACTGGGAAATAGATTGGTAAGCGTACTGTAAATTGTTATGGTTTTGTGATGCTAAGAAGTGACAGGAATGATTAATTAAGTCATAACTGTTAAATCAAAAAATTAAAACAATGTATAAACACGTCTACTTTTTATTGCCCGTGGTTCTATTGGCGATGTTTGCCTTCACGAAATCTCCTGAAGCGGATCATCACCATGAAGGCCATGAACATACATTTGAAACTATGCTCGATACAGTTCCTACTTTTCCATATCAAAAAACGGAAGCTGAATGGAAGGAGATTTTGACTCCCTCTCAATTTCGTATTCTTAGAAAGAAAGGAACCGAATTTCCATATGTGAACGAATATTTCGACTCGAAAGAGGACGGAATATATGTTTGTGCTGGATGTGGTCAGGCTCTTTATGATTCTGATCATAAATATAAAAGTGGTACAGGCTGGCCAAGTTTTTGGAAACCTATCGACGATTCATTAGTTGTTGAGCTTGAAGATCGAAGTTTATTTATGGTACGTACTGAAATTGTTTGCTCGAATTGCGGCGGACATTTGGGACATGTATTCGATGACGGGCCCCGCCCTACTGGATTGAGGTACTGTATGAATTCGGCTGCCATGAAATTGGTAGATAGAGACAAAGTACCTGAACTAAGTGAAAACTAAATTTCATCTTACTTCAAAAAAGGAGTTATTTGAGGCGTTCTAAGAACGCCTTTTTTGTTTAATAAAGATCATATCATGTCCCAAAAAGCTGTAGTCCTAAAAGAAGCGGAGTTTAACCCAAAGCTAAAGACCTATCTTAACCTATATGGTCTTTTCATACTGCTAGTCTCATTTATTACGATTCCACTAATTCCTTTTTGGTTGATCATCGCTCCTTTCTTTATAAATAAATACTACGAGCGGCTTGACTGCGAACTTACTACGCGCTCATTGCGATTTAAAAAAGGATTGCTAGTAAAGATTGAAAAGACCATTCCTCTCGATAAAATTCAGGATATAACCTTTAGAGAGGGCCCACTGTTACGAAAACTGGGATTAAGTATTCTTAGAATAGAAACAGCAGGGAATTCGGCTTCCGCTGCTGCTGATCTGAGCCTAATTGGTATTGTAGATGCTCACGAGTTCAGGCAATTGGTTTTTGACCAACGAGATAAAGTAACCGATAATCAAAGTACTGGAACGCTTTCACAAGGCGATGAGTCAATTGTAGAAGTACTAAAAGATATACGAGAGTCTTTAAAGCGTATTGAAGGTAAAATTAAC
This sequence comes from Balneola sp., assembly GCA_003712055.1. Classification (NCBI taxonomy): domain Bacteria; kingdom Pseudomonadati; phylum Balneolota; class Balneolia; order Balneolales; family Balneolaceae; genus Balneola; species Balneola sp. The sequence continues at coordinate 321,153 of RHLJ01000001.1, forward strand.
TAACTTCTGCTTTCGCGATTATTCTTTTGTTAAAGTAATAAACCAGTCCTATTGCAATAGCCCATTGCACTAATACAGTTGCAACTGAAAAGGGACTAAACGGGTTGTACCACGTGTCTGGTGCATATTCTGTGGCGCTTAAATACATCCACCAAATCAGCAGTGTGATCACTTCAACAGGAACGATGTAACGAATTATGATCGTCCACCAGGATCCTAATTTCGTTTTCGATTCTTCAGTATTAACCAGGTTGTTTCTAAATTTTTCAGCTCCATATGAAATGACTGCATAGGAAATAAAGGCACCTGAAACCATCAAACCTACCCCCCAAACAAAATCCTGATTAGCAAAAAATGTAAGGTTCAATGCTGACGGTATGCCAAAAAGAAAACCTGCACTAGCGATATAAATTGTTGCTTTTTTGCGCTCCATACCAAGCTCTACAAATACTTTAACTGCGAGTTCAATCATAGAGATAAGTGAACTAAAAGCAGCGAAAGTAAGCCCCAGGAAAAACAGAACGGAGAAAATACCTCCACCTGTCATTGAAGCAAATAATTGAGGCATCCATATAAATGTAAGCCCTGTGCTTGCCGGACCTGATGTCTTCATTACATCCAATATCTCAGAATTACTCATGCTAGATCCAAGCGTACCAAAAACGGTAGAGAAGATTATTACCGCAGCTAATAGTGAGATTACATTATTCCCAATTCCCGTTTGAAAAGCACTGATGGTTACATCATCCGATTTTCTCATATAACAAGCATAGGTTAGGATTAATCCCCATGCCGCCCCGGTATCCCAGGCATTTTGTGTTAATGCTTCTAACCAAATTTTAGGACTTTTAAGAGTCGCCCAATCAGGTGTAAACAAATACTTTAAACCTTCACCACTTCCCTCAAGGGTTAACGACTTTACCAAAGAAACGAGAATTACTACGAGCAAAGAGGGAATAAGAATCTTGTTAACCCGCTCAATCGAGGATATTCCTTTAATAACAACAAAGCCTCCTACAAGCATAATCACACCGTGAAATAACACCGGTAATCCATTGCCTTGGAAAGACTCCCATACCTGAAGTGAAGCTGTATAAGTATCAGGAAGACCACCCGAAACTGATTGGATTAGATAGAACAAACACCATCCTGCAACTACGCTATAATAGAACATTATCGCTGTTGCAACGAAACCAATAAATCCGCCCATCCAGCCTTTATTCTTACCAATCAATTCAGAAAAAGACCCTATTACCCCTTTTCGACCATTCCTTCCAATACCGTATTCAGCGATAATTAAAGGTATTGACCAAAGAAAAAGGAAGCATAACCAGGCTACAAGGAATGCCCCTGCCCCATCTTCACCTCCATTTTGAGCAGCAATTCGGGGGAATCTCCAAATATTTCCGGTACCAATTGCTATACCTAGTACACTTAAAATGAGTCCGAGTTTGGATGAGAAACGTTCTTGTGAATTCGCTGCCATGCAAATAAATGTTAATTAGAAAATAGTGCTCAAAAAGCTTCGTTTTGAAGGGCAATTGCTTTGTAAATTCATACTATCAATTTTGAATAGATTAAGGCTATTCCTATCATTGTTAGCTAAATAAAAGGTTATTGCTCGACTTCAAAAAATCAGCCGGATAATACATACATGTTTTCAGATCATAAAGCGACGAATAAATATTTAGCCCTTTTTACGTTCCTCGTTTCCCTCATCATCTACTCGCTAACTTTAGCACCTACTGCCAGCTTCTGGGATGCTGGTGAATTTATTGCTGTTGCCCATGGCTTGCAGGTAAATCACCCCCCTGGCGCTCCATTGTACTCACTTATTGGACGATTGGCATCAATGTTTATGCCTGCAGAATACGTTGCTGTAAGCATCAACTTCATCAGCGCGCTTTCTTCTGCACTAACCGTGATGTTGTTGTATTTAATTGTTGTTCGATTGGTTCGTGAGTTTAGAGGGCACCCCGATGATATGTCGCTAATTGACAAAGTAGGCATGTATGGAGGAGCAGTTGTAGGCGCCCTAACTTTTTCTGTCACAGATACATTCTGGTTTAATGCAGTTGAAGCGGAAGTTTATGCCATGTCGATGTTTTTTACAGCAATCGTAGTGTGGCTTGCTCTGAAATGGTCAGAAAATCATGAGAAACCTTATAATGAGCGGTGGTTGGTACTCATAGCCTATATGTTTGGGCTCGCAATTGGAGTCCACCTCTTAAACCTGCTGGCTATCTTCTTTGTCGCTCTGATTGTGTATTTCAAAAAGCGGGATTTTACGCTTATTTCCTTTACGATAATGGGAGCAATTGCCGTTCTCTCATTCCTGGTAGTCTATCCTTTTACAATTCAGATATTACCTGATTGGTCTGGAAAAGTAGGTGATGTAACCTATGGTCTCATTGGCCCCCTCCTATTTGTTGTGATAGTGCTGGCATCACTCGCAGGTGGCATTTACTACACACATAAAAACAAGTACCGACTCGCGAATATCGCCCTGATCAGTTACGCGATGATTGTAATTGGTTATTCCTCTTACTCAGTGATTATGATCAGATCTATTGCTGATCCTCCGATTGATGAAAATGACCCTGAAACTGTAGAGGATTTCGTTAAGTACCTAAAAAGGGAACAATACGGAGACACCCCAATTTTTAGCGGAAGGAATTTTGATAATGTAACGGGACAGATAGATCAAAACGCTGAAGCACTGTTCCCACGTCGCCACTCTCCCGACCCACGGGATTTAGCATTCTACTCCAGATATGATAGTGATTGGGATTTCTTTTGGGAATACCAAATCAACCATATGTACATCCGCTATTTTAATTGGAATTTTATAGGCAGGGAAGCAGATATACAGGATACTGGATGGCGATCTGGTTTTGAAGAAGCTAAATACCCTAACAATAGGGCCAATAATGCTTATTTCTTCATTCCTTTCATCTTAGGCTTATTTGGAATGGTATTCCATTTCTCCTCAGACTGGAGGAGGGCCTCGGCTATTTTAGCCTTATTCGTAGTAACAGGTCTTGCAATCATTATCTTCCTTAATCAGGATCCCTATCAACCCAGGGAACGGGATTATGCCTACGTCGGATCTTTCTTTGCCTTTGCTATATGGATAGGTATGGGGGTTACCGGGGTCATTGATCTCCTTAAAAAATATACTAAAGAGAATGTTGCAGTAAGTTATGCCTTCATTGCCCTCTGTATTGCTGGTTCTCCGATACTAATGGGAGCACAGAATTGGGATGATCATGACAGAAGCAACAGGTACGTTGCTCCAGATTATGCAAAGAATCTACTCAACTCTCTTGCACCTAATGCAATCGTATTTACAAATGGAGATAATGACACCTTCCCTCTTTGGTATGCCCAGGAAGTTGAAGGGGTTAGAACAGACGTACGCATAGTTTGTTTGAGCTTATTGAACACCGATTGGTATATCAAGCAGCTAAAGAACCAATGGTCTCACGAATCTGCTCCATTACCAATCAATCTTACAGATGAAGAAGTGGATATAATCACTTCAAGAATTGATCGATGGCAACCAAAGAACATTAATATTCCTGTTGATAAAGAAATGCTTAGGCAGGCTTTCTCAGGAGATTATGAGTACAAAGAAGCAATTGGTGTAAAACCCGATACTTCCCTCCCTATTCTCCAAACAGGCACTGATTTCGAAATTCCTGTGGATTCTCTAGATAATAGTATGAACTGGAGAGTGAACGGGAGGCTTTATGGTCAAGATGCTCAAGGTAATGGCGTATACTATATGCAGGTTCAGGATTTAATGATTCTTGAAATACTTGAATCTAACGATTGGTTACGCCCTGTATATTTTGCTAACACTGTTTCTACCCCAAGTATGCTTGGGATGGAAGATTACTTCAGAACCGAAGGTAAAGCTTACCGCATTATTCCGAAGAAGACTGAATCAAGATACACAGGGTATATCGATCCTGAGATCCATACAAGAAGGCTTCGAAATTTTAGCTTTACAGAATGGAATAACCCTGATGTTTATTTTGATGAGAACATCCGCAGAATGCTTGGAAATTACCGGTATACCTTCCTTCAACTGGCTGAAACTTTCAAGTCGCAGAATCAACCAGACAGCGCCGCTCATTATTTAAAAATGGCAGAGGAAAAACTTCCATTTAGACCTGATGAAGAGAATTTCAACCTGCAGGCACTTTTTGCTACCAATTACATCACTCTGAATAGAATGGAAGATGCCGGTAGGTTAGCGTTGAAAATCAAAGATAATATTGAAAGGGAGTTCACAAATAGTTTTGAAAATTTCATGAGCGCTCAACTTAGAGTTGAAGAACTAAGTGCAGAATTTGATGCAGCTCGCCGAAATGGAGATATCAACAAACAGCGCAGGCTTCGTCCTCAAATCAATGCACTCGCTCAACAAGCGCAATCCTTTGGAGACGAAGTAATGCAGGTCAGACAATATCTTGCCATTACACAGTTTGCCTTGTATCGATCCGGAAATATTGACGAAGCTAATGAACTTGTCACTACCATAAATACTTTAGTGCAAGGTAGCCCATTTCCTCTACTTCCTGCTGACGAACAAGAAAGTACAGCAGAGATAACCAGATATGGACTTCTTTAAGCTAATTTTTAGTTAATCAGTTGTGTTGTATATTCACCGCAAAGAAATTGACTTATGATTCACCAGTTCACAAAAGAGAATATTGATACTATCGGAAAGGTATTGGGGGCTACTCCTAAACCTCTCGGGGAAGACGTTTTTAGAATTGAAGTAAAAAACGAAGAGGAAAACCGGAGACTTGCACTTGAAATCCACCTAGGATTAGATGTTAATGGTGAACAGATGAATATGGTTTCTGTTTACTCTTACAATACCTTCCTTCAACTCCATAATTGCACTGCCTTTGTTGCAAGCGATATCCTTCAACAAGTTACTTTTTTTGGTAAATCAGGAGATAAAACTTCGGGTCTTATTGTTGAACAGGCAGCAGGTTGCAGCCTTTATGCGAATGTGGATGAAACAATTATCTCCGGAGATTTCACTTCTCTTCCAGAAGATTTAATGATGTGTGGTATTGCTTTATCACTCACTGAAAGTATGGACGACGATTTCAGCTTCTAACTAAAGCTGATGGAAGAATCTGCATCCATCCTCCAACTTTTCAACGAACATGATTTCGCTCTTCCTTTCAGTGAAATTGAAGCTGAAAAACTATTAGAAATAATTTCTAAGGACCAAAAAGTTACCTTTTCTTTTGTTGAAGTAGCCTATGTAGATGAAAAAGAAATCATCAAGGTAAATCAAGAATTCCTATCCAAAGACTATGTGACCGATATTATTTCCTTCCGCTATGATGAAGATGAAACCAATCAATCAATTGAAGGAACCTTGTACTGTTGCGCCCCAAGAATTGAAGAACAAACCAGCGAATTTGGAGAATCAACAAAACGGGAATTTTTAAGAGTATTGGTTCACGGCCTTATTCATTTAATTGGTTTTGATGACCAAACTGAGACTGAGAAGGCAGAAATGACCCGCTTAGAGGATAAGTACCTTGACCTTTTCTATAAGTCATACTAAGACTGGAAAACCAAACTTTTTTTAATCCCCTTAAACTTTAATATTGCCTTAACGTAATCGGCGGGCATGGAAGAAATACAGGAAACGAAAAACAACAGCATCACAGAAAACAGCAAGAAGTATGCTGGCAAGCTTTGGTCGTTGATAAATGAACGTATTGAAAGCAAATCAAAGGAATTGGATGCTTCTCCAGTTCATATAGCTCCACCAAAATCTGAATCAAAGTTTAAGTGGCTTATCAAGCTTCTTTATGTATTCCCTCTCTTTCTCTTAGCAGGTTTTACAACCTCCTTTTTTTGGGATTTTAATTCTATCACAGGATCCATTTTTGGGTACTCTCTTAGTTTTGAAGGGCTTCTTCGAGTTCTTAGTATTAGCGGCTTTATTGGTTTCCTTACTAACTGGATTGCTATTAAAATGCTTTTCCGCCCTACGCATAGAAGACCCATTCTCGGTCAGGGTCTGATACCAGCACAAAAAGAAAGAATTGCGTTTCGGTTAGCCAGAGCGGTTTCTGAGGATTTAATTAATCCTGAGATTATTAAAAAGAAAATCCATGAGTCTCAGGCGATCACAAAATACCGGGAGAAAGCTACTGGTTATATAAAGGATATTATAGATGATCCTGATTTCCGTGACGATCTTAAGGAATTGGTTGTAGGTTATGTGGATGAAATGATTGCGGATCCTGAAGTCCGAACTACTCTTGCACAAACTGTAATCGACCAAATTGAAGGCGCTATCGAGCAAAATTCCTTTGAACGAGTGGCTCTGAAAGCATATAGTTTCCTCAAGGGCCAGGAAATGCAAGATATTGTAGAGGAAGCTCTGATTAAAGTACCCGTAGGTGTTGAACAGGGACTCAACAAGCTGGATATCTTCCTGGATGACCTTCCCAATCGCATCGAAAAACACAGTGGTACAATTGAAGATGTAATCACTTCCCTCCTTTATAAACTCATCAATCAACTAGATGTTCATGCACTTGTAGAGGATAACCTTCGCCAATACGATGAAAAAAGACTAGAAATACTTATCAAAAATGCGAGCAACGACCAATTGCAGTACATCCAGTATCTTGGTGCATTACTGGGCACCCTTGGTGGTTTTGTGATATGGGAGCCTCTTGTAAGTTTAAGTGTATTGGCCTTTATAATTCTTTTTACGCTCGGCCTTGATGCATTGCTGATAAAAGTAAAAGCTTAGCCTCTTTTGAAGTAAGAACATTGATCAATTATCAATTTTTCAATGTTCAATTTCTTACTTCTTATTTCCTTGTTCTTTATTCCTGATTTTCAGCCTATGCTCTTCTCCAAGGTCATCCTGAACTTGTTTCAGGATCTTTGTAAGGCTTAGCTCTGTAAAGCATCTTACAGAATATGAACAAAGGCTATGTATATTTTGTAACTAATTCTAAAAGATCAACGCTTTATATAGGGGTAACAAACGATCTTTCCAGAAGAATATGGGAACATAAAATTGGAAGCAGCTCTACTTTCACATCCAAATACAAACTTACTGTGCTTGTATATGCAGAAGAATTTGATTCGATCACAGATGCTCTTGCAAGAGAGAAACAGTTAAAGAATTGGCATAAAGACTGGAAATGGAATTTAGTAAAAGAGCAGAATCCTAAATTAATAGATTGGTATGAGACATTACAGGTATAGCTACAAGTTCAGGATGACCTATGAGTAGTGTAGCCTTGAGAAACACTTTAAAACCATTTTACGAGTCTTGAGTAGATTTCTTATCTCCGTTAAGTACTTTTATTCGTTATCTTAGACGATATTTTTCTCAATAATTCTTTAGGTATGTACTCACACTATCGATTTATATTCATCTTTTTGTTTATTGTAACCCTGGCATGTTCTTCTTCAAGAGAAGCGACAAATACTGCTTCACTGGAAGCACTATTATATGAAGCAGCCGAGTCAATTGAGCTGACTGCAACTGAGGATTGGCACCTCACTGGAACAGACCGGATTCCCTACTATGGTACCGGAGTTGAAAGAGCATATACTGAGCTACTCAAAGAGAAAAGTCCTAAGCAGGAAGTAATAGTAGCAATCATTGATTCAGGTACCGATGTAGAACATGAAGACCTTGCAGAAAATGTTTGGGTAAATGAAGATGAGATTCCTGGAAATGGGATCGATGACGATGGAAACGGCTATATCGATGACATTCATGGATGGAATTTTATTGGCGGACCGGATGGTAGAAGCGTTGATGAAGATACCTATGAAGTAACACGATTATATACTAAGCTTTCTGATATATACGCCGGAATAGATCCTGAAAAATTATCAGCCGAAGAAAAAGAAGAATATGAGTACTACCAAAAAATCGTAGCTGAATATGAGTACGAAAAGCTAGATGTACAGCAAAACCTAACTCAGCTCAAGAATATAGAGCAAGCCGTAATGGGTGCTAAACAAATACTTGGGGTATCAAGTATGGATTCACTCACAGCTGATCAAATCGAACCAAAGGTAACCGACGGCCCCTACCTTACTCAGGCTAAACAATTAGCTACCGTATTAAGAGAAAATGATATAACCGAAAATGATTTAAAAGAAGCTGTAGAACAATTCCAGGGACTAAACGATTATGGCATGAATCCTGACTTTGATCCAAGAGATATTGTTGGAGACGATTATGAAGATTTGACCAATCGTTTTTATGGAAATAATGATGTTAAAGGAGCTAGCTATGAGCACGGCACTCATGTAGCAGGAATTGTAGGAGCAGTAAGAAATAATGAAGTAGGCATAAATGGTGTTGCTGATGTTAAACTCATGATTTTACGAGCGGTACCGAATGGAGATGAACGTGATAAGGATGTTGCCAATGCTATCCGCTATGCGGTAGAAAATGGTGCGAAAGTGATTAATATGAGCTTTGGTAAAGGATACTCTCCGCAAAAATTCTATGTAGATGAAGCCGTTAAATTCGCCGATGAGCAAGGTGTTTTGTTAGTAAACGGAGCGGGAAATGATTCCGAAAATATTGACAGTACTGATTCTTACCCCAACAAATATTATGAGTCAGGTGGTTATGCAACTTCATTTATTACCGTTGGAGCGTCTTCTTGGGAACGAGGTGCAGACCTAACAGCAGTATTCAGCAACTATGGAGTTGAAAATGTAGATATCTTTGCTCCGGGAGTAGAGGTGTATTCTACCTACCCTTATGATGAATACAAAGCAAATGATGGAACCAGTATGGCTTCGCCAGTGGTAGCCGGAGTAGCTGCTTTAGTAATGAGTTATTATCCGGAACTGACTGCAGCACAAGTAAAAGAAATCATAATGAATACTTCCACCAAACCAAAAAATGGAGAAGTCTACTTACCGGGTACAGAACAATTGGTTCCCTTTTCAACACTTTCGGTTTCCGGTGGAATTGTTAATGCCTATGAAGCATTAATAAAGGCAGAGGAAATAACGAGCGGAACCAATTAATACCTTTTGAGCAAAATCACCAATCCAGAATTCGACGCAGTAGTTGTAGGTTCGGGACCCAACGGACTTTCAGCAGCGATTCGCTTAGCCCAGGAAGGCTTATCCGTTAAGGTGATTGAAGCTGAGGATACCATTGGTGGAGGTACTCGCACTAAAGAGCTTACAGAACCTGGATTTCATCATGATGTTTGCTCCGCAGTACATCCAACTGCTGTTGCCTCCCCTTTTCTCTCTACCCTCCCATTAGATCAATATGGACTAGAATGGATCCATCCTGAAGTTGGAGCGGCTCATCCTTTGGAAAATGGAGAAGCTGTTCTTGGGTATCGCTCCATGACCAAAACATTGGAAGGCCTCGGAACAGATGCTCAAAGTTACGAACGACTTTTTAAAGACTTTATTGAGGTTTGGGATTCTCTAAGAAATGATTTGTTCGGGACTCTTCGCAATCCTCAAAGCCCACTTACCATGGCTCGTTTTGGATGGTATGGAATGTTTTCAACTACGCATTTAGCTAACTCACTCTTTAAAACTAAAGAGGCCAAAGCCTTTTTTGCGGGAATGGCTGCCCATAGTATTATTCCACTCGAAAAAGCCTTCTCAGCCTCTTTTGGATTAGTTCTCTCTATTACCTTGCATGCGGTAGGCTGGCCGATCGCAAAAGGTGGTTCTTCGAGAATTACTACGTCCATGGCAGAGTACTTTAAAAGTCTAGGTGGAGTGATTGAAACCGGAAACCGAATTACAAAACTAGCCGAAGTACCTAAAGCAAAAGCGGTACTCTTTGATTTAACTCCTCATCAAATCGCTCGGATTTGTGCTGATGAATTACCCGATGGATTTAAGAAGAAATATGAAAATTACACCTATGGTCCGGGCTGTTTTAAAATCGATATCGCACTTTCTGAACCAGTGCCCTGGTTAAATGAAGGCTGTGGTAAAGCAGGCACTGTACATCTTGGAGGAACACTGGAGGAGCTTGCTCATTCAGAACGGGAAACATGGAAAGGTAATTACGCCGAAAAACCTTATGTACTTCTCTCCCAGCCTAGTTTATTTGATGCCACAAGAGCTCCAAAAGGTAAACATACCCTTTGGGCCTATTGCCATGTACCAAATGGCTCAGACCGGGATTGCACCAAAGACATCCTAAATCAAATCGAGCGCTACGCTCCTGGGTTTCGGGATACCATCATCTCTTACAATACCATGAATGCGCAACAAATGAATGCCTATAATGAGAATTATATCGGCGGTGATATTAATGGTGGAGCGCAATTCTTTAAGCAGCTTGTTGGTCGTCCAATCATAAAATGGAATCCCTATACCCTCCCCATTGATGGAGTTTATATCTGCTCCTCCTCTACTCCTCCTGGTGGTGGTGTACATGGAATGAGCGGCTATCATGCAGCCATTTCCGCTTTGAAAAGCGAATTCAATTTTTAATCAACTAAAGATCAATCATTAAACCATTGAACTCAGATATTCCTTTAACTCTGTGTCTTGCGAAATATCGAGTTTCTTTTTCAGTCGGTACTTTGCTTGAATAACGCTTCTTGGATCAATACTCAGAATTGTAGCGATTTCCTTGTTTCCCAAATCCATTTCTACCAAAGAAGCTATTCGAATATCGTTTGCAGTAAGTCCACGCTCCAGGTTTTCCAGTTTTGCAAAGAAACCTGCATTAGCCTGTTCTATTTTTGAAAAGAGAATTGGCTCGTCATCCGTAAGTTTCATGTTCGAATGCATAGAAAAAATAAGATCAGAAAACTCTTTCCTACCCTGAGAAGTAGAGACATGTCTTTTAATTCTCTCAAGGTCGCTTTGTACTTCAGAAATAAACCTGTTTTTCTCGGTGATAAGAACTCCATAATGCTTGAGTTCTGTTTTTAATGAATCCATTTGTAATCGTTTCTTCTGAGCTTTTCTTCGGAAATAAAGCAGTGTCAGAAGAGAAACCGAAATAATAAGAACAAAGCCTACAACCCCTATAACAATGCTGCGTAAGTTGGCTAGTTCATTTTCAGCTTCCAGTATTCTTATTTGAGCTTCTTTCTTTTCGGTTTCGTAAATAGTTTCAATCTCCGAAATTCTTACCGCCATTTCTTCTGAATACATACTATCTGACAACACACCAGCTTTCTCAGAATTAAGATAAGCTTCACGGTAGTTTCCAAGCTTGAACTCGAGTTGGGCCATAAAATCAAAAGCTTCTAACTCCAGTTCTGAATCTTTATCCTCGTCTTCACCAATAGTTTTAAGTACAATTGTAAGCTGTTCTTTTGCTTCTTCTGGTCTTCCCAGTTTGTCTTCAATAATAGCAATGTAATATAAAATTTCTGCTTCCTTAGCCTGATTTCCAATGTCTCGGGAGTATATAAGCCCCTGATTGAAATCCTCAAGCGCTCCATCAAAATCTTCAGTGTCTTTCTTGATCCTTCCACTTGTGGTATAGAGGCCAGGTAAATAGACCAAACGCCTATATTCCAATGCATTCTCAATTCCCAGATCAACAGAAGTACGAGATTTTCCAAGTTCCCCCATCTCATATTGTGTGATTGCTAAATTTGAGTAAACCATCGATAAGACTGGTTCAGATTGAGGATTACTTAATACCTCTAATGCATTTTGATAATGCTCCATTGCATTGGAATACAGCTCCTGTTCCAAAAACAAATTCCCAACATTGTTATACATAATCCCCATTGACTGTGTATTTCCGAACTTCTCAAAACTATCCAGTGCTTCCAAAAAGCTTTCAATAGCTGGCTCATAATTATCCGTAACAGCATAAATAGTTCCTATTGAAGCATTGATGATAGCAATCCCTACCGGATCATTAAGCTCCTCATACAGTTCAAGTGACTTTTCAAAATAGAACATGGAACTATCATTTTTATCCTGAGAAAAATAGGTACTCCCTAGTCTTCTGTATGCATTAGCTTCTCCTTTTAAGTAACCAAGTTGTTCTGCTAATCTCAGAGCCTGAAAGGCGTAAGATCTTGCAGAATCCGGATACCCTCTATAAATCTGGCGAACGATCTCGTTAAGATTGTCCACCCGAGAAGTATCTATACTATTATCAGTTTGGAGCCACTGAATAAGCGAATCGGCTACAGGTTGACGTGCCTCAACTCTGTTACCCCCTAATACCAGAAGTAATACTAATACCAGACCTACGTATTTTTTCATACATATTCTAATAATGACCCGCCATAAAATAGAAAAAGAACTCCACTCATTCCAAAGAACAGATATAATTTTAACAAAGTGCTAGGACTTTTCTTGAGGATCAAGCATCCTAAGCGTTTCCCAACGGTACATTCCCGCATTATGTCCATCCAGCCAGGTGATTTGTATAGCATGATTCCCAATAGGTTTTATGCCTTTAATATCCATTAATGGGGGATTTTCGATGAGAAAAGCTTCAGGTTCAAATTCATTCATTTTTGCATGGCCTCCCCTGCAAGCAACACAAGGGCAGTTTTTTCTAAGTCCGTAAAGCGGGTATTCAGACTTATGTCCATCCTCCCAGGTAATCTCCAGGAGCTGTTGCTTGTTATCTACCTCAATGTTCGTAGGTGTTGTAGAATTCATGGTGATAAATATAGCAATCATTTTGTTTCCTCTTAAGAGTTCATCCTAAGCATACCTGCCTGTCCTCCGTATGAGCACTTCGGAAGGCGGGCGAAGGATCTAGTCATAGACCCATTTAGATTCTTCGGTAAGCCTCAGAATGACCAGGAAAAGAGATTAGTTGAGCTACAACAAATTTCTCGCTTATATTTATCAATAGTTTTCAGTCCAAAAAAACAATGATCTGGATAATTTTATCTACTCTTATTACATCTCTTTTAAGCCTTTGGTTTGGGTATAAAAGACTCCTCCATATTCATGACCTTAGCATCCGGAATGTATTAGTATCGATCACTATAGGAATACTGACCTACTCGATCATGCTTTATCTATTTAAAGTTGACCTTCTTTCTGAAGCTGTTTCTGGAGCAATTATAACCAATGTTTATGCTTCTATTTTTGGGTTTTTCTCAGGAGCCGCGTTAAATCAATATCAAATCCGCACTAAATCTGGCAAAATCGTTTATGTGCATCGTAGTTTTATTTCGGAATATGTCCCGGTTATTATAGCCCTGGCTCTTATCCTGTTTAGTCTCTATCGATCCGGATTACTTACCGATCTTGCCATTACGCCCATAAGGGTTACTTCAGGTCTCTCCTTCCTGGGAATTGGCTTATGGGGAATCACGTTAAGACTGGTTCCTGAATTCAGAGAACAGGGAATCATCTTACTCGATACTTGCATTAACTGGGAAAATTTGATTAACTATCAATGGTTCTCCGAAGTAGTCCTTGAAATTGAATATGAATTAGAAGGCTCAATTAAGCATTTCAAAACACTCATCCCTCCCGAAGACCAACCTGAGGTCGAACGCCTACTTTCTAAAAAAATGAGAGAGAAGGTTGAAGAATTTTGAATTTTAAATTTTGAATTATCTATATCTTAATTCAAAATTTAAAATCAAAAATTCTAACCATGGCTTCATTCGACATCGTTAACGAAATCAATGCGCAGGAAGTAGATAATGCGGTTAATAATACACTCAAAGAGATCAACACTCGCTATGATTTCAGGGGGTTAACTACTGAAGTAAACTATCAAAAGAAAGAAAACAGAATTCACCTGGTGGCAGCAGAAAGCATGAAGATGCAGGCAGTAAAAGAAATGCTGATCCGGAATTTTGTGAAGCGGGGCATTGACTCAAAAGTACTGGAGTTTGGAACCGAAGAAGGAACTTCTCATGGAGCAGTTAAGATGGATGTTATCCTTAAAGAAGGGATCGATCGGGAAACGGCAAAAAAGATTGTGAAAGAGATCAAGGATCAGAAAATGAAAGTTCAGCCACAAATCCAGGACAACCAGGTTCGTGTGACTGGCAAAAAGATCGACGACCTTCAATCTGTAATCCAGTATATGAAAGGCAAAGATATGGGTGTGCCACTTCAGTTCGTGAATTTTAAGTAGGGCAATTAAAAATGAAAGATGAAAAATTTAAAATGAGCTCCTCTATTTTAAATTTTTCATTTTGAATCCCTAATTCACTCACCGCAGATGATCCAGTTCTACCATGATACACCGATTGCGGATATAAGGAAGGCTTTCCTTCTCGGCTAATAGTTCTGCTCCAGGAAAAGAAACATCCAACTGAGTCCATATTACAGGATTTTGTCCCGTCTTTTTTTTCCACTCAATCACTTCTCTAACTACTCCTTCAGTATGAATAGATCTCCGAAAAATATTCACAATATCAATGGTTATATCGCCTGGAATGTCTCCTAGTTCCGAATAGCATACTTCACCCAGGATTTCCTTTTCCTTCGGATTCACAGGGATAACCTGATACCCTTTTCTCTTCAAATAACTTGCTGCATAATTACTGGTTCGATATGGATCAGGTGAGCAACCGATGACCGCTACGGTTTTGGATTCTTTTAGTACTTCCTGTGGATTTACTCTTAACATGGGCATAATTCGGTAACAAATATCTAAGAGCGAAGTTCCGTATCTTTGACACTCATTTCAATTGCTAATATTTAATACACGAATAATTTGTCTACTATAAAAAACGGAGACACCGTTCAGGTCCATTACAAGGGCACTCTTGAAAACGGTGAAGTATTTGATTCTTCAGAAAACAGAGACCCGCTACAATTTACTATGGGAGCTGGGCAACTCATCCCAGGATTTGAAAAAGCGGTGATGGGACTACAGGTTGGAGATACTACTAAAGCAGAAATTCCTTGTACTGAAGCTTATGGAGAGCACAATCCTCAGATGGAAGTAACCATCCCGAAATCACAACTTCCTGCTGATATGGAACCAGTTGTTGGTTTACAGCTACAACTCAACCAACCAGATGGACAACCTATTCCCTGCCAGGTTACCAAAGTTGAAGATGAAGAGGTTACTATTGATGCTAACCATCCACTTGCAGGCAAAGACCTCATCTTTAACATCGAGATCGTTTCAATCAACTAATTCATAAAGTGATGAGGAGAAACTCTCCTCATCGCCTCTCACCTTTCCAGACTCTTGGCCGACTTCTCCCTCTCTTCCACCATTTCCGTTACCTGTCCTAAAGGCATCAATTCTTATTTAAAGAAAGAATTAGAACTATTAGGACATAAGGTTCTTAAAGAAAGAATCGCAGGTGTTGAAATTGAAGGCTCTCTCAGAGATTGTATGAAGCTGAATCTAATGCTAAGAACAGCTCATAGGGTTCATTTTCTATTGGACTCTTTCAAAGCGGAAAATGCTGAGCAGTTAGAACAAGCCTTAAAACGTATCGCCTGGGAAAACTTTATCGATAAGCATGGCTATGTAAGCGTGACTTCTTTCATCAAGAATAAAAGTATCACAAATACCCAGTTCGCTAACCTTAAAGTAAAAGATGCCATTGTAGATCGAATCAGAATGACTCGTGGCGCTCGCCCGGATTCCGGTGCCGATTTATCCAAAGCAGTGGTGTTTCTGTTCTGGAAAGGAGATTACGCCTCTATCTACCTGGATACTTCCGGGGAATCCATTTCAAGGCGTGGCTACCGGATGAATAATCATACGGCTCCTATGAAGGAAACTCTGGCGGCTTCTATCCTTCTGGCAAGTAATTGGGAGCCGGGGCAGCATCTTATTAATCCTATGTGTGGAAGTGGAACCATTGCCATTGAAGCAGCACTGATGGCTCTAAACCGGCCACCAGGACAGCTTAGGCCGAATTATGGGATTAAGCACCTTCTGGGATTCAAAGAAGCAGAATGGAATGAGCTTCGATCAGAACTAAAGCAACAATCTCTTAAGGATTTCCCAAATCATAGCCGGATTCTAGCTACTGATAATGATCCAAAAGCCATAGATGCTGCTCAACGAAATGCTAAGACTGCCGGAGTTGACCATCTTATTGAATTTAGGGTGTGTGATTTCCAGGATACAGAGGTCCCTTATGGTGATGGAGCTGTTATTCTCAACCCTCCTTATGGTGAACGTATTGGTCAGGATCTTGAGCTTGAAAGTCTTTATCGGGCGATTGGGGATTTCTTCAAAAGAGATTGTCAGGGTAAATGGGGTTATGTATTCACCGGGAATTTTGGATTAGCCAAAAAAGTAGGCCTTCGCTCAAACCGCCGTTTAGAATTCTACAACTCTACTATTGAGTGCCGTTTGTTGGAGTATGAGTTGTATTAATAGTACACTCGTATTATGAAAATCTGGAAAAAAGTTTTTCTCGCGATATCTATAGTCCTAATAGCATGGATTACAATATTATCTTTTCTGGAGTACTCATATCCATCAAAAGAAGAGATTAAACTTAGGGTAAATTATTTGGAGCGGGTAATTACAGAACCTTTAGATTCTAACTCTGAAATCGAAGAATTGGGATATGAAAATCATGAATGGATGCTCTTTTCTTATTCTTTCTCGACCTATGCCTTTACTAATATTGCCCAAAATGATTCTACATTTAATGCACAAGTAGTTCCACTAATTAAAGAATCAATAAATAAAGTTCTGGATAACAAGATATATGGGAATTATGGGATAGAATATGAGAAACTAATTTCTGACTCTATTCCTGACTATTCTGTTTTGTACCTGGGGCATTTGAATTTGATGCTGGGTAACCTAAGATTGATATCTAATGATACTACTTACAACAGGTTAAACGACAGAATATCAAAGTCGCTGTATGAGCGATATAGAGATACTGAGTTCTTAAGTCTTGAGTCTTATCCCTACTCTATCTGGATTCCAGATAATACCGTTGCACTAGCCTCGCTTAAGCTACATGATATGAACACAGGAAGCTCATATGATAGTGTGAGTGATGATTGGGTAGAGTATTCAAAGAAGCATTTTATTAATGAGGAAACCGGTGTTCTTTACAGTACTATTGACCCTCATAGCGGTGTAGCTGAAGAAGAGCCAAGGGGATCAATGCTTGGTTGGAGCATCATGTTTATTTATCAATTTGATGCAGATTATGCCAAAGATTTATATGCCAACTATAAGAGACATTTCAGTAGAAACTTTGGAGTCCTAAGGTTATTTAAAGAGAGGCATAATGTTTCAACTACAGATATTGGTGATATCGACTCAGGGCCAATATTAGCAGGGTTTAGTATTCCGGCAAATGAGTTTGCTCTTGGTAATGCTGTCTTGGCAGAGGATTATAAAACAGCAAGGAAACTTCAGAGGCTGATTAGATTAGGTACCTCCAGCATAAAGGAGGAGAATGAATTCCGATACGAGCCTAGGCTTATCGATTTTACTATTAGCCCAATGGCTGAAGCTTTGGTTCTTTATTCATCCACCATTACTCAATGGACTAAGTATAACTAGCCAAAAAAGTAGGCCTTCGTTCAAACCGCAGACTGGAATTCTACAACTTTACTATTGAGTGCCGTTTGCTGGAGTATGAGTTGTATTGATTCTTTTTTAAAGTCATTCTGAGCCCGCCTACGCGAAGCCGCTTCGGCAAAGGCAGGCGAAAGCGAAGAATCAACTAGTTCCGTTGATCCTTCGGCAGTAGCCTCAGGATGACTCTTTTTTTTCTTCTCATTCCCCTCTACGTCATCCCGGGCCTGTCCGCCGAACAAGTCTTTGGAAGGCGGGCTTGACCCGGGATCTGTAGAGAATTGAACGTTGATATAGCACTAGCTTTATCAAAGCATTTCCTTTAACAGATGCTGAAACGAGTTCAGCATGACCTGATTAATTGAGTCTTGAATAAATGAATAAATCAACATATTTTAACTATTGTACATACAATAGTTGTATACATATGAGTAAACAATATTATTCAGCGATTTACCAAATCATAACCACTGGCCATTGGATTACCGACCAGGTTACGAAAGAACTCAAAGAGTTTGGGATTTCGGAACCTCAATTCAATGTGCTTAGGATTCTAAAAGGAGCTAAAGGCTCCCCCTTAACTGTTGAAACCATCCAAAAAGGCATGGTTCAAAAAAGCAGCAACATAACCCGTCTTATTGATAAACTAATTATCAAAGGACTTGTGGATAGAAAAGAATGTGCTGAAAACCGTCGAAAGATGGACATAACTATTACCGAAGAAGGAAGCTCACTCCTGGAAACATTAAATAAAAAAGTAGACGAGCTCCATCACCCCATGATGGACAACCTTAGCCCGGAGGAATTGGATAGTCTCTCCTCTCTTATTATTAAACTGAAATCAAACTGATATGAAGAAACGAATTCTTGCTTTCGGAGCAAGCAGCAGTAAAACATCTATTAATAAAGCATTCGCCGAATTTGCAGCTAATACTATTGAAAATGCTGCGGTAACTATGTTAGATCTCAATGACTTCGAAATGCCAATCTACAGCATCGACAGAGAACGTGAATCAGGTATTCCTGAACCTGCGAAAAGATTTAAAGAGGAAATAAAACAAGCTGATGGCCTGATCATTTCCTTTGCTGAGCATAACGGCTCTTATACTGCTGCCTTTAAAAATATTATGGACTGGATTTCCAGGTTAGAAGGAAGTACCTGGGAGCATAAACCGATGCTGCTTTTATCTACTTCACCAGGAGGCCGGGGAGCAAAAACGGTACTAAATACGGCCTCAACGAGCTTTAAATTCGGAAATAGTAAGCCTATTTCTTCCTTCTCTCTCCCCTTTTTCAACAAGAATTTTGATAGAAATGAAGGAATTCTCGATCAAGAACTTGGAGAGAGCTTTAACTCTGAGCTTGAAGCTTTCGTTACCGCAACTGATGCAGAACAATTAATCACCACCTGATTTTAGAATTATGAAAACTTACCGCAAAGGAGATATAAAAATTGGTTGGGATCCATCTATTTGTGTCCATGCTGGAAATTGTGCCAGAGGGTTACCAGAAGTATTCAAACCTAAAGATAAACCCTGGATTACTCCTCAGGGAGCTACCAGAGATCAAATCATTGAGCAGGTCGCGCAATGCCCTTCTAAAGCATTAACTATTATTTATAACAACCATGAGTAATTCGATAACTGTTGTTCAGCCAAATGATGACCATAAAGTGATTTATGGTGCGGGTGATGAATATCATTACCTGGCAACCGGTAAAGAAACAGACGGACAATACTTTGCCAATTTAAGCGTGGTTCCTCCCGGAGGCGGCCCTCCTCCTCATATTCAAACCAGGGAAGAAGAGTTGTTTTATATCCTGGAAGGTGAAATCACCTTTTATGCAGAAGGTAAAACCGCTGTTGCTGATCCTGGAACTTTTCTGAATGTACCCAAAGGAGTACGGCACAGATTCAGGAATGAATCAGATAAGGATGCGAAGATGATTATCCTGTTTTCTCCAGCTGGTCTTGAGGAAATGTTTGACGAGATGGGAACCAATGAAGCTTCTTATAAGGAACATCCTAAAGGGGTACTTTACGCGTTGAATGAAGCAGGTGCGAAGTACGGTGTTCAGTTTTTTGAAGAGGATGAGTAGTATTTATAGGTCATTCTGAGCGAAAGCGAAGGATCTATATGGGTTGAAGCCGCTTAGATCCTTCGCAGGTATGCTCAGGATGACAAATAAAAAACCTAAAACCTACTCCCTCTTATCCAGGTATCGGATCGGGCCCAGCTTTTTTCGAAGGCTTCTTCTAGTTCTGAATCGGTTTTCCCTTGCCCTTCCAATGCTTCTAACAACCCGAAGTAAGACCACCCATTATTCGGATGATCTTCCAGTTCAGCCCGAAAAACCTCCTCTGCTTTTGCGTAATCACCTGATTCGAGAAGTGCAGCTCCCAGCCAATGCCTGGCTGCAAAGGGTAATGGTTCAGGCTCATCATACTGTAAGGCGTCGTCGAACTCAACGGCTCGCTCAAAGGCTTCGATTGCTTTGAGAGTATCTCCTTTTGTTAAGTGGATCTCTCCTTCCAGGATTCCACCAACAGTTCCCAGCAAGTTATCCGCAGGGTGAAAACGAAATCTTGAGGTAGACTCTTCGGCTTTTTTCAATACTTCCTCTAAATATTCTTCAGCTTCTTCGATGTCACCTTGCTTTAAATGAGCATAACCCATTGAAAACTCCCACATACCCTCGGGGATATCTTTGTCGTCTGTTTTTTCGACCTTTAGGGCTTCATCAAACCGACCAAACCGAATGAGTGTAAGTGATTCGTACATATGATTTCCAGTCAGCTTGGTGTAATCACGACCGCCTTGAGTGGCTACCCCACTTTGTCCATCCATAGAAGCCGCAAATAGTAGCATATGAAGGTTATGACTTGGGTAAATTGCAAAGCCCTCGCCTACCGCTGCTTTTTGATCAGAATGCCAGGCCATAATATTAGCACGAACAGCATCACCCCAACGCCCAATCTCATTCCAGGTATGAGAAGGCATATGATTGATATGGCTGGCTCCCGGAATCGAAGTACCAATATATTCCGAACAAGGCTCTGCTAACCCAGGATCAGTGGTAGATTCTGTAGCATGAATGTACAAATGACAGGCTCCGACATGCTTAATATCCTGTTCTAATACACTTTCCAATACCTCATGGATTTTTTGTAAATCAGGGTCATTCAAATCTCTGGTCCCTCTTCTGGGTTCTAACAGGAATAATGCTTCTCCATAAAAGGTACCAGCATCCAGGTCATCCGGATATTGCTCATACACTTCTCTCATCGCATTAGCATAAGCAGTATCTCTTCTGGTTTGTTCATCAGAATCGAAGTCTTCGGCATAGCGAACCAACATAGCATCTATAAAAGCCTTCTCATTTTCTGAGGCATGTCCCTGATCTGCCAGTTCTTTCGCCTTTTGGATAGCAACATAAGCTCTTGGAGACTCCGAGGCCCTCATTTTTCCATTTAAATAGGATCCCCAGGCCCAGGCTTCTCCCCAATAACAGATTGCACAATTCGGATCATTTTTCCATGCCTCTCTGAACGCCCTAGCTCCATCCTCTTTGGTAAAGGCGTACATCATTTGAAAACCCTGGTTAAAATACTTTTGAGCCATCTCGTTGGTCGAAGAAATAGGACGCTCAAAGTCACCAAGTGCTTTTGTATACAACGGAAATGGTTCGTCAAACTCAGGAGGGTAAGTAACATCCGAATCTTGAGCGAATATTGATGAGCTGAATAAAAACACTGCTAGCAAAAAAATTCGAGGCATTTTAAGTCAATTGATTGCAAATTTCGATTGGAAGCTAGCTCAAAATGTGGGCATCAACAAGTATTCAAATAACAATCAATTTAAAATTGTAGTATTGATAATTGAGAAATCACACAAATGAACTATAATCAACTTGGCAATTCCGAAATTCGAGTAAGTGAACTCAGTTTTGGGTGTATGTCGCTTGGGACAGATGACTCCTATAATGCCAACTTGCTTCGATATGCCTTCGAAAAGGGGATTAACTTTTTCGATACAGCTGATCTATACAATAAGGGACAGAACGAAGAAACGGTTGGCAAAGCATTAAGGGAGATACGCAGTGATGTAATTATTGCATCCAAAGTCGGAAATCAATGGAGAGAAGATGGCTCAGGCTGGGACTGGAACCCTTCAAAAGAGTATATCCTCTCCTCTATTGACAAATCCCTTAAACGCCTTCAAACGGACTACCTTGACTTGTACCAATTACATGGAGGCACCACTGATGATCCTATCGATGAAACCATTGAAGCCTTTGAGCTCCTCAAGGAACAGGGAAAAATTAGGGAGTATGGGATTTCATCTATTCGCCCGAATGTAATAAGAGAATGGATTAGCCGGTCTAATATGATAAGTGTGATGAGTCAATACAGCTTGCTAGATCGAAGACCTGAAGAAGAAACCTTCAAACTTCTTAAAGAAAACAATATCTCCGTACTTGTACGTGGAGCTGTAGCTCAAGGTCTTTTGATTGATAAACCCCCAAAAGAATACCTGGGATATACAGAAAAGCAAGTACTTGCCATGCAACGATTATTGAAGGAATTAGGGAACCCTGTTTCTCAATCAATGGCTTTTGTGTTAGATAATCCTGCTGTAACTGCAAGTGTATTAGGCTTGCGAACGGAAGAACAATTGGAACAAAGCTTAGAAGCTCTTGCTGAAAGCATTATTCCCGAGCAAATTGAGTTAATCCGGTCATTGCTTTTCCCAAATACATATCAAATTCACAGATAATTATAACTCGTTAGATTAAAAGCATTGAGAAGATTCTCATACCGTCCATACTTATCATCTTATTTCCTTTTGCGGATATCGAAGCACAAGATGTAATTGAAGAGCAGGTTCCTTGTAATCAAATGAGTACACCCTCGATTGTGATAAAGGATGGTTCTCACTGAGAATTACTTTAGATTTTAACGTAAATATTAGTCCAAGTTATAGTATGTTTGGTCTTGGGTTTTCTCTTGCAATAGAAGGGCATAAATAGTAGATCATCACATTGTCGAATTATAAATACGTAAACTCTTCAGATACATTTCTCCAGGTTTGTTCTTCACTAACACAGAAAAAGGAATTCGCAATAGACCTTGAATTCGATAAAAACCGATTTCGATATGGGTTTAATCTGTGCTTAATGCAAATATATACCGGGGAAGAATGCTTCTTAATAGATCCTTTATCAGTAGATGTTTCAGCTATTTTTCCTGTACTTGAAGATCCTTCGATTAGGAAAATCTGCTTTTCCTTCAGCGAGGATTTGAGACTTCTACATTTGCTTGGGTGTAAACCAAAAGGTCTTTATGATCTCAAAATTGCAGCTTCGTTATTAAACTTCCCTCCTACTTCTCTCAATACGCTGCTCAATCAGATTCTTGAGATTAATATAGATAAAGGTTCTCAACAGAGTAACTGGTTTACCCGACCTTTAAGTAAGGATCAACTAAAATATGCAGCTAATGATGTACTCTTTTTATTGGATCTAAAAAAGATGCTTGTTGAAAATGTAGAGAAGAAAAAAATGCAAGATTGGGTAATCCAGGAGAATGAATCAATTGAAGCTTCTGATTATTCCGGTGAAAAACACAAATCTGTGTTAAAGGAAAAGGATAAGAAAGGGTTTTCCGAATTTCACTGGTATGTATACACCAAACTCATTGAACTCAGAGAACAAAAGGCAGAGAACTTAAACCGTCCCTCCTTTAAAGTACTTGATAAGCAGTGGTTACATAAATTAGCCCATCAACCTGACGCCGTAAATAAATGGCTAAAACAACATGGAATTCATCCAACTCTAAAAAATCAAACTACACAGGAAGAGTTTAACCTGGTATTACAGAAGTCTATCTCTGAAGCTTCCGAGAAAGGATTATCAAAAAAGAAAAAAGCCTTCAATTCATTATCCAGAGAAGAATATCAAAAGGTTCAGGAATTTCAGCGGGCTCTTAAGCAGGCTAAAAATAAATACTATTCCCGCATCCAAAAGCTTATGAAAGAAGAATTTGGTGAATATGCTCAAAATTTCATACTCAATAACCGCTTGATTCAAGAACTTTTCGAGGGCAACCAGAAAAACCTCCTTCCTTACAAGAAAGATCTAATTGATCAATTTTCTTCAGAACTTGGATTGTCTTTATCAGGCTTTACTTACTCAAAACCCGGATAAAACTAAATAGCTTTGGTAATGCAGGTCTTCCCTTAACCGTCATTCCGAATTCATTTCGGAATCTTAAGAAAAGGCTCTGTTCAATCATAAGCCCTAATAAGTATTGAGGCATCACTAAGATGCTGAAACGAGTTCAGCATGACAGAAAGTGAACGAAAATATTTTTTAACCCCGGCTTTCTTGATTCACAAGCACTAAGTGAGTTTATTCTTCAAAATTGTAACTAACCCGGACTTGTGAAAAAACTCTCTGTTGCGCTATCACTGCTGCTACTTCTAACTCTTTCTAACTGTGAATTAAACTCTACAAGCCAATACGAGCGACTTGGTCTGGAGGAGATTACTATCGCTGAACTCCAGCAAGGATTTGATAATGGAGATTTTACTATTGAACAGGTTGTGTCAACATATTTAGAGAGAATTGAAGCTGTAGATAAAAACGGACCTGCTATAAATTCTATCATAGCTACTAATCCAGATGCCATTGAAATTGCTCGGCAGTTAGATGAAGAACTGGCTTCAGGAAATAAACGCGGACCAATGCATGGCATTCCCGTAGTTCTAAAGGACAATATCGACACATATGATCAAATGCCAAATACAGCGGGAGCCCGTGCTATGGAAGGTTCAATGCCTCTTCAGGATGCCTTTATTGTTGAAAGACTTAGAGAAAGTGGCGCTGTAATTATTGCAAAGGCCAACCTTAGCGAGTGGGCGAATTTTCATTCAAGCTTCTCTTCAAGTGGCTGGAGTGGTTTAGGTGGGCAGACCAAGAATCCATACGATATTACCAGAAACCCATGTGGATCAAGTGCCGGATCAGGGGCTTCTGCATCAGCAAACTTAACCGTAATTGCTATCGGAACTGAGACCAACGGCTCAATAACCTGCCCTTCTAGTGCGAATGGACTCGTAGGGATAAAACCTACTGTTGGACTATTAAGTCGATCAGGAATTATTCCTATTTCATTCACACAAGACACCCCTGGCCCAATGACCAGAACTGTGACTGATGCTGCAATTGCTCTTGGAGCAATGATTGGAATTGATGAAAAGGATGCTAAAACACTTGAGAGCGAAGGAAATTTCTATACTGACTATACTCAATTCTTAAACGAAGGAGCACTAGAAGGAAAACGTATTGGGGTATTCAATGGGCCAAGAAACAGGCATTTTAGAGTAGATACCCTTTTTAATGAAAATCTGCGGCTACTAGAGGCTCAGGGAGCTACTCTTATCGAAATTGATCAAATAGGTGGTTCCGGAGCAGGTGGAGACTCCTTCCAGGTACTTCTATATGAATTCAAAGACGGATTAAACCATTATTTTGCTTCTCTAGGAGAAAATGCGAAAGTCACTGACATGGATGATCTTATTGAAAAAACGATGAATGATCCTGTTGAAATGAAATACTTCGATCATAACTTGCTAATCACTGCCAATGAAAAAGGTGACTTAGAATCCAAAGAATACAAAACTGCTCTGGCCGATCTAATGAGGAAAACCAGAGACGAAGGTATTGATAAAGTAATGGAAGAAAATAACCTGGATGCTTTTGTATCAATTACAGGCGGGCCAGCATGGAAAACTGATCATACGAACGGGGATAATTTTGGACTTTCTTCAAGTTCTCCAGCAGCAAGAGCAGGATACCCAAACATCACGGTTCCAATGGGTTATATTGATGGTCTTCCAGTTGGAATTAACTTTTTTGGAAAAGCGTGGAGCGAACCGCAACTCATTGAACTCGCCTACTCTTTTGAGCAACTTACCAAAGCCAGAAAAGCTCCTGAATTCAGGAATTATGAGTTTTAATCAATGTTCAAATTCTAATCATTAATGGAACACTCAACTTATTCTAGTGAGCTTCTCTAAATGGAATTTGGACATTGGACATTGGAATTTTAATAATCTAAGAGACCAGCTCCATAATCGCATCATAAACGCCATCCAACTCTTCTTCTGATACACAATAAGGAGGCATTAGATATAGCACATTGCCAAGCGGCCTTATCAGATACCCCAAATCAAGAGAGTTCTTTTTTATGTCCTGTGCAACAGTATTGAAGTATCCAGCTTCTTCATCATTTACAATATCCATAGCAACAACAGTCCCTTTTACTCGAAAGTGTTCCAGGTTTGGTAAATCCTTTAGCCGTTCGAAATTCTTCAGATGAATCTGTTCCATATTTTTAAAAACAGAATCATTTTCAACAAGCAGTTTCCAGGAAGCTACCCCTGCTGCACAGCCTAATGGATTGCCGGTATAGCTATGCCCATGCCAGAAGGTTTTAATAGGGTCTGCAGAATTAAATACATCATAAATATCATCACTGCAAACTGTTGCTGCCAAAGGCATAAAACCACCAGATATCCCTTTGCTTAGACAAATAATATCCGGCTCAACCTGTGCCTTCAGACAGGCAAAATAATCCCCTGTTCTTCCAAAACCGGTCATTACTTCATCAAAAATAAGCAGCACATCAAACTGACGATTTACCCAATGTACCTTTTGTAGAAATTCCTCGGAACACATCCTCATCCCTCCTGCCCCCTGGATTAAAGGTTCCATCAAAATACCAGCGTATTTACCTGGGTTTTCATCTAATAAATTCTCAAGGTGTTCAATAATGGCATCCTCTTTTTCTCCCCTTTCATTGTCGCCAATCCAGGTTTCGGGGTAATGAATAACCTCCACATCGAACATAAGCTCCTTAAATACCTCTGTCCACAAAGATCGCTCTCCAGCCGACATAGCGCCAAGGGTATCTCCATGATAGGCTCCGTCAAAGCAAATAAAGGTCTTACGCTCCTCTCCTAGGTTCTTCCAATACTGATATGCCATCTTCATAGCTACTTCAACGGCAGTGGAGCCATTGTCGGAGTAAAACAGCCTGTTTAGGTTTTTAGGAAGCTTATTAGTTATTAATTCCGCTAACTGTTCCGCAGGATCATGGGTAAAGCCAGCAAATATTACATGCTCTAATGTTTTTGCCTGCTTATAAATTGCTTGTGCTATATCGGGATGGGAATGACCATGCATATTCACCCACCAGCTTGAGATACAATCAAGCACTCTGCGTCCGTCTTCTAGCTCTAAATAAGCTCCATCCCCTTTTAATACTTTTAGAGGCTCAGGACTGCCCTTTATAATGGTAAAAGGATGCCAAATATTCTTGCTCATATATCAATTTTAATTTTTGTTATTTCGACAAAGAAACTGGAAATAATTACACATAAATTAAGATACAAGTTATAAGAAACCCACCCCTTTCCCCTCCGTGGAGGGGAACTCTTTAACCTGAATAAATTCTGAACAACGAACTTCCCCTCCGCGGAGGGGATTGAGGGGTGGGTTCGACCTTATCAATACGGACTTCTAGAACGGTCTTGTAAACCAAAAGACGAAAAATATTTCTATTCAAAAATCTCATTAAAAGCACCATCCAGAGATTCATAACTAACTTCTTCAAGTCTTTCGAGCTCAAAAACAGGTATTCTCCCAAAGTGCGCAATCGTTTCCCTGTTACTATCATGAATATCACCGCTTAGAATAACTCCAAATACATCAATATCCCGATCTTTCAGAGCTTTCAGGGAGAGCAGTGTATGATTCAACGTGCCTAACGAACTACGAGCCACTAGCAACACCGGAATGTTGAATTTTTCGATTAGATCGAGCACGGTTTCCTTCCAGTTAATCGGGACAATAAGTCCTCCAGCCCCTTCCACTATCAAGTGCTTTGTATGAAATTCGGGAAGCTCAAAATCTGAAAGTGAAATAGAGACTCCGTCAATATCTGCAGAAGCATGAGGGCTCATTGGAGTATTCAATCGATATCTTTCAGGAATAATCCGATCATTTCCCGATTCAGAAACGCGTTGAACAAACTGGGTATCTGTCTCCTCTTCCAGTCCAGACTGAATAGGCTTCCAATAAGTAGCATCCAATCCGCACATTAACATTGTTGATACTACTGTTTTACCGATTTCGGTATCCGTTCCAGTCACAAAAAATCGCCCAGGAAAATTGATCATCTCATTTCTTTTTTAACTGCAAGATATACCACATGCCATTTCACTTTAACATCTCCATTTTTCTTTTTATCCCAAAATGAAGTGAGCAGACGTAATTGTTTTGTATTTAGAGATTTACCTGTTTTCGATGTATGAGCACCAATCTTTTTAAGATGCTGAAAGAAACCCAATGAGGACTCAAATTCCTGATATAAATCATTTTCGTAATAGTCGATCTGAACGGGATTAAGAGACAGCTTAACAACTACTTCCTCAACATCAGGCAAGGTATTGGCCGTAAAAGGTAATCCCAGTTCAAGACAACATTCATACCACTCAGCGAAACTGTGATTTCCAGGAAAAGCAGTAATGAGCAATCCACCTGGTTTTAAGGATTTTGTTAACCGATCCAGTCCTGTTGCCGGATCATCAAACCATTGAGCAGCAAAATTACTAACAATCAACGCGTATTTGTATTCCTGGATATTAAAATCATTTACATCCAGTACTTCAAAAACTACCCCGTCCCTTTTTCCAATCTTGTTTGAAGTAAAATCCACCATATCTGCGGACAGATCTGAAATTACTATTTCGCGATTTGGGAATTCATTTACAATATGCTCTGAAACGAAGCCCGTTCCACATCCTACTTCTAAAACAGGACCTGGAGGGATGATGTCTTTCCAGGGCTTTATAGAAGCTATGAGCCCTTCTGCTACCTTTTTCTGAATCACTGCATGTTCGTGGTAATAGCTTACCGAAGCGGAAAAATTCTTCCTCACCTGAGACGTCTGTATAACTTGCTGATCGATGCTGTTCATTACCTGTCAAAAATAGGGAAAGTGTCTGTTAGAATCTTGATACAATCCCCGGGATTACTATTCGGTAAGCTATGAGTTCCCGACTGAACCACTTCATAAGAAGCTGAGTTCAAACCTACCGACAATTCTTCTCCTCTTTTACCAGGAACAATGAAGTCGTTACTGGAGTCGATGATTATCCAGTTAGCTTTTTCCTTTTTGGACAGCTTTAGTTTTGTACTATGTAGTGCAGATAAATCCTTTCGTAATATGGATTGATTCATCCATTGTAAGCTGGGATTTGCAATCTCATTCTTTATAAAACAATTCTTATAAAAAGCGGTCAATACCTCTCTGGGGGTTTGCCTGAATTGTTTCTCCATCAGCTTGAGCGTTTTTTTTGAACGAGATTTATCAGGGTTTTTAAGAGGATGAAAACTATCAAAGCCATTAAATACTACAATAAGATCTACCTCTTCTCTCTTTTCTAGAGGACACCAATGCACTCCATAGGAATGAAGAAATAAAACCTTTCTTTTGACACCGACTCCATATTCAGGTTCAAAACTGCCTCCGAAATATCCTCGATCGGCGGGTTTTAAAAGTACGTGTTCAGGTAGTCGGTTTTGAATAGGAGTCCAAAATGTTGAATCAAATCCCCAACCGTGATAAGCATGAATTTCTATCTGTTTCTCCATGCCTTAAGAACTTCTATTAATTGATCAACTTCTTCTTTTGTGTGGTTTGTAGTTAATGTAACCCTTATTCGTGATGCTCCTGCCTCCACGGTTGGTGGACGAATTGCTGAAGCCAAGAATCCATGACTTTCCAGGAAAACCGAAAGTTTTACTGTCTCTTCTTCTGTACCAATGATTATCGGGATAATCTGGGAATTTGAAACTCCGGTCTCGAAGTCAGCTTTTGCGAGCTCTTCCTTCAAATAAGCCACATTCTCCATTAAAAAAGTGCGCTGAATATCCATTGAAGGAATTAAATCCAAGGCAGCATCAACTGCACCGATTACTGAAGGTGGCAAAGCGGTGGTATAAATAAAACCGGGACAAAAATTAATCAGGTAATCCTTTAAATCCCGGGAACACCCCGCAAATGCTCCAAAAGCACCAAAGGCTTTACCGAAAGTACCTAGCGATAATTCTATTCCCTCTCGTTTGTAGTTCAACCCAAGTCCATTCTCGCCCAAAACTCCCAATGCATGTGCATCATCCAGGTAAAGCATTACTGAATACTTCTCACACAGACCAACAAGTTTCATACTATCCGATCGATCTCCATCCATGCTGAAAACGGTTTCTGATACCACCCAAATCTGGTCATACCCTTCCGATCTAGATTCTATGAGCATATTCTCCAGATGTTCGTAATCGTTGTGCCTGAATCTCTTGAATGTTGCCCTACTCAATAGGGCACCTTGAATCAGACTATTGTGGCACTTCTTGTCAGCAAGTATTAAAGAACGCTTTCCTGCTATTGAAGAAAGAATGGTTGTATTTGCCTGGAAGCCTGAATTGAATAACAGTACTGCATCCAGATCCAGAACAGTGCTTAGTTTTTCTTCCAATTGCTGATGAATATCAAGGCTACCTGAGACGAGTCTGGAAGCTCCTGATCCTGTACCAAATCTGGCTGTAAATTCCTTTGATCTTCTTATTACTTCCGGGTGAGTAGCTAAGCCGAGATAATCGTTTGAACAGAAATTGATGTACTCTTTGCCATTAAACTCTATCCTCGAAGTTCCCGGAATGGGAGATAGCGATTTAAGCGATCGAAAACGATGCTCCTTTTTACGCTCTGAAAGCGCCCTTTTGATCGATTCCCTGAATGTTCGTCTGTTGCTCACAAATAGTTATGAACTACTTAACGTCCATGTTGAATCACTCTCGAATGTACGCCCCTTTGCTCTGAATTGACGTACAAAAGGAAGCTTTTGACGAACAGCAGGGGCAAATTGTGTGTACTCAATCATGAAGAGCCTTCTTGTAGCAGGATCATAATAGGTGAAATTCACAAAAGGTCCTCCCATGGCACCATTTATCATTTGCCAGGTCCCCAAAGTCTCATAACCAAGCAATCTTCCTTCCTGGAAGGTTGTTGTTTCTACCGGACGACGATATTCTGTAGAAACATACTGATCAGTAGTACTACCTTTTATGTATTGTTGAAGAAGTGAATCTCTGGTTGCATTAATCCAGGTATCGTCCAAAAAGCTGATATCATTTACCCCGTCTTTCCACCAAACCCACATCCATCTGTCGTTTTCAGGAAGGTATCTTCGATATGTTTGAAAATCGGTTGTATCTACACTCTTAATATAATCGTGCTGAATACGAATTTTAAATCCATGATCTTCCCATAGCGAATCTGAATATTGAACCTGCTCTTTCTTTTCATATACATCGTAGTTCCATCGGGTTAACTCTTTCTGAAGTGCACTATTAAGTAAAGCCAGTTCTGAATTTTTGATTTTCTGAGCCAGTGCTGAGTCTGAAGATGATGAAAGGATAAGGGCGTATTGATCTTTATACCATTGATCTTCTAGAGGAAATGCAAAGCTCTCCCCGCTCCTTACCCTTGCTTCTACCCCGTCATCTAGGAAAGCACGAACCTGCCTTCCAACATTATTGTCCGCATCAATAGGTGAAGCAAAAATGATATTCTTTGTTCTGCGAATGCGCTCAAGTTGTTGGGTAGACCGAATAGGCATGAAGGTAAGATTGAAATATGGCTCCGGATTTGGGAGTGTAAATACTGCTTTCCCAAAAGTATCGCGAATGGCCTGGGCTGTTTCACTATTCCATTCTGTGGAATCCATTACTACCACAAACTCTCGTATGTTCCCTTGAGCAACCGGGCGATAGTCTCCGCTACATGATATTGTTAGCACAAGAATAGCCGCTAAAAATAAGCTAGAAATAATATTTGATCTCATATCGGTATTACTTTCCAAATTTCAGTGAATGTACAAAAGAAAAAACGTCCTGTTTCCAGTTTTCAACTGGGTACGTTTTTTTAATGGTATCAATTAAGGCACTTCCAACAATAAAGCCATCGGCATTTGATGCGATCTGCTGAGCGTCTTCATACGATTTAATACCAAAGCCAACCATTTTTGGATTCTTTGTTACATTCGTATTTACCCGCTCTATGAATCGGCTTACGGAATCGGAAACTTCTTTTCCATCTCTTGCGCCTGTAACGCCTGTAACTGAAACACAGTACACAAAACCTTCCGATTTCTGGTCCGCTAATCTCATTCTTTCATCAGAGGTATTAGGAGCGACCAGATAGATAATTGGCAAATCATTTTTCATAGCTTCTGCCTCAATGATTCCACTCTCTTCTACAGGGATATCAGGAAGAATGAGACCGTCAGCTCCAGCCTCACCAGCTTTTTTGCAAAACTCTGACACCCCGTATCTCAATACCGGATTCATATAACCCATCAAAATGATGGGTATCTCTGAACTTTTCCGTATTTCCTGCACCATCTCAAAAATCTTATCGATGGAAATGCCATTAGCGATGGCAACTTCACTGGAATACTGAATGGTTGGGCCATCGGCTAACGGATCGCTGAAAGGCATTCCCAGCTCAATTACATCGGCTCCTTCCTTTTCGAAGCCAAGGATAAGATCAACGGTTGATTCTAAATCAGGATATCCTGCCGTAATAAAGAGGCTCATTAGTTTCTCACCTGAGCCTTTGTCTTGAAATTTTTTAGTGATTCTGTTCATTTCTTCTCATGGTCATTCTGAGCGAAAGCGAAGAATCTAATCGGGTATTCGACTAGATCCTTCGGCAGTAGCCTCAGGATGACTATTTATTCTGTTACAAATTCTCTGAAATAGTCTTCATGTCTTTATCTCCTCTTCCGGAACAGTTGATAAGAACAATCTCGTCTTCACTTGTTGTTGGCATTAACTGTTCCAACCAGGCAAAGGCATGAGCAGTCTCCAGCGCCGGGATGATTCCTTCTTTTCGAGATAATAACTTTACTGCTTCCATTGCTTCCGCATCGGTAACTGAATGATATTCCACTCTTTCTGAATCGTGTAAGTAAGAATGCTCCGGACCAATCCCGGGATAATCTAGCCCTGCGCTAATAGAATGGGCTAATTCAATCTGACCATTTTCATCATGGAGTAAGTAGCTCAACGAACCATGCAGTATACCAGGAGTTCCTTTGGTGATGGTCGCTGCCGTCTTTCCGGAATCAACCCCATAACCAGCCGCTTCAATACCAATGATCCTTATATCATCATTAATGAAAGGATAAAAGATCCCCATGGCATTAGAGCCTCCTCCAACGCAAGCCATAATATAGTCCGGAAGCCTTCCCTCCTTTTCCAGGATTTGCTGCTTGGCTTCATCGCCAATTACTCTGTGGAAATTCCGAACCATCATCGGATATGGATGAGGTCCTACTACAGAACCAATGATATAGAACGTATCCTCCGGATTCGTCACCCAATCTCGAATGGCTTCGTTAGTAGCATCTTTGAGGGTTTTTGAACCACTATGCACACTTCGAACCTCCGCACCCATAAGCTGCATGCGATCTACATTCAACTTCTGACGTTCGGTATCCTCAGCACCCATATATACGATACACTCAAGCCCGAATTTAGCACAAGCTGTTGCAGTAGCTACACCATGTTGTCCGGCTCCGGTTTCGGCTATAATTCTGGTCTTACCCATTCGCTTCGCCAAAAGGATCTGACCTATAGCATTATTGATTTTATGGGCACCGGTATGACAAAGGTCTTCTCGCTTTAGATAGATCTTGGCTTTTCCATAGTGCTCCGTAAGCTTATCTGCGAAGGTGAGTTTGGTGGGTCGTCCAACATATTCTTCCAAAAGAGCATGATATTCAGCCAGGAATTCAGGGTCATCTTTAGCTTTAAGATATTCTTCTTCTAATGCCTGAACCACCGGAATGAGAATTTCCGGAACGAATTTCCCTCCGTAATCGCCAAAATATCCTCTTTCGTTGGGTTGATTGTAGGTTTTAGTTTCTGGTACTGTTGTTTCCATAGTCATAAATGTCATTCTGAGCGAAAGCGAAGAATCTAGACGAATACCCGTCAAGATCCTTCGGTAGTAACCTCAGGATGACCTTTAATTAATTATTCAAGAGCGCTTATAGCCTCCATTAATTGTTCAATTTTTTCAAAATCTTTCAAGCCTGGCTCCTCCTCTACCCCGCTCGATACATCAATCCCAAATGGCTGAACAGTCTCGATAGCTTGTTTTACATTTTCGGGAGTGATTCCCCCTGAGAGGAAGAATGGATGCACTTTTTCAATGTCTCTCAGGATACTCCAGTCAAAGGTTTTTCCCGTTCCACCCCATTGATCTCCAATTTTTGAATCGAACAAATAGTAAGAAGCTACTTCAGAATAGAGCGCTACTTGTTCTTTCAGGGATTCAGAAGTGGTTTCGCTAGTAATATGAAGCACTTTGATAATCGGTTTATCAATCAATTGGCAATATTCTACCGATTCGCTTCCATGAAGCTGAACATAATCGAGCCCTGTTTCTTTGGCTATTTGATTTACTTCATCCAACGACTGATTTACAAAAACCCCTACCTTTTCCGGGCCTTCTAACCAATTGATGATAGCTCCAGCTTCACCGGGTTCAATATATCGCGGACTTTTAGGATAAAATATAAATCCCAGGTAATCGGCCATTGCTCCGGAAGCAAACCGGGCATCTTCAAGATTTGTAAGCCCACAAATTTTCACTTTAGTCCGATTATCCATGAATTACTCCTCGCTCAATCACTTCCTGACCTTGCTCTAATAGTTCAGAAACCGCCTTTCCGGGATCTGATTGACGCATGAAGTGTTCTCCTATCAATACTGAATGAATTCCTTCTTTTTGAAGAAGGGCGATGTCCTCACCAGTCGAAATTCCACTTTCTGACACTAATACCGTTCCATCAGGAGCCTGTTTTAAGATGGATGTCCCGCGATGAACGTCTACATTGAAATACTTTAGATCTCGGTTATTAACTCCCAGAATATCAATTTCATTAAAATTCAGACGATCGAAATCTTCCTGGTCATAGCATTCTACCAATGCTGAAAGCCCAAACTCTTTTGCAGATGCAATTAATTCGTAGAGCTGATCGCCTTGGGTGATAGCAACGATTATCAGAACTGCATCTGCTCCATATGCCCTGGCTTCTTTAACCTGGAATGGATCAATAACAAAATCCTTTCTGAGAAGCGGGACCTGGACTCGCTTTGAAATAGCAGATAAATACTCGAGACTTCCTTTGAAAAAGGGTTCGTCCGTTAATACAGAAATAGCTGATGCCCCACCATCTTCATATCTCAGGGCTATATCCAATGGGTCAAAATCTTCTCGAATGATTCCTTTTGAAGGTGATGCCTTTTTGACTTCAGCAATTACAGATACACCATCTCTTTGAAGCGCACTTTTAAAATCTATTCGTTCTTTCTCATAACCCTCTAAGGAATGCAGGTCGTTGAAAGAGATCTTTTGCTTTCGTTTAGAAAGATCCGATTTAGTTTGCTCTACTATCTTCTCGAGTATATTCAATGTTTAGGCCTCAACATTGTTTGTAGCTTCAACAAAGTTCTTGAACAGTTTTTTAGCTTTCCCGGATTCAAGGCTATCAATTGCCAGTTCTTTAGCTTCTTTTAGGGTATCCACTTTTCCTGATGCCTGGATTGCAAAGGTTGCATTTAGCAACACGATATCTTTTTGAGCATTTGTAGCGGTGTTATTCAAAATACCAGAGAATATTTCGGCATTTAATTCAGGTGTACCCCCTGTTAAGGTATCCATCCCAACTCTTTGGAATCCAAGTGATTCGGGAGCAAATGAAAATGCTTGTGAAGCTACACTATCTTTGACTTCAAAAATCTCTGCGTCTGAGGTTGTACTGATTTCGTCCAACCCATCATAAGAATTAAAAGTATAAGCAAACTCGGTGTCCAACTTAGCTAGAATGCGAACCATTTTTTGGGCCACATCTTTACTGAAAGCCCCAATCACATAACGGTTTACACCTGCAGGGTTAGAAAGTGGCCCCAGAATATTAAAGAAGGTTCTGAACCCAAGAGCTCTCCGTGCCGGCATCACATATTTCATAGCAGGGTGAAACATCGGAGCAAACATAAAGGCCATGCCTACTTCATTAAAAACCTTCTCAACCTCAGAAGCCCCCAATTCGATATTAGCTCCTAATTGAGCCAATACATCTGCACTCCCACATTGGCTTGATGCACTTCTATTACCGTGTTTAATAATAGGAACCCCAGCTCCAGCTGTAATTACCGCAGAAACAGTTGAAATATTGAACGTCCCGGACTTATCTCCACCTGTTCCAACTAAATCCACTGCTCCGGTAACATCCACATTTACTTTTGTGGATTTATTCCTCATTACCCGAACAAAGGAAGTGAGTTCATCAATGGTTTCACCCTTTATTCTCATAGCCGTTAAGAAACCTGCAACCTGCTCAGAACTAACTTCCCCATTCATTATCAGGTTTAATGCCAGTTCTGCCTCTTCAGAAGTAAGATCTTCTCCAAATGAAAGCTTTTCTAGTATCTCTTTAATTGTCATTATTGCCTTAACCAGTTTTTTAACATTTTTGGTCCTTCCGTAGTCAAAATACTTTCCGGGTGAAATTGGATTCCTTCTATTGGAAATTCTTTGTGCCTAACTCCCATTATGACCTCTCCTGATTTAGCTGTTACTTCTAAATCATCAGGAATAGTTGAAGGATCTAATACCAGAGAATGATAGCGGGTAGCAACGAAGTTTTCATCTACATTCTCAAAAATAGATTTGCCATCATGATCTACGTTAGACACCTTACCATGCATTAAGGTAGGAGCGTAAACTACTTTAGCTCCAAACACTTCACCAATAGCCTGATGCCCTAGACACACTCCTAATATTGGCGTTTCTTGTCCAAGTTCACGAATAATCTCTTCCGTTACACCAGCTTTATCTGGTCGGCCGGGACCTGGAGAAATGAGAATCTTATCCGGATTCAGAGCCTTGATTTCTTCCAAGGTCATCGCATCGTTTCTTACTACCTGATAATCATCTGTTTCAGCAGCTACTAGATGTACCAGGTTATAAGTGAAAGAATCATAGTTATCGATTATCAATACCATCAAAAGCTCCTTACGATTCCAGTAACTTCTCTTATTGGCTGCATCACACTTTCTGCCCTTTCTCTGGCTTTCTTTCCACCTTCAGCAAGTACATCTTTTACATAGCTCAGATCTTTTTCCAGTTCTTTCCTTTTCTCTAATGCAGGACCAAAATAATCTGTTATCATTTGATATAACTCAGTTTTTGCATGTCCATACCCATAGCCTCCCACTCGATATTTCTCAGCGATTACTTCCTGTCTGGATTTATCAGCAAAGAGCTTAATTAAAGCGAAAACATTATCGTTCTCAGGATCTTTTGGGTCTTCAAGGGGTGTTGAGTCCGTTTGGATACTCATTATGGTCTTTTTAAAAGCTTTTCCTCCTCCAAAAATTGGAATGGTATTCCCGTAGCTCTTACTCATTTTCTTGCCATCGGTACCTGGAACTACCGCAACGGATTTAACAATATAATCCTCTGGAATCACGAGGTATTCACCATCGTACATTCGGTTAAACTTTCCTGCCAAATCCCTGCAAATCTCGATATTCTGTTTCTGATCCTCTCCAACAGGTACTACATCCGAGTGGTAAATAAGAATATCAGCTGCCTGAAGGATTGGATAGGTAAACAATCCAATATTTGAGCTTAATCCAGCTGCGATCTTATCCTTATAAGAAACACCTTTCTCCATCAAACTTACCGGAGTAAGTGTACCTAGCATCCATGCTAACTCAGTAACCTGAGGCACATCTGATTGGGCAAAGAATGTGGCTTTATTTGGGTCTAATCCAAGAGCAAGGTAGTCCAGTGTTACATCTAACGTATTCTGGTACAAAACCTCTCCTTCTCTTAAAGAAGTAAGAGAATGATAATTGGCGATAAAAAAGAAGGCATCGCCTTCATCCTGCATGGCAATATGCTGTCGGATGGCTCCGAAATAATTACCTATATGAAGCTTTCCTGAAGGCTGAATACCTGATAGAATGGTTTTCTTCTTTGTCATTGAATATCTAGTGCTACGCTTAATGCCTGAACTAACGCTCCGGCTTTGTTTTGAGTTTCTTCAAATTCTTTTTGTGGATTGCTATCTGCAACTATACCTGCTCCGGCCTGAATATACACCTTGTTTCCGGTTACAACCATGGTTCTAATTGCAATACATGTGTCCATATTTCCGGAAAAATCGAAATAGCCTACCGCTCCTGCATAGATACCACGCTTAGTGGGTTCCATTTCATCGATAATTTCCATAGCTCGTATTTTAGGAGCTCCGCTTACCGTGCCAGCAGGGAAACCCTGCATTAATGCGTCTACCGAAGTCATACCATCCTGAAGACGCCCAACTACATCACTTACAATATGCATTACATGCGAATACCGTTCAATAACCTGGTTTCTTTCCAGTTTAACTGTACCTGCATCGCATACTCTGGAAAGGTCATTTCTACCCAAATCAACCAACATGATATGCTCTGCAACTTCTTTAGGGTCTGCTTTCAGATCTTCTTCTAGGGCCAGGTCTTCCTCATGTGTTTCTCCTCGGGGCCTGGTTCCGGCAATGGGCAGAACCCTTACCTCTTTATTCTGTACGCTCACCAAAACTTCAGGAGATGAACCAACGATTGTAAAACCTTCAAAATCGAGATAGAATAGATATGGAGATGGGTTAACCATTCTTAGTGCCCTATAAAGCATAAAAGAATCTCCTTCCATATCTGCTTCAAACCGTTGCGAAAGTACTACCTGGAAAATATCCCCTTCGTAAATGTATTCCTTTCCTTTCTCTACAATAGATTTAAAGTATTCCGGGTCAAGATTACTTTTTAAGGAATCCGGAAATATTTGGAAGTCCCGCCTTGAATAATCGGAATGCATTGCGGAAGCTTCCATCTTATCAAGGCAAGCTTGAGCATCATCAAAAGCTGCTTCTAGGTCATCTACCTCTTCTGTGAAAACGGTTTTAATCATTACAACCTGATGCTTTACATGATCGAAAGCAAAGATTTCATCATAAAATGACCAAATAGCTTCGGGAAGGCCCAGTTCATCTTCTGGTACATTTGGTAAGTGTTCTACCAGTCGAAACGTATCATAAGCAGAAAATCCAACTGCTCCTCCTGTAAGTCTGGGTAAATCGGGTATAAATGGCTCTGAGTAGGCAGTAGTAAGTTCTTTGAGCGTTTCGAAATACCCTTTTTCTAGCTCTACATGTTCACCCCTTTTTGTAAGACTAACTGATTCCCCGTCATACCCAAGTTGTTGATATGGATTCCTCCCAATAAATGAATAACGAGCCAGTTGCTCTCCTCCCTCTACCGATTCAAGAAGAAATGGAGCATCTGCCCCTTCTCTAATATTCAGAAACAATGAAACCGGCGTTAATACATCAGCTAATAGCCTTCGGTATACCGGAATAGCCGTATATGTGTTGCTGAGTTTTAAAAATTCGTTTTTGGTCATGCTTTAATGTTCAATCCTCTCTTCTTAACGCCATTAGTACGTGCCCGTAATGACGATGAGATTGTCCAGTATTTATTTCAAAAAAAAACCCACTCTTCCAGAGGAACAGTGGGTATTAATAAATTCATGATGTTAATTTCGAAAATGCAATTCGCCCACTGCTCTGTTAAGCGTTAGGCCACCACCAAGTACTGATATTTGCATTTCTGATTTTCATCGTGGACGAATATAGCGGGGCACTTTTCTAAATGCAATGCAAAAAACGAACAATTTTAATTGATCAAAGTCGTAGTGGACTTGGCATGAACTAATGCGTAACATTGGTTACAAAAAATCAAGAAGCTGTAGAATTGACCCCAAAGCCTGGCTATTCATTCCTGTATTTGTCCCTGCTCTTTTTATGGGCTTGTGATGCAACCACGAATCCTATTGATAATCTAGCATTATTCCCTGAAGTAGCAGGTATAGAGATCCCTATAGACTCTGTTGTATTTACTCGTTCTAATGGATTCGTTGACACTACTATCACTTTGCCTATCGAAGCCACCATCTATAATATTGACGGATCTTCTATTTTTGGATTTGTAGTAAGAGATATAAGCTCGTTGGCGGTGACCATAGAGGGGAGCTTAGATGCCTCATCAGAAGAAAACATGTTTACTGGTGAAGCAAATATTCCTACTTCTACCACAACCATCGAAAACCTTCTGATTGAAGTTTATGCTTTTGATGAATCCGGAAGAGGCGGTTACGCTCAAACTCCATTTTATATAGTTGGTTTCTCAAGTGAACCTCCAACAATAGTTAGAACTACAAGTCCTGGTACTATTATCAGACCAACTTCGGGATCTGTTCCTGCAGTCTTTACCGCTGAAGTTGCTGATTCTGATGGTAACGAAACTATTGAGAGAGTTTTTCTAAGAATAATCGATTTTGAAGATGGTGAGGTAGAAGGTTCACCTTTTGATATGGCTGATGATGGAGCATCACTTGGAGATAGTACAGCAAATGATAATACCTTTACTTGGTCGCTAGAAGTACCAGCAAATCCTTCAAGCGGAAGAATAGAACGTGATTTTGATATTGAATTCTTTGCACTTGATCAAGGTGGCTTATATAGCGACACAGTGAGAACCACCTTTAGCATAAGAGGGAATTGATGAAAAAGATTTTATTTGCAATCGCATCATTATTCTTCATTAGTCCTTCTTTCGCTCAAGTTGTTGGACCATCTCCATCAACCTTCAATAGCATCCGACAAAACGGGGTATCCTCTATCTCAGCGAATGGAGATACGGTCTGGACTAGCCCAGCACTTACCAGAAATATTGGAAATAGCCCTGACTGGTTTCGCCCTTCTGGTATCGATAGTATAGATAATGGTATTGGCAGGGTATTTTCGTTGTCCGTAAACCAAGATACTGTAGTTTCAGGTCTAGGATTTACCTCAGAAACACTAGCTGGTACTCAACCCGCGGGATATGGATACTATATTTCTGTTGATGGAGGCGAAAATTGGAGATTCAGTGAGTTTCTACTTGACCGGTTTATAGAAGGCGATACTACGTTTACTTATGGAGGTACTCTTTATACCCGAAAGAGAATCATCGTTCCTGAACAGTCCCCTCCTTATAATGTAGATTTTAAAGGGGATGTAATTTTTTCTGCTAACTGGGCTTCCGGATTATTAAGGAGTACAGACTTTGGACAAAGCTGGGAAAGAGTTGTACTTCCTCCTTTTGGAGAGTCTGAGTTAACTCCTGATAGAAACGATTATGTATGGATGGATTGCAGTGCAGTTCAGAATGGGACATGTATAGAATTCGAGAATATTTATAATAGCGTAGATGACGATAATCTCAAGGGGTTCGCGGTACATATCGACTCGCAAAATCGCGTTTGGTATGGTGGAGCTGGAGGAATTAATGTTTCAGAAAACGCACTCACCGCCCCTCTCGATAGCATTTCATGGAGAAACTCAAATACTGATGGATCTTCAACTGGAATTTTAGGAAGATGGATTATTGAAATCCGTGAAGACACTTCTAACGGAAGAATATGGATGACAAATTGGATAGCCGACTCAAATGATAGATTCGGAATTGTATTTACGGATGACGGAGGCCAGACTTTCGGACAGCGGCTTATCGGTCAAAAGATATTGGGAATAGGTTTTAAAGATGGGTATGTGTTCGCTGCAGGAGAAAACGGGCTATTTATATCACCCGATGGAGGAGATACCTGGCAGAAGAAAGGCCAGATAAAAAATCCTAATACTTTTCTTAAGAGTAGTGCTGAATTTCAGGCAATAACTGTAACTAATAACAGAGTTTGGATCGGAACTACTGATGGAATTATTTCTACGGATGATTTAGGAGAAACCTGGGAAATTACTCGTGTTAACTTCCCCCTATCCGGGGGGAACCAATATGATACTGATGCCGGAAGTGTAGATACCTACGCCTACCCTAATCCATTCTCTCCTACTCAGCACGAACTTGTCCGTATTCGATTTGAGGCTTCTAACTCTGGTGACATACAGGTAAGAATCTTTGATTTTGGAATGAACCTTGTCAGAGAGTTGGATTCATATACCGCCACAAGTCCGGGGAGCTATGAAGCGATTTGGGATGGAGTAGACGGAAAAGGCCGAAGAGTTGCCAATGGACCCTACTTCTACCAGGTGAAAACATCCGGAAATACTGTCAATGGTAAAATATTACTCATCGAATGATTAAGCATTTTAGACACATATTAATCATTGGACTATTAGGCGCTTGTTTTTCAACAAGCGTGATTGCACAAAATGGTGGATTCGCCGGAGCTGCCAGCAGGTTGGGCTTTGGGCCAAGAGGTATTTCGATGGCTAATGCTTTCTCTGCTTCAACATCAGAAGGTATTTACCCATACTATAATCCGGCATTAGCTGCTGAAACTGTAGGATTCAACCAATTAGACCTTGCTGTTTCGTCCCTGGAATTCGACCGGGTTTACCAAAACCTGGGAGCAAATTTTAAACTCCCTCCCAATGCAGGAATTTCATTCGGAATTATAAGATCAGGGGTAAAGGATATCGATGAACGTACACTGAGCGGCTATCCACTAGGCAATTTTGATGTTTCGGAATATCAGATATTCACCACCTTTGGGATAAAATTCAGCAACAAATTTAACGCAGGTATCGGTTTTAAATTGAACTATGCAAATTACCATGAAGATCTCCAGGCAGCAACTGCGGTCGGCATAGATTTCGGCATACTCTACAAAATCAGTCAAAAGCTTAACGCTGCCTTTGTGATACAGGATATGTTTGCCAATTATACCTGGAACTCCTCTGAGTTGTATGGACTGGCACAATCAAGAAATGTAGTTAATACCTTCCCTACCCGGTTTAAATGGTCATTATCCTATGAAACTAATGATTTTGCTG
The DNA here is from genome assembly GCA_003712055.1 of Balneola sp. Lineage (NCBI taxonomy): Bacteria > Pseudomonadati > Balneolota > Balneolia > Balneolales > Balneolaceae > Balneola > Balneola sp. The sequence goes on from RHLJ01000001.1 coordinate 363,721, forward strand.
TAGCTGGTGAATATGAGATCCAGTCTTATCTCTCGGAAAGAATTAATTATGATGTATTTGTTCAAGGAACCACGACTTCGATTATTGAAACTACCGAAGAAATCTCGACAAGCTCAGGAATTTTCAGGATGGGTGGATCATGGAAAGCTCATAAGCGGTTTTCACTTAGAGGAGGATACAGATTTAGTGATTTAACGAATTCAAATAGCGGTTCTTTAAGTACAGGATTCTCCGTGTACTTACCGTTTGATGCTTTATCTCCTTCCATCGACTACGCTTTTGTAATTGAACCTTATCAGGTTGCAAACATGCATGTTTTTGCCCTACGTTTACATTTATGAGAATCATAATAGTCACATTAGTACTTATAGTTATCCCCCACTATTCAATGGCTCAGGAAAGTGGATTAAAGCTATTGAATATTGGACCGACTGCATTCGAACTTGCATTATCGGAAGCTACAGTTGCAACCCCAAATGGAGCTCCTTCTCTTTATTCCAATCCGGCTTTATTATCAATGGCAGAAACTACCACACTAGGTTTGGGATATACCAACTGGATTTCTGATTCAAATAACTTATTTGGCGGGATAAATCTTAAAAAGAATCGTCGTGCCGTCGCTTTTTCATTTTATACTTCTGGAGTTTCAGGATTGGAGCAAAGAAATGGACCAGGAGAGTCTAACGGTGATTTTTCAATTCAATATGTTGCTATATCAGGTGCTTACTCTTATGATTTTGATTACTTCTCGGCAGGCATTTCGGGACACTATCTAAATGAAGAAATATTTCCTTTTAGGGCTACTGGATACGCAGTTAGTCTTGGGCTTGCAAGTGAACTCTTTAATGATAGACTTACTTTAGGAGCTTCTCTGCTTAACCTTGGCGAAATGGAAGAGTTGAATCAAATTGCCACTGATTTACCAAGTAGTTTCAATGCTGGTTTCGCCATAGACTTAATCAGCTTCACCCATAAAAAAGCAAAAGAATTGCCTGTCTCTATTAGGATGATGGCCGACTATGTAATGCCATTAGACACAGAAGACCAAACCAATGTACAAGACTATAACCCTGACGAAAGCTACATAAATGTGGCTGCTCTTTTTGAAGTTGCTGAGGTTGTTCAAATCCAAACGGGCTATAAAACCGGAGATAATACCCGCCCTATTTCATTTGGTATTGGACTTATTACCGAGAAAGTAACATTCAATTATGCATTAATTCCTTTTAATACCGGTTTTGGCACTGTACATTCTGTTGGCTTGCAATATCAATTGTAGTACAGACGGTTTATGGAAGTATCTTCTCTAAAGGAGATGTATCAAAAGGTTAATGAAAAAGCACATACAGTTTTTGTAGTGCCGTTAATTCGATACAATTTTCCTAAAACAGATTATCTATTCCTGCTATATGAATCTTTATTCTCTGAATACAAGATTTTAAGTATTAGTGTATTCGCGCATATTCGGTTTGCGATCACTCCCTTATTTAATAGGAAGACTATCTTGCATTACCACTGGGTTGAATTTCAGGATGCTAAGTCATTATTTGGCATGCCTTATAAGCTGCTATGTATTGCACTTTACAGGCTTTTTGGGGGCAAAATTGTGTGGACGGTTCACAATCTAAAACCACATGATCAAAAATTTCTCGCCTTACATCATACGATTCATAAGTGGATGGCTAAGATATCGTCGGTTATCCATGTACATTCAAAGCATCAGATACCTCAGGTAAGTGATTACTATCAACAGCCTAAAGAAAAATTTGTAGTCTTACCTCATCCCGTGTTTCCATCCGAAATTAAACCACAGCAAGAAGCAATCGATAAGATCAGGAGAGAGTATTTCCTTGGAACAGATATGTTCAAAAGTCCCATTTTTTTGATTTTTGGTGGAATTAGTGAATACAAAGGTATTCAGGATGTTATTGATATTCTAAAAGAGCAAAACGAAGAGTTTACGCTTATTCTGGCTGGATATATGAAAAAAGGCCAGGAACATGTTCATAGGTATATAATGCAGCATACCAGCCAGGATGAAAGAGTAAAATACATACCCAGATTTATCCCCGAGGAGCACTACCCTTTTCTTCTAAGTGCCGCCGATATATGTGTATTCAATTATAATGAGATTTTAAACTCAGGTGGAATTCAAATGGCTCTTTCCTACCAAAGAAAGATAATAGCACCCATGAAACCTGGCTTATTGGATTTTAAAAAACATCCCCTGGTTTCTCTTTTCGAGACAAAAGAAGAGTTAAAAGAATTACTGAGTTCAACCCTTAGCCGTGGTTAATTGCCGACTATAAAAGAAAAAATAACCCACATTTTTCTTGGTGATTTCATAGGAAAGGGAATCGGATTTATTACAAGTATCTATTTAGCAAGGGTATTAGGAACTGAGGCCTTTGGTATTATTACGATCGCTCTTTCCTATGCAGGGTACTGTGCATGGGCTTCAGATATGGGCCTTAGTACTATTGGATCAAGAGAAATAGCAAAGCCTGTTGATCAAAGAAACTATAACAGTAAACAAGTGTTGCTGGCCAAATTTATGCTGGGGATTTTAATTTCCCTCCTTGGTTTTGCGATCATCGAATTCCTAAATCTATCGAACGAAGAGAAAAAGATTTTCCAGTTATATACGCTTTCTATCATACCTATTTCATTGATACTTGAGTGGCACTATAACGGCTTACAACGGTACGGTACGGTAGCTATTTCAAGAGTATTGACCTCTTCGGTATATCTTATCCTTGCTGTCATTTTTATCCATTCCGCTACCGATATTGAAAAAGTGCCCCTCTTTTTTATTGCTGGTTTAATTGCTTCTGCCGTTTTTCTCGGACTCATAAACTTGAAGCAACCTATACTCAAACTCCCATTCGGAGATTTTGGGCAACTAAAAAAATTATACCATAATGGTTTTCAAGTAGGTATTGGCTCTTTTTTCACTAATATGATGCAATACTTACCTCCTATAATCATAGGATGGTTTTTAACCGCTTCTGACGCCGGACTATATGGAGCGGCAATGCGCATGATACTTGCCGCAATGATTATTGACCGAATATTTGTTCAGTTACTCCTACCAAATTTATCTTCTCAATGGGTTGTAAACCGGGATCTTGCTATAGAAAACATGCAATATACTTCTACCTGGTTAATCGTAATTGGAACAAGTTTATCAATAGGAATAGCCATATCCGCTCCTTTTATCATCGATCTTTTTTATGGTCTGGAATATGCTGAAAGTACTGTGTTACTTTCCACATTATGCATTTTCCTCTTTCTCACTTTCCTGAACAGCCTAAGTGCATTTGGATTAGTAGCCATTGGAAGAGACCATGAATTCCTTAAATCTACTCTGCTAGCTGGAGCAGTGGCATTAATTCTTTATGTAGGTGCGGGATTCTCTAAAAATCTTACTCTGATCGTAGCTATGGTGTCGGTTGCAGAGTTGATTTTTGTGATCGCTTCACTATACTACTTCAAAAAGTATGTCAAGATCAGCATCATACATCCAATTATTTTCACCATCTCTTTAGGAATCGGTCTGTATTATCTTAGCACGTTAGTTTCGATGCCTCCCTTGGTTGAGGGATTCATTGCCGCTATAGTTATGGTACCTATCCTTTGGCTTGTAAGAGTATTAGATCATGATCACTTTAACTGGTTCAAATCAAAAATTCTTAGATGAGTAGAAGGCTTTGCATAGGAGTTTTAGGTCTTACCTCAGGGTGGAAAACCATTCTGGATCAAATTGGATGCTGGTTTGAAGAACTCCATGAGGTACCTGAAGACTCAACTTCTTATTCTCTTCTTATAATTAATAAATCACCTTCTGAGAAAGAGCTTCATTCTATACAATTATTTATTTCCAGTGGAGGGGCAGTACTTAAGACTATAAAAGCTCTTGACGATTATACACCAGCAAATAAATTAACGAGGATATACAATAACGATTCTCCTCTATTTCTTACGCACCTTCCCTACCTGGATATTTACCACCAGCAGAGCAATGATTCACTTGCTGATTTATATGACTTTGAGAATGATTTTATTTGTTCTCTTAAAATAGCACCGGATGACCAGGTAACTGATCGAAGTTATACAAGAAAACGCTTCTTCTATAAACAAGGTAGACATCCAGATGAACTGGTCAGCAAAACTTCTAAGCATGAGCTAACAGAGCTTGTTCTTTCTTTAATCAAAGAACTTCATTTTAGCCAATCTCTCCCTTTTATCAATAAATGGCATTCTCCTGAAGTAACACCTGTTTTCGCATTCCGAATCGATAGTGATTATGGCGATAAAACTTCCATAGAGAAACTTTATGAACTCGGCGCACAACACGAGATTCCAATCACGTGGTTTCTACATGTCGAGGCTCATGAAGATTGGCTTTCAACATTTAAAGATTTCGAAGGACAGGAATTAGCTCTTCATGGCTACGAACATGGGACTTCTACTTCTTATGAGCATGTGATCAATAATATCGAACTCGGATTACAAAAATTAATTGATGAAGGTATTGAGCCAAAAGGTTTTTGTGCTCCTTATGGAATCTGGAATTCGACTCTTGAGGAAGTTCTTCAAAAATACTCTTTCGAATATACTTCAGAGTTCACAGTTGGTTATGATGGACTCCCTTTTTATCTGGATTCGAATTCAGATACCCTCCCTATTCAAATTCCCATCCATCCTATTTGCACCGGGAGCTTAAGTAGAAAACGGGTTTGTGAAAATGAGATGACTATCTATTTTGAAAAGGTTCTAGAAAGCAAATTAGTACGCTCCTTCCCTGTTATATTTTATCATCACCCACTCCAACAGGGATTAGCTGTTTGGGATACGATTTTCAAAAAGGTAAATAAGCTAGGCTTAACAAAGCTTAGCTTTTTGGAATATTCAGGATTCTGGAAGGAACGTTTATTGAATAAGTATGAAGCTTATTTCGACACTTCTAATCAGGAGTTATCTTTTTCAACTGAATCTGAAGGGTTGATTTATCAAAAATCTTTTGATCATAACAACTTTGAGTTGATTTCAATAGATGAAGCAAGCAACATTGAAATATTAGCCAGAGAATCTTATCAGAAACTTTCCCATCAACCTATTAACGAGCTCAAGGAACTTACTTCTTCAACATTCCAATTGCTTAAAACTTCTATCTTAGACTGGAGAAATAGAAAAAAACTATGAAAGTCGGATTTATAGCTCCTTTATCTATTGTTGCAGTTAACGGCGGGGTAAGAACTCAAGCTCATCAAACAGCGAAAAACCTTAAAAATCAGGGAGTAGAGGTTGATTTCATCTCTCCATGGCAAGATTCTTTAGATGTAGATCTGGTTCATATTTTTACTGCAAGCCCTGAAACATTAGGGATAATTAAAAGGTGTTCTGAAATTGGTATTAAAACTGTTCTTTCGCCGGTGTTCTTTTCTACAAGACCCGCAAAGGATATCTCTCTTAAGCTTAAGCTAGAGAGAACTGCTTCAAAATTAGGCTCTGGCATTAGTTCGGAATACGGAATTAAAGCTCAGATATGTAATCTTGCCGACAAAGTGGTCCCAAATACACAGGAAGAAGCTGACTTGATAATCCAGGCTTTTGATGTTTCAGCTAAAAAAGTTCATGTAGTTCCAAATGGCGTTGAAGAACGATTTAAAGATTCTAGCCCGGATCTCTTCATAAAAGAGTATGGCCTGAAGGAATTCGTTCTTTTTGCAGGTCATGCCGGGGCACAGCGCAAAAATGTAATCAAGCTTCTGGAAAGAGCGAAAGACATACCAGAACCAGTTGTTATTATTGGTTCCTTTTATGATGACGACTATGGAGCTTCGTGCAAAAAACTTGCTCAAACTTCTAATGTTACGCTTATCGAAACTCAGGAACATGACTCTGAGCTTCTTGCTTCAGCTTATGCTGCTTGTAATACCTTCATCCTACCTTCCTTGTTCGAAACTCCCGGGATTGCTGCTATGGAAGCTGCACTAGCCAAGGCCAATATTGTTATTACAAGGTATGGTGGAACAAAGGAATATTTCGGAGATTTGGCAGAATATATAGATCCCCAATCCTCTGAATCGATAGTCAAGGGGATAAATAAGTCATTAACAAAGCCTGAATCATCTAATTTAAGAGACCATATTTTGCAACATTATACATGGTCAAGAGTAGCCGAACTCACTGCTGAAGTTTATAATACCGTAAGTAAGTTTTAAGAGCTTTTAAAACCAATGAATATTGAAAATCCTGCGTTATTCTTCTTTAGTGCCATTGGGGCATTCAATGGACTATTCCTAAGTACCTATTTTGCGTTCTTTATCAAGGAGAAAAACCAAACTACGTTACTCCTTGCCGGTACTTTATTAATGGTGAGTATAAGAGTAGGGAAATCAGTGTTCCTCAATTTTAATCCATTAATCTCGAATATTTTCATTCAAATAGGACTTATCGCATGTGGATTAATCGGGCCATTCCTTTTTCTATATATAAAAAGTGTAATGTCGAAGAAACAGATCCATATCGGATATATACTTGGGCATATCCTCCCCTGGCTTATTGCGCTAATTATTCTTTCCTATTACTACCCTTATCATGAGTTCAGGCATATTTGGAGAGGTTTTTTGGTACGAAGTATTTATACACAATGGGTCTTATACATTTTGCTATCAGCAGTTATAGGCAGAGGGCTCTTTATCAAGCTGTTCAAAAAAGAAGAGAAACTTTCCGTTGGTGAGGTCTGGAGTATTAACATCTTGGTGGGAATATTTTTGATTTGGCTGGCCTACTATACCAGTGGCTATACCTCCTATATCATGGGAGCACTCACATTTTCATTCATCTTCTACTTATCAGCTCTGCTCTGGTTTTTCAAAGTCAGGAATAACCCTCTTTATTTTGAGACTCCAATGAAATACTCCAATCGAAAAATCCCTGAGAATGAAGCCAAAGAATTTTCTTCCAGGCTAGAATTGGTTTTTATTGAAGGTGAGGTTTTTAAGCAGCCTGATCTAAAAATTGCTGATGTTGCTTCTCAATTGGAAGTCTTGCCTCATTATCTTTCTCAGTTTCTTAATGATAACCTTGGTAAGAGTTTTTCGGCTTTCGTTAATGAATACAGGATCAAAGCTGCTGAAAAACTACTTAGAGAAAATTCTATCCTGACTTTAGAAGCAATTGGAAAGGAAGCTGGTTTCAGATCTAACTCATCTTTCTATAGTGCTTTTAAGAAGGTACATGGGATCACCCCGGCCCAATACAAGAAGTCTTTCGAGAGCTAAGGTGAATTTGGGATAAGAAAGATCTTATCCCAAATTCACTTTTTAGCAATTTTCTTCGAATTTATAAATCCGAAGTCCTTTCCTAAATAATAAGCTTCATTTTTTGTCATTTTCCCGAAAACTAAAAATCGGAGAAATGAAACAGACTATACTTCTACTCATCTTTTTTGCTGTTAGTACAACAGTCTATGCCCAAACAGAAACAGAAGCGATTCAAAATACTTTGCTGGATTATATCGAAGGCACTGCTAATGGGGAAGCAGATCGCCTCAAAAGAGCCTTTCATGAAGAGCTTAACTTATATAGTATCCAGAACGGTGAGCTCAGAGTACTTCCCGGAGAGACTTATATCACCTATTTTGAAAACGGTGAAAAGCGAGATAGAATCGGAAAAATCTTATTCATTGATTATGCGAATGATGCTGCTTCAGCAAAAATCGAGATCATTACTCCAGGACGTAAACGAGTTTATACAGACTACCTTCTTCTACTCAAGATCAAAGGAGAATGGAAAATCATACACAAGTCATACACTTATGAGAGTTACGATGACTAAAAAGACTCTTCTTCTCATACTTCTATTTTCTTACCTACCCTCTTTTTTACATCAAATCTGGGCCCAGGATTTAAGTGAGCTTGAGGCAAGGCTTGATTCAGTGATCGAGATGAATATGGAATCCAGTCACACTCCTGGATTAGCTTACATCCTGGTAAAGGATGGAGAAGTAGTATTGAAGAGAGGTTATGGTTTTACCACTCTGGGCGAGGCAATAGAACATGTCAATCCGGATTCTACCATTTTTCGAATTGGATCTGTTACAAAGACTTTTACTGCTCTTGCATTACTCCAATTGGTAGATGATGGAAAAATAAACCTTCATGTAGATGTAAACAAATACCTGACTTCTATTCAGGTTCCGAATTCTTATGAAGCACCCATTACTGTTCATCATTTACTGACACATACTGCTGGTTTTGATGAAATAAATGGACGCAGAGTTTTTTCTGAAGATCAATTAATTCCACTTGATGAGTTTCTTGAAGACCGACTAATAAGAGTTAGAGAGCCAGGAGGATTCATTTCATATTCAACCTACTCAATTGCATTAGCTGGGTTAATTGTTGAAGAGGTTTCGGGGATGGATTTAGAAAGGTATATGAAGACAAAAATCTGGGAACCTTTGGAAATGACTATGACCAGCATTGAACCACCAGAAAGTCATCATCCATTTATTGCAGAAGGCTATGAATATAGAAACGGTGTAAATGTCCCACAACCCTGGGAATGGTACCATACTTTTCCTGCCTCCTCAATCAATAGTACGGTTACCGATATGGCTCAATACATGTTGATGCTCCTCAATAAAGGTAGCTGGAATAACAATACTATTTTGAGCAACGAAATGGCTATGAATATGCAGACGAACCAGTCAAACATTCATCAGGAAGTTGAAGGTTTTGCCTATGGCTTTTACGAAGACTTTATTAGCGGTTTAACAGCCTACAGTCATGGCGGAGATATGCTAGGTTACAGTGGGTATCTGTCATTAGTTCCTGAACTTAATATGGGGATATATGTGGTTCACCACCATGAAGGAAGCCGATTACGCTTCAATGTACTTTCAACAGTAATGGAGTATTTTGGACATACAAATGAATCCAATCATTCTGAATTCGAGATGAGGTTAAAATCCGATCTAAGTAAATTCGCTGGTAATTACAGATGGAGTACCTATTGTCATTCTTGTACAAATAGCTGGCTACCAGATTTAGAAGTCTTGACCGTAAATGATGATTATACGCTTAGTGGATTTGGGAGAACTTTTTTCCAGGTATCACCAAACCTATTTAGAAGTACTGACGGACTTAGAACTATGGGATTTAAAGAAGAGAAAGATGGGAGCATCAAATATATGTCAATGGGGAATACTAGCACTTTTGAAAAAGTAGATGATTAATGTGATTCAATGAAATCTCTTGTACTGTTTTTTTTTCCTGATCCTTAGTAACACCCTATTTGCCCAAGACCTAGAAATTGATCAGCTGGTTAATGATCAAATCGATAACCATTCAATTCCAGGGATTGCTGTTGGAGTAGTTAAGGATGGGAATGTTATTCTTTCTAAGGGATACGGTTACTCTGATGTAGAAAACAAAACTAAAGCTAACGAACATACCATTTATCAGATAGGCTCGGTAACAAAAATGTTTACCGGGCATTTACTTTCTATTCTTATTGAGAAACAGATACTCTCCCCTTCCGATACCCTCTCTGACTTTTTTCCTGATGACTTAAACTTTCCAAAATCTCCTTCTGGGCAAGTAGTGACCATAAAAGATATTGCCACTCATTCTTCAGAATTTCCGAGATATCCGTCTAACCTGGAGCGAATTGACCCAGACCCTATTCAGGGTTACTCGATCGAACAAATGTTGGAAGGAATAGAGCTGGTATCCATTAAGAATAAAATCGGCGGGCATTATAGCTATTCTAATTTTGGCTATGGGATTCTTGGAATTGCAATGGAGTATCGAATGAATAAACCTCTTTCGGAGCTACTGGATGAACATATATTTTCGGCGTATCACATGAATCATTCTTCCCTATTCTTTCGCGAAAGTTTACATGATAATCTTGCTACTCCTTACCTAGAAGTGTCTCCACTTAAAAAAACAGAACCATGGGATATGGGAACACTCGCGGGTGCGGGGAATATTTTTAGTTCTGTTTCTGATTTGAATCAATTTATGATTCACTTATTGAAGGAGAGCAAGACCAATGATATTCAAATGAAGAAGCGCCTTTCGATAAATGAAACCTGGAGTTATGGTTTAGGTTGCTTTGTAATTGATTCTTCCAAATGGGATACGCAAATCATTTACCACGGTGGTGACATCGACGGATATGCGTCATACTTAGCTTTGTATCCTGAATTTGATTTAGGCATTGTTATCCTAACGAATTGGGGTGAAGGACAGAGAGTTGGAGAAGCTTTTAGTGAAATAAGTGATGCTGTAGCAAATCACTTTCTTAATCCGATCGACTAAAACTTAGAAGTATCCGCTTAACTGAAGTCCTGAAAGGGTTCTTCTTCTCCTGTATAATCAGCTCGAAAAAATTTAATTGCACCTAGAGTTACTGATTTAGTTATATAAATCAGAATCACAGCCATAAGTCCGTATTCACGGAAAACGATGATTATTACCAGATATGCAAAAAATAAGAGAAAGGTCCACTTCTTTGTCTTAATTGAATACTTATCAAAACGAGGAATCTTCTCAAACTGAATAGTACTAACCATTAAAAAAGAAACAATTACAATTAGTGGGATCAAGACACTGCTTACACCATTTTTAAAGAAATCAAATAAGTACACATCGTCTCTGAAAGTGAGGTAAAAGGATACTATGATGATGGCTACAGACGGTATCGGTAATCCAATAAAACTATCTGCACTTGGTTTAAGACGAGCATTTACATTAAACCTTGCCAATCGGACAGCTCCGCATAATGGCGGAATTGCACTAACAAGAATACCTAACATCCCAAATTGATATAACACAAAGTTGTAGGCCAGGAAACCCGGAGCAACTCCGAATGAAACCATATCGCTGAGAGAATCCAGCTCTATTCCAAAATCACTATGAGCATCAGCCAATCTAGCCATAAGCCCGTCAAACACGTCGAACATCCCGGCAGCAATAATTAACCAGGCTCCCCAAAATAAGTTACCATCTGAAATTGAAATAATAGCCAAGAAACCCGAAAAGAGATTCATCAGGGTAAAAAAGCTGGGAACAGCTATCCGTGGATTTACTGGGGGTTTCGACTTCCGGATCTCCTCCCGTCTTTTCTTGAAACCGTAATATTTCTTTTGAATCGGATATTTCATCTTAAACTATCTTTCCAATAACTGATTCTCCAGCCCAGGTTCGATCTCCCTCCTTCACGTGTACTTCAACATTACCGGGTACAATAACATCCATTCTACTTCCGAATTTCATCATTCCGAACCTTTCACCTGAAACCAGATCATCACCTTCTTTAATATGATAAACAATCCTTCTGGCAAGAAAGCCTGTAATCTGCTTAAAGAAAAGTTTTGTACCCGATGAATGCATTACCCCAAAATCTGCCCGTTCATTTTCAATAGAAGCGTTCTCGTCCCAGGCCATTAAGTATTTTCCCGGATGATATTTCAGGTATTCAAGTTTACCCGATATGGGATTTCTATTTACATGTACATCCAGCGGTGATAAAAATATACTTATTTGAGTAGCCTTGGATTTGAGATAAATATCCTCTTCGATTTCCTTAATCAATACTACTTTACCATCAGCAGGAGATATTATCAGCGATTTACCATCTGGAGTGACACGTTCAGGGTCTCGAAAAAAATAGATTACTATCGCCCAGACTATTGCAAAAAAACTGTAAATGAGATAAGAAACCCAGTGATCAATGTATTGACTGGTCAAAACAAATACGGTAGCCGTAACTACCGTAACAAGTCCCATTGTAAAGTACCCTTCTTTTGCGAACATGCTTAAAATAGCTTCATAATATCATTAAAGATAACAAAGACCATCAAGGTTAAAAGAAGGATGAAACCGATATTTTGTGCAACAATCTTGAATTTTTCGGAAGGTTCTTTCCTGACTATCCCCTCATAAATCAAGAAAACAAGATGTCCACCATCAAGAGCTGGAATTGGAAGGATATTCATTATTGCAAGAGTGATACTAAGAAAAGCAGTAATTCTCCAGAAGCCACTAGCCCCACTTTCGTCAGTAGCTCTTTTTGTCTCCCTCGCAATAGCAATAGGACCACCTAAATTTTGCTTAACTGATACTTCTCCCCTTAGCAATAATCCAAAACTATTGAGAATACCAGTTGTAGTTTCAATTGTTTGAGTATAGCCTTCCGAAACCGATGCAAGGAATCCATATTCAATCAGATCATAATTCAGCGAATTGATGCTTCCTCCCTGAATACCAATTTTTTTAGCTGCATCAGGAGTTACGGAGATAGCAAGAGTATCAATACCTCGTAATACCAATAAATCCATAGGGCCGGTAGAGCTTTCAATAGAAGAAACCAGACCATTCCACGAATTAACTTCAAACCCATCGGCTTCAATAATCAAATCATCTGATTCTAATCCTGCTATATCAGCAGGAGAATCACTTACCACCTGCAATACTTTTGAGGGTAAAAGATAATCTAAGTCCAAAAACCCTCGTGTTTGTATGCTATCCAAAAAACTAGGAGGAATATTAATATCAACTGATTCTCCATTCCTTATCACAGTATAGAATAAGTTTGAGCTGGTTATTTCTGAAGGAGAAACCAAATCATTGAAATAGTCAACATTCTTGCCATTCACTGCAATTATCTGATCATTATTTCTGAATCCTAAGTCATATAAAAAAGACGTTTCGTCGATATAAATACCATTTTCCTGTTCTGCAAAAACAACAACTTTTCCGTTTACCCACGTCATCCCAGTAAAAATGAACCAAGCCAGGATCATATTGAATATTACTCCGGCAGTAATTACGATCATCCGTTGCCAAACCGGCTTACTTCTATACTCCCATGGCTCGGGTTCTTTGTTCATGAATTCGGTATCCATGCTCTCATCCACCATCCCTGAGATCTTGACATAGCCGCCAAGCGGAGTAGCTCCAATACAATAATCGGTATCTCCTTTTTTAAATCCCCATACCCGAGGAGGAAAGCCTACTGAAAAACGCTCCACACGCATCCCAAATAGCTTGGCAGCTAAAAAGTGACCTAATTCATGGATGAACACTAAGATCATAAGTGCCCCCATAAAAATGCCTATTGTCCTTAAAATGTCAATGAATTCCATACTCGCTAAATTGTTGAGGCAAATGCTCTCGTTTCTTTATCTATTTCTTTAAGTAACTCAATACTTATATCCCCTTGATTAGGAATGTTTTGCATACTTTTTTCAACGACTTTCGAAATGTCAATATAACCAATTTCTTCATTCAAAAAGCGTTGCACGGCTACTTCGTTTGCAGCATTTAACACTGTTGGAGTAACTCCTCCTTCCTCTATAGCATCTATAGCCAGCTTAACGCAGGGAAACCTTAAATAATCTACTGGTTCAAAAGTTAAATCCTGTTTCTTTGTCCAATCCATCCTTGGAGTTTCTAAGTCGAGTCTATCCGGATAAGAAAGGGCATAAATAATAGGCACCTTCATGTCCGGTAATCCAAGCTGCGCTTTACTGGAACCGTCTTTGAAAGTTACTATCGAATGAATAATACTTTGGGGATGAATTACGGGTTCAATCTTATAAACAGGTATATCGAATAGCCAGTGAGCCTCAATTATCTCTAGCCCTTTATTCATCATTGTTGCTGAATCAATGGTGATTTTGGCTCCCATATTCCAATTAGGATGCTTCAAAGCCTGGGCTTTAGTAACACTCCTCATTTGATCTACTGAGAACGTCCGAAATGGACCGCCACTTGCGGTAATAATAATCTTCTCTAATGAGCCTTTTGGCTCCCCTACTAAACACTGTAACATAGCACTGTGTTCAGAATCAACAGGGATCAACGTTGAGGTGGAATTCTTTAGTGATTCGAATATGAGTTCTCCGCCAACTACCAATGATTCTTTGTTCGCAAGAGCAATTTTTTTCCCGGCTTTGATTGCTTCTATGGTAGGATGGAAACCAGAAAAACCGACCAAACTATTTACCACAGTATCTACTTTTGCATGGGTAGCAAGTCTAGAAAGATGTTCTTCTCCAGAAATAAGCTCGGATTCTGTTTTTACCAGCTCTTTTAAATTTTTGAAGAGTATATCCTTGCAGATAAGGGCGCATTCAGGGTTAAACTCATTAACCTGTTGAGCAAGCAATTCAACATTAGTATTGGCACTAAGTACGGTTACCTCAAATTTATCGGGATGCTGGCGCACAATTTCAAGTGTTTGCGTCCCAATAGACCCCGTTGATCCCAGTATGGCGAGCTTCTGTTTATTCAAATCGAAAATAAACTCATTTGAGAGAGTTTAACTTTATTACCCCAAGCATGCGACCACTTTTTTCTTTTTCTCTTCTATAGGAGTAGAAAAGATCTTCATAATCTATTGTGCAGCGGGCGTCACATTCTATATTTTCCTGCTTTATCCCAACCTCCATGAGTTGTTCAATTATCAGACCTTTTAAGTCAACATGGGGTTTTTCATAAGAATTATTATCAACCAGATTCCCAGGGAATTGATTAGCAACTTCTGCTCCTACTTCGAAGTTGTGTACTGCAAGACATGGACTTATAAAAGCTTTGATCCTGTTTTTCTCTGCTCCAAGAGTAACCATCTCTTCGATAGTCTTAGGAACAATTCCGCTAACCGCTCCTCTCCAACCTGCATGAGCAGCGCCTATTACCTTATTCATTGAATCTCCAAGAAGAACTGCTCCGCAATCCGCTACCTGTATTCCGAGAGCAATTCCCGGTGTATTGCTTACAAAGGCATCGGTTTCGGTATAGATACCCCCTCTAGAAACTAACTTTACATCGCTTTTATGAACTTGCTCGGCCAAGGCGATACTGCTTGTCTTTGTTCTGATCTCATCGGATAACAACTTGAGATTATGAAGAACAATATCATGTCTGTCTTTAGAATTGAAACCAATATTGAGCCCCGGAATTACCTGACCTTCCTCAATCAATTCCGGATTTTTTAAGGAAAACCAGGAGAGTATTCGTCCATCATTAAGTTTTTCGGGTCGTATGAATTCAATTTGGGAAGACTGCATCTAATTCCTCATTGATCAGTTCTAAAGGGAATTCCTTACCTGTCCACTCTTTGAAAGATTTTGCTCCTTGATGGATAAGCATACCTAATCCACCGATAGGAAAAGCATCAACTTGCTTAGCCTGTTTTAGAAAAGTAGTCTCCCTCGGGTTATAAACGATATCATAACAAATCTTCCCTTCTAAGAAACTTATTTCAGATGCTTTTACCGGAGAAGCTGTAGTATTAGGGACCATACCAAGCGGTGTTGCATTCACTATAAGCGAAGCATCTTCTGCAAATTCTGTCCAAAGATCATAATTGCACATTATAGTTCCTTCCATTTGTTGATAGCGTTCTGGCTTTCGTGATACAAGTACAACTTCTTCGAACCCTAAATCATTCAATGCATAGTTAATTGCTTTGGTTGCTCCACCGGCTCCAAAAACAATTGCCCTATCCTGATCTATTTCATTTAAATACTTTTCAAGTGGCTTTAGAAAACCATACGCGTCCGTATTTTCACCAATTAGTCCCTCATCTCTCTTAATTATAGTATTAATTGCACCAATCGAAGAGGCAGTAATAGTATGTGAATCAACTACTTCAAACAGATTTTGCTTGTGAGGCAGTGTAATATTTGCTCCTAAAAAATTGGGACTGTTGAAATGCGAAATCAGTGAACTAAGCTCACCCATAGAAACTGCTATTGCATGATATTCAGCCTCAATTGCATGGAATTGAAGTGCTGTATTATGCATTATTGGAGAAACGCTATGACTAACCGGGTTCCCAATTAAAAGATAATGTGGCTTTTGAGAGTATTGGGAGTTCTTGAATTCAGAAAAGGTCATTCCAAGAAATTAGAGCAAAAAAAATGCGCATCAAATTTGATGCGCATTCGGAATGGTTAATAATAAATCTATGCAGTTACCTGCTCTTCAGAAACTTCTGCCTGTTCTTCTTTAAAAGTATCAGATTCAGCTAGTTTTTTGAACTTTTCGAGATCCTTAACCAGTTGAGCCGGAGATTCTTCAATAAAAGAAGCTAAATCATCGGTTGGATCACCAAAAAAGGTTCTATAATCCAAAGAAAATTCAACTCGAGTACGAGTACCATTATCAAGAGGAGTAAAACGGATAGTTCCGGTTTGGTTCAAATTACCATTAATTGTAATCCAGGCGAAACGGGTGTTTCTAAGATTATCAATTAGGTTTGTAGTCCAAACAAACTCTTCGCTCCCGATAGTGGTTCTGTATTCGAAAGTTTGAGAATTAATTCTTGTTACTGAATCAATACGCTCCAAAAATTTTGGGAAGTCAACAGGATTACTTAGAAGTTCATAAACTTTAGCAAGAGGCAAATCAATCTCGATTCTTTCGTGCGCCATAATAAGTATCTAAGATGTTATAGTCGTTTGATATTTAACTGAAAATGGATCAATTCCGGGAAAAGGCAGGATTGATCCATATTGTTTCAAATTTACGGATAATATGATTAAGCCTCAATTACTAACACAGATAAAATATTTAAAGACTATTTGATGTATAAAAAGGATTAAAAGCTTGATAAAAACGACTATGCCTTTTCGGGAAATGGAAAATCAAGATGATCTAGTATTTCTAAATGAATGGTGCTTATATCTTTAGAGGCGTCAATAGTTCGGAAACGAGATTCAACTCTTGCAACTTCATCAAACCCTTTTATCACCCTCTTAAAAAACTCTACTCCGGATTTCTCCATTCTATCATCTTTTTCATTCTTTCTGCGAGCGATTGATTCATCGATACTGAGCCTTAGATAAAAAGTGAAATCAGGTTTGCGCTCATAAGACGCAACTTTATTAATCACTCTTATTTGGTCGATGGAAAGACTTTCACGGCCATATCCTTGATATGCTGTAGTTGAATCATAAAAACGATCCAGAATTACTACCTCACCCCTATCTAAAGCTGGTATCACTTCCTCATTAACTAATTGTGCCCGTGCAGCAGAGAAAAGCAACAATTCGGAGACTGGTGAAATTTCTAGTTCTGAGTTCAATAATATCTCTCTGATTTGTTCAGAAAGGATTGTTCCACCCGGTTCTCTAAAAACCTGTACTACCTTATTTGATTGGATGAGTTTTTCTTTAAGCAGAGCGATTTGTGTGGATTTACCACTACCATCGATCCCTTCGAAAGAGATGAACATAAAAGTAAATTGTGGATAATTTAGAAATCAAAATCATCCATAAGTTCGACAGGCTCTTTCGGCATTGCAAGTGCTAATCCTAAATAAATGATTGTACTCAATACGCCATAACTCATAAAAAAACCTGCTACAAAAATAAATCGGACTACGGTAGGACTAATTCCAAAATACTTTGCTAACCCACCACATACACCAGCCAGTTTCTTGTTGGTACGTGACTTCATCAGTTTTTTAACATGTCGATACTCATAAGAAGAACCCATGGCAAAGTCTTCAAAATTGGTAGAGCTGGAACTTGACATAAAATCTGAGTCTAAATCGTTTCTAAGGGTGCTTTTAGTTGAAGTATTAAATTCAGAACCGTGTACATCATCCATTTTTTTGCGGCTAGAAACAGAAGCAGCCTTTACTTTAGCCTTTTTATTTCGACGTATTTCCTTTTCGGCCTTTTGTTCTCTTTTTCTGTCACCAACTAAAAACCCAAAACCTATAAGTGTTACCAATGCCCCTCCTATCAATGGCATTGAAGCTGTTGCTCCCTCAAGAAAAGATGCAAACCCAACTCCAAAAGAAATACCGATAAACTGTAGTACAGATGATAAAGCAAAAAATAACATTGCTAATCCGGCAATGGTTGCAAAATTCCAAATACCCTTTCCTGTTTCTTTCTCTTCCTCTTTAAGGAAATTTCGCATCGTATTTTGAAGTTCAAAATCATCGAACTCAAGTGATGCTGTTCCGGTTTTCGAATATGTTTTTTCTTTGGTTTTTTCTGCCATTTTATTTCCTCCGATAGCCCGCTACGGAGTCATTTTTTGATTGTTACGTGTAGGTTATGCCTTTCTCAGAAATAAATCCATCTAGTTTCTGATCAAAAGTATCAAATGGAACTGACTCCAAAACAAATTCCTCAAAGATTAAGCCCAATGATCGCGCAGTTATACTTTTCAAAAAGCGATCATAAAAACCTTTACCATAACCCAATCTATTCCCTTCCAAGTCTACAGCTAGTAGGGGCACGAACACTAACTCAATTGAATCAATCAATACAGGATTTACATTTTTTGGTTCAAGAACTCCCCATTTATTCTGGACTAAATCAGATAATGAATTAATTTTTGAATGAATAAGACTTTCATTTTCAAAATCGGTTTTTGGAACAATAACTTCTTTCCCATGGGCGAGCATATGTGTAATTAAAGCATGCGTGTTCACTTCAAATCGTTGGTTCATAGATACAAATGTGTGAACAACTCTGGCCTGCCTGTACTCTTTCGATTCGAGTGCATATTCAATAATCCTTGAACATTTTTGCTCCCAGACACTTTTATGGATCTTAGTTCTTTGAGAGAGAATTGATTTCCTGAGAGAATCTTTTTGTTCAGCAACGGAACCCATCACACAGAAACTATATGATGGATAGTAAGATCCAACTCTTCTTCTCCAAATCGGGTTATGAGGTCATCCCAAATGTCTTCCCCATATTTATTCATAAAGTATATTGGCGAAACAGAACGTTCTTGCAAACCATTTGGGAATAACTGAGATTTAATTTTTGCTATTCTCTTTAATTGGGTTTCTTCTTGCTGTTTAATTGACCGATAAACTCTCCCTTTTAGCTTATCCAGCTCATTATTAAATCCTGTTACCGTTTTCCCAACTAATCCTTCGAGTGATTGATCAATTTCTTTAATAAGTCCCGATGGTTGAACTCCCGCCTCATTTATTTCTGATTTCCATTTACTAAATATCCCTTCAATATCTCTGGAATTTGTATGATCAACATATGTGGCTTCCAAATCTTCGATTCTTCTATTGTAGCTGCACATTGCAAATGGCAGTTTTTCCATTATTCTCTCAATTCCCTTCTCAAGCAATGTGATACTTAACCTAGGAAAAATAATGGGCATTTCGAGATCAAATACAGGATATAAATCCTTCATTTGCCCGTAATAGGCCAATTCTCCCGGCCCTGCTACATACCCCAAAGTGGGTAACAGCATATCTTGTAATACCGGACGTAGAAACACATTTGGAGAGAATTTTTCCGGGTTGGCATTTATTAAGGATAATAGCTTATCCTGGCTAAGTGTTAACGAACCGACCTTCCATACATTCCCTGATTTCTCTAGCTTAACTCTTCCCAATTGATCATCGATATAAAATAGATTCGATTCGGTTACCACCACTTGACGATGGAATGACTTCTCCAAATCAGCACTCTTCTTTTCAAGTGAATTGTAGATAGTTTCTGCTTCTGTAATCGAGGTTTTGAATAAATCCTTTACCGAATCCTTCAAGAGCTGAGTATTACTACCAACTATTAAAACACCTTCTTTTGAGAATATTGAGTTAATCAGCTGAGCAAAGGCTTGAACATGAGTCTTACCTGGTTCATAGAATCCATTTAATTCGCTAAAAAGTGAGTCCGAAAAATCGGTCTCAGTCAAAGTACTTTTTACACGGGTCTCAAAGTCAGGAAAAGTATCCTGAATTATTTCCATAGAAACAGGCAACCCAGTGCCATCTTGAGCCAAGGAAACTGATTCAAATCCTTCAAAACCTGGTATTCCGATAGAAGCAATTTCTTCAAAGTCGTGGTCTTCATCAGCCATCCAAAATACTGGCACAACAGGTCTTTGAAGTTTTCTTTCCCATTCCCGAGCTAAAAGAATACAGGAAATCGTTTTATAGATCGTAAATAAAGGGCCGCCATAAACTCCAAGCTGCTGCCCCGTAACTATTACAAGCGCATCTTCATTAGAAAATTTTCTTAACTGATCAGCTTGAGAATCCTGTATTCCCAGATAAACATGATATTCCTCTAAAGCACGAACAACCTCTTCTCTACTAACCTTAGATTGTACTTTCTTTGATTTCTCTTCAACAGCATTTTCTTCGAAGGGATTGGTAGAATAAAACCTTTCTAATTCTTTAAAGCTCGACGTATAGGTAGTGAATAAATTAGAAAATGGGAGTTGCTGAAATGAACAATAATTTTCGCTCAAAATTTACCCTTTCATTTTTTGAATTTGATCGCGCAATTTAGCTGCTTTCTCATAATTCTCGGTTTCAACAGCAATAATGAGATCTTGCTCTAATTTTTCCAATTTTGAAAGTTCTTCCCCACTATCAGTATCTACAGACTCTCCGGATTTTGTTTTTTTTCCACTTTGTGTGGGTTCTGCAACGATCCCTGCTTCGTTCAGAACCTGTTCACTTGTGTATATGGAACATCCAAAACGAACCGCAAGTGCAATAGCATCACTAGGTCTTGCATCTACTTCATATAGTTCATCTCCCCTTTCAAAGACCATCCTTGCAAAAAAAGTACCTTCAGTGAGATCATTTATGATGACTTCTTTAAGTGTTGAATCGAAATTTAAAACAACATTTTTAAGCAGATCATGTGTCATTGGGCGAGGAGGCTTAATATTCTCCAGCTCTAATGCTATTGCTTGAGCCTCTGATGAGCCAATGATAATGGGAAGTCGTCTGGAACCTCGAGCTTCAGTTAAAATTAATGCGTAAGCACCACCACTACTTGGGCTAGTAGAAAGCCCCAGGATTTCCATTAAAATATTGCTCAAAGCGATCTCTGAATTTGCTTTTTCGTTAAAAAAACAAATGTACTGAAATTTAATTAAGTCTTAAACCAAGATTGAATGAATCTTGGCATGTTCCCTATATCACATGTTTTGCCTAACCAAAACATGTGATATGGTTATACATTTCATCCCGTTACTTTGACGCAAGCTTAAAACCAAAACTAACGGTGAAGCCATGAAAACAAAATACACTATCATCATACTTTTTTTAGGACTACTAACAATTTCATGTATTGGGCCAACAGGACCACAAGGCCCATCAGGTCAGGATGCCGAAGTTTATTCAGCATCGATAACTATTAACTCGGATCAGGATTTTGGAGTTGTCGATGAATTCGTATCAGTAGCTTCCTATGGATGGGATATTCTGGATGAAGCTACCGTAGACGAAGGATTAGTGTTAGCCTACTTACGTTTTCAAGGTAACACTGCTTGGCATGCATTACCGTTTAGTACTCCATTCGAAAATGATCTGGTTGTTCTTCGATACGCCTTCGACATTGATAACTTCGATCTAATCGTAGAAGGTGAAGTAGCAAATAACAATGAGGCGAATGAAAATCTGTTTGATGGAGATGTCCTACGAATAGTTGCGATACCACCAACACTTACGCTAAAAGCAAAAATCGATTATTCAGATTACGAGGCGGTAGTTAAAGCATACAATCTCGACTTCTGAAATAGCTTACCATGATGACCGAGAGAGCCAGCTTAACAGTTGGCTCTTTTTTATTTCTAGTTAATCGATTGTTTAGTAAAATCGGGGATGATTAAAGACCCGAAACACATAGTAACCCCTTTTGCTTTCGAGGTACATCCGGATTTATTAGGGCTTCCACTTGCAACTCCAAGAAGAAGATTAATTGCCCTTTTACTTGACTTACTGATAGCTTCCATTTTATCTGCGCTCGGCGCTTTTTTTCTGGCTACCTCTGCAAGCATTCTTTTCTTTTGGTTAGCGATAAGAAACCGAGGAAAAATATGGTGGAAAAACATCCTACGGTTTGGAGCTGCTTCATTCGTTTCTATCCTTGTATTTGCCCTCACTTTCAATGTGACAAAAAGTGAAGACGATAATCTAGCGACTATAAACTATACTACTCCTAGTGGGGAACGAGTTTCTAATACGACTGACCAAATCGATTGGCAATCTCTTGGACAACAATTGGTTGCACTAAACTCTAGTGACTCTGTTGATATTGAAGAAGAACTCGAAAAGATTGCAGAATCGATCGAAGAACAACTTGGAACAGAATCTTCAGAAAATGCATCCTTCTACCACCCAAACTTATTCGACGATGAGTTTATCCTAAAACTCAGAGCGATTGGTTTTGCGATCAGTAATAGTGATACCGTTACAATTGATAGTTTGCTTCAGGAAATAGCACCGATTTTGGCTTTTAATGAATTAGAAAAATTAGACAGCAAAATTAATCAGTTAGATGATGAGGTTGATGAGCTAGAAGAAAAAAACGAGGCCTTAGCTGAACAGGTTGAAAATCCTAGTTTCTTAAGAAGCCTTAGAGCTACCGCAGAAGATTTTGGATTGAGTGTGGGATGGGTTGGAGTATATTTTGTTCTATGCCTTGCATCATTTAAAGGGCAAACAATTGGCAAACGAATTTTAAAACTAAGAGTAGTGCGATTAAACAATAAACCAATTGGTCTGTGGTATTCCTTTGAACGATTTGGAGGATATGCTGCAGGTGTTGCAACTGGCCTCCTGGGCTTTTTTCAAATTTATTGGGACGCGAACCGACAAGGAATACACGACAAAATAGCTGCAACTGTGGTGCTTGATATGAGACCTAAAATAATTGAAAAATTTGCGGCTGAAAGAGAGGAAGTTATTAGTGAAGAAAATTTACTGGCTCAGGTATGAATGCAATAAACCTTAAGAAAAAATTCGATTTATTTAGCGAGCAATGGACTCCTAAAATCATAGCCAAAACGAACGGACAGTTAGTTAAGCTTGCAAAGCTTGAAGGAGAGTTTGTTTGGCACAACCATCCCGATGAAGATGAACTTTTTTATATCGTAAAGGGAAGTTTGTTGCTTCGATTTAAGGACAGAGATGTCCGTTTACAAGAGGGAGAATTATATGTAGTTCCTAAAGGTGAAGACCATTTGCCAATTGCAGAAGAAGAATGCTGGGTTATGCTTATTGAACCTGAAGGTACTAAGCATACCGGGGAATCTACTTTTGATGTAACAGTGAACGAAGAAAACCAGGATTGGATTTAATTAAACAATGATATGAAAAAAACTTCTCTATTCATCTTATTACTCCTTATTTCTTATCCGCTTGTCGCTCAAAATGTATTCGAAGTGGGTTACTACATTGACAACGATGACAATATAGTTCCGGGATTAATTCTTAATCTCGATTGGCGATCCAACCCTTCTGAGATAAGATTCAAAAAAGACTCACTAGCACAAGAAATGGTACTTAGTCTAGATGAGCTAAATGGGTTTGAGATTTATGATTACGGGAAGTTTTTAAAATTCTCTGTAGAAATAGATCGCTCATCAGAAAATAAATCCAATCTCAGTGATAGTCCCACCCCTCTATTTAATAGTGAAACAATTCTCTTAAAATCCCTAGCAGAAGGAGCAATCAGTTTATACTCTTATCAGGATGGGAATCTTCAACGCTTCTTTATTAAAAAGAGAAATGGAGATATTGAACAATTGGTATTTCGATTTTTTACCAGAGGAAGTAGAGTAATTACCGATGATTCTTTCAAGCAACAGCTAATATCAGAGTTCGGTTGTAGCTTAAACTCCCAAAATGTGCTCGAAGAAACTGACTATAAAAAAGGAGATTTAATTAATCTAGTAATTGAAGAAAATGCATGTATGGGTGATGTAAGTACAATTTATACTTACAAGAGAGACTATAAAAAATTCAGGCTTACTATTAAACCTGGAGTAAGTATCTCAAACCTTAAATTTGATACCATGTCAGGCCTGTTCATACGAACGAGATACACCTCAGATTTTGACAACAATTTAGTTCTCAACCTGGGAACAGAAGCTGAATTCATTTTACCCTACGCTAATGGGGCCTGGTCTATTACATTTCAAGCATCGTACCATCAATTTGAATTCGAAGATACCTTTGAAGTCATTTCGCAAGAACGAGAAGTAGCTATTGACTATAAAGCTTTAGAACTGGAATTAGGTATGAGATACAATTACATATTAAATGAAAAGTCGAGAATATATCTTTCTCCATATCTGGTATATGGTTTCGATTTTAATTCTAAAATAACAATAAGCCCAGAACTACCTACACTTGATCTTGTTTCTTTAAGTACAATTGAAATCAATCCACAACCCAGCTTCAAAATTGCTTTAGGATTCGCTTTTAAAAAGATAAACTTCGAATCGTCTTATAGTTTCAGAAAAGAACTACTAGAAAATGAGAATAGTAACGGATATGTATTTGACGCAGAAAATAGCTTGCTGAATTTCTCAATAGGTTATTCCATCTTCTAGAAAACTACATCGGTTTTACTTCCCCACCCTGAGGGGATAAAATAATCTCCTCAGCAACACTCCTTGGGGTTAGCTCAGAAAGAGAAACAATTAAGCGACCGACATCTTCAGGGTCTATGAGCTTCTGGGGGTCAATATCTACCCCATCCCAGGAAGTAGAAAATGTTTGGCCCAGATTTATGGCCGAAACAGCAATATCTGTATCCACCAACTCTTTCCGAAGTGACCTGGTATAGCCTAGTAAAGCGTGTTTGCTCATTGTATAAGCACCACTATCCCCATATCCTTTTAAAGAGGCCTGAGAACAAATATTTACGATAAGTCCCCTATCCATTTCTTTCAACCGGGGCAGAATTCTTTGTGTAAGATTAAAAGCCCCAAGGGTGTTGATTTGGAACTGTTTTATAAACTCATCTTGATTTGTCCGCGAGAGAGATTTAAAAAGAAACGAGCCTGCATTGTTTACTAATATTCCCACATTAAGCTTATCTACTTCTAAGCTATCTATAGCTTCCTGATCTAATAGATCCAGGGCAAGAGTGTCTACTTCTTTCGCTCCTTCTTTTAGGCAAATCTCTTTAGCAGTAAGCAGCTCTTCCTGATTACGGGCAATCAGTATAATGGGACGGTTTGTTCTTCTTGCGAATACTCTGGCGATGGAAAGGCCTATCCCCTTGCTTCCACCTGTTATCAATACCCCTGAATTCTCAAAACTCATTAAGGTACCTGGAGAAATTTGTGAGTTTGAAGACTTATCCCCCATTTGGGATGTTCTTTCACATACTCAACAATGAGGGGAATTGACGCAGGGGTATCCCATTCTGGTTGTAGCAAAAGTTTGGTATTCTCAGGGCATTTAGCCGCATTCTCTTCGGCCCAGGCTAAATCCTTTTTGGTGAGTACCACTACTTTTAGTTCATCCACATATGGAAATATATCGTCTAGAGGTTTTTTGAATCGTTTTGGAGAAAGTGTTATCCAATCGAAATACCCAGATATCGGAGATGACCCGCTTGTTTCTATATGAGTGGCTACCCCTAATTCTTTGATTGCAGAAGTCAACGCTCCAAGTTTATGTAGCAAAGGTTCACCACCGGTTATGACTACCATTGGAGCACCACTCTCTTTAACATGTCCTACAAGCTCTTTAACAGAAACCCTCGGGTGAATAGATTCATCCCAACTATCTTTTACGTCACACCACCAACATTCCACATCACAGCCCCCGGTTCTTATAAAATAAGCTGCTTTTCCAGTATGTATCCCTTCACCTTGAATAGTATAGAAGTGCTCCATTACGGGATATTCCACA
Source organism: Balneola sp. (assembly GCA_003712055.1). Lineage (NCBI taxonomy): Bacteria > Pseudomonadati > Balneolota > Balneolia > Balneolales > Balneolaceae > Balneola > Balneola sp. The sequence continues at coordinate 389,404 of RHLJ01000001.1, forward strand.
TTTGCTTCTTCCTCAGAAACAACTACTTCATAGGGATCAATATGAAATTCAGGATTAAACATCTTTATCAGTGTATTCCACCCAACAAGTGTCGGTTTCCCATACAGTAACGGTAAGCTCGATTCCATCAGGGATCCTACGCATGGTCTCCTGATGTATGTATTCTGCAATTCGTTCGGCGGTAGTATTTACAGAAATCAAATCATTCAGAATTCCATGATCGAAGCCACCTTTTTCCGAATCCTTAGCAGCCCATTTTAATTCTTTAAAATCGCATACCATATCTTCTGTTTTTAGATATGCTGATGGATTTAGCTTATTTGATTTGGCAGTCATTTTTACTTTGTAAGAATGCCCGTGCATTCTTCCACATTTACCATCGTAGCCCTCGATAAAATGAGCAGCATCAAATTTAAACTCTGTATGTAATGTCCAGGTTGGCATCAACTAATATTTCATATTCAAAAAAAATCCTTCCTGTTCCGGTAATATTCGGTACAGGAAGGATCAAAAATACAGCTTTTTTTACTAAAGTTAACTTACGCGTTTAATGGTGCAACCCAGCGATTTAGTATTGGAACGAGTTAATTCTTCTCCGGCAACGAGTTGCTCAATCGCGTCTTTGATATAGTATTCTTTAACCGCAGAAGCATCGTTTGCATTATCATCGATGGCGCCTACGTAAACCAGTTCCATTTCGCCATTAAAAAGATACACGTGAGGAGTTCTTGAAGCGCCGAAAGCATCCGCTATTTCATGATTTTTATCCAGAGCATACGGAAAATCATAGTCTGATTTTTTCGCGTATTTGATCATGTCATCCATTCCATCACCCCGATCCCGATAGTCTTCATTGGGATTGAGTGCAATCATCCCAATTTTATTTTCCTTTGCAATTCTGGACATATCCGGATAACGATCATTCCATTTCATCACCCAGGGACAGGTATTGCATGAGAATATTACCAATAAACCGTTCTCATCGGCTACCTCACCTAGTGTCAGGCTTCTACCGGATACATCTTCTACTTTATGGTCAGCCATAGGAAGTGCTGAACCTATTGCAAGCTCCTCAGGGTTTTGCCCCGTTGAGCCTATAAAAAAAACAACGAGGAATAGTAATAGTAAATTATTTTTATTCATTTTAGCTTTCATTTATTGCTTTTAGTAACTCGCTTTCAAAAACTTCAAATTCCTGCTTTCCTTCCCATTCGGCTGAGATAGTACCATCTTTATTATAAATCACTGTGAAAGGCAAAGCTCCACTCCAAGTATCCGAAATTGTGGTAATAAATTCATTATCGTTGCCCACTTTGTAATAGGTAGTGAACTGTACATCCTGTGATTGAAGAAATTCCTTAGCCTCTTCCTTTGCTTCAGAAAAATCAGTAGAAACAAAAATGAGTTCGAAGTCATCACCATATTTTTCTTTGAGCTCCATGATGTATGGAAATTCTTCAACACAGGGAATACACCATGTTGCCCAAAAATTTACAAACACAACTTTTTCTCCCTCATGTGAAGATACTTTTTGAACAATTTCACCTGCCGTAGCATCTACCATCAGCTCTTCTTCTTTCACCTGTTGGCATGCAATAAACAAAATAAAAAGTGCGATTAACTTGTACCTCATGTGTCTAAATCAAAAGGGTTCCAGAAATGTTTTTCCATATCCACTGTATATTCTTCAGTAAAGGTAACACCTTCCTGTTCCAGGCGTTCCCTCATGCTATCCCCGCCAAAATATGCCCTACCAGTAAGCTGGCCTAACCTATTTAACACTCTATGCGCGGGTATTTCAAAACCAATTTCGGAACTAACATAATTGTTCATAGCATAACCTACCATTCTTGCTCCGGATTCAACTCCAAGATATTTCGAAATTGCTCCATAACTAGTCACATATCCATGCGGGATTTGAGCTACAACTTCATACACTCTCATGTAAAAATCATTGGGCTTCTTTGTACTCATTTTAGGAGGTCATATAGTCTGAATTTTATGGTATGCTCGGTAACTTCATCTGTAATTAATTCCAGAGTTAGTAGTCCTAAATGCTTATAAATTGCCAATAAATCGGGTTTATCTTGTAAAAGTAACAGGTGCTTTTGAACTGTTTGGATATCACCGCGTGCAATAGGTCCTGTTAAAGCTTCTGCCGGGTTTAACCCTGACAAATTTTCTATAGAAGAGCCCATTAAAGGGAGTAAGGCATCTAATAATTCTCTTTCTGAGATATTATTACTACTTGAAATGCGCAATGCCAGATCAGCAAGTGTAACGGTATAGTTCGAAGCCATAACCGCTGAAACATGAAGTAGCTCTTTTTCCTCAGGACTTACTCTAATAGATTGGGCACCAATTTTTTTTACGATGTCTTCTAAATGAACAATGGCTTCTTCAGACCCCTCAAGATCAAAGAAGCTTGCTTTAAATGAGCGTGTAGTTTTACTCACCGCTTTTAATGGATGGAAACAGGCGGTCAATGCACCCTGCTCTGCTAAATTATCCAAGATTTGTGAAGAATAAGCTCCGGAACAATGAGCAACAATCTTACCGGAAAAGGAACTTCCTCCAGAGGCTAACTTTTTTGATACTTCATGAATTGATCCATCTGGAACTGTTATAAAGGTAACATCTCCAACCTCTTGTCTATCAGTGGTTTTATCAATCATTTTTACCACAAATCCTACCTCTGAAAACACCACTTGAAAAGCAGTACCTAATCTTCCAGGCCCGATTATGGTAATGTTTTTGATCTCCATTTATTCTAATAAGCTATCGAAATACAGTGCTTCAGCGCAGTGAAGCAATGACCTTGCAATTTCTTTTCTGTTCCAAGTCCTATCAAGAATTTACTTCCTTTAAATTTTCGAAGCTCAATATCTTTCAGATTAGTGCGTAATCCTGTGCCTAAACTCTTAACAGCTGCTTCTTTCATAGTCCATAATGCAATGGGATCCTCTTCACCATAAATATCCCATTCATTCTCGCTAAGTATTCTTTTAACTATTGCAGGATTTACTTTTCGATCAATACTTTCTGCATCCAATCCAAGATCAAGTGTTTTAGAAATTGCACAAAAAACGAGGTTTTTGGTATGTGAAAAGCTGATGAACGCTCTCTTGCCTTTTAGCTCTATATAAGGCTTGCCAAGCTCTTCTTTCTCTAAGGTAACATATTCATGATCCCATCCCAGTTCATCAATCAAGCTCCAGAAGGTATGTCTTGCACTCAGGAATTCACTTTTCCTGCGATCATTAATCATGCTATCTAACCGTAATCGATCTTTTTTACTTAGAACATGAGCGCTTAGACCGGATTGAATCTCGCTCCATCCAATAGCAATTTGAGCCGGAAAATCAGGAATGTGAGAGGTATCTAGTGTGTTCAATTACTTATTAAGCATATTTGGGTTGATGGTACAATTTTCAGCACAATTCGGTATTTTTGCAACCTTTCATTTTATCATACAGGAAATAAGACAAACGCATGACTAATCAGGAGCCTTCACTTTCGGAACAGGAAGAAATTCGACGGGAGAAGCTACAACAATTACATGAAATGGGGGTAAATCCTTTCCCCTATTCTTTTGAAGTAACACATAGCAGTACACAAATTAAAAACGCCCCTGAGTTAGTAAGGGATGAAGAGACGAATCCTGAATCGGAGACGGTATCTATTGCCGGGAGAGTGATGACACGCCGAATTATGGGCAAGGCGGCCTTTTTCAACCTTCAGGATTCAGAAGGAACAATCCAGGTTTATATTCGGAGGGACGATGTAGGAATAGATGAATACAACACAGTATTTAAAAAGCTAGTTGATATTGGAGATATCGTAGGCATTAAAGGGTTCGTATTTAAAACAAGAACCGGTGAAACTACTGTCCATGCCGAGCATTTTGAGTTTTTGACAAAAACTATCCGTCCAATTCCTACTCCTAAGGAAATCGAGAATGAGGATGGTGAAAAAGTCGTCTACGATGCTTTCGCGGATAAAGAACTTCGTTATCGTCAGCGCTATGTTGACCTAATTGTAAACCCGAATGTAAAAGACACCTTTATAAAGAGAACCAGACTGGTTCAAACCATGCGTAATTTCATGAATGAGCGTGGTTACCTTGAAGTTGAGACACCTATCCTTCAACCAGTATATGGTGGGGCCTCTGCGCGTCCTTTTGTGACCCACCATAATACACTTGATATGGATCTTTATCTAAGGATTGCTAATGAGCTGTACCTCAAGCGATTAATTGTCGGTGGATTTGATGGTGTATATGAGTTTTCAAAGGATTTCAGAAATGAAGGATTGTCTCGTTTTCATAATCCGGAATTTACCCAGGTAGAGTTATATGTGGCTTACAAAGACTACAACTGGATGATGGATTTTACCGAGAAGATGATTGAACAAGTGGCGATCGATCTTCATGGCTCAACAAAAGTAACAGTGGGTGAGCACGAAATTGATTTTAAAGCGCCATGGCCTCGAGTTCCAATGTTCGAGGCCATAGAAAAAGAAACCGGTCATAATCTTTATGGCAAAAGCCTGGATGAACTAAAGGCTATTGCTAAAGAGCTGCATATCCAGGTTGATGATTCTTTCGGCACGGGTAAAATTATTGATGAGATTTTTGGTGAATTTGTGGAACCAAAGCTCATTCAACCTACCTTTATTACCGACTATCCAGTGGAAATGAGCCCACTTACTAAAAAGCACCGATCGAAAGAAGGACTGGTTGAGCGCTTCGAATGCATTTGCAATGGAAAGGAAATTGCTAATGCATACAGTGAGTTAAATGACCCTATCGATCAAAGAGAACGACTGGAAGATCAAGCCTCACTGCGCGCAGGAGGTGATGAAGAGGCAATGACTATCGATGAAGATTTCATCAGAGCGCTAGAATATGGCATGCCTCCAACTGCCGGCATTGGAATCGGTATTGACCGTTTAAGTATGATTATGACTAATTCTGATTCTATTCGGGATGTTTTATTCTTCCCACAGATGAAACCAGAGTAAGAAATTTTCAATGATCAATATCCAAATATCTTTTACCGTTATTCTGAATCATGCACTGAACTCAATTCAGTCTCAAGCACGCCTCCTCCCGAACATTTTCGGGATACGAAGGGCAGGTTTGGGATGACCACAAGCTATTATGAAACTCGAATCCTATTTAGCACTCCGGTATTTCAAAGGCACCCGCAAAGGAGCTCGCTTTCTATCGTTCATAAAGGCGATGAGTATAGCCGGAGTAGCAATTGGTTCAGCAGGGTTATTAATCGCTTTGTCGATCGTTCATGGATTCAGGTCCACAATAAATACCAAAATCCTCGGGTTTGCTCCACACGCATTAGTTACCTCCTATTCCGATTCTCCTCTATTTCGAGCGGATACTGTACTTACTTTTCTTGATCAATATGAAGAAATAGAGAGCAAGCAAATTATTGATCAGGGCCAGGTAATGATTCAGACCAAAAATGGAGTCACGGGAACCGAATTAAAAGGGGTCGATCCGAATGAGGATGTCTCAAACCTTACCAACTATCTACTTTCAGGGGAATATGATTTATCCATCACAAAGGACGGCTTCCCGGGAATCATATTAGGTTCAAAGATGGCTCAAACTCTTCAGGCAGATGTCGGAAGTATTATAACTGTTTATACAATCTCCGGGGAGCCCACCCTAGTCAACTCACCTGAAATACAGCAATTCCAATTAACTGGAATCTTTAGAACCGGCATCGATTTTTTTGACGAAATTTTCGCTGTAGTTGATCGTGACTATACAAAACAGCTTTTTGGGCTACGACCAACTCAAGGTCATGGCATCGAAATTAAACTTATTGATCCAGAACTGAGTTCATCTTTTAAAGAAAAATTAGAAGAAGAACTACCTTTTCCCTATCAATGGCAGTCTATTGAAGATCGCTATTATAATATCTTTGAATGGGTAAAACTACAAGAACAAATGATCCCTCCTGTAATAAGTGTGATGATTATTGTAGCTGCCTTTAACCTGATTGGGGCAGTCCTGATGATGGTCCTTGAGCGAACAAGAGATATCGGCGTACTTAAAACGATAGGAAGTCGATCTTCTGTCATCCGAAAGGTTTTTCTCTTAGAAGGACTGATGGTTGCCGGGATAGGGCTGCTCATAGGCATTGCAATATCCCTTCTATTTGCCTGGTTACAAATCAATTATCAGATCATTCCTCTTTCCGAAGAGAACTATTACATGAGCTATGCCCCTGTTGAGCCACATGCCCTCGATTTTGTTATCACAACGGTCGTTACCCTTGTACTTTGTGCGCTCGCTTCCTGGCTCCCAGCACGAATAGCAGCTAAAACTGATCCATTAAAAGTGATCGCTTACGGGCGATAATTAAAACGAGCATTTATTCATTCCCGCCTGCCCTCCGTACTTGTACTATGGAAGGCGGGCGGAGGTGGGAATCTAGATCAAACTTTTATAAGAGGAATCCGCCTGTTACATCAATCTAGATTCCGGCTTACGCCCCGGAATGACTTTTCCCAATTCAAATAAGCCATAAAAACACAAAGACACTAATTTTGAGTTTTCGAGGTTTCGTGGCAATAACAATTGCTAGCCGATTCCAAATCCAAAATAAAAGGACTCTTGGATCCATAAGCTCTCAGGAATGTTCTTGGATATCGATATTATTTTCTCGACCAACGGTTGTAGAAGAATTCCAAGGAATCAGAAATGATTAAACCACAAAAGCACAAAGACACCAATTTGTGTTTTCGTGGTTTTGTGGCAACAGCAATTGCTACCTCGTAGCCGGGTTCAAGTGCAGAATTCAGGGATCAATGAGCTTTCGAGCTATTCCTTTTGAGACGGCTTCTGCTTTGCTATGTACTTCCAGCTTTTGGTAAATGCTTCGGATATGGTGACGTACCCCGTCCACTGAAAGAAATATCGTTTTGCCAATAGCGGCATAGGATTTCCCTTTAGCCAGCTCTCTTAAGATGGAAATCTCTCGTTCGTTTAACATTTCCTCTTTCTTGACTTCGGGAATATGAAGCGTTTTAATAATCTTCCTGGCAATATTTGGGGTTATTGGAGAGCCTCCCGAAAATGCGTCTTTTATGGCGGCTACCATTTCATCCGGACTCACCTTTTTCATCAGGTAGCCCACAGCTCCGGCCTTAATGGCGTTGAAAACATTTTCATCATCATCGAATACAGTAGCCATCACAATGATCATATTGGGGAATTTCGTTCGGAAAATACTTACTCCTTCAATCCCGCTCATTCCAGGTAAACCGATGTCCAAAATGAGCACATCTACTTTGGCTAGCTCGGTGTCTTCGAGCGCCTCTTCACATGAACCATAGCTGGCAACCACACATAATTGCTTATCATAGTCTATAAATGTTTCCCAGCCCTCTCTTACATACTTATTGTCTTCAATGACTCCTACTTTAATCAATGAACTACTCCTGTAGGTTAAATTATTGGAAATTAAATCCTTCGAACCGCTGTAGAATACGTTTGTTCTCTAAAAAACCCAAACTCTTTCAGAAACCTGGGCTTGTTATGATTTTTCTGTCGGAAGGATCATCTCCTTCAGTTTACAAGTTTTCACAAGCCTATGAGCGACATGGCCATGCGGTTTAGAGAAGAAGTTCTAGCCTCCAGCGGGTTCCGAATTCTTTATCTGTTTCTAACTGCAACTTCCCTTTAATTTTCTCAGCCCTTTTCCTGATGTTCAGCAAACCATTCCCGGTTTTTCCTCCCTCTTCAAAGCCAGTTCCATTATCCTGGACAATGAGCTTGAGTACTCCATTTTCTACATCTAAAATCACATCTACTCGTTCGGCCTTGGAATGTCGAACTACATTTGTAAGCATCTCCTTGAAGATCATCCACAAATGCTGACGTACATCCATTTTCAACTTACCTGGAATTTGGTCGGCTATATGTAAAGTGTACTCAATTCCCTTACTCTCCAGTAAATCGGAAGCATAGCGCCGGCACTTAACCAGGAACTCTTTCCATCCATCATTCTCCGGGTTAATAGCCCATACAATGTCCGTTATATTTTCCTTGGCATCCCCTGCACTTTTGGTAATACGATTCATAAAATAAGATCTCTTCTTTGGATCCTTGTCTCGTTGTACTGCTTCAGCAAAGAGACTAATCCCCGTTAACGTAGCTGATACATCATCATGCAAGTCATTGGCAATCCTGGTTCGCATCCGTTCTACTTTAAGAATTTGATTGACCCGTATTTTAAAAGCGGTATAGAGTATCCCTGAAATGAAGATCGTATACATGAAATAAGCCCACCAGGTACGGTACCATGGTGGAAGAACTATAAAAGAAAAAGACTGAGCTTCACTAACCGCTCCAAAAACATTTCTTGCCTGAACTTGAAAGTTATACTCCCCTTCTGGAATGTTTGTATAATCTTTTTGAGTCTCACTTGTCCACTTATTCCAGTCTTTATCAAATCCAGCCAGTTTTGTTCTGAACTCAGTTTTTTCAGGTAAGCTATAACTTGAAGCCGAGTAACTGAATCTTAACTCATTATCCTCATACCTTAGTACATCTAAATCAGAATCATCACCTCCATTGATTAATGAGTCATTTCTAACTAAAACTTCTTCAATTTGTGTATGATAAGAATATCCTAAATCTACTCTCCTTCCTGGGTAAAACCTCACTAAAGATTCATTCATTGAAAACCAAATATCTCCATTACTATCTGAAAAAATACCATTGTTCTGCCCATCGGAAATTATGTTTAATGATTCTTTAAATAATCTGAACTCATTTCGCTCTGTTTTTAAAGCCCCTTGAAAAGCAGAACCAGATCTAAACCATCCATTCCCAAATTTATCTTCAATAAACCTGAAATACTGCCTGGTAGTATCACTAAAAAAATCGCCAAACCTCCTAACTAGTCTTAGTTTGTTTTCTTCAAAATCAAACTCCTGTATTCCTGCACCCCAGGTTAAGAATATTGGGGAGCCGCTATATTCACTTACCAAAACTCTTTTATTATCCTCGGGATTTGTAAATGAGGTGAGAAATTTTGAAGGTCTGCTTATTTTATAATCTTCTTCACTCGAAACTGTGTATCTATATAACCCACCAGTCTCACTACCTAACCAAATGTTATTTAAGCTGTCGACTTCAATAGAATTAAAATTATCGACTTCTTCATTCTCTATTTCTAGAAAAGTAAGTTTGTCTTCATTTAGCCTTCCAATAGACTGAAAAAGGTTATTCGCAGTAAAAACTAAATCAGGAGGTTCAATTAATTCAATTACTGATAAGGTTAAATCTTCAGTATCAATAGCAAGAACTTCATGTCCTCTAATAAGATATAGCTTACCTCCGCAAACAGTATATAATAAACCTTGCACTTCTAAGAAGCCTCGGCAACTGGCACCTGAATTATCAATTTCTAATTCTAGGAACTCGTTTAACTCAACATCATATTTGTATAACCCTATAGTTGAAGAAGTAGCATATAAACTACCATTGTGTTCTTTAAGGTCATATATATATTGCGTAATCCCGTGTCTTTCATCAAAAACCTCAAATGGCAGGGAGAATTTTATCTGCGAAACCCCATTTCTCGTTGCAACCCAAACATCCCCAATTCTATCCTTAAATAACCCATATGCTGTATTATTAGATAACCCGTTCTCTTCGTCAATAATGCGTATCAAACTTCCATCTTTAGCTATTTGAACTACTCCTCCCCTACGTGTTGCAAAAACTAGAGACTCATCTGATAATGAAATAGCTTCATCGATATAATTTTCCGCAAGATACTTATCGGATTCTGTCACAAAGGCTACAAACTGATTGCCTTTTTTTTCATAACACTGATTAGGAGCACAAAAAATTGTCTTTTCCCCAATGCTAATAACTGACTTAATCGCTTTATCAATAAAGAAATTACCCCAATCAACAAGTTCAAGTTTATCCCCTCTTATCTTATATATTCCAATTGTAGAACTTCTAACAAAAACCTCACCATCCAACTCAAATAAAAAAGAAAACCGAACTTTGGGCTCCCAGTACTTTATCTCACTTGTTTCAGGATTATATTTAATAAGGAAGTTATTCGATCTAAAAAAAATGCTCTCTTTGTGAGAAATTACTTCCCATATATCCCCTATTATCAAGGAATCGGGTAGTAAATATCTAATTGAATAATACTTTTCTTGTGCTGACTCTTCAGAATCAGATTTAGCTAAAAAACCTAGTTCATTACTTCCACCAATATATATCTCTCCTTTATGGTTCTCTAGACTGTATACTAAGTTGTTTTTAATAGAAATCTCATCCCATCTTGTACCTTTGTATTGAAATACACTCAGCCTATTTGCTACATAAATCACCCCATTTGAATCTTCTTGAAAAGCCCAGCTCTGAACAAATCCATTGTGTTCTTCTAGATTAAAATTTTGAATCAAAGGAAAACCACGACCCTCTTCGGGGAGCTGGGCTTTAACATGTATTGAGATAAATAAAACGAAAGAAAAAAATAGCTTTATTCTCAAATTGTATTAGTTATAAAGTTACTTAATCATTTTTTACTGGTTCATCGTCTTCAGGATCCCCTACATCTCCATCCCCACTCGTACCACTATTCGTGAGAAAGTCAAAACTTTCTGAACCTATTTCAAAATGACTATTGGAAGTATGGGTATCATAATGCAATAAAAACATATACGAATCATCCCCTGAATATCTATCATGAGAAGGTATCACTTGAATAAACTCATAATGAACAAAGCTACTATGAGTTATATTAAACCCCGTATTGTGTGGTAGAATAAGAGCTAGGAATCGATTTTCTGTATCTATTTGTACTGCCTGTTCATGAATTAGAGTATGAAAAGTAAAGGCTCTATCTTCTTTCGCCCAACCTACTTCAATTGTCTGAGCTATATTATTTTTGATTGTAAATTTCATTTTTCTTCAATTTTAAGTTGTTCTTTTTAAAACATCGGCAGACGTCGCCGTACCCCACTAATGTCTTTTAGCTTTAGTTAATTAAATTCAAATAAACTTGAATCTCAACGTCCTTAGTTTTTATTGATGTTTTCTTAACATCATAAGAAATGGAGATTTCAACTCATCATTTGAACTACACTTAATCTCACTATAGCAGATTGGCTTTCCACTACATGGATGTGTAGTTTTGGTTTGCAGCATAAAAAAAGCCACCCGATTGGGTGGCTTTGCTAGCTTAAAAATCTATGTGGGAAAGATCCCGGTTCGTTGTCTGGGATAAGCTGTAGTCAGTTCAACACCGTTTCTACAGGCTCCCAGTCCAATCCAAATGCTTTGGCTACATCTTCATAAACGATGGTACCGTTTGCTACATTGAGTCCCATTTTTAGTTCGGGGTCATCGTTCAGGGCTTGCTTCCATCCTTTGTTGGCAAGTGCTACTGCATAAGGAAGGGTCACATTAGTTAGTCCTAGTGTGGAAGTGTAAGGAACAGCTCCTGGCATGTTGGCCACACAGTAATGTACTACCCCATCAATTTCGTAAACAGGATCTTCGTGTGTAGTTGGCTTTGAAGTTTCAAAGCATCCCCCCTGGTCAATGGATACATCCACTAACACGGTGCCAGGGCGCATTTCTTTTAGCATGTCTTTGGTAATTAGATGTGGTGCTTTTGCTCCAGGCTTTAATACCGCTCCAATAATCACATCTACATGTGGAAGCATGGCGCGGATGTTTGCTTCTGAAGAGAAGAAGGTTTGTACATTCTTGGGCATTACATCATCCAAGTAGCGCAGTCGCGGCATATTGATGTCCATGATGGTAGTATCAGCACCCATACCCGCTGCGATTTTTGCTGAGTTTACCCCAACAATTCCGCCACCTAAAACGAGTACCTTTGCAGGACGAACACCAGGGATACCTCCCATTAACATTCCCCGACCACCTTTAGGTTTCTCCAAGTATACAGCGGCTTCCTGAGCGGCCATTCTTCCTGCTACTTCACTCATTGGGATAAGAAGTGGCAGAGAACGATCTGCTTTTTCCACTGTTTCGTAAGCAATGGCAATACATTTTGAGTCAATCACTGCTTTGGTTAGTGCTTCATCTGCGGCGAAGTGGAAATAGGTAAAGATGATTTGCCCCTCTCTCATCCTTGGGTATTCAACCGCAATAGGCTCTTTCACCTTCATAATCATTTCAGCTTTTTGCCATACTTCTTCTACATCATCAAGGATCGTAGCGCCAGCATCAACATATTGATCATCGGTAAACCCACTCCCGATTCCTGCACCTTTCTGAATAAATACCTGATGGCCATTTCTTTTGAGCTGTAAAGCCCCTCCCGGTTGAAGTGCTACTCGGTTTTCATGGGTTTTAATTTCTTTGGGTACTCCAATGATCATGTCTTTTAGATTTGTTCAAAGTTTTCGGGATGGAAAAGGTAGCGCTTTTTTGAGATTTTAGAGTGCTGTTTTTTTGCTTTTTGATGAGAGATTTGCGCTTTCTTTGTTATTTATTGTTAAAGCCCTTTTAGATAGGTCTTGATGTGTTTATCTACCCAAGCTACTCATAACCTAACGAATACAATATGGGATTTAAAAACTCGGTAACCCTTCTTCTTTTAATTGGGTTAATCACTGGTTGTACAGGAGCTAAAGAATCAACCACAACTCCTAACCGACAAAGTAATACCTCCAGATCGGCACCTAAAGATGGAATTAAAAAATTCAGCGATGTAATTAAAAAGACTGCTGATAAAGACGAAGGGCTTTTTACGATCTACCAGCAAGAAGATAAACTCTATTATGAAATCCCGGATTCGTTGCTTGGTCGCGATATGCTTCTTGTAAGCCGAGTTGCCGATGTCCCGGCTGGTTTCTTCGGCTTTTTCTCTTCAGGAGCTAAAACAGCCGAGCAGGTTATTCGCTTTGAAAGGCAAAAAGATCAAATCCTGATCCGAAAATACTCCTTCCAAAATATTGCCGACGAAGAACTCCCTGTTTACCGATCGGTTCAGGCCAATAACTTCGCCCCAATTTTAGCTGCTATGAATATAGAAGCACTTAATGAAGATTCTTCAGGGGTAGTTATTGAAATGACCAAATTCTTTGATACTGACATTGAAGCGATAAGTGGTTTAATGACATTTCTACGTCGTCAATATCAGGTTCGTAGACTGGATGGAAATCGGAGTTATTTAGAATCGGCAAAAAGTTTTCCTCAAAATATAGAAGTACGCCATGTGATGACTTACCAGGCTGGCAACCCTCCTTCAGATGGAGGAGCTCAGACACTTTCACTAAGAATGAGTCAATCGATGGTTCTGTTACCAAAAGAACCCATGAGAAAAAGGCTTTATGATTACCGTGTTGGCTGGTTCACCATTAACCAGATTGATTTCGGATTAGAGGAGCAAAAAGCTGCTTCCCGACAATATATTCGTCGTTGGAGATTAGAGCCTAAAGATCCTGAAGCTTATGCGCGTGGAGAATTAGTTGAGCCTGTAAAACCGATTGTTTACTACCTGGATCCTGCTACTCCCGAGAAATATCGTTCTTATATCATCCAGGGTATACTGGATTGGAATGTGGCTTTTGAGGAAGCCGGATTTAAGAATGCTGTTCAGGCAAAGCTCCCTCCTTCTCCAGAAGAAGATCCTGACTGGAGCCCAGAGGATATTCGATACTCTACGGTTCGTTGGGTAGCCAATACCATTCGAAATGCCGTTGGCCCTAGTGTATCTGATCCACGATCTGGTGAGATTATCGAAAGTGATATCGTTTGGTACCATAATCATATGCGTTCGTACCGAAATCGTCTGATGATTGAGACTGGTGCTGCAAATCCTGATGCGCGAAAACTAAAGTTAGATGACGATCTGATTGGTGAAACTATGCGCCGTGTTATTTCTCATGAAATTGGCCATGCCATTGGTCTTCCACATAATATGCAGTCAAGCTCGGCATACCCGGTTGATTCCCTCCGATCAGGCAAGTTTACCCAAGAATGGGGAATTGCAACCACAATTATGGAGTACGCCCGTCAGAATTATGTAGCTCAGCCTGGAGATGAAAATATCAGGTTTATCCGCCAAATCGGTCCTTATGACAAGTATTCTGTTAATTGGGGATATCGTCTGGTTCCCGGGGCTGATACTCCAGAAGAAGAAAAGCCTACCCTGGATTCATGGATTGAAGAAAAAGCCGGAGACCCTGTATATCGGTTCGCCTCTTCCACCGGATATGATCCTTCTTCTCAGACTGAAGATTTATCCAATGATCCGGTTAAAGCCAGTACATATGGCCTAATGAACCTCAAGCGAGTAGTTCCAAATCTTGTAGAATGGACATCTACTGATGGGCAGGATTATGATGATTTGGAAGAAATCTATGGCGAACTGGTATTCCAATGGAACAGATACGCCCGTCACGTTTCAACCAACATTGGTGGGGTCTATCAAAACAGGCTTGCTTCTGACCAGGAGGGCTATGTATACACACCAGTATCCAAAGAATACCAAAAGGAAGCAATGGAGTTTTTGATTGAACATGCTTTTTCGACTCCAACCTGGCTGCTTGATGAAGATATACTTCGTCGAATTGAGCATAACGGAGCCATTAATCGGGTTAAGAACCTACAAGCTAGTATTCTAAATGCTACTATGAACCCTGGTGCAATGGCAAGGTTGAGTGAACAGAGTGCATTTGATAGTGATGCTTACTCGCTTTATGAAATGCTGAATGATATCAGAAAAGGAATCTGGAGTGAAGTGTATGAAAGTGAATCTATTGATGCTTTCCGCCGGGCTCTTCAGCGAGAATACATAAGTTATCTACACAACATGTTTGAAACTGACCAATGGGGTTTTGGCTCAAACCAGGTAGATGTTAAAGATTCTGATATCCGGCCTGCACTTCGATATGAACTGGTCCAATTGCGAACAGATATCAGAAATGCTCGTCCTACAATCAGAGATCGAGCAAGCCGATCTCATCTTGATGATATCACTGCGCGCATTAATGAGATTCTTGACGAAGATTAAAAACATAAAAAAGGCTCCTTTTGGAGCCTTTTTAGTATTTCTCAGATTTAGCAAGACCTTTTTTAGTAATCGAAACATGACCATATAGAAAAGGCCCCCCAATGGTTTCAATCTTAACACATCCCTTATTCTCAAGATACTCAAGAAGGTTTTTTACTTCATTACGGTCAAATTCGAGGGCTTCATTTAGTCCTTTCACAGTAACTTGTACTTCAATCTGTTTATCCGACTGACTCGCCAACTCCTTAAGTAACCGCTTTCCTTTCCGGTTAAATTCTCCGCCGATTAGCATGAACTAGTTTTTTATAACAATCTCACTTTCAGCTCACGAAAAAGTTAATTTTATATTAAGCTATTGTTATCTCCGAAAAAAAAGCCTCATTTGTAAAACCCAACATAAGATGATTCTAATCGCATTTGATGAGATATAACGTCAAATTTGGTAGTTGAATAATTATGTACAGAAAGCTAACCCTACGATATCGAATTTTCCTCATCACCTCGTGCCTGATACTTGTCGCGTATGCACTGGTGTTGATATTCGTACGCCCTAAATATCGGGAAGCTATTATAAATGAACGTACAACGATTGTATCACAGCTTCAGGAATACTCACTAAGAAGGACAGATGAGACTATTCGTAATTGGTTGAATGCGACTACTATTCTTGCAGAAGATATTCGTAGTGCTCCGGGCCAAACCGAAGAAATTGTTCGAAGAGCAATTAATTATACTCCCGGATTGGTGAGGATTACTTTGTCAGAATCAGGTTCTACTGATATGCTTGATTTCACAAGAACTATCTATCAAAACATCGACTTTCCAACCGCAGTGGATGAATGGTATCCATCTCGTCTTGATCAGCGGTTGAATATGGCCTGGTTACCCGATACTCTTGAAGCTGTCGACATCTTTATCGCACAACGCACTATCCAAATTGACTCTTTTGATGGTTCCGGCTCTCCTATTGAGTTGATATTTACCCTGGATATGTTCTTTGATGCTAAACGGCTGACCTTTGAACTGACCGACATTCCTCTTGGAACCGGTAATTACGAAGCAAATATAGTGAGCGATTTAGGTGACCATATAGCGAACTCAGAGTTTATTTTCCCAAGTGAATTAATTGGTGATGCAAGTTTTTCAGAAGAAAAAGAAGTTTCTATAGACGGAGAAAACTGGTTTTTAATGTCCTCCCGGTTCGAGACTATTCCGTTTTGGCACCTTATTGCAGTAGAGGATGATTTTATTTTAAAACCGGTAAGAGACTTACTACTCTTTTCCTTGTTTACAGGACTTGGAATCCTGGGCATCATGGTATTTTTTAGCTGGTACATCAGTAACCGGATGAATAAACCCATCAACCAAATCTTGTTGGATGTTGAGCACATAAGTAATCTCGAGTTTGATAAATCCATTCGCGAAGTAGATCTGCCGGAGTTTGGAATTATGAGAGAAACGCTCGAGAATATTAGGATTACCCTCCTCCGCTATCAAAAGATTAATGTTGAGAAGATTATTTTAGAAGAATGGAAGAACCGATATATGATGACGTATTCAGAAGATTTAATTGGGATTCTGGATAACGATGGTGGCTTCAGATTCGCGAATAATCACTTTGTTCAATTTATAGAGTCATTTGGATACAACCCTAAAGAAGTAAAATTTGATCAGCTACTTGATACCCAAAAACTTGAGCTCAGTAAGAATAGTCAAACTGTACATTATCCGAATCCTTATACAATTAAGATCAATCAGGCTGAACTGGCACATTTTAAAGATGAAAATCTCACCTACTTTTATGACTACCAGTACGTAGCCTTTATTGATGAGCAAGGCAATTCGCAAGGAGCTCTTATAGTTCTTCACGACAAAACCAATGACAGGCTTATAGATCTCAAGCGTACTGATATGATCAATATCATTGTTCACGAGCTTAAAAATCCAATAAGTGGCGTAGTTGGCCTTTCAAAGCTTATGCTCGATAACCCCTCAATGGATGAGGAAGAGTACAAAGAATTAGTCAAGGAAATCTATTTGTCAGGAGAACGGATGAATGATCTGGTAAACAGGTTCCTGGATGTACAAAGACTGGAACATGGCCGTATACCTGTAGAATTCAACCAGGTGGATTTATTCCAATTAGTGAATGATGTGAAAACGATTACTAACCCTCTGTTGTCACAGAAAAATCTGAAAATGAATATTTCCGCAAAAGGAACGAGTTTCATAGTTTCAGGTAGTAAAGACCTTTTGTTTGATGCGGTTCAAAATCTGGTAAGTAATGCCATTAAATATGGTGATCCAGATAGGGTTATTGAAGTTGAACTGATGGACAAAGACGGTCAAACTGAGCTTAGTGTAATTGATTATGGTTTTGGTATTAGTATCGAAGATCAGCAGAAAGTATTTGAGAAATTCTTCCGCGTCCGGTCGAATCTCAAATCTGCAAAAGAAAAAGGTACTGGTCTTGGCCTGGCTTATGTGAAAGAGATCATGCACAAGCACAATGGAGATATACAATTAGAATCGAACGAAGAAATTGGCAGTAAATTCACCCTCATTTTCCCTCCTTATGAGAAAAAGGACTAATTCTATTGTTCTTTCTTTGGTTTTTGTGAGTCTATTTTTTGTCGAAGCTTCTTTCGCACAAAACGGATCTGTAACCTTCCCTTCTTCCGAGTTACAACAAATGGCATTGCGCTACTCCGGAAATAGCCTGAATTGGCCGGTTTTAGTGAACCTTGCCGACCATGATATCTCTTCTAATAGTTTTACTCTTACACGATCCGATCTATTGCAGCTTGAGTCTTTTTCCAGAACTTCTTCATCAGTAACAGAAAGCCAGGAAAAAATTAAGTCACTGATATCTTCAGGAGCTACCATTTTTGCTAAAGAAGAATTGAATCAAACCAATACTCTTATCAAAGAGTATATCGATGCGGTACAAACTGGTGAAATAGAAACCGCAATTGAAGTTGGAAATGCAATTCCGGAAGCAATTGTAGAATTGGAATCCACTTTGAATGCCAATCGGCTTGTTCAAATACAAGCACAGCTTGCAGAAAAAACAGGTAATGTTGATAAGAGGCTTGGTCTCTTGGGCGGCTGGGAAGACGCATTTGAAGGTGACCTTTTTAAAGAGTCTGATGGCTTACGGACATTTATTGAAAGTTATGCTAGCCTTGAGTTTACAGATGGAAGCTCAATTACTGTTGAACCAAGTACGGTGGCTGTAATAAGGAAATCACGAATTGATAAATTGGACGAAAGTGCTGATACGGAAATAAGCCTCGTTCAGGGCGGCTTGCTTGCAAAATTATCTGCTGCCGGTAAGGAACGGAGTAAATACATCCTTAATGCGGGTGCTTCTACTTCGGAACTTAAGACTCAAAATTTTTATGCTGAATCCGATGGTCAGGAGACCGTAAAACTCACGAATTACGATGGAACAGCAAATGTGAGTGCCAATGATGTGACTATTACCATCCGTAAAAATGAAGGTACTATTGTACGTGAAGGAGAACCCCCTGCTCCTCCTATTGAGTTATTACCTTCTCCTGAACTAGCATGGGCTTCCAGCGATACAGTTATTTATAATGAGAGTATCATTTTCCCATTTAGACAGGTTGAAGATGCTGTGTCCTATCGCATCGAATACAGTACCTCTTCTTCATTTAGTGCCGAAATAAAAGAAATCACGCTCACATCCAATTCCGCCCGGATAGGAGATTTACCACTTGGAACAACCTTTATTCGTGTACAGGCAATCGACAACCTTGGTCTCAGGGGCCCGTTTTCAGAAGTTACTCGTGTAATTAGAAATGTAGATAATCAACCCCCTGCTATCTTCCTTGAGGAAGTGGCTGGCAATATTGTCTTTACTCTTGAAAATTCCTTCTTAGTACAAGGTGTTACTGAACCTGATGCTAGAGTAGAGATTAATAATGTTCGGGTACCAGTTCAGGCTTCCGGTCGTTTTATCTACCAGGTTCAAAATCTTGGAGTAGATCAAACTGCATCAATAAAATCTATTGATGGATCAGGAAACGTTAATGAATCGAAACTTAGAATTGTTCGCTTAACAGAGGATGTTCTCTTTAACCTCTCGCTTACGGGTTCAATATCCGGTAATAGCATTCGAGTAAATCAGCCTACGGTGACTATGTCTTCAAAGGCATATCCTGAATTGGAAGTCATTATTATTAATGAAGGTACCACCCGTACAGTACAAACAGATTCGCAGGGAAGGTGGGGTATCACAATGAATATGCAAGAAGGCGAACTTTCTATTACATTTAAGGGTATTCGCTCTGGGGTGAACTCCTTAACAAAATCATTTACAGTAGAAGCTAATTAACGGAACATGTTTAAACGAATAACACTTGTTATCGCTTTTTTTGTTTCTGGGTTTTCTGGGTATAGCCAGGAGATGTACCTCTCTATCTCCGGACAAAATGTAGATATTCAAAGTGGCGATAATCGCCACTTATATGATATATGGATTAAACCCGGAGCTAATGCTCAGAATGGAAGCCTTCAGATTTTTGATGCTGGTTTGGGAGGCGCCGTTGATTTAATAACTCAAGAAGATGCGAATACGGTTACTACGTTCGAATTATTCCGATTTGATGAATTATATCGAACCACAGGTAATTCAGTAGCAACGCTTTCAGGTTCACCAACCGCACAAAATAGTCTTGTTACCAAAAGCGAAGAACGTTTTAAAAATAGATGGGTTCCCTTAGCCGATATTTCACCTGGCCCAAATGGGTATATAGTTCGAGTTACTACAGATGAGGGAGATGATGTAAATAGTTTTAATTTCCGGGTTGTATCACCAACAGGACAAGTATTAAGTGGCAGCGCCTGGAAAGTGGTGGCTATCGACCTTTCAGTAGGTGTTTATCGCTCCAGTGCTAATACACTGTTTCAGTTAAAACCTCACATTCTTGATCCTGGAGCTGATGCCCCAAACCTCTCAATAAATGGTCAGGAAGACTCTCGCATAACTATTATCGATGCTTTTGGAGAAACCTACCCAGTAGCAGATTCTGATATGCCTTCTCAACGATTTGGTATTGATAATAACTGGGGACTTCAAATTGGAGGCTCTCAAAGCTGGCTAAATACCCTCACTGTATTTGGGCAACAAGAACCTGTACTCTGGGAATTCGAGCCCATTGCACTCAATGAATTAGAGAAACCTTCTCTAAGCATTAATGAAATTGAAGCCACTCGCTGTACCAATAAAAGGTTTGAGCTTTCTGGTAACGTTTTTACTCAACGTGATCTTGGAAGTGCTCAATGGATATTAAACAGTGAGGTAATAAGTACAGGTAGTGGCCCTACCATCGCATTTGAAGATCGAGGGCAAATCCCGGTTGATGTTCTTATCCCTAATGAGCGTTCTTATTTCCCGGAATATTGGGCGTATACAAAAATCGTTTTTGTTAACACCCCTCCTATTGCCCGCTTAGAATCCCCAAAAGAAATTATATCTCCTTCAGAAGTTCTCACATTATCCGCTGCTGAATCTTATGATCTTGAAGGACAAGAAGTTGATATAACATGGTTCGTAAATGGAACTCGCCGTAATACTGGTCCAAGTTTTGATTTCTCAAACACTGTCTCAGGACTTTACACTATTTCTATACAAGTAGCTGATGGAGGCACCTCATTAAATTGTAGTATTTCTGAACAAGAAGTTCAGGTACGTGTAAATACTCAGCCCTATGCCGAGATAGATGTGGCACCCGTTTCTGGTACTGACGATGAGATCGTATTGAAAGTATCAAATCAAACCGACTCGGATAATGATCAGCTGACATACCTTTGGGCTGGAATTGGAATTCCTCAAAATTCAACTGCTGAGAGCATCGTAGTTCAGCACCAACAGCCTGGTGTTTACCCAGTGCGATTGACAGTAAATGATGGTTCAGGAGCTCAAAATGCAGCCTACTCTGTCAATCAGGTGTATGAAGTTAATGCAGCACCTGTTCCTGAGTTTTCAGTACCTGGTTATGTAGCACCGGGTGATATTTTCGCTTTAAACGGCGTTGAATCAGAAGATCCTAATCAGGATCCATTAATATATATATGGACTGTAAACGATGAAGAAGTAGCTCGAGGTGATGTTTCCACTCTATCACTAAGTAATCCAGGCGATTATGAAATCAAACTTACTGTTGATGATCAGCGAGGAGTAAGCAACTCTGTTCAAAGTCTTACCCAAGTTGTTCATGTAAATGCCCCCCCAAGCCCAATTATTACAGCAGTACCAATTACTTCTACTGCAAAAGTTACTTTTGCTGCCACTCAAAGTTCTGACGCTGAATCAGAATTAGCCTCTTATGACTGGGATTTTGGTGATGGAAACAGAGCATCAGGTCCTCAGGTTGATCATACCTACCAAAGAACGGGAAGCTATACCGTAAGACTGACCGTCGATGATGGCTCAAATCTTAGAAACAGTGTTCAAACTTCAGAACACGTAATTGTTGTTAACAGCTACCCTGTCGCTTCTTTTGAAATACCTGAAGTAGTTGCACCTGGAATAGCATTTACAGCTGATGCAAGCACCAGTACCGACGCTGATGGAGCCATTAGCAAATATGAATGGGAAGCCAATGGATCGGCTGCGGGTATAGGAAGAACGAATACTATTACATTAACTGAATCTGGTTTGCATACCATTTCATTATATGTAACTGATGACTCCGGATTTGATCAGGCAAAAGGCTTTAGCTCAAAACAAGTACGAGTGAACCAGCCCCCTATTCCGGGTTGGAGAACTGAGCCTACTGAAATCGTACCTAATACCGAAATCAAATTCTTTGCTGATCAATCAGTTGATCCTGACGGTAATATAGACAGTTACTTATGGCGTTTTGAGGACGGTACAGAGCTCAAAGGAATGCAAATTCAGCGAATATTTTCGGAAGGCGGGATAAAGAGATTTACTATTACTGTTACCGATAATGACGGACTGGAAAATTCTACTTCTACAGTTGAAGGATTCGTTAACGTAAATCATCAACCTTATATCGTTACCGAAACCGTGGTACGGTCAAATTCGACAACTGTGCGGTTGGATGCTTCTGAAAGCTACGATCTGGACAATGATGCCATTACTTATGAATGGACGTTACCTGATGGCACAAAACGAAAGGAATCATCTTTTAGTTGGACTGCTCCATCTCCAGGGATTCATTTCATTGGCCTTACTTTAGACGATGGACTAGGACTTTCTAATAGTGTCAACAGTGAATCTATCAGGGTAATGGTTAACCGACCTGTTCAGGCGGTTGTTGATTCGGTTATAACTTCATGTAGTGGCCAGACGGTTTTGTTTAATAGTTCAAGGAGTTTCGATCCTGATGGTGATGCATTTAGAGCACAATGGGATTTTGGAAATGGAGTTACCTCCGACGAAGCTAATCCTTCCTATGTTTATGAAACTCCGGGCGTTTATGAAGCAAAACTTACTTTATCCGATGGATTTTCGGGTCAAAGTTC
Organism: Balneola sp.; assembly: GCA_003712055.1. Lineage (NCBI taxonomy): Bacteria > Pseudomonadati > Balneolota > Balneolia > Balneolales > Balneolaceae > Balneola > Balneola sp. The sequence goes on from RHLJ01000001.1 coordinate 411,972, forward strand.
AGTAGCTAAGATTCCCGTCATTATTGAGGGCTCGCCAGTAGCAAAATTGAATTTAGCAGAAGCCACCATCTGTGTGAATACCGCGCTCATGTTCGATGGATCTGAAAGTACTGATCCATCAGGGTCCCTGCCTGCCATGAGTTGGGATATGGGTGATGGAAATTCAGCTACAGGTGCACGATTTGAGCATATCTTCACTGAGCCAGGTGAATACACGGTTACTCTTACCGTTGTAGGTTCAGGATCAGGACAGTGTAGTAATATCAGCCAGGCTACTGCAAAGGTTACTGTTGTAGAAGGCCCGGTTGCCTCCTTCGACTTACCAGAATGGATAGCACCTGGTGAACCGATCATCCTTGATGGATCTGCCTCGTCAGCAGATGGAGGATTTAGAACAGCTAAGTGGATGATTGATACTGAATCGGGAAGCCAGGAGCTGGATGGCCTCACTACTACACATACCTTTAATGAGCCCGGGGAATACTTCGTTACCCTTTACCTGGAAACAAATACAGATACTGATTGCAATACGGTTAGTCTCACAAAATCCATAAAAGTGAATGCTCCTCCCACAATTGTATGGGAACTACCAGACAATATTGTAGCAGGTGAAGATTTAGAACTTAATGCTTTTGCAAGTAGTGACCCTGATGGATTCATCAAGCAGTTCAAGTGGTATATTGATGATGGTTTTGTGAGCTATAATGCAAGCGAACTGGTAAAAGCTATTACTCCAGGACGTCATAAAGTGAATTTAGAAATCCGCGATAATTCTGCTGCATCAAATAACGTGGTTACTATGGAGAAGTATTTCTTCGCTAATAGCAGTCCTCTACCTACCATAGAAGGACCAGCTATTATTTATCAAAACCAGCAGGTAAATCTACGATCCGGACTTGGACAAGACAGGGATGGAGATTTATTAACCACCACTTGGAAATTGGATGGACAAGCCCTTCCATTCCCTCAGTTTACTGTTGATGAGCCGAGAACCTATAGAGTAACTCTGATACAGAATGATGGACGCGGACTACCAAACTCAGCTGACTCAACCATCCTAGAAATAAATCCGGTAAGAGTACCCGATGTCTCCCCTTCCTATCCTGAAAAAATTGTTGTGGGTGGAGTCTTATCTATTCCAACTATGGGTGTATCTGATTCATGGACATTCGCGAACCAGAATTTTTATGAGACTTCCTGGAGAGCAAGTGCTGCTGGAGAACAAACCTTCCATTTAGCCTGGACTCCTTTGGGAATGGAATTAAGTAGGCGTCCTTTCACGATTAATGTAGTTGAGCCTTTGAAATTCACAGAACCTGCTACTCCGTTGATTGTAGACTGGAACCCGGTGAATCCAACTACAGTAGTCAAAATCCCTGCTTTAAATCGTCCGTTATCGGAAGTTCAAATAATCTGGAAACAAGCTGGTGAAGAGATCGGAAGAGGTTCTCAATTGAGCCCTAGATTAATCCGAGGACAAAATAGATTTACTGTTGAGGTTTCTGATTTAAAGGTAAGTCAATCCAGACCGATCAGTGTTGATGTAATTGTTACTACTCAATAAGTACCTGCTTTACATTCTTTTATTTGAAATAAAAACATGGTAGCTTTTTTGGTTAGTGTGAATTGAGATAAGAAATCTGATCAAGATTCTAATATGATTTAAGTGTCATTCCTGCGAAGGCAGGAATCTAAATTTGGATGAAGAGAAAGATTTGAGTCTTCAAAACCAATCTAGATTCCTGACATACGTCGCGGAATGACCCCTTTAGTATTTATGGGTTGTTTCTTAGTTTGAATTCACCTTTTATCAACTCACTCAACTCGATTTCATTTGAAGATCGTAATTATAGGAGCCGGAGAAATTGGATATGATCTGGCTAGTGTTTTATCCAAAGAAAAGCATGACGTAACGGTTTTAGACCGAGAGAAAGAATGCCTCACCAGAGTGATCGAATCTTTAGACGTTCTTACCGTTGAGGGTAATGCTACCTCAGGTAAAGACCTGGTAAAAGCAGGAGTTGGGACCGCAGATGTTGTTATTTCTGCAACCAGTATTGATGAAGTAAATATGATTACTTCCATGATCAGTAAAAGGCTTGGAGCCAAAATGGTTATAGCCAGGGTTCGGAGCGATGAATTTACCCAGCATAATGCCCCTGTTACCTCCAGGGATTTGGGTATCGATGTTATGATACATCCGGAGTTGAGTGCTGCCCAGGAAATTGTACAGCTCTTAAAACGATCGGCAGCAAGTGATCTTATTAACCTTGCTGAAGGCCAGATGCAATTAATCGGTGTCCGGCTCGAACGTTCCTCCCCTCTTAGCGGAAAATCTTTAGAGCAGTATGCTGCTGAGTATCCTGACATCATTTTCAGGGTGGTAGCCATTGGTCGAAGAGGCTTAACATTGATTCCAAGAGGATCGATGAAATTGCAGGCCTACGATCAGATTTTTGTACTGGCTAAAACCGAAGATATCCCGGATGTAATCAAGACAACAGGAAAAAAGGAAACCGAATTAAACCGGGTTATGGTTGCAGGAGGCTCTACCATGGGAGCCATGATTGCCCGGCTGTTGTGCAAAGATCCTAAGAAAAACTGGAGCGTTAAAGTAATTGAGCCCGACTATGATCTAGCAGAAGAATTAGCCATAGAACTTAAAAATGCAATGATTCTTCACGGGAACCCTACCGACCCTGACTTACTGGCAACAGAAGGAATCACTGATATGGATGCCTTTATAGCCGTTACCGATGACGAGGAGTCGAATATCATTTCTTGTTTAATGGCTAAACATCTGGAAGTAAAAAAGACAGTAGCTTTAGTTTCTAAGCCAGATTTTATCCCCCTCAGTCAAACTATTGGACTGGACGCAGTAGTGAACAAAAAAGTAGCGGCTTCAAACGAGATTCACCGATTTGTTCGTAAAGGAAAGGTTATTTCTGTTACTGAGCTTCGTGGAATTAAAGCTGAAGTAATCGAGCTACAAATATCTTCTAGATCGAAAGTAGTTGGAAAAGAAATCCGAAAGCTCAAACTCCCTAATGGGTGTGTAATAGGTGGCGTTTTATGTGAAGGTTCGGTAGAAATAGCCACTGGTTTTACAGTTATAAAAGCAAATGACCGTGTTATGGTATTCTGCCTCCCTGAGGCTATTGATAAAGTAACCAATTTGTTTCAATAGTGGCTCAACGAGGCTCCATAAGCACCCTAAGCCGCCCTCTTATCGACTTCAAAGTTGTTTTTGGCATCCTTGGTTCTTTTATCTTTTTCATGGGTTTTGCCTTTCTGCTTCCATTGATAATCGATCTGATTTATGTAGAGCATCATTGGGATTCATGGCTGATCTCTTCTGGCATTGCTTTCGCAGTCGGAGGGGGGCTCTGGTATTTCTTTAAGCCTAAAGAAGAAGCCCGTATTAGAGAAGGCTTCATGGTAGTAAGTTTAACCTGGCTCCTTCTTTCTTTGGTGGGCGCATTGCCATTCATCATAGCTAAAGTGCTTCCTCACTACACCGATGCTGTTTTCGAGACCATGAGTGGATTAACTACCACAGGCTCAACTATAATGGGAGGCATCACCAGTAATGGTTTTGCCAACCCAATGATTGAAGAATTACCAAAAAGCTTTCTCTTTTGGCGTTCTTTTTCACATTGGCTTGGAGGCATGGGAATCATCGTTCTATCTCTGGCCATTCTTCCTTTATTGGGGATTGGAGGAATGCAGCTCTTCCAGGCTGAATCTCCCGGACCAACCGCAGACAAACTGACTCCACGTGTACAGGAAACAGCAAAGTTACTTTGGGTAGTGTATGTAGCGTTAACAGGACTAGAATTTGTTCTTCTCTGGATCCACCCGGCGATGGATTGGTTCGAAGCACTCAATCATGCCTTTGCCACCCTTGCTACTGGTGGTTTCTCAACCAAAAATGCCAATATCGCAGCTTTTGATTCTGCTTATATAGACATCATCATCGCCATATTCATGTTCCTTGCCGGGATAAACTTTGCGATGCATTTTCGGTTATTGAATGGAGACAGCAAGACCTTTTTCAGCAATAGAGAAACCCGGTTCTATGCGTTAATAACACTTATTGGAATCCTGGGCATCTCTTTTTCACTGTGGCATTTTGATGGAAGATCCTTGTTAGAAGCTCTTCGGTATGGATCCTTCCAGGTAGTAGCAATTATAACCAGTACTGGTTTTGGCACAGATGATTATGAGCTTTGGTATTCTTTTGGAGCATTCATACTGTTCCTTCTTTTCTTTACCGGAGGAAGCGCAGGTTCAACCAGCGGAGGGATTAAAATGATTCGCTGGATGATCTTAATTCGAAATACAGGAAGAGAAATCAAACAAATCATTCACCCTAAAGCGATTCTTCCTGTTCGAATTGGAGAACAGGCTATCGATGCTAATATTCAACGTACCGTACTGAGCTTTTTTATTTTATATCTATTCATATTTGCAATCGGAGCTTTTGCAATCAGTTTATTTGGGTACGATCTCCTTTCTTCAGTGGGTGCAAGTATCTCAGCTCTCGGCAATATTGGACCGGGTTGGGGTGACTTTGGGCCTACAGATAGCTTCGCACAGCTTCCATTTCTCGCAAAATGGGTACTTATACTATTAATGATGATTGGCCGACTTGAAATCATTACAGTATTGATTATTTTTTCGCCAAGCTTCTGGAAGCAATAATTTTAATCTATGCCCCCTGTCTATATAATTTTTGGAGTGAGTGGTTCTGGTAAAACTACCATTGCCCAAAAACTATCTACAGCATTAAGTATCCCCTTTTTTGATGCAGATGACTTCCATCCTGTTTCAAATGTAGAAAAGATGAAAGCTGGAGTTCCGCTTAATGATGATGACCGTTTCCCATGGCTGGAAACTCTCTCGAACAAAATAGCAGAATGGAATGAGGCTCGGGGTGCAGTATTAGCCTGCTCAGCACTAAAAGAAAAATACCGGGATATTCTTGAAGGCTCATCCAATTTGGTTCGATGGGTTTTTCTGGAAGGCTCTCATCAACTTATTGTTCAACGCATGGAAGCCAGAAAAGGACACTTTATGCCCCCTGCTCTGCTAAAATCACAATTTGAAAGCCTTGAAGAACCAATAGAATGCCTGAAAGTTTCCATTGAAAATACCCCAACTGAAATCGTGGGAGAAATCATCGAATATTTTAAAGAACATGAGTAAATCTAAACTAGGAGTGTATGGGCTCGGAGTGATGGGTAGCAGCCTGGCACTCAATATGCTGGAAAAAGGCTTTTCCATTTCAGTATTCAATCGTGATGAGGGCTCCGAAAAAGGGACAGTTTCTTCCTTTCTTGAAAAGAATTCGGGTTACGATCAATTATCAGGCTTCACAAATGAAGCAGGATTTATCGCTTCGCTTGAAAGGCCAAGAAGAATCCTGATAATGGTTAAAGCTGGTCCTGTTATTGATCTTGTAATACAACAACTTCTCCCATTTTTGGAAGAGGGTGATATACTGATTGACGGCGGTAATTCACACTTCAAAGATACCCAGCGAAGAATGGACGAGCTCTCTAAAACCCGCAATATTCATTTTCTGGGAGTGGGAATTTCGGGGGGAGAAAAAGGCGCTCGATACGGTGCTTCTTTAATGCCCGGGGGTATGAAAGAAGCGTATGAAATGGTGTCGCAGATACTCACATCCATAGCCGCAAAAGACACCTCTCAAAATCCCTGTTGTACTTTTATTGGTGAACAAGGCAGTGGGCATTTTGTAAAGATGGTGCATAATGGAATCGAGTATGTAGAAATGCAGCTTATCGCTGAATCGTACTCCATCTTAAAGCAGAACTACTCCAATGAACAGATTTCTGAAATATTCTCGGAATGGAATAAAGGTGAATTAGAAAGTTATCTTTTGGAGATCACTGCTGAAATTCTCCTGCATCAGAATGAACACGGTTATCTTATAGACCAAATTTTAGACGCAGCCGGCAGTAAAGGAACCGGATCATGGTCTACCATTGCTGCACTAGAAACCGGAGTTGTAAACACAATGATGTCTTCCTCAGTTTTTGCTCGATATGTTTCCAATAAAAAGGAAGAGAGGATATCACTATCAAAAAAAGTAAGCTCAGAATCCGTAAACTCATCATTAGAAATTCAGACGCTAAAAACCGCTTATAAAGCTGCACGGATTGTTAATCACCACCAGGGATTTGAATTAATAAGAGCGTCAGCCAAGGAATACAATTGGAGCTTAGATTTTTCTGAGTTAGCCAGAATATGGACCAATGGCTGTATTATCCGTTCCAGACTTATGGAAGAACTGTCCGAAATTTTTAAGCAATCTGACTCCCTTCTCAATCACTCTGAATCTTTTCAAGTGATCCGGGATGCTGAAAAGGCTTTATCTGAAGTCGTAAAATCAGGTATAGATGCAAGGATACCTACTCCAGCCTTTTCCTCCGGGTTCGAGTACTGGATTTCTATTACTTCAGAAAACCTTTCGTCTAATATGATACAGGCACAACGAGATTTTTTTGGAGCTCATACCTATCAACTAAAAAACGACCCAACCGGCTCGTTTTATCACACAAACTGGGAAAACAATGATTGATTGGACACTTATTGCAGCTGTATTGGGAGGCATTGGCCTGTTACTCCTTCTTATTCTTCGTTTTAAAATTCAGGCATTTATCTCCCTTCTTATTTCAAGTATTGTAGTGGGAATCCTTGCCGGACTCTCCCCTTCCGAAATGATTTCAACAATTCAGGAAGGGATGGGGAGTACATTAGGATTTGTAGCTACCGTTGTAGGACTAGGAGCTATGTTTGGAGCTATCCTGGAATATTCAGGAGGTGCCGAGGCACTAGCTAAGAGTATGATTTCCAGGTTTGGGGAGGAACGTGCTTCCTGGTCATTAATGGCAACCGGATTTATCGTAGCTATACCGGTTTTCTTTGATGTGGCCTTCATCATTCTCGTTCCAATCGTTTATGCTCTTCAGCGAAAAACCGGCAAGTCCTTGCTCATGTATGGAATTCCTTTATTGAGTGGACTTGCAATTACCCATGCCTTCATCCCCCCAACCCCTGGCCCGGTAGCTGTCGCAGATATTCTGGGAGCAGATTTGGGATGGATTATCCTATTCGGCTTTTTGGTAGGTATCCCTGCCGCCATATTGAGCGGACCTTTATTCGCAAAGTTCATAGCAAATAAGATTCAAGTCGCGGCTCCCGAATTTACCGATGAACAGGTTGAAGTAGAAAATGCTCCTTCCATTGGCATTATTCTCTCCATTATTGGAGTACCGATAGTACTCATTCTAATTAATACTTTGATCAATAGTCCTTTACTCGGTGAAGCTGCTATCCCATCGTCTATTAAAGAGTGGATGAAGATGATTGGGCACCCATTCACCGCTCTCATCATTGCAAACCTGTTGGCCTGGTATATACTTGGGATAAAGAGAGATACCCCAAGAGATAAAATGCTGGATATAATGACCCGTTCAATGGCACCAGCCGGGATTATTATTTTGCTAACCGGTGCGGGCGGGGTATTCAAACAAGTATTAGTAGACACCGGAATTGGAGAAATGCTGGCTACCTATTTTGCGGAGCAAGGCATCAGTCTTTTAGTGTTTGCATACCTTGCGGCCGTATTGGTAAGGATTTTACAGGGTTCAGCAACGGTTGCTATGATCACTGCAGCCGGTCTTACTGCCCCACTTATACTTTCAGAAACAGAAATAGAAAAAGCTCTGCTTGTGATTGCAATTGCTTCGGGTGCATCCATTCTCTCGCATGTCAACGACAGCGGATTCTGGTTGGTAAGTAAATATCTGGGACTATCAGAAAAGGAAACCTTTAAAAGCTGGACCATTTCCACCACCATTCTTTCGCTTACTGGTTTTGTAACTGTACTGCTTATTTCCCTCTTCGTGTAGACATGAGATTTTTTCTCACAAAATCGCTCTTTAATGCGCAAAAAAGCGCTTTAATTATTGATTGAAACGCAGTAGGTTAAGCCAACTTATCAGCTTTCGAGTAACCTTAACTAAACCAACCTAGATGGAAAATACCATAAACAGAGATCGGCTATTTTTGGGTAGTTGCCTGGCTCTCACTGTTACCTCACTTACATTTGCCGTACGCGCTGAAATTGAAGGAGTATTTAGCTCCGATTTTGGACTAACGGCAGCAGAAATTGGATGGGCATTTGGACCTGCTTTTTGGGGATTCACCATAGCGATGTTTGCCGGTGGATTAATTATCGACCTTGTAAAAACAAAGAATGTAATCTGGATGGCCTTCTTTATGCAGCTTATAGGATTGGTTCTTATGCTCATTTCCCGCGATAAAACTATGCTATTTGTCTCTAATGTGTTTGTTGGTCTTGGAAATGGATTTGTAGAAGCAGCATTTAATCCTCTTGTTGCAACACTCTATCCTGATGCAAAAACGAAAATGTTAAATCGCTTCCATGTTTGGTTTCCCGGGGGAATTGTAATTGGTGGCTTATTGGCCTACCTGCTTGTTGATACACTTGGATTAAGCTGGCTGGTACTTGTTGGTACCTTGTTCATCCCATTAATCTGGTATGGAGTATTATTCATGGGGCAGGAAATTCCTGAAACCGAAAGGGTTACCAGTGGAGTCTCCTATAAAGACATGTTGAAAAATACGGCAGCTCCGTATACGATCATTCTTATTGTTTCTGTGATGATTGCTTTTGCTTCTATTCCAAGCCTAAGCATCGACTTTGGTTCTAATATTACTTACATCATCGTAGTTGGATTTCTGGCGCTAATAGTCATCGAAGGTAAAGTTGTAAATAAGATTGGGTTACTCTTCCCTTTCATCTTCATTTGTATGTTCTTAACGGCAAGCTCCGAATTAGGAACCAACCAGTTCATTAACGCATTGTTGACCGATGGTGGAGTAAATCCAATCCTTATCCTGGTATTAATTACCGGAATTATGGCGGTTGGTAGATTCTTTGCCGGGCCAATCATTCACCGCTTAAATCCTACAGGCGTGTTACTAGGATCTGCAATTCTTTCTACAGCTGGCTTATACTTACTGAGTACGGTAAGCGGAGTAGCGCCAACTTTGATATCTGCAGTAGTATTCGCACTTGGTATTTGTTATTTCTGGCCAACCATGATTGGTTTCGTTGCAGAATATGTGCCAAAAAGTGGTGCACTTGGTCTTTCCATTATGGGTGGAACCGGGATGGTAGCTACCTCTCTCATTCTACCAATTATGGGAGAATCTATTGATACTGCCGGGCCACAGGCTACTCTTGGTTATATGACCATTCTTCCCGCCATACTTATCGTCCTGTTTGCAGGATTATTTGTATACATGAGAGGAAAAACCGGAGAAGGCGAAGCAGCCCACTAGGGTAAACTCTCATACTATTTAAATGAAAGGCAGCTAAGCAATTAGCTGCCTTTTTTATTTTGAGATAATAGTAATTCTATACACTTTTAGTCATTGTCTCAAGAGATTTACAAGAGACTCAATTTTAAACAAGATATACGAAAGAGAGTCAAGCATTTCCGATTTCTATATCACAAAAACACTGGGAAAAACCATGAGAACTAAACTTTTTCTACTCACCCTGCTTTCAACTTTCTGCTTTAAAACTGTATCTGCTCAAAGCCTTTGGGATTCTACAGGGACTAACATCTATTACAATGCCGGAAATGTTGGAATTGGAACCAGTAGTCCTTCAAAACCCTTTCATATAATTAGCTCAACAGAACATCACCAGATTCGACTACAAGGAACTAACGATAAACATGCCTGGATTCAATATTACCCAAGTGGCAGTGATGTTTTAAATTGGCAGACAGGAGTAAATACGTATGGTTTTAGTATATATGATGTTTCTAATACCGAGTATAGATTAACAATAAATAATTCTGGAAATATAGGGATTGGTACTGCAACTCCAGAAAGTATACTTCACTTATATGGTACAGGAGGATCAGCTTCCGGTTACAGAGTTTCAAATAGTTTTGATAATGTAAATGGGTATTTCTCTAACGATTCTGACAATTCTAATTACATAATATCCTACCAAAATACCGGAGCAACAGAAATTGAATTGCAATCAGATGGGGATGTAATTCTGGGGCAAGCTGGAAATGTGGGTATTGGAACTAGTACACCTAACTCTATTTTGCATATAAAAAGTGATACTCCTGATGCACCGGGAACCTTAATTGTCCAAGGTAAGCAAAACGATAGTACTTATAATTCAGCAGAAATTGTTCTCAGTACAGAATTTAATACAGCAAATACTCAGACAGGAACGCAGGCTGGAAGGAAAGCACTCATCAAAGCGACGGCTAACTCGAGTTGGGGTCAAAGGGTAAGTTTAGGTTTTTACACTTCGGGAGTTGCGTCAAGCTACCCGGAAGAAAGAATGGTTATTTCTCCAGATGGAAATATCGGAATCGGAACTGATTCACCTGAGAATGAACTCGAAGTCAACGGTACCATCCGCTCTAAAGAAGTAGTTGTAGAAGCCACAGGCTGGCCGGATTTTGTATTTTACTCTAATTACAATCTCCTTCCCCTAGAAGAAGTGGAACAATACATTGCTGAAAACAACCATCTTCCTGAGGTACCAAGCGAAGCAGAAGTATTAGAACATGGAGTCAAGCTTGGAGAAATGGACGCTACCATTCTTCAAAAAATCGAAGAGTTAACCTTGTACATGATTGAGCAGAATAAGATCAACAAGCAACAGCAAAAGTTGATTGATGTCCAATCAACAATGATTGAAGAGTTAAAAAAGGAAGTCTCGGAACTCAAAAAGAACTGAGTTAAAAAAGGCAGCTAAATACTTAGCTGCCTTTTTTTATTTAAATGGTCTCAAACAAATTATGATCAAAGAAGGACCACCTCAATCATTCAAAAGTTTGAGAATAGCCTCACCCACTGCCGTAGATGATTTATTATTCTGACCGGTTATTAGCTCCCGGTCTATTACCAAATGAGGGGCCCAATCCTGCTCACCTTTAGAGTAATCTCCTCCGGCATTGGTTAACGCATCCTCTGGCCAGTAAAACAACTCATCTCCTCCCAGGTAATACCTAGTAGCAATAGTTTCTTCTGAGTTACTAAAGACAGTCATTTTATAACCTTCATAAATCCATCCTTCGCCTGGCTTTGCCTTTTTTCCAGCTCTCATTTCGACCTCGAACTCTTTGCTATTTGGCAAAGCAGATAAGAGTGCTACCGGCCCATGACATACCAGGCCTGTTGGCTTTGACTCAGCGTGAAAGTGATTCAGAAACTTACTTAGATATTCGTTTGCCACTAAGTCGCCCAATGGAGCATGACCACCTGGAACAAATATAGCGTCAAAGTTCTCAATACCTATTTGATCAATACGAGCAAAACTTACAACCGGACTATGCTCCTTATCGGTTAGCATTAATCGATTGAACAGCGCTCTATGCGCATTATAATTTTCCTGACTCGTATCCAAAAAATGATCCGGCGTATCTGACACCGGATCTAATGTCGGAGCCAGACCTGTAGGCGTGGCAAAAGTCACCGTATATCCTGCATCTAAAAAGATCTTGACAGGTTCCATCAATTCGTTCAGGTAAAACCCAGTTTGGTAATCGTATCCTCCTTTTAGTTTCATTTCTGAAACCTCAGATATTATTACCAGGATATTTCCTGCAAATACTACTTGAACATTAATAAGAACGGTTAATACTATTAGAAATAATTTTTTCATAACGTCATAATTTTGTTATTAATTGGTTGGGATGATTCTTTGGCTAAATGGCTAACCAAAGAAGCCTGAATTTCTACCAGGCTATTTCTTCTCCATCGTGCACAAACTTTCCCGTAAAATCGGCAGATGATAAACTCACTGAAGTCTTCGCTCCCTCCGGTGCTTCCAGCGGAGCATTTTTACCTCCTAAATCCGTCTTCACCCATCCAGGATGAGCCGAATTCACTTTAATGTTTGAATCCTTCAAAGCTGCCGCTAAATGCACTGTGAATGAATTCAAAGCAGATTTGGATGCATTATAAGCGAAGGGCTTAATTCCACTCCATGGAGAGCTTTCATCACTTTGGACGGTATTAGATCCTAAAATGCTTGAGACATTTACGATCCTGGCTTCCTTACTTTTTTTGAGTAGTGGTAATAGTTTTTGAGTAAGGCTTACAAGGCCGAAGAAATTCACATCGAATGTTTCTTTTAATACTTCGGCTTTCACAATTTCAGAAGAATTAACACCTGTTGGCTCTCCGCTATGCATGATCCCTGCATTATTTACCAACACATCAAGCTTACCATAGGTAGTATCGATATGCTGTACTAAGGAATCTACTTCAGCTTCGCTAGTAACTTCTAGTTGTACTAATTCCACATCTAATCCTTCTTCTTTCAATTTTTGAACTGCTTCTTTGCCTCTTTCCTTGTTTCTTGAAGCCATTAAAACAGTCAAACCTTCTTTTGCTAATTGTCGAGCAGTCTCAAGGCCTAAGCCTTTATTGGCTCCTGTAACTAATGCTATTGTATTCATTTGACTATAGTTTTTTAAAGTTGACGGAGCAAGATTATTGAATTGATGATATCAAATGAAATAGCTTATTTTGCCTCATGTTATAATTATTTTTATATCTATGGTTAATCTTGAATGGTATAGAACCTTTAAAGCAGTCTACAAACACCGCAACTACTCAAAGGCTGCGGAGGAGTTATTCATGAGCCAGCCAGCGGTGACTAATCAGATGAGTAAGCTAGAGGCTTATGTTGGGCACAAATTGTTTATCAGAAAATCAAAAGGTGTTGAAGCTACTGAGAACGCTAAATTCCTTAATAACTTGATTATTGAATCTCTTGATACTTTGGAAGAAGTGGAATCAATGTACAGCCGAAACGTAAGGAAAGAGGAAAAACTGTACGTTCTTGGAATCAGTGAACACCTATATAAAAGTTTCCTTTCCAACAAGTTCACCGACTTCAAACACTTGTCTATTCGATTTGAAGAGAGAAATGAAATTCTAACCGACCTGGTCAATCAACAAGAAATTGACGCCGCGATAATTCATCATGAGGTACAAACCTTTGATATACTCTCTCATAAAATTCTAAGCTCTCCATTAGTAATTGTTGGTCACCCCAATATTGACACCAACGAAATTAGTATTCACACTGAGAATCAAGACCTTCGAAAAATTCAACATTGGCTGGAACAACAGATCTGGTTCTCGCACATGTCTACCAATCCCTTCATTAAATTGTTCTGGTTGCATTGCTTTAATAAGAAAAGGCCTAAAGTTTTCACCAACTATATCATTCCCAATGAATATTTCATGCTTCAAGAACTGACCAAAACAGAAGGGATTTGTGTGACCTTATTGAAAAATGCAAACGAGTTCCTTGAGGATGGAACATTACAACTCATTTGGCAATCAGATTCATATCCGGAAAGAAATTATTTTTTAATAGCTCATAAAAAGCAAAAACACCTTTTTGAGTTATTAAAAAACCTATTTGGAGAAACTGCCCGCTACAAATGAAGTGGTAAGTGATATATCCAGATTTAGTCACCGTTTTATTTTGAGATAATTGTAATTCTATAGACTTTAAGGCCAGTGTCTCAAGAGGTTCAAGAGACTTAATTTTAACGATGATATAAGAAAGAGAGTCAAGCTTTTTTCTATTTCTATATCGCCAAACACTAGGATAAAACCATGAAAACGAAACTTTCTCTATTCGCACTACTTTCAATTTTTTGCTTTCAAACTGTATCCGCTCAAAATGTGGGGTGGTTCTATGGATCTACAGATGGGTCTGATGCCATTGACTTAAAACTGGGCTACCGGAACTCTGGTAGTTCAAACAACTTCACGCTTTCCAGTAGATATGTGAATGGAGCTGCATACTTAGACTATAGATCATCTGCATGGAGTAACTGGACAACCTGGGAACGAAATAGCTCGACAGGAACAAAAAATATTTTAAGATTTGGTGGCTCCGATGGATTAGGCCATTACCTAACCATTTTTGATAAGGATAGTGGAGCAACAAGTATGGTCAAGTTAAATGCTAATGGAGATTCATTTTTTAGTAATGATCTTGGTATCGGTACTACTTCTCCTAGTTCAACGCTTCATATACATGGCGATGGAGGTTCTGCTTCTGGCTATAGCATCTCTAATAGTTCTGAAAGTGTTAGAGGTTATTTCCGTGATAATACTGCTGATGCAGATTATGTAATCACTTATTTGGGTTCTGGAGAAGCAGAAATTGAGCTACAATCGGATGGAGATGTAATTCTGGCACAAGCTGGAAATGTTGGGATTGGTACTACAACACCCGGAAATGAACTTGAAGTCAACGGCACCATCCGTTCAAAAGAAGTTATTGTTGAAGCTACTGGCTGGCCGGATTTCGTTTTCTACCCTGACTATGATCTCCTTCCTCTCGAAGACTTAGAGCAATTCATAGTTAAAAACAATCATCTTCCTGAAGTACCAAGTGAAGCAGAAGTGAACGAAAATGGCGTCAAGCTTGGAGAAATGGATGCTACACTTCTTCAAAAAATTGAGGAATTAACCCTGTACATGATTGAGCAGAATAAGATCAATAAGCAGCAGCAAGAGTTGATTGATGTCCAGTCAGAAATGATCGAAAAGTTAAAGCAAGAAGTCTCAGAGCTCCACGATAAATAACAGAAAACTCAAGGCAGCTAAGCAATTAGCTGCCTTTTTTATTTTGAGATAATAGTAATTCTATAGACTTTAGCTAGTCATGTACCCATGAAAGGATGAAAAAACTATTTCTTGATGATATTAGAACTATTGACATGATTTATGACAAATCCATGGAACAGGAATTTGACATAGTTAGAACTTATAGAGCCTTTGTTGACTATATCAAAATAAATGGACTGCCTGACTTTATTAGTTTCGATAATGATTTAGGACTTGATGAGAATGGTGAATTAGCACCTGATGGTTATGCTGCCGCTAAATGGCTTGTTTATGAGTCTGGGCTCGATTTAAGGAATTTGGAATTCAAAGTACATTCTGCAAATCCGGTAGCCGCTAAACAAATTGATGGGTTATTAACTAATTATATCAATCATTTAAAAGAGAAATGAGTTGGGACATTATACTATTTAACTCGAAAGAGACCATAAGTTCCATCGAACAACTGGATGAAGAGAAATTAGAGCCTATTGACTTCACAGAAATCTTCGAAAATTCATTTGATGATATAGTCAAAGATGACAAATATCGAGAAATAAAAGGGAAAGATTATTCGATTACATTCTATACTGATAGTGAATTAGTAAGTAATAAAATGTTGAGTCTATATGGAGAAAATGGATTATTTGAGTTGATAGAACTGGCAAAACGACAAGGTTGGCAAATTTTCGATACAGGATTGGGAAATATGATTGATTTGGATAACCCAGGGAATAATGGATATGAAAACCACAGGAAGTATGTGGAGCAAATAATAAAAAAATAAAAACGGTGTACAACAAGGTGTGGTTGCACTTCGGATATGCCCATACGCAGACTGTTAAAACCTAATCCAGTCTTTATCCTCTAACAATTGGATAAGGGCTGGCAAAAAGGTAACGGATGTAAGAAGAGTCATACCTATTCCAATTACCGCCATCACTCCAAGCGACTGTAAGCCCGGATGAGCAGTAAAGAGCAGTCCTGCAAAACCGAGCATAGTGGTGAAAGACCCCATGGTAATATGTTGTCCTGTACTTGAGAGTACCTCCCACATGCTGTTCTTACCCTCATCCCGGTAGCGATGTGCTAAGTGAACCCCACTGTCCTCCCCTATTCCAAGGATAGCTGGAAGTACAACCAGGTTATAGAAGTTGAACTGAAGATCGAAAATCATCATGATACCAAACATCCATAGTAAACCAACCAATAATGGTAACATGGAGATCAGTGACCATCGAAAAGATCGGAAAGTAAAAATCATAAAAAGGTATATGATCAGGAAGGTAGCTCCCACCATATAAGGACTTTCTGTCCTCATCAAATCTAGCATAGACGCTGCAACAATACTGGTACTTGCCGCATGATAGGTTTTACCTCCGTCCAGTCTTACTTCTCCTACATCATCTTTGAAGGCAATAGATAAGCGACCATCCGAAAGCCCTACCGAAGGATATATGATTACAAAACGCCCTACTTCTCCATCTTTGGTGATAAACCTCGATTTCAGATAATCGGGGATTTGATCAATAGTGAGCGGTTCGGTGGTCTGAGAGGCACGACGAAGTTTATCAAGGTCTTCATCTTCTTCATTTACTATAAATGGATCCTGAAGTAAATCTCTGATATTTGCAATTGTTGCAAGCTTGGCTTCCTCTTCCTCTGAAGTAGATGGAAATCGCTCCTGTAACGACTCAATACTCAAAATGGTAGGCGAGGTCGTGTCTTGATCTTTGATCTCCTGTAAAGCAAACATGAGCTCTTTGACCTCTTCATCTGAATCAGCAATGATGTAGGCTGGATTTCTTTTGTCCGAGTCTTCCGCCTGTCGGGCTACTTCGCGAAACTTCTCATACTCAGGAAATCGTGGCTCAAGTTCACCTGTATCATATTGAAAGCTAAGATTTCCACTTAAAGCAATTACCACTCCTGAAATGAGCAAACCAATGACTACCACTGTGCGAGCAAATGGGTATCTACGCTTTTGAATGTTATGGAATTCTTCGTCATGACTGAACAGGATCAGGTTAAAGCGTTCAAAAATGACTAGCAAAGATGGGAGCACATACAGCATCGCAACCAGTGCAAGCATAATCCCAGTACCTGAAATAAAGCCAAATTCTGAGAAGCCTCTGAAATCAGCAAACATAAGCACATACAATGCACAGGCTGTAGTGAACGCGCTTACCAATATGGCTTCACCGGTTTTATCATTGGTAGCATAAATAGCAGTTTCCACGTCCATCCCACTTGAGCGTAATTCTATGTACCGGGCGTAATAATGAATTCCATAATCGATCCCAAGACCAAAAAGAATTACAAAAAGCACTGAGGTCATGGTATTCAGCATTCCCAGATAGAAATAGGTAATACCAAAAGTCCAAAGAAGACTAATAAGCAAGGGCACTCCAATGATGAGAACAGGAATAGGCATCCGAATGATATGGCTCCATAACGAATACTCCTGATCTCCGTTTGAGCCTCTTCTGTAATGAATGTATTTCTTGATAAAGAAGTACAACATCACCAGCAACACAACACTGCTGATACCGGATGCAAAACTTCCAAGCACATCATTCATAATAGAAGTCAATTCTTCTAGATGTCGCTTTAACCTGCCTCCATATTGTACCTGCATCTCAGGATGGAAGGAAGCAGGATTGAGCGCTGTAATCAACGAGTCGTACGTCTCAAACATGTCTTCCAGATACTTAATATCACTCTTGGAGCCTGTAGGGAAGAACTTAAGCACCATTATGGTACTGTCTTCACTAATGGGGTATTCTGATGGAACTAAAGTCTCATAACTTTCCTGGAAGCCCTCTGCCCTGGTATCCTCTTCTTCATCATCTTCTTCAAAATCAATATAAAGAGGGCTCGCTTCTAATTTAGCCTGTTCGATTTCGTCTTCGAGCCACTGAGTAATATCCACCAGTTCCTGGTTACTGGCCAGATATAAGGCATTATCTTTTAATACTTCTGTGTCTTTCTTGTACTCAGCTCTTTTAAAATAAACATCCTGATACCTTTGGTAATAAAGTTCTAGTGTTTTCGGGATGAGCGCTTCTGCAAAAGCTTTGTTCGCTTCAAAACTTGGAGAATTGATCGCCACCTGCATTTCCGTCTCCCCACCAACGGTTTCTTTTAATTCCTCCAGAGCCAGGACATTGGGGTGATCGGCAGGTAGTAAATTCGCTATGTCAGTATCAACCTTAAGTTGTGAAGCATAATATCCGCTGAGAGCCGCCAGTGCTAAAGAGAAGATAATCACTAAAAAAGGATGGCGGATATTAAATGTTAAAAGAGGCCTGAACAGCCCAAGAAGTTGCTTCATTTATATATTTAACTGACTAAATCGTTGATAATACGGATTTGATTTAATTATCGGGAGAAGAGCTTAAGAAAATGTCGTCATAATCTGCTTTTGAATTTTTATTCGTGCTATCACCATCACTCAAGATCAATATTGCTAATGGGGTATTAGGTGGACGATCAGCGAATAGACGTCTGTAATCTTCCACTATATTCCGTTGAAAGGAATGCCATTCTCCCAGCCCTTCTTCACCTGTTCCCATAACTACAATCTTTTGGTTGCCGTGAAATATGG
Source organism: Balneola sp. (assembly GCA_003712055.1). NCBI lineage: Bacteria > Pseudomonadati > Balneolota > Balneolia > Balneolales > Balneolaceae > Balneola > Balneola sp. Next base: position 430,309 of record RHLJ01000001.1, read on the forward strand.
ATGCTTCCTCACCCACAGGAAGGCTGGAACTCCAGGTATATCGAATGGATTTAGGAACTTTTCGGAATAATACTTTTCCCAAATCAAAAACTACATAGATACTTGCAGCGGTATCATTTTTTTTCTTGTCCGTTTCCTTGGCTCCATCGGGGATGTCATGAATACGCCATTTCCAGTTCAGGATTGGAGTTTCATAAATATCTACATCAGACTTAGCTAATGGATAATTTAAATGTTTACCTCTTACACCGTCAAAACGTAGGAACTTATTCGTTCCCTCCTCCATAACTGTATAGTTATATGTTTTGCGCAAATCTCCTGTGTAGGTAATTGGCCTTGCCTCTCCTTTTTGGTTGTACCAATTTTCCGGAAGATCACCAATAAGCTCATTTTCAAAATCCTCTATATCAAAGAAGATCACTTCTCCCGAATCTGATTGAGAGAATGCCGGCATCGAAAAGAGCAATGCAAGAACAAAAATTATGGCCGCTTTTTTACCCATGTAGATGTTGTAGATCATATTGAATTAACAGAAGAAAGAATATAAATATTAATTCCTCGATTTATTGTATCTCTAAAAACCTTAACTTCGCATATCCATTATTTATTTCATGATTATTAATGTCTAATCAAAAGCGGATGATGAGAATAACGCTCATCACTTTTCTACTTTCCGGGATTCTACTCGCCACTCATGAAGGAGAATACTGGCCCTTCAGTATATATCCTATGTTTTCTAAAGCTGGTAATCCATGGACCCGTGCAATCGTAACCGATGTCTCAAATGTTGATTCCTCTGATGTTTGGCAAACTACCTCACTAAATGAAATCAATGGAACTGTTGAGAGTATCCTAGATGCCGGTGTAGATCAGATTGATTTCTCAAATTTTGTGTCCAAAACAAAGAACTGGGATGAAAAAAGAGTTCAGGCTCTGCGAACAATGCTTGGAGAGCAACATTTCCAAAATGAAGACTGGATGATTTTTAAAGTGAGAGGTCAGATGGTTGGCGATGATAGTGTAACCGTTCAGGTTACCCCTTATCTGCTCTTTAAATCAGATACCACTCTTTTCAACCCTAATTTGTCAAACGAGGATTATTTTAGCGAATGAAATTAGGAGCATATATAGTAAAGAATCTCTTTGGAGAGCCGGAAGAACTCACCAAAGCTCACGTCATTTATTTCAAGATTTTTGAGCTATTTATGGTATATGAGGTTATTTGGCACTCATGGTACTGGGGAATTTATACCCTTAAGATTAGAGATGTAGTTCTCCCTCTTGGCCTTGCACGATTGGTTGATATCTCGTTTATGCATAATGAGTTCATGCCGATTATCGTGGCCTCTTTGACCACTATTATTGTTTTGGTAGCCTTTTTTAGAATCGGCTCAAAGTGGCTATATGCCATAGCGCTGTTGCTATTTCATATTTTATATGTGGCCCGTTTCTCTATTGGAGAAATTCCTCATAGTGCAAACTTAGTTGGAATGGCATTATTTAGTTTTGCTATAGGATTGGGATTCTTCGATAAGAAAAATGAGCGATATCGATTCATTATTGGTATCACCATCTTTTATATCGGAGCAGGTTATTTCTCTGCTTCCATATCAAAATTAATTGGTACTGGAATTACATGGGTAGATGGCAGGCATTTGTGGCTTTGGATTGCTGAAAAGGGAACAGACATACTTTCTAGGGAAGGAGAATTCCAATACACCTTTGTTCAAACCCTGGCACTAAATAGTATCCCTATAGCTACTATGATCTTGATTGTCGGTATTCTGACCGAGTTTTTCGGAATTCTTTTCTGGTTCAACAAAGCAAGACCATTTATCGCTTTATTTTTAATTGGAATGCATTTTGGAGTTACGCTTAGTATGAATATCCGCTTTGATGCTTTCATGATTGAGCTCTTTATTCTTGGCTTTCCCTGGCCCGAATGGTATAATCGGTACCAGCATAAAATCCGCGGCTTTTTCGAACCGGATAAAATTCCCATTTAAGTTTTCTTTATGGCATATTTTGATGAGTTGAACCTCAAGATAGTTGACAATAAGTACATCTATCCCCCGGTAATTATACTTGCTGTATTATTTGGAGTACTATTCTCTTTTGTAGATTTCCATCTTGCAGTAGTTATTACTCTACCGTTAGTAGTACTGTATTTCTCATTGCTTATTTTTCATACTTATCGAGGAATAATTAAGGAAATCAGATACCAGGACGAGCGTAATCAGGCTCTTTTTAACATTTACTCTTTAGTTAAACCAACAGCGCCTCTTCCCTATTTATCTGGCTGGGCAGCTTTCCCGGAATTGATAAATACGATTCTGGGCGAAGTAAAGACATTAAAGCCAGATTATATAATCGAAATTGGAAGTGGTTCTTCAACCATTATTACTTCTTACCTATTGCAAGAGCATGGACAAGGATTCATTCACTCCCTTGATCATGATGAGTTTTATGGAGGTAAGACCAAAGCTCAATTAGCTCAACATGGACTCTCTGATTACGCTGAGATTCATTTTACCCCCCTGGTTGATCAATCTGTGGGAAGTAACAAGTACACCTGGTATGATCTCTCAGCTTTTAAATTAGAGGAAAACAGTGTTCAACTTCTTGTAGTTGATGGTCCTCCTGAGAAAACTCAACGTCACGCTCGCTATCCAGCGTTACCTCTTTTAGAGAAGTATTTGGATAAAAATGCAGTAGTAATTCTGGATGATGCCGGAAGAAAAGAGGAACAGGAAAGCGTGCAAATGTGGCTAAAAGAGTTCCCAGGATTTGAGCATGAATTCATTCCTACCGAAAAAGGAATTTCCATTCTCAGAAGAAAAGCCTAGTTACTTCCATAAGAAACTGAGCTTCATCATCTCTTTCACATTATTCCAGTCTTCCTTCTTAATCGTTTTAGTTACACTGCCTAATAGAGAATAGCCTGTTAAAAAGAATGCCGAGCTAATAAGGATATTTGGAATCCATTCCACATAGGTATCCAGACTATTACTTAAAAAGTAAGTCATTGCTCCTACAATAATGGAAACCAGGGTAATTCTACCATATTGAGGTAGCGGAAGTACTTTATAAGCTGGGATATTTAGATGGGTACCTATTCTTCTTAGCAGGAATACCCAGTTAATTATATTTGCGAGCAAGGTTCCAAAAGCTGTTCCATTGATACCATAGAAATAGGTAAGCGGAATACTAAAGAGGATGTTCAATACTACAAGGAGAATACTTAATCGTAACACTCCTTTCGTATCCCCAAAGGCTTGAAGTATACTCCCGTAATGGGCTACCCTGATGAGGATGATGAGATTATAAATCTGGAATGGGATTATCGCATTTCTATAACTGGTCTCATCTGTCTCAAAGATATTAATGAAGTAAGGAGCAAGCACAACAGCCAGAATAGTTAAGGGAATAACAACCAATGCTACTTTATTTATCCCTTTATGCCATATATGAATGAGTTCATTAAAACTTCCTTTAATCTTTAGTTGTACATATCTGCTAATTAAAACTGTTCCAACTGCAAAAGGGATAACTTTAATTATTGGAACTTCCTGTGCACCAACAGAGTATTCCGCAAAAGCTACATCTGTTAAGAAAAAAGCTACGATAAATTTATCCGCATATTTATTAAACTGATTGACGAGCGAAGATATTCCAAGAGGGATTGAAAAATAAACCTGCTCCTTAAGATTTCCTGAGGGGGTACGAATTTCTCCCGGGGGGATAACTAATAGCATCCAAATCATAGACCCAATAAACCGGATTATAGCGTACCCTACTAACGAATAAATGGCTACCTCGATAGAATACCCCAGAGAAATAGGAACAATAAGCGCCAAGAAAGAAATCAAACTAGTTAAAATCTGATACCACCCGGCTTCTTTTTGTCTATCCAAAGCAAGTAATATATTATGAACAGGCCAAGTAGGAATTTCGAACACAGCCATAATGGCTATAAAGGGCAACAAGCTTTGAATTGCAATAATAGCTGTTTTATCAAAACCACTTATTAGCTCAGGAGCGAATAGTTGCACTATCATAATTACTCCACCAGCCAAGAGCCCAGTTAGTACCAGTAAACCAGTTGTTTGAAGCGCAAAAGCTTTCCTGAAATTTTTTGCAAGATGCTCAAAGTAATAAAAGACGCTTTCCGGAAACCCAAGTGTAGCGAGATTACGTGCCACCTCATATATCATTAATAGATATCCAAGTATTGCATATTCTGTTTTCCCTAATACCCTTACGACAATAACAGCAGTTGTTAAGTCAATGAGTGAAGTAAGTATCCTCGAAAAAACCACAACCATGGTTTTTTGTTTCAAAGAGTTATTACTCATTACTTATCACCTCATCTAAGAGTTCTGCAAGTTGTTTCGAAGTATGTAGTGCAGAAAATTTAATAACAGCTTTTACCTCTGTTTTAACTGAAAAAGAGATCTTCTCTCCTTTTTGTAAAGCTTCGACCGATTTAATTAATAGGTCAGCAGCTTCAACTAATCTATCTTTAGAAAACTGCACTCCCCTACCTGTCTCTTCTAAAATAGTCGCAATTTCATCGTTTTGAACAAGAGAAAGAATGGGCCTATTGGATACTAGGTAGTCTAATAACTTGGCAGGTACAATCTCTTTTCTATCGGGATGTGTGCTTAATAATAGGATATCGGCATTTGCAATTTCTTTCTGAACTAATTCGAAGGGAACTTTATCCCTTACAATAAAACGATCATGAACACCGGCTTCGATTGCTGCATCTAAATCTTCTCCTGATAACTCAGCGTAGGAATGAATATTGATATACTTAAGTACTTCTGGATTTTTTTCTTTTACAATAGCCAAGACCTCAATAATTAAAGAGGCTGTAGACAATTCCCGAAAACTTCCCATAAAGAAAACCTCCAAATTCTTAGAAAGAATTGCAGGTATTGACTGATAGGGCTGCCCTTGAAAGCTATTATAAATGGTAGTAGTTCTTCCCTTTAGTTTAGGGTATTCGTTGAGATAGAGCTTCTCTGTTTTCTTTGCCGTAAATGTCATGTAATCCGCTTTCCTAACCATCCAGGCTTCAGCCCTTTTCTCAATGTTGCGGGCAAAAAATCCTTTTTTAGGGAACCTCACTTTGCATAATGTCCATGGATCTCTGAAGTCTGCTACCCAGGGCAGTTTTAATTTCTTTGCTATTTTTCCGGCTATATACCCTCCAGACCAAGGATCAGAAGTAGTCCAAACTACATCGGGTTTAACTTCTTCGATGACCGATTTGATCTCACCCTTCATAGCCCAAAAAAATGGCAACCACGTATCTACAGGGAAATTTGAATCTATCCAATCCGCAAATGAATTGTTCTTTTTCTTTTTGACTTCGTTTGCTGACTTCGGGCTTTTGTTATCCTTGTAGGTTCTATCTATCGGAGATCTGAGTTTAAAGATCGGAATATCTTTTAGCTCCTCTTGTTCGTTTTTTGTCAGTTCAGAGCTCGAGTCATCAATGCATAGTACAGATGGTTCCCATCCATACTTCTTTAAATGTATTGCAAATTTATAAGGCCTAAGTGATCCAACCCTCCTTCTGGGGACGAAATATGGGGCTATTATAAGTACGCGCTTCAAAACAGGGTCTCTTTACCCTAATGACTTAACTAGTGGCCTGTTCCTGCACTTCATGAGGTGCAGAGTTCTGAGCTCTTAGATTAAGATCATTATTCACAAGCCTTTTCCATACCTGTTCTGAAAAACTAAAGAATGGAGTTTTCTGATGATACCAACCAAAGTGTAGACAATAAGGAGTAGTCATAAGATAATCACCGCTGCCGGGTATCAAGGTAAAAACACTAGTCAGAAAATTTCTAAATGTAGATGATTTCAATCCTCTAAAGGAGTACACAAAATCATTGTTATAGTATTTACATTTCACGTATTGGAATTCATCATCGTGCTCGGTGAGATCGTCGATATAATCCAGTTGAGGGCTATTATGCCCCTGCAACCATGGGTAAATAGGAATATTCAGCTTTGACATAGCCATCGCCAGACTCCATTCACATGACTCTTCGGTTCGACCTTGTTCCATTTTTCGGCTTCTGAAATGTGTTTCATCCTTTTTCGAAAGCATTTCACCAGCCATCAAACACACTTTCTTTGTTAGGTCATAATCCTTGGCATACATCATTCCTGACTGTACACGGCTCAAATAGGTTAATCCAAACTTCTTCAGCGTTTTCCTTCTTCTTCCAAAAAAAACATCCTTCAATACTCCGACTCCTTTTGCAGCTCCAAAAAAGCTGTCTGAAATCAGATTACCGGTAATAGTAAAATCAAACGAAGCGAACGACTGCCAGAGATTGTCGGGATTTTTACACCAAACAATATCGCTATCAAGAAATATGTTACGCTCGAAGAATAAGTAGTGATAAATGTTGTGCTTGAACCCAACAATAGAGGCATGTTCCTCAGGCAATGGATGGATTATATCAAAAAGATGAGTAAGACCTTTCTCCTCAAGAATAGCACGTTGCTTTTCACCACAAGCTAATGCGACCGGTCTTTCCCTGTCATATCTTCTTAGACTAACAACCGAAGCTACTGCGTGCTTTAAATATTTTGGATGCCCATAGCTAACATAAACGTAGCCTTCTTTACCCGCTTTTTCTTTTTTGTATGATTGTAGCACTGTCTGTTTTTTTGAAAAGATACGGCTTATCCAAACGCATTGAAAGCGTTGAATAATTACTGGGCCGCCCTTTTCCTAAGGCTATCCATAAGTGCATCAAAACCTCTTCGTGCAATGATTCGCTGGAATTGATTTTTATAGGATTCTGCAGTCCAAAGATCATCGACACTCATATCAGTAATAACCCATTCTTCTCCTTCAAGTACCATCTTATAATCTACAGGGGTGCGAACCTCGTCTAACTCAGCCATCGTTTTAACAAGAGCTGAGCCATCCTCAACTTCGATAGAGTTATAGGTAACTACTGCCCGGTATATTTCGAGCTTATTCATTGAATGATCTCTAACAATAGTGCTGAACAAATCGATAAACTCTGTTCTACTTTCTGCAGAAATTTCATTATAAGTATCAGCAAGAGCCGTTTTGGCCATAGCTTCAAAATCGATGATACCATTTATAATCTCCTTGAGATTTTCTCTTTGCTCTTCAGAATATTCCTGCCCCTCCGGCCCAAGTAGTTCTTTTATTTGATCATCACGTTCAGTTAGAAGAGTTCTGATCCCTTGCTCATTTTCTTGAGCAATTACCTGCATTGAACTTATTCCAATACAGAAAACAGCAAATATAGTTGTGATTACCTTTCTCATAAATCCGTAATTAATTATTCCTCGTGGCTGTTAACGGTATACCAGCTGATTTATTTAACTTTGCAACTGTTGAGTTTAATTCAAAAATGCCTTCCATTTCTGATAGTCGAAGTTCTAATTCTTGCCTAACAGCATCAACCAGATCTTTTGAGTCACCGAATCCAAAATCATAGTCTAATTGCTCCATTCTGAGCCATTCTTTTGCAACTTGAAGCGCTTCTCCCGTCTTTTCGACCTTAACTTCAGCAAGAGCAGCCTTTCGATATGCATCATTTACTTCAAGAATAATCAGATCTTGTTGAGAATCCTTAAGATAATTTAACCGGCTAACTTCCAGTTTGCTGCGCTCAAAAGAAGTTTTTGCCTGAAAGAAGTTCAGGTTTTGACGAATGGTAAATCCAATCGCCGTATTAAATGTATTCTCCGGAGTAGAGATAAATGGATTGGGTTGTCTGGGTCGGATAGGAGTACTCGCAAATGTAGTGGTAAAACCCAGATACAAACCCGGAAGGTTTTGGGACTTTAGTGACTCGATATATTCTGTTAGTGCTTCTTTCCCTAATTCTAAAGCAAGTAGTTCCGGGCGATTGTCTTTTGCACTCTTTTGATAGAACCCAAGATGCTCCATTTTTAATTGTACCGGATCCAAAAACCTCACTTGAGGCTCATAAATAATTCCCAAAGCATTCCTAAGTGCATAGTTCCAGGTCTCTTTAACGTAATGTAAACTTTGAGCTACTTCCTCTCTTTGAATATCAAATTGGGCCTTAAAAATGCGAAATTTATATTCATCGGTATCATCCGCCTCTTCCGGGTTCTCTTCTCTTTGTTTTTCGAGAGCACGTTCTATTTGCTCAATTTTATCTTCAGCATCAGTGAGAAGCCGTTCAATTTCTAAAGCAAATACATAGCTATAATATAAATCATAGAGTATTAGCTCGATCTCAGCCTGTGTGGCATTATACTCTTCTTCTGTAGCACGAGCAGCTATTTTAGCAGCATTAATTGCTTTGTTTATTGCTCCCCAGGTAAATACAGGCTGTACCCCTTGTAAACGTACGCGGGTGTAGAGCCCTACTTTACTCCAATCATTAGTTGCATCTGGGTCGAGATATATTTGGTCATCGGCATAATCTCCCGGTGAATCAACACTTGGAACTATAGCATGCTCACTTCTTAAAGACAATGAAGGTAAAAACCTTTGATCCTTGGCCATCTGAGTTTGGTTTTCGGCCAGCTCAATATTAGTACCAACAACCTTCATTTGCCCCGAATTCTCAAGAGCAATAGCCAGGAACTCAGGAAAACCTATTCTAAGTGTATCTTGCGAAAAACCTGATCCAGAACTAACCAGTATCAGTGTAAGTAAGAAGAAAAGCGTTTTAACTTTCATAATGATGGCGTTTTAACGCACCCCTTTAGCTTTTATTTAAAACAAAAATAGCCCCTTTGGGGCTATTTAATGCGGAGAGTGAGGGATTCGAACCCCCGGTACCTTGCGGTACAACGGTTTTCAAGACCGCCGCATTCGACCACTCTGCCAACTCTCCAATAAATCAATTACCGCTTAACGCCTGAGCTCCAGAAACAATTTCTGAAATTTCAGTAGTAATAGCACTCTGTCTAGCCTGGTTGTACTTGAGCCGAAGATCTTTTTCAAGGTCCTTTGCATTTTCTGTAGCACTATCCATAGCCGACATCCTAGCACCCTGCTCTGAAGCATTAGATTCTAACACTGCTTTCCAAAGCTGCATATTTAAATGCAAAGGTAACAGCTTTTCCAGAATGGCTTCTGCATCAGGCTCGAAAATATAATCAATCGCTTCTTTAGAAACACCATCGTCGGTGCCAGCAATAGCTTCAGGATCGATAGGAAGTACTTTCTCCACCTTTCTGTTCTGAGCGATCACTGATTTGAATTCATTATATGCCAGATATACCTGATCAAACTCTTCATTAATGAAACGATCAGTTACTTCACTCATGATTGTTGAAGTTGGAGCATATTCCAGACTATCAAAAAAACCGGGATGGCTTTCGACTACATTATATTTTCTTTTCTCAAAGTATGCTGTCGCTTTCTTACCAATTGTGATTAATGATAATGTGCCTTGATCTCGGTGTGCCGAAAGATTGGTTTCAATAGATTTTTCTACTTCTTTGAAGAGATTATTATTGAAACCACCACACAAACCTCTATCCGAACCGACAACAATCATTACTACCTGCTTCACATCTTCAGGGTTTCTCATGATTGGATTATTAGCAGAATTACTCCCTACTAACCTTCCAACAACATCCTGAATCTTTGAAGCATAAGGGCGAGTACGAACCATTCGTTCCTGAGCTTTCCTAAGCTTAGCAGCAGCAACCATTTTCATGGCTTTGGTAATCTGCTGGGTATTATTTACCGTACTAATTCTGTTTCGTATGTCGCGTAAATTTGGCATCTATCAGGCTTCCTGAGCAGCTAAAAGTTGATCGATTACTGTATTTGCTGTAGCAATTACTTCAGCTCCAAACTCATCACTAAGCACACCGCTTACTGCCAATGCTTCCATCTCTTTATTGTATTTGGTTAATACATTTTCGAGGAATTGAGATTGGAATTCGCTGATCTCGCTTACAGGAAGCTTATCTAATAATCCTTCGGAATTTACTTTCAAAAGAACAATTTCTTGCTCTACAGGAAGTGGCTGGTATACATCCTGCTTCAACAATTCAGCAGTACGCTCACCACGACGTAATTGAGCCTGGGTAGCCGGATCAAGATCAGAACCGAACTTAGCAAAAGCTTCAAGTTCTCTGTACTGAGCCAAATCAAGTTTTAATGTACCAGAAAGTTTCTTCATTGACTTCACCTGAGCAGATCCCCCTACCCTCGATACCGAGATACCTACGTCAATTGCAGGGCGGATACCTGAGTTGAATAAATCGGTGTCAAGGAATATCTGACCATCAGTAATCGAAATTACGTTAGTCGGGATATAAGCAGAAACATCACCTGCCTGCGTTTCAATTACAGGAAGTGCTGTAAGAGATCCACCACCCTTTACTTTTGGCTTTAATGAGTCAGGAATGTTATTCATCGACTGAGCAACACCATCATCATCAATAATTTTTGCTGCACGCTCTAATAATCGACTGTGAAGATAGAATACATCACCAGGATATGCTTCACGGCCAGGAGGTCGCTTAAGTAGTAGTGACAACTCACGGTAAGCCACTGCCTGCTTTGATAAATCATCATAAATAACCAGGGCATGACGGCCTGTATCTCGGAAGTACTCACCTACCGTTGCTCCTGCGAATGGAGCGATATATTGCATCGGAGCAGCTGAACTTGCTGGTGCGCTGATAATTACTGAATATTCGAGCGCTCCGTTTTCTTCTAGTACCTTTTTGATTCCCGCAACAGTAGAAGCCTTTTGGCCTACAGCTACATAAATACAGAATACTGGCTTTTCAGAATCCTGAGTAGCTTTTTGATTTAAGATAGTATCAATAGCTACTGAAGTTTTTCCAGTTTGACGGTCTCCAATAATAAGCTCTCGTTGACCTCGTCCAATAGGAATAAGTGAGTCAATCGCCTTAATACCAGTTTGAAGTGGCTCAGCTACAGGCTCACGGTAGATTACTCCGGGAGCTTTTCTTTCAAGTGGAAGCTGAATGGTTTCACCAGTAATAGGTCCTTTACCATCTACCGGATTTCCAAGTGGATCAATTACGCGACCTAATACTCCTTCACCAACACTGATAGAAGCAATATCTTTAGTTCGCTTTACGGTATCCCCTTCCTCTACAGCACTTGAAGATCCAAAAAGTACAATACCAACATTGTCTTCTTCAAGGTTAAGTACCATACCGGTAGCTGCGTTACCATTTTCATCCTTCGAATCTGGAAGAACTACTAATTCTCCGGCTTCTACTTGAGAAAGTCCATATACACGTGCAATACCATCACCTACTTCAAGTACGGTACCTACATCATATACATCGGCTTCATTGTCAAAGCCTGATAGTTGTTTACGTAATATGGCTGAAACTTCGTCGGGTCTGACTTGGCTCATTGTTTTTTAATTTCTGAATCGTTCTAATTCAATTCCATGGAGGTTTCCAGGAATGTTTGTTGAAGTTGCTCGAGCTTATGTTTTACAGTTCCGTCAATAACTGTATCATCGATTTTCACCATCAACCCACCTTTTAATTCAGGTTGTTCTTTCAAATCTAACTCTACTTTTTTCGATGTAGAGTTCTCAAGCGCTTTTTTTAGATTGGTAACCTGTTTTGCATCTAGTGAAGTAGCGGTTCTCACTTCTACCTCAATAATACCAGCGTATTGATTGTATTGATGGATAAAGGCAACGGTAATCTCGTGGAGAATAGCCGCACGTTCCTTCGAAGCAATCAATGATATAAATTCAGCAGTAAGTTTGTTCACTTCCTTGCTGAATAATGTTGAAAGAGCGGCTTTCTTGTCGTCAGGTTTTATAATTGGGCTTTTAAGAAATGCTATTAATTCCTTAGAGCCATCAATCGTATTTTTGACAAACAAGATATCTTTAAGGATGGGATCAACCACCTTTTGCTCTTTTGCTGTTTCTAATAAAGCTGTAGCGTAACGTCGAGCTGCTTTAGATACCAACATAGGTTATCAAATTAATTTTTTGACAAATCGTCGATAAAGTTATCGACCAATTTGTTGTTCTTTGTTGCGTCTAATTCTGAATCAAGAATAGTTTCTGCAGCTTTGATAGCCAGATTGGCTACTTCTTGCCTAAGTTCGGTAAGCGCTTGCTTCTTTTCTTGTTCGATAGACGCTCTTGCTTGTTCTACAATTTGAGCGGCATCTTCTTTGGCTTTCGCAATTAGGTCGTCACGGAGGTCATTTGCCTCTTCTTTCGCCTTTTTGCGGATTTGCTGTGCATTTGCTTCAGCTTCACGGAGTGCTTTCTCATTATCTTTTGAGATTTGCTCCGCTTTGGCCAATGCTTGTTCAGCAGATTCCAAAGAATCTTTAATCTTGGCTTCCCGCTCATTTAGCGATTTCATGATTGGCGGTACTGCATACTTCATCATCACCAGGATAAATATAATCATGGAAATCAAAATCCAGATCGCAAAACCAGGGTTAAATGATAGGATACCGCCTCCGCCTGCTAAAAGGAAAGTCATGGAAATGCCTTATTTATTGTCCGATTCCAAGAGCAAGAAGGATACAAATCACCGCACCAAGAAGGGCAACACCCTCGATGAAAGCGGCAGTAAGAATCATAGCGCCACGAATTTCGCCTGACGCTTCTGGTTGTCGTGCAATACTTTCAGTTGCACCTTTACCGATCATTCCAATTCCAATTCCAGCTCCTAAAGCTACGATTCCAGCTCCAATGCCAGCTGCTAAAAGTCCCATAGTGTTCTATTTTATTTTGTTATGGTTATTTATGAATAAAATTTCTTACGCAACATGTTCTGCGTTGTAGTGCTCTTCTGCATGATCATGATCTTCAGCTGCCATACCGATAAATACAGCTGAAAGAAGTGTAAAAATATAGGCTTGTAATAAAGCTACAAACACTTTCAATGCATATAGTACCACAGTTAGAGTAACCGAAAATACACTAACACTGATCCCTGCTACATTGCCAAATATGTCAGCAAAAATGAAGATCAACCCTAAAATCGCGATGATCATAATCTTTCCTGAAAGCATATTTGCAAATAGTCGGATTGCCAGAGCAAATGGTTTAGTGAAAACCCCCAAAATTTCTACTGGAGTAAGAATAGCTCTTACCCATGTTGGTACTCCCGGGAACCAAAAAATATGTCCCCAATAATCTTTTGTTCCACTAAACTGAGTGATGAAGAAAGTCATAACAGCTAAAGTAGCTGTCACAGTAAGATCAGCAGTCGCGGTAGCCGCCCATGGCAGCAAACCAAATAAATTCATAAAAGCAATACCCATGAATACTGTGAACAGATAAGGCATATATCTATCAGCTTTATGGGGATCAATGTTTGAACGAGCCACGTCATCTCTGATGAAGACAAATAGTACTTCAAAAATGTTTTGAAGTGCGCCTTTTGGCTCTACGTCTCTTCCAACTCCTTTTTTATATCTGTTGGCCATTGATACGGTAAGCCAAACGGCCAGAATCATACCTAGCCAAAAGTAGATCAAATGCGATGTAATGGAAAAATCCATGATAATGCTACCTCCATCTGCAGGCGTAGCTACCTGATCAACATCTATAAAATTACCCTTTTTTATAAGTGCCTTTGTACTCATTGCCGCATCAAAACGTGTAGCTCCTTGCGCGTCTTCCCAAACAATCATCCTTGGCAGGTAAACTTTGCCCCAGGGCACCTTTAAATAATCGTGATCAACAACTGTCCCCATAACATCTAAAACGGGCTCCTCGTCTCCGTTCGCTGCGTCTGCTGCCAAGATGTTTACGTGATTAATTGCTAAAAATAGTAGGGTAAGAAATAGGCGACGCAGGGTCTTGATCATTACTTTTTACTGCTTTTTTCTACTAGTAGTTTATTGAAGAAAATCATTTCCGTCATAGAATAACAAAGATAGGAAATTATGAAACTAACTGTAAAGTAGATTTCATCAATTTTTGTCGCTCCAAGCAGAATTGAGAAGACTATCAGAACTAAAAAGAACCTACCAATTACAGAAAGAAAAAAAACCTTATTGAAAACCTCCCATTCTCTTTCAAAGAAAGAATCTATTACCCATGCACTTACTAGAATGGACCCCAATCCTAAAAAGATGCCCGACACTACTCCGATAGATTGTGTTTTATTCAATAAAAAAAATGCTGCTACAATAAGTGGCAACATTAATAAGCTTACCTTTAAAAGTTTAGGAAGCATTTTTGCTATTCTTTTTTATTCAGTTTTCTCGCTATTCGAAAAATACTATTAAAGAAGAGTAAAATTCCGACAAAAGCTCCAGCCAGTAGTAACCATGGACTGGTTCCGAAATATTGGTCGAAGAGATACCCGACAAAAAGAGGAACTGCGAGCGTAGCCGCTATTTCCGCTCCTAGCCCAATGTATTCTCTGTATTTTTTGGGAAGATAGCGCTCGCTCAACCTGTAGCTTTTGCTTTTAATTGGGTCCCTTTCTCGTAGTCTGCGTCGCTGGACTGAGAAAGTACTTTGGTATTATCACCCATTCTACAAGCTCCATTAACCTGGGCCCCCTCTTCAACAACCAAGGTTTTGGTATGTATATTTCCATCTACTACTGCATCTTTTCTAAGAATCAAACGGTTCGAAACTCTGACCTCACCTTCAACTCTACCAGCGATATCTGCATCAGAAGAAGTAACATTTCCAACTACTTTTCCTTTACCTGTAATTATCAACTTACCTTTTGAAATGGCCTCCCCTTCAACAGTACCTCCAATTCGAATATCAGAATGGGCGTGAATATTACCTTTAAGCTTGGTTCCTTCACTTATTATGTTAACTGAGGGTGATGTATTTTGTTGATTATTCACTTTGGTAGAGTTTTTATTTCCGTTAAACATGATACTACTGAATTAAATAAATTGTTGGGTCTTGAGGAAATCCATTTTTCCAAATCTCAAGATGTAAATGAGGGCCGGTACTCGAAACCCCCACATCGCCAGTGGTCCCCAGTATATCCCCTTTTATAATAGCATCTCCTACTTTTTTAGTAATAGAGGAGCAATGCTTATACATACTCATAAGCCCACCTGAGTGCTGAACTGCAATTACATATCCATCATTAATAGTCCAGTTCGCTGTAATAATTGTGCCATCTGCGAGCGCTGATATTGGTTCATTTTTACTCGTGGCGATATCAATTCCGTAGTGAGATTCTTCAGGTTCAAATCCCCTTGTGAGAGTGCCTTGAACAGGATATGCAGTGGGAAAGTCTGGAGCCCTCTCAAAAATGTTGGAAAAGAAAACACCCGAGGTATTTAGCTCTGTAGCTGAGAGCTCATTATTGAATGTAGTAAGAGGAACTTCCAAATTTTGTTCTTCATCGAATAAAGAAGAGAATCGATTGTCTAGTACAAGAGTAGTATCTAAGCTTAGGCGAATTACACGTTTCATTTCAGACAATTGATTGTCTCGTGTAATGAGAGAATCTTGCAGCGCTATTACTCTTTCAGTAATTCCTTCGACTCGAGATCTAAGCTCATCATCTTTATTGCTGTATAAAAGCGAACCTAATGGAGTAAACATAAATAAAAGAGCAACGAACATAGAAACTGCTACACATGTAACACCAAAAAAAAAGAATAATCGATTAGGAACCAGTTTAAAAGATTCATCCTCTCCTGGTTTACTATCATCTAACAGTATGATTGTTAACCGTTTAAATCTCCGTTGATATAATTGCTTTAGTAGATCTAGCATAATGTGATTATCCGCTCTTCAATATGCATTAATCATTTTGAAATTTCATTAAATAACTCGGCTAATTGAGCAGTTAATACTTTTCTGTCAAACTTTAAGACAAACTCATCATTCGTTTGTGGCATTGTTTCTTCTTCTAAGTGCTTAATAACCTTTTCAATGTTTGAATAAACATCGTTAACACTTTCCGGATTGGAAATAAATGCCTTGCCATAGTTTTTTAACGTTTCTTTAGCGTCTCCTTCAGGCAGAAGAGCCAAGACAGGTTTTTTTGAGGCCATATATTCATAAGTCTTTCCAAAAGATATAGCTTCAGGCCGTTTTTTGTGATTGTTATTCATCCAAAGCACATCAGCTATTAAAAGGTTTTTTACTGCTTCTTTATGATTTACCTGACCATAGTACACAGTCACATCACTTAGCCCTTTTGCTTCGATAAGTTTTCGATCCCTCTCCGAAAGAAATCCCTGAAAATGAAGCTCAATAACAGAACTATATTTTGGATTCTCCTCGATAAATCTTGACATGGCCTCCAGAAAAATTCCAGGACCGCTTTGAACATAAAATGTACCGCTATAAAGAAATGATATTTTTTTTGGATCAGAATTGAGTTTCGGGAGTACAGAAAAGTCTTCAGAATCAAATCCCTGGGGAATGATTTCTATTCTTGTTGAACATCTTGATGAAAGTGAATCAGCGATATACTTATTTATGGTTATTAGGCAATCTGCATTTTCTATCGTTTTACTTTCAAGACTTCTCATTCTTGAATAATGAAACCTGCTTGGATAGTTAATGAAATGACTGTTAAGCCAGTCATCCCTAAAATCCATTATTAATGGGATATCGAAAATTCTCTTGAGCTTATCGGCTAACATTAAGTTTGAATATGGAGGTGCTGATGCAAAAATCAGATCGATATCTCCTTTTCTTAAAAGCTGTTGTGCCTTTTTATACCCCTCGTTAATCCAACCTTTCTTATTGTCGGGAAGCCAAAAGAAAAGCGAAATCTTTCGGAGAAATGATTCTAGCCAGGTAGGAAAAACTAGTTTTCGTTTTCCTGTTCTATGAAGGGGAGTATTCCCTCTAACTCTATGGATTTCGATCTCCATTTCGTCCAGTTCTTTCTGGAGGGATTCATCAAAAGAATGGTATGCCCCCGGCTCCGGACAAATAACTATGGGATTCCATCCGAACTCTCTTAAATACTTGATGAATTTCAGCGGACGTTGCACGCCACTCCCACCCATTGGAGGAAAGTAGTAGAGAATAAATAATACGCTTTTCATCCCTACCCTAATTACACAGAGTAATTAGGTGCCTCTTTAGTAATTTGAACCGAGTGTGGATGACTTTCTTTATAAGAAGCCGCAGATATCTGAACGAATTCAGCTTTCGTTTTTAACTCATCAATAGATGACGTCCCACAATAACCCATTGCCGCCCTTAGTCCACCTGACATTTGATGTACCACTTCTCCCAGGTATCCTTTATAGGGTACTCTTCCTTCGATACCCTCTGGTACCAGTTTGTTTATATCATCTTCAACATCCTGGAAGTACCGGTCCTTCGAACCTTTTTTCATTGCCCCAATACTTCCCATCCCCCTATAGGATTTATACTTCCTTGATTCGTAAATAATAGTTTCGCCCGGGCTTTCATCCACTCCCGCGAACATTGACCCCATCATTACCACATCTGCACCTCCGGCTATTGCTTTCGGAATGTCACCTGTTTGCTTGATTCCCCCATCTGCAATAACACCAATTCCGTTATTCTTGCAAAAATCTGCGACTTCCATAACTGCACTTAATTGCGGTACACCTACTCCGGTAACTACCCGCGTAGTACAAATTGAGCCAGGGCCTACGCCAACCTTTACTACATCCGCTCCAGCATCAGCAAGTGCTTCAGCCGCATCTCTGGTTGCAATGTTACCACCGATAACATCAAGGTCAGAAAACTTTTTCTTTATAGCAGATACTGTATTAAGTACTCCTTGTGAGTGACCATGGGCAGTATCAACGGTAATAATATCAACACCTGCATTAACAAGTGCTTCAACTCGATCAATGGTATCAGGTGTTACCCCTACTGCAGCACCTACTCTTAGTCTTCCCATTTCATCTTTACAGGCGTTAGGGAAGTTCATTTTCTTTTCTATATCCTTAAATGTGATAAGTCCGACAAGCTTATAGTTTGCATCTACTATTGGAAGTTTTTCAACTTTGAATTCTTGGAGAATTTCTTCTGCCTGGTGAAGGCTGGTACCTTGTTTTCCGGTAACAAGGTTTTCTTTTGTCATGATATCACCCAGTTTTCTGGTCATCTCAGACTCGAAGCGCAAATCGCGGTTGGTAACTATCCCAATTAAGATCCCTTTTTTATCTACAATCGGAATACCCCCAATTTTATGAACCCTCATCAAATTTCTTGCATCCTGAACAGTAGCGTTTTCACCTAAGGTCACGGGATCA
Organism: Balneola sp.; assembly: GCA_003712055.1. Taxonomy (NCBI): domain Bacteria; kingdom Pseudomonadati; phylum Balneolota; class Balneolia; order Balneolales; family Balneolaceae; genus Balneola; species Balneola sp. The sequence continues at coordinate 448,520 of RHLJ01000001.1, forward strand.
ACGATCATACCACTTTCACTTCTCTTAACTAGCCGGACATGCTCCGCCTGGTCTTCTATGGACATATTCTTATGCAACATTGCAATACCCCCTTCTCTGGCAAGTGCAATAGCCAATCGATATTCTGATACGGTGTCCATTGCCGCACTCATTATGGGAACATTCAATGTAAGCTTTGAAGTGAGTTTTACTGATAAATCAACTTCTCGGGGTAATACTTGGGAATAGCCAGGAACAAGAAGCACATCGTCGTATGTGAGGCCTTGCCTTGTGATGCGCTCGAATGAAGACGAGTCATTCATTTTATACATGAAACAAGAGAATTTTGCTTGCGGTTTTTCAAAGATAAGGATATCTGTATGGAAGTGCTTTATCGATTAAACTATTTTTTGGCACTAGCGTAGCAAACACCGAAAAATTTAACAGTGGCATTTTGAGCGAATTGTATTCAAAAAAAGAGATTAGCAAAATTCTTTCCAGAGCTTCTGAAATCCAACAGAGAAAGGATTTATATGGAGATAAAGAGGGGCTCACGGAAAGTGAATTGGTCGAGTTGGCGGCTGAAGTGGGAATTGAAAAGGATTCATTACTTGAGGCCCTTGAAAATGTAAAGCTTCCCAATTCAAAAAATGAGTTCAACTGGTTCAAAGGAACTGCTGCCGTTCAGGATATCCAATTAATTGACGGTGAAATAACTGTTCAAAACTGGGATCAGATCATAAGAGAAGTTCGAAGAACCACAGGTGGAGTTGGAGAATCAAGCAAACAAGGAGATTCCTTTGAATGGGTACAGCGATTTAAAGAGATTGGATTTCGTCATATTTCCTTTACTCCTACAAATGGAAAAACTAAAGTCCAGTATGTATATAAGTGGAATGGCTTAAAGTTTATGACCGGTTTTTTCAGTTTTATGTTTGCTTTTGCTATAGCCGTAATTGCATTTGAAAACTCTACATTCTCTAAAACTTTGAGCTTACCCATCGCTTTTGCTATAGGAGGAATAGGTTCATACCTCAACCGCCTTTATCTCAAACCTTATTTCGAAAAGAAAAAAGCAACAATGCATAGAGTTATGGATGTTATTAGGACTGCATTAAAGAAACAATCTTCCCCTGAGATTGTGATTGAGGATCAGGAAGTCTATAACTCAGAGGAATCTGATGGAATCAATATCAATAAGGTTTCTACTAAAGAGGCTTAATCTTTAGGGCCTTAGTTAGTCGGTCATTTTATTCAATTACCAAAAACGGTAAGGCTAAAGTATCTCGTATGAAAGCATAGTCTGTACTTCCCTCCACCCAAAAGAATATTGAGATAACAATATTTGTTTCACCCGGATCAAGAGCCTTTATGTTAAGGTTTATTTCTTCTCCTCTCATTATTTCAAAATCCGGGTATTCAAAAGAGGAATAATTTTGCCCCCCACTCAAATTTGCCTCAACTATGGAAGGGTCTTGAACCATCATTGAATAATAATCGGCTGGAAAAATCCCTTCATTGCATACACAATCAGGATTTCCGGTACACTCAACATCAAGCTCTACATATTCATCTAACCGAATAGAAGTAAATTCATCACGCTCTAATATAATTTCATTAACAGGCTGTTTTACTACAAGGCTTACACTCGTAGTTGAAGTGGCTCCAAAAAGCCCACAAGAACCTGAGCAACTATTATTTAAAACAGCATAAAATAGAAACACCAAAAGAAGTAAGAATTCTTGAAATCTATGGCAATTCATAAGTATAAAAATGACATATATAGCATCAATCTTTCTAATGAAATAAAATAGAGTTTGCTACATAACAATACACTACGCGCTTTGAAAAACTCTACTAAAGAGGCTTGATCTTTAAGGCATCGATTGCCGCTTTTAGTGTACAGATTCCATCCTGAAAACTGCTCACCCAAAAGTAAATACTATTTCTTCTTTGCTCTACATAAGGATCATTTGTGCAAAAAAGTCCTTTTAATTCCTGAACCATGAACTTCACATCTTCATAGATTTCAATTTTTAGTTCGTCAGGAAGTTTAGACCAACCAAGTAGCGAAAACGCTTCCTGCATCTCTGAATACTCTTCTGAACTCTCTTTTTTAATTCGCTGAAGTAGTGGGGTTACAAAAAGTTTAACTGAACTGGTAGAACTTGTGTTGTAGTTGCTAAGTGCGTTTGCTGGTGTCATGATTGTTTGGCTTTGTTTTTTTGATTTGACCAAACTTAAACATCTGGAGTGACATCATTATGTCACTCAATTTCAAGGAAAAATCTCACATCTAAATGCTAGATATAAGTAAGACGTAATCTCTTTTAATAAAGAAGCTTTGTACTACTAATTAAATGGAGATCATTATGTTTTTATCAAAACGTGAACGAGATGGAGCTTCTATTAACGGCTCATCAATGGCAGATATCGCCTTTCTTCTTCTCATTTTCTTCCTGGTAACTACCACCATCAATGTTGATACCGGTATAGCTATGGTTCTTCCTCCACCACCTGAGGATATTGAAATAGATATACCCGACCGCAATCTTTTGACCATTTTCGTCAATTCGAAAGGTGAAATCTTACTGGATAATCGAAGGGTTGAGTTTGAACATTTGAAACCAGAACTAAAACTATTTATCAATAACTGGGGTACGGATCCTGAGCTTTCCGATTCCCCAGAACGAGCTATTATCTCATTGAAAACTCAGAAAGAAACTCCCTACAAAATCTATATTGATATGCTGGATGAGCTAATGGGGGTGTATGTGGAACTTAGGAATGAAGCTTCTCTAGCCAGGTATGGAGTAGAATTCTCAAGATTATCGGAAGGAAGTGCAAGTAGAAATTATATTAAGGAGCTATATCCTAAAAGAATTTCTTTAGCACAGTAATTATTCTGATTAAATAAGAAAAGGATCCTTTTGCGAGCGTAGCGAAGCAATCTCAAAAACAGGGAGAGTAAATCAGGAGATTGCTTCGTCGATTTCCGCAGTTATATTTAATTTTATCCGCGACTCCTCGCAAAGACCTTTCCTAATCAATCAGGGTAAATACTCTTCTTGGCTGCGAGGAGAGTATTTTTCATGAGCATGGCTACTGTCATTGGACCTACCCCACCAGGTACAGGAGTAATCCAGCTCGCTTTTTTCTTAACGGCTTCATAGTCCACATCCCCGACTAGTTTATACCCTTTTGGTGATGTTTCATCGGCAATACGATTAATACCAACATCAATCACCACTATCCCTTCTTTTACCATTTCCGGCTTAATCAAATGAGGCTGGCCTGCAGCAACTATCAGTATATCTGCATTGATGGTATGCGCAGTAAGGTCTCGAGTATATTTATGGCAAATGGTGGTCGTAGCTTTCCCGGCTGAGTTTTCACGAGATAACATCACAGCCATTGGAGATCCTACGATATTGCTTGCTCCTACTACCACTGCATGTTTTGACTTGACTGGAATGCTATAGTATTTGAAAAGCTCCATAACTCCTGCCGGAGTACAACTTCTGAAACACGGTTGATCAACCGATAATCGCCCTACATTCATAGGATGAAAACCATCTACATCTTTTCGGTGATCAATACTTTCAATTACATCATATTGAGAAAGGTGTGAAGGAAGTGGCATTTGAACCAGTATACCATCTACTGAATCATCATTATTTAGGTCTCGAATTACCTCCTTAAGCTCCTTTGCTGAAATAGTGTCCTGCAATTCAAGGGTATTGGTCTCTATTCCCACGTCTTGACAGGCTTTGGTTTTGGTACCTGTATATACAATAGAGGCAGGGTCATCTCCGACTAACACCACTTGAAGGAAAGGCCGACGATTCCCTTTCGACACCCATTGCTCCACATCCTCACGAACGCTTTGACGAACTAGCTCAGCTACTTTTTTACCGTCTATAATTTCTGCACTCATAATTACCGCTCGATATTATATTTTTTCATTTTATTGTACATATGGCTCCGCTGGATTCCAATTGCTTCTGCCGTCTTCGAAATATTCCAGTCGTTTTTTTCCAATTGTCTTGTAAGGAAGATTTTTTCAGATCTATCTTTGAATTCCTGAAAATCATTTACAGAATCAGATAGCCCCTTTAATTCCTCACTTTTTGATTCTTTAGTGAGGAACATCTGTTTAATTATTTTCGCTGAAATTTGATCTTCAGGTGTTAAAATAGCCAGTCGTTCCACTGCATTCTGTAATTCACGCACATTTCCGGTCCAACTATATTCTGTGAGTTCTTTTAACCCATCTTCAGTAAAATTTACAGCCGAAAGGGAGATATCTTCAGCTTTAAGTTTCTTTAGATATTCACTGGCTATGGTTGCTATGTCCTCCTTTCGCTCCCTTAATGGAGGCACCTGTACAGGAATTACACTAATTCGATGAAATAAATCTTCTCTGAAGTTTTTTTGCCTTATTTCTTCTTCCAGATTTTTGTTAGTAGCAGCAAGTACACGTGTATCTATAGAAATAACCTCACTTCCTCCTACTCTGGTAATTCTGTGTTCTTGTAATGCCCTAAGTACTTTTGCCTGGGCATCCAATGGCATATCCCCTATTTCATCAAGAAATAAGGTACCACCAGTAGCTTGTTCAAACTTCCCTGCCCGGGCAAAATCAGCTCCTGTAAAAGCTCCCTTTTCATGTCCGAATAATTCACTTTCTATTAACTCTGATGGAATGGCTGCACAATTTACTTCTACAAAAGGACCATTACTCTTTGCGCTCTTCTCATGGATCCAGCGAGCTACCAATTCTTTTCCCGTACCGTTTTCTCCTGTAATAAATACCCTCGATTTTGTAGGTGCTACTTTGTCGATAACCTCTTTTACTTTGGTAATAGCTTTACTGGATCCTATGATTTCCTGGACTTTAGGAAGCTTCTTTTTTATCTGTTTAACTTCCTGGCTTAAGTCTCTGAGCGACAATGCGTTTCTTACAGCAACTAATAAGTGATTTAAATCAGGGGGCTTTTCCAGGAAATCATGAGCTCCTTGCTTGGTAGCTTCTACCGCAATTTCAATAGTACCATGTCCCGATATCATAATGACCGGGAATTCATGCCCTTTTTCTCTAATTCCTTTTAGGGTTTCAAGACCATCCATTCCCTGCATTTTAATATCGAGTAAAACAAGGTCTACTCGTTCTCTTTCAACTAATTCAAGTGCCTGAGCCCCACTTTCAGCGATTGAAACCTTGTAACCTTCGAACTCCAGAATCTCTTTCAGAGTACTTCGAATAGCTCGTTCATCATCGGTAACAAGAATATGTGCTTTTGAATCAGCCATCCTCAAAGCTAATCAATATTTCTCATACAGGTAGTTCAAAATCCGTTCATGTACGGCATCAATAGGCCTAACCTTACCGATAAAGTTATTTGCCGCCATACTAACAATCAGTTCTCTACCGGATGAAGTAGTCATATACCCACTTAGTGTCCTAACACCTCCCACGTATCCGGACTTCCCTTTAAAATTATTTTGAAGAGTTGTTCCTCTCATCCGATGACCAATGGTTCCATCTACTCCAGCAATGGACATACTATTATAAAAAGCTGAGAACTCGGGGTGATTCTGCATCTTATAAAGGAATTCAGATAGGATTGAAGTCTTTGTAAAATTTCCTGAGGCCATTCCGGACCCATCCTTCATGATTACATAGGTAGTATCAATTTCCAGATTAGCCAGAAAATTTCTTACCTCTTTGACTCCATCATCGAAAGTTCCTGGGACCCCAAACTTCTCTGCTGCGAGCGTTTTAAGAAGCATCTCGGTATAGAAATTATCGCTTTCTTTGTTAGTCCATTCTATTAACCGAGAGAGAGGTTCTGAGGTGTGAGAAGCCAGTGTAACCAAGTCTGAGAAGCTTTCAGTAGCAACATTTTCTCCATACACTTCTTGTGGGTTCAGATTTAGCATATAAGCTTGCCTTAAGAAACCCTCGAATGAATCAATAAAAAATACTTGAGCTTGGTTAATAGACAGCGATTCTTCTTCTAGATAGCCCTGAGGGAGTTTACTTTTTAATAGAATTCTGTGGCTGCCCAGTTCTCTCCTGTAAAACTCATCATATTCTCGATCAGCTTCTACTATTTCTTGTTCGTTTATAAATTCAAATAGACTCCCATACTCTGGAAACCAGGATATTCTAGGTTTTGCACCGATTTCACCATCTGCGTCAACGACCAAATCAACAGCATTGTTATTAAAAGACAGAGGCGAAATTTCTACTCCATAGTAGAAGCTCAAATCATCCCAATCCCAACCTTTAGGATATCGTTGATTATCAAAGTAGCTTACATCAACTTTAATGTTTCCACTGTAAGACTTGATACCGTTATTCGTTAACTGTCTCAAAAAAGAGTCAAAAACATACTCTCTGTCTCCATCATACATAAAGCCACTAATACTAGGATCACCAGAACCTTTTATAATCAAATCCCCTTCCCAAACTGAATCCTTCAAACTACCCTGCCCATAAATGTTGGTAGTAAATCTGAAATCACTTCCTAATCCATCAAGAATAGCAGCCGTTGTAAATAACTTTTGATTGGAGGCCGGAATTATAAGTTTGCCTGAATTGAATTCCTCTAGAATAATCCCATCACTATCCCTCACACTTATCGACCAAAAAGCTTCCTGATTGGCAGCATTTTCAAGTATCGAAGTTAAATCCTGAGCCAGAGACAGATTCGCAACAGAAAGAAGGAATACAAAGAATGAGTTGCGAACTAAATGAATCATAGATTAGTGAACGAAATACTTTTCTTCTTCCTCTTTAAATGCTTCCAGAATTACTTCTTTTGTAGTAGAAGAAAGAATTTTTTCTCTGAATGAAGCACTATTCATCAGCCTCGAAATTCTGCTCAACAATTTGATATGGTGGCTATGCTTAGAATCAGGGCCTACTAATAGAAAGATGAGCTCTACAGGTTCATTATCAATTGAGTCGTAGTCTAACGGAGTACTTAATTTTGCAAAGGCAGCATAATTGTCATCAATCGCTTTTGTTTTGCAATGTGGAATCGCAAGTCCTTTGCCCACTCCTGTACTCATAACGAATTCTCTTTCAAACACTCCTTCCCTAACCTGCTCTAATGCATCTTCATCCATCTTAGAAGAAAGTAGATCAATCATAGAATTAATTACCTGCTTCTTGTTCTCCACTTCTAGATTAGGAACCACTGTGTCTGCATCAAGTAAAGAAAATAAATTCATTAAGTTATGGATGGAATTAAAGAGTTAACGTTTCAATCAACAGGACTTAGAATATAGGGAGTGAATAGTTATTCAAACAACGGCTTTTTACCAAACATTCTTAACAGATATGACTCCTTTATTAGCATACAGAATACGTATATTTGCGCATGTCCTGGCTGAGATCATCTATTTCTATTTTTAAAAAAGACCTCCAAATCGAATTTAGAACGCGGTTTGCCTTTAATATGGTATTAGCTTTTTTAGTGGCTTCCATGTTATTGATTCTTTTTACACTACGTGCACAACAATTAGATCCCACTCCAAAAAGTGGATTAATATGGATTGTTGTACTATTTGCCGCTCTTTCGGTACTTGGGAGAAGTTTTATTTATGAAACCGACAAGAATACCTATCCATTGCTTCAGGTTTATGCACGGGGCTCGAGTGTTTTTTTAGGAAAATTATTCTTCAATACTTTTTTCACCCTGTTTATAAACCTGGCAACTTTTTTCTTATACATATTCTTTGTGGATCTAAGAGTAGTATCCATTCAAGCATTTATTGGAATACTTCTGCTGGGTACTCTCGGACTCTCTTCTGTTTCTACTCTTACTGCTGCAATAGTATCACAAGCAGATCGAAAAGGAGCCGTTTTTTCTGTTCTTTCAATACCGCTTTTTGTTCCCTTAATCCTCCTTCTTACAAGAGTTACCAAAGCAGCCTTTATTGATGGTAATATCGAAGGTATTCAGGGAGATTTACTCGCTTTAGTTGGCTTTGTGGGTGTTACCATCACAACCGGAACGATACTCTTCGACTATATCTGGGAGGATTGATGAATATTAGTTTCGGAAATAGAAGACTGATCGGACAACACCGGGCAAAGAAACAATTAGAAAGAATCCTTTCTTCTCAAAGGGTTAGCCATGCATACTTATTTTCAGGACCAGCGGGTGTTGGTAAAACTGCTTTCTCCTTGGCTTTAGCAGAAGCGATAAATGGGATTGATCACTTGAGTGATTTAAGCGATTACAAATCAAGCCAAAAATCTTCCTGGTTTACTCACCCGGATATCCACGTGTTCATACCGAAGCCTACTTCAGCAAAAATTGAGGAATTGAGGCCAAGGCTAGAGTTACTTGCTTCCGATCCATATGAAATTATTGGCTTCGCGCAACGCCCCTCACTTACTTCTGATCAATCCTCAAAAAATCTTCAGGCTTTTTACCCTGTGGATTATTTCCGTGAAGAAATCCGTAAGGTCTCGCGCCTTCGCCCAAATGAAGGGAGCCGGGTTGTTATCATCATTACGCAGGTTGAAACTATGCGTAAAGAAACGGCTAATGCCTTTTTAAAACTTCTTGAAGAGCCTAATGACCGACTCATGTTCATTCTTACTACAGAACATTATGAGCAGCTCCTCCCTACTATTACTTCCAGATGTCAACACATTCCTTTGTCGAACTTACAGGAAGATGAGATACGAATGGGCTTGATTGAGATTGATGAGGTTGACGAAAAGGATGCTTCCTACCTGGCTCGAGTCTCAGGAGGAAACTATTCTCAAACTCGATTTTTTAATGCAGATCGTCTAAAAGAAGATCGGGAAAACATGGTTAATTTCCTTCGCTTATCCTTTAGTCAGGATGCTGTAGGAATTTCACATATGGCTCAAGACTGGCAGAGTTCGCTAAACATTGAAGGAATGCTGGCATTACTAAATTTGATGGAGATGTACATCAGAGATCTTATGATTTATAGAGAGACTTCAAACAAAACATTAGTTGCCAATATTGATCAGATAGATTCCATAGAAAAATTTGTTGCGGCTTTAGATAATGCACTGTTAGCAGAAATGATGGAGGAGATAGATAAGCTACGTCCAATGCTTCAGCAGAATGTATCTCCTAAATTAGCTTTTACTGCCCTTGCTTTGAGGTTCTCTAGTCTAATGCGTGGTAAACAACCCTATATTGGTGAGGAAGAACCCTGGAAACACTTACCAGCCTTTGTAGAATGATGGAATTAGAGTTTTATAAAATGGAAGGCGCCGGAAACGACTTCGTTGTCCTTGACAATAGAAAATTAGGTTTGCCACTTGAAGAAATAATCGCCCTTTCTCCTCAACTTTGTGACAGAAAATTCGGAATAGGAGCGGATGGATTATTAGCTCTGGAGAACTCATCGTTACCAGATGTTGACTATACTATGATATACAGAAATGCAGACGGTAGTGATGCCGGAATGTGTGGAAACGGAAGCAGGTGCCTTGCTCTTTTTGCTGCTCATAACGGATTTAATAAAGAACAAACTTTTAATGTTCATGAAGCTATTTACAAAGCTACAGTCGATATAGAACAAGAGCAGGTGAGTGTAAGCTTTCCGGATGTAATAGCTCCAAAAAAATTGAACATCAATAAGAAAAACTATCTTCAGGTATACACTGGAACGGAGCATATAATCAGCTTTGAGGATTTGGATAGGCTCGAAATTGAAGATGAATTAGTGGAAGAAGGTCGATTTATCCGAAACCATCCAGTACTTAACCCTCCGGGTACCAATGTCAATTTTGTATGTCCAAATGAAGACGACTCCATGTATGTTCAAACCTACGAGCGCGGCGTGGAGGATTTAACACTTGCTTGTGGTACGGGGGCCATTGCCTCAGCAATAGGGACTCATTTTATGCAGGAATACAACACAGGAGAATTTAGTTTTGAAGTTATCGTTAAGGGAGGAACGCTCTCGGTTCATTTCAGCTTCGATGAAGCAACAAATACCTATTCAAATATAAAACTCAACGGGCCTGCGCGTTTTGTCTATGCCGGTATCATTAATTTGTAGATTACTAACTATTCCCTTCTTCCTATTTCTGGTATCCTGCTCGAATACAGAAAACCAATTAGTATCCACCCCAGTAACAACCACAGATAATACAAGCCTTCTTCTGGTTCCGAATCAATTAAAAGCTCCTCCGTCTATCAAGGGTGTGCAGCTTTATAGAAAAGGCAATCAGGCCAGTCTTCCTATTATCGAGCTGAATAGTGAGAACAAATTGATTCTTGAATTTGATGAGCTAACCACTCTATCTGGTCAGTTTATCATTCAGTTCAGCCATAGAAATCAAGACTGGTCAAAAAGCGGATTACCTGATCCATGGATAATGGAGGGTATTAATGAACTTGTGTTATTTGGTGGTGAACCGAATAGGACTAATAGGCCAAACTACTTTCATTATTCATTGGAGTTTCCAACCAGAGAAATTGAATTCAAAGTTAGTGGAAATTATTTATTACATGTATTGGACTATAACTCCGGTACAGAATTATTCAGCCTCCCCTTTTTTATTTCAGAACAAGAAGGTGAGCAGGTTCATCAAGTTGAAACTCTATTCAACCAGGGACAGAATGGACAGGCTTTAGACCAGTTATTCGGAGAATACCGTTATCCTGACTTTGTTGAGTTCCCCCAATTCAATTTGTCTTACACTTTTACTCAGAATCGTTTTTGGGGACAATCTCGAAAAGCTGATCAATATAGTTTCACAAATGAAGGGGAAACAGAATTTCACATTTCGAGAGGAAACGCCTTTCCAGCAAGTTTTGATTTTACCAGTCTGAATCTCTCTGAACTAAGTCTACAAAACCCTTCTATTTTTAGCATAGACCCAACAGCAATTCCAACCGAAGTAATTTTAAAAGATGATTTTCTAAACTTCCTTTCCGACCCCTCTCCCACCTTTAATGCTGAATTTGGGCTTCCTGATAAAAGCCTTCTTGCTAGATATTCAGAGGTCAGCTTCCGATTAAACACTGGTGGAAATACAACGATTAACGATTTCTACCTGATCGGAGATTTTAACCAATGGAGCATTTCTGATAGAGAAAAATTGAGATATAACCGAGAATTAGGGGTCTGGGAAACAAAACTGCTCATCAAGGAGGGGAATTACTCTTACAAGTATGTAACTCTTGAGGGAAAAGAAATTGACCCCATTCTATTAAGTGACTCCATAACAAAACGGGATCAGGAGTATGTGAGCTTTGTATACTACCTTGATCCCGATTTACAATACGATCGCTTGCTACATGCCAAGCTTTTTCAATAGTCGGTATTAGAAGTCTATACCAATTGAGAAATAGTGGATTGGATTGCCTTCAAAACCATTTCTACCATAAGACCATCCTATATCATATCGGAAAGGAAGTCCGAAAACGATGGTTCTTAATCCAAATCCCGAACCAATAAGAATGTCTCCATCTAAAGCGGTAATAGGATTTCCATCATTACCTATTATCGGTTCACCATTGGTTGGTACTTCTGTTGTGAAGTTATCCGCATCTTCATCGTAATAAATGATTCGCTCCTCACCGATTCTAAAACTAAGATCAGCATCATTAACATTAAAATTAATTGTTTCATTGGCCAGGTTAACCAAAGATACATTGATGTTTTGTCCCCAAGCAGTACCAACATCAATAAAGAATGCTCCTGTAATGTTGTAAAGAGGTAGTATAGGAACTGCTCCAGGAACTAAAGCCGCAAATAATGGGAACCTGAACTCAGTATTGATGAGTGCAAATTTGTTTCCATAAATAGTATTGTACTCATGACCTCTCAGAGGAACAGCAGGTAACGTAAAGAAAGTATCAGCAAGGCGCTCTAAAGGAATTCCATTGTCTGACCATCTTTGATTAATCCATCCTAGCATACCTCCAAGGAAATACGTTTGCGAATCACGGCCGAATGAAGCACCACTCGAACCTCTAAGTGCGAGTGAATAACCTAAACCTATATTGAAATAGCGCCTGAAATCACCAAGAACAGATGCAAAAGCCGGGGAATCTTCTCCAACACCAGGACTCCCTGATATACCGATAGAATATCTGGTTCCACCCATGGGAGTAATAAAGCCCGGAATATTAAGAGTAGCATCTTTTGTATAGGTAACTTGAGGATACAATAATGAACTCTTTAGATTCTCTGAATTAATAACCGTATTCGGATCAATAAATAAAGCGGTAAATGGAGTAGTAACTACATTGTAATCTCTGGTTAACCCTATCCATGTAAGGCTGGCATCTACCCTTCTGAATTTGTCAATTGGGTATTGCAAACTTAATCCCCCACCAAATGTTCTGAAGCGTAATAACTCTCCTCCAAAAGTCTGGTATTGTCGTGATGAGTGGAAATAGGAAAGAAATACATTCGTTCTCTTTTTCAGGTATCCGTATTGAATAGAATAATTACTATTTCTTAAGTCAGTTTGGAAGTTTGATCCCAATGAAAGCTGGTGATCTCCTAATAAATCACTAATCAAAAATTGAATTGGTGCATAAGCTCCATAGGTTGACAATCCGACCGAAGGGCTGTAAGCAACATCGGTACTGAACCTTAGCCGGTAATCTCTTGGTACGTACCTTCCATCGTCGGTGACATTGTCTTCAAGATCAAAAATAAACTCATCTATTAGAGTAAGTGTACTATCCAAAATTACTTCTTCTGAGAACACATAATTTCTGAAATCAATCTCACCACTTTGTTCAAAAGTGCTGGCCCGTTCTTCATCAGTCATTTGAGCCTCTTCTTCTTCCTTCTCAATTTGAGTCCTCTCAACAGCATTCACAATCCCGACATCAAACATTTCCCGGGCATATAGAGTAGCAGGCACTCTTTCTTCTTGTGTCTCCTGAACCCTTCGCTGTGCCCAGTAATTTTTTACCAAAGGCTCAGTTTTCTTTCTTGAAAAAGGTGATTTCAAAAGAAAGATATCCAGATATCCTTCATTTATTGCTCCAATAGCAATTCTTGAACCGTCGGCACTCATACTAAACTGAGAAACACCAGCCTGAAGGTCGGTAAGTGCATATGCTTTCTTAGTCTCGAAATCATACTCATAAATATTCTGAATACCATTTTCATCAGAATTGAATGTTAATCTTCCAGAGCGTGTCACAGCAGGTTGCTTTTCACTCCAATCACTGGAAGCAGTAATTCGCTCAACTTGTTTTGTATTAATGTTAATCTGATAGATATCTGTTTGGTAGAAATCCAAATCAGCTAATAAACGATATTCTGTTTTATAGGTATTCGTTTCGATCTTTTCTCCCCTGTCCGAAACAAAGAAAATAGATTCAGAATCGCTTGACCATGCGGGCTGGAAATCAGAGAAAAAATCCTGGGTTAAATTTGTTAATTCTTCAGTATCAAAGTTGTAGACAAAAATATCTTGATAAGGACCGATGTTACCATCAAAAGCAATCTTTCTTCCATCGGGTGACCATGCCACAGATTCTATTGCATCAATCGTCTCAAACTCCAGCTTCTCCACTTCTTTAGTCCGATAATTTACCAGAGCGATATCATCCTTCCCTTTCCTTTTCGTTGACAACGCTATGAATTCACCATCGGGTGACCAAGTAATATTTGGGTTTAGAATATTTAGTTCTTCAAAATCTGGATTATCCTCGCCTCGAACTAATGTTTTAAGTTTTCGGCCATTTAATGCATCGATAACAATTACATCGAAATACCCTCTGCCATTTGTGATAAATGCAATCCTGTCTCCTTGGGGTGAAATAGTCGGGCTGGTATTGTATGTACCAAATTCGCCTCTTCGGGTCATTAGCGTAGAGATACTCTTTGCGCTTTCTCGTTCTGCTACTTCAGGGAAGTACCGCTCCTTAAGGCTTTGCTCCCAGCGTTCGGATAGTTCATCAATAGTAAGACCTAAAGCATCTGCAAACCCATATTCAATACTACGGGAAGTCTTTATACGATTTAATATTTCCGCAATTTTTTCTCTACCATATTCTTCAACAATAAAATTCCAAACAGACTGTCCTCCTCTGTATGCATAGTAATTTCTCAAATACCGAATTGGAGGCAAATATCCATTAATAACGGCATCCCTTATAAACATATCTGTATTTGTATCCCATCCAAGTGCTGTATACTCTGCAAGCCCTTCTTCGAACCAAAGTGGAAATACCAATTGAATATTATTCTGAATTATCGACTGGATGTTTCCACCATAGAACATGTCGTTGAACACAGCATGCACAAGCTCATGATGCAATGTTCTTCTGAAGTCATTATAGTCTCCCATAAATGGAACTGTCATCCTGTTTTTCCACTTATCGGTTACCCCACCTATTCCCTCGGTACCAGTCGGGTCAAGTGGTACGACATTTGTCTGAGAGAAATCGTTATGAGAATCATAAACTATTAGAGGAATACGACTTACAATTTCATGGTTAAAATCTTCCGAAAGTTGTTTGTAAGCGGATTCCAGGCTTTGGGCAGAAAACTCAGCAAGCTCGTAATTTTTCTCTCCGTAATAGTAAATATCAAAGTGCTTCGATTGGATGAATCTCCACTCAAAATTTTCATATTGAACACGGTTTTTCCCAAACGGAAAGTACTGTGCTTCTGCTGATGTAATACCAAACCCAACAGCTAAAATCAGAATAGTTACAAACTTTGCTTTCATATCTTACCTCGATAATGCTTATACAGGAATAAAATCAATTTGCCTTTTTTGGTGATTAACACTATCCACTTTCACATGGATTTCGTTTCCTAATTGAAACTTTTTCTTCGAAGATCTTCCGACTAGCTGATGACTTTTCTGATCATAAAAAAAGAAATCTCCTTTCAAATCACCAACACGGATCATCCCCTCACAATGTATATTTTTTAGGTCAACAAAAATACCTCTTTCAGTAACGCCGCTGATTACGCCTTGAAAGGTTTGCCCGATTTTGTCGCTTAAAAATTCCACCTGTTTAAGTTTAATAGAATCGCGCTCGGCA
Organism: Balneola sp.; assembly: GCA_003712055.1. NCBI lineage: Bacteria > Pseudomonadati > Balneolota > Balneolia > Balneolales > Balneolaceae > Balneola > Balneola sp. The sequence continues at coordinate 463,537 of RHLJ01000001.1, forward strand.
TCAACTGCCACACGTTCTCTTTCGCTACAATGTTCACCGTGTTTTAAAAGAGAGTCGTAGGAGTAAGAAGTAGTACCTTTTGCATACTCTTTAAGAATACGGTGAACAATCACGTCAGGGTAACGGCGAATTGGGCTTGTAAAGTGTGCATAATGTTCAAAACCAAGACCAAAATGACCAATATTTTTGGGACTATACTCTGCTTTAGCCATTGCTCTTAAAGTAAGCTCATTTACAATGGTTTCAACTGCCGTGCCCTTAACCTCATTTAAAAGCTTGTTAATCCCCTTTGGAGATAAGGAATTATTAACTGAAAAGTGAATCCCTAATGGAGAAACTTGCTCCGCTACCGCGCTCAATTTTTTAGCATCTGGCTTATCATGGATTCTGTAGAAAAAAGGAAAAAGATTCTTTGACAACTTTTTTCCCGATTGTTTTCGGAGGTTATCAATATGGATGGATACGGTTTTATTTGCCATTAGCATGCATTCCTCAATGAGCCGATGAGCAAACTTCCGTTCTTTGAGGATAACTTCAATTGGTTTTCCTTTGCTATCAAGTACAAAACGTGGTTCAGGGGAATCAAAATCAATTGCTCCTTCTCTGAATCGCTTTTCCATCAATGTTTTGGCTAGCTTACCTGCCAGGTGTACCTCTTTTTTATATTCATGATCAGCACCGTCCAAGATCTCCTGAGCTTCTTCATAGGTAAATCTTTGCTTAGAATGTATTATGGTTTCTTCAATAGAATAATCAACAAGGTTTCCTTTGTCGTCAATTTCCATAAAACAACTATAGGTAAATTTGTCTTCATTCGGTCTTAAACTGCACAAGCCATTACTTAGTCGTTCAGGAAGCATTGGTATTACCCTATCAACCAGGTAGATACTTGTACCTCGTTCGAAAGCTTCTTTATCTAACACTGTTTCCGTTTTCAAATAATGGGTGACGTCTGCAATATGCACTCCGAGATAATAATTACCTTGTTCGGTATAGGAAATACTAAGAGCATCATCAAAATCCTTAGCGTCAGCGGGATCTATTGTGAATACCATTTCAGACCTTAGATCCCTCCTGCTACTTACATCGTCCTGAGTTATTTCCTCAGAAATTTCCTCAGCATATTTCTCTACCTCGGGAGGGAATTCGGCTGTAAGTTCATTTTCAGCTAGAATAGATAGAATATTTGCATCGTTACTGCCAGACTTCCCTAATACGGAAGTAACCACTGCTTCTGGTAGCGCTTGTGGATGAACCCATTTCTTTAATTCGAATGTGACTTTATCATTGTTCTCAGCACCATTCAAATTTTTTGATAATACATAAAAATCTGTGTGAGCTGATTTTTGATCAGGCTCGATAATAAAGGTCTTGGTACCGGTCTTCTTGAGTGTTCCTACATAAAACTCTTTCCCTCTTTTTAGTATTTCTTCAATCTTACCCTGAGGCTGACCTGAATACCGATTGGTTCCACTTATTTTAATACTAACCCAATCATCCTGAAGAGCGAGACCAACATCTCTTTTCGATATTTTAACGTCTTCATCTAATCCTTCAACCGTTACAAAACCCATTCCTGATCTGGTAATTTGGATTTTACCTTCCAGTAGATCCGGTGATTTCCTGGGTTCTTTGTTTCCTTTCTTAATGGATATACTATTACCGTCTTTTATAATTAGCCTCTTTGACGCCAGACTATTTATTGCCTTATCTAATCTTTTAAGCTCTTTCTTACTGCTTAATAAAAGTACATCAATGACGGTTTGTTTTGGAAGTCTTTTATTTGGACTGTTTTTGACAAGGTCCATTACAATTTCTTCGAGGGTGCTAAGCCGCTGGCTTCTACTCATTAATTCCCTGGTACTGATGAGGTTTGATTTTCTGTTATTTGATCTTCCTGTTCGTCGTTACTATTCTTTCGCCCGAAAAGCTTTCTAAATGGTCTGGTTATTTTTTTCAAAAATTCATCCCAGCTATTAAAGTTAACCTCTGCTTCTAGGCCTAACCCGTTTATATCCTGGCCTTGTTGGTTTTCATCGCCTGAACCTAAATTACTAAAAGTTGGATCTTGCCTGTGAAAAGCAGTCACCGATAAGGTTTGGTTAATTCGATAGGTCGCACCAATATCCCCAATATTTGATTGTGCTCCAGTAATCTGTCCTTCCCTGCTAAGTATGATACGGTCATTATATAACCTCAAAGCAACCGCTAGATCAACATTGTTATAGGTATTCAAATTAAAATCGATATCAAGACTACCAACATCACTTCTTAATAACGAGTTTATCTGATTAGAAAGTAACGGACTTATTACCTGGCTCGAAAGTAAAGGATTTAACACCGCACCACTTCCCGAAAAATTTTCACTAAAAGAGTCGGTAGTACTGGTCGTAGCAGTAGTAGATGGGATAAAATCTCCCATTAGCAGAAAACTTGTAGCCTGAATAAGCTTCTCATCTTCATTTCTGTTCAATGTGTTTATTTGAGCACTCAGTGCAGTGTTCTGTCGAGCTTCGAACGTATTGGGTAATCGGAAGAAGAAATTATTTTCAATACTGCTAAGTGTCCCACCCACATTTAATACCAACTGAACAGGTACCCTTTGAGAATTATCCTGATCAATATCTGACCTGGATTGTGTTAATGTATTAATGTCTGGTCTTGCTTCATAAAAAGCATTTAGATTTAAGCTCGCATCAGTCGGGTTTCCATTCCAGGTAATAGTACCTCCTCGTTCCAGCTCAAATCTTCTTGCAAATATATCACCACTTACAAATTGATAATTACCTCCTGATATATCGAACTGCCCAAACATTGACAGCTCTTCATCTTGTAATCGTATTTGTAATCGACCCGTACCATCTGCAGTAATCGCATCTCCGGTAACCGGATCAAATATTAGCCTCACCGTCATTGGTTGAAGAGCTATAAACTGCAAATCCATGGTAAAGCGTTCAGTAAATGTACGCTCAAACGGATCTTCATCTTCTTGTGCAAGAAAAGCTTGTGCTCCTGAAGTAGTGGTATTATCAATTCTTCCTAATGATGAAAAATCATCTACAAAACGGATGAATTTATTATCCTCATCAAATTCAGTTTCTTCTAACAGAGGAATTCCAATATTTGAGAAATCAGAAATATAAACGGGGGTAACTGTTTCCAGCACTGGATCCAAATTTGTACCAGTCAATCGAATCGTACTTGAACCATATGCGTCTCCAAAAAATGGAACATCCTGATCCAATATGCTATTCAAGAATTGGAATTCATCCATTTCAATGAGCAGATCCATGGAATGTAGCTTACTAAAATCGTTAAGATTATACGTTCCACTTACTATTGCAGCGCCACCAGATGGATCTATAACGAACACATCTTCAAAATTGAGTCCTTGATCACGACTAAAACTCAATGAACCAATACCATAATAGAAAGTATCCAAAAAACGGGGCCTCATATACACTGCATCGTCCATACCTATATCATAGTTAATATTGAAGTCATAATCTTCAAGATTCCCCCATACAAGTCCACTTCCGTTGGCTTTACCTGACATTTCAGAAAACACTTTAGGAGCGATGAAGGGTATGATCCATAGGTCTACATTCTCAAAATCTAAATCAAACCTGAATAGTGAATCTGTTTCCGGGAACCCGTTATTGTCTGGCGCAAGAATATACCCCTTCAAACTGATATCCTGACCTGTTCTGTTATTCCGGAAATAATAATCAGGGTATTTGGTTGAATCAGTATCTACGATTATTTCAGTATCAAATCGGTTTAATGGTTGATTGAATTCACTTAATACAGAAATGTCGCCAACCACATTATTGTCCAAACCTAAACCCAGGATGTTTAACTCTCCTTGAAGTGTCGGAGACCGAGTAAGAGATCGAGTTGTAAACTGACCATTCAAGTCCCCAGAGAAGTTTATTCGGCCATTTATCAAATCTGAAATTCGTTCCAGATCTACATTTTCTATCTGGTAATTCACAGAATCGGTTGCATCTGCACTTAAAATACCTTCAATCGCAATATTCTCGTCAAAATTGCTTAGCTCAAAATCCTGGAATCTTAATTTTTCATCGGCCAGATACTGCACTGACGGAGTTTCCACCCCTTCCCATAAGTATAAATCACTACCCAACGCAAATTCGTGAATGTAAGCTGTTATTGCTGAATCCGTAAGCGCTATACCACTTGTTAGTTCGAATTTTGAATCTTCAGCTATTTCATCAATCGTATGAGTATAAATGATCGAATCTTCCTGCATATCAAATTCAAAAGAGAGGCCTTTTGCATCAAGCAGACCTGTACTAATTGAACCAAGATCGAGCTGAGCCTGTAACCCGGAAAATGATTTAAGAGTCTCTGAGCTTCTAAAACTTCCGGTCACCTGTAATGCAAGTGAATCTATAGTAGTTTCCTTAAAACTGATTGATGGATCATTTATGGAAGCATTAAAGAGAAGTCTATTAGGATTCCCATTTACATTAGATCTAATTTGAGCTGCTGATTGAATTGAAGGGAATGCAGGCACATAGGCTTTTATGAAGTCCAGGTTTTTTATGGAAGCGTTCATAGTAAAATTCTGATCCGAGCTAATCACCAATGAATCCGAATCAAATGTATCTACTGTTGTTAATAGAACTTCCTCATCAACTCTTTCCTTAAAATAAGAACTCCAATAAGGGGCCATTCTTACTAGCTCATTAAGTTGAAAGCTACCCTGCATAGACATATCAAAAGCGGTAGAAGTGAACCTTAATGCTCTGGTTGCATTGCCAGGCTCATTTAAATCCATATACACCTGATGAGTTGGAAGAGTGTCTTCTCCTATAGTAGCAAATGGTACATCGATCGTAAGTTGCCCATATACATTATCCCAACTATTGCCTTTCAAAAAGATTTCGTACTCCAGATTTGCGAACACTGAATCTAATGACTGAGCCTGCGTCAAGCCTTTCAAATCAACATTTTCTCCACTTCCTGTAAACTCCAGACCAGGTATTGAATCTGTCATATCAATAGTGCCCCTCCCTGTTAGGTAAGCAGAGGGTGAGGTAAACATCAAAGACGGACGGATAATCCCTTCGTTCCATGTTCCTTCTGCTGAAAGAGTATCAAAATTTACCCTGTTTAAGTTACCATCAGAGAAGAAGAAACTAGAAGAACCAGAAGCGTTTCTTACGCTTCTCCAGTCATCAGAATTTATTGCAAAAGAACCGGTTAAATGACTTTCAATTATTTGATCCGAAATAAGTCCTCCTAAATTTATATCAGTAAAACTTCCATTAAGATCTATACTAGCATACTCAGTCATTCCCAGGTCAAAATTAGTAATCACCTCGCCCACAGAACTCAATACTTCAACCTCTCCTGCTAACCCCGATCTATTTCCACTGATCTTTACATCAAAACTGGAGGTTGTAATAACATCTATTTGAGGCTCGCTTAATTGAGGTACGAATTCCGAAAATTCTGAACTATCTACCAGGACGTTTTCTAAATCAACCTCAAACTGAAGACTTTCTAAATTCAAGGGAGATTTGACGAAGCCATACCCATCAATCCCGCTTCGTCCCATAAAGAAATCGAATTCCTCAAACCATAAGGAATCAAGACTTCCATTACCTTTAAAATTCGCATAAAGTACTTTATCAAACCTCTCATATTCAGGATAAAATCTGGTAATCAAACCAGGATTTACAAGAAGTTCACTTATTCTGTAGGAGATTTCGGAACTCTGAATCTGCCCGAGAAAATCATCTTTTAAAAAATCTACCCCATTAAACTCACTACTGAATTCAAGTGCTGAACTTCCTAACCTGATATTAAATGCATTGAATTCCAGGTATTGCTCATCGTTAAACACCTGCCCAAATATATTCGCGTTTTCAATATCCAGTTCTGGCATATTGAAACTGAAGCGATCTATATCAAAAAATCTACTTTCTCTTTTGTTTTCAATAAATATTTGGGCATTAATATCCCGAATTGTCAATGTATCCAGTCCTTCTTGAGCAGATTCTTGAGGGTTATCAAAAATTACCACCCCCCCACTTATTGTTGCTGATGGTACCAGTACTTCAAAATTAATGCCTTGAGCTTCATTATTGGTTGAATCGAAAGTATCGTTCTCACAAGGTTCAATAGCATACGCTAACGATCGTCCTTCTCTATCTCGAAACAATACCACAGGATCCTTAATATCAAGATGGTTAATGATGAGCTGGTTGCGAAATAATGCCCAAAAATCTACCGAAGCGTTTACCGTATCAGTAGAAAAAACCGGCCGGAATGACGTAGAATCTTGATATATGGCTACATTCTTAAACTCGAAATCAAAAGGAATTGCTCCTGAAAACTCTCCTAGCTTTAATACTCCCTTGTATTGGTTGTTAAAATTATCCTCAATCTTAGATGCTATATAACTCTTTGATGCAGGTAATTGTAGAATTGCAAAACCAAGGGTAGACAAAACCACACAAACCAGAATCAATACCCCTAGTATGGTCCAGAAAAGCTTCCAGGTTCTATGTACCCATCTATATGCCATATCACGAGAACTCCGAGATCAACGCATTCCAACTCTCTTCAATCAATAAAGTTTCGGAAAAAGGCTTAACAAAAGGATCACCTAATTCTTGAAGGAGAATTAATCGAATAATATTGTCCTTTACTTTCTTGTCGTTCAACATTAGCTGCGTAAGCTCTTTTCCGGTAGATGATAGTTCACTCAAATTAAAGTCATACAACGGTTTAAACTGCTCTAAATTGGCTAATCCTATACTTGCACCTATTGCATTAGAAACCGAAACAGCTCCAAACATTCCTGCAAAAACGGCCTCACCATGGGAGTACTTTTCATAATTACCTACATTTTCAATTACATGAGCAAAGGTATGTCCAAAATTGAGTGCTTCTCTAATACCAGACTCCTTCACATCTTTTGACACTATATCTGCTTTAATTTGTGCGCTCTGACTTATAATTGGAATCCATTCCTTTGGAGAGGCAAACTTTCCATTCTTGGTGAGCAAGGTCAATTGTTCAAAAATATCCGGAGCCTCAATCATTCCGTATTTTAAAATCTCACTTAATCCGTTTACCCATTCTTTTTTAGGCAAAGATTTCAAAAAACGAATATCAGCAAAAACTGCTTTCGGTTGATAAAATGCTCCTAATAAATTTTTTCCAACGGTATGATTAATCCCGGTTTTTCCCCCTATTGAACTATCAACCATTGCTAATAACGTAGTGGGCATATGAATTAAAGGAATACCCCTCAACACGCTTGCAGCAACAAATCCCGCTAAGTCACCAACCACTCCACCTCCAATTGCCAGTAACGCTGTATTCCGCTCTACTCCACTTTGTAAAACGAAATGAGCAACACTTGAAAATTGATCCAGACTTTTATTTGTCTCCCCACTAGGAACCACATATTTGATTACCCGTTCAAAATCTTTACTAAGACCTATATCGATATACTCACTGTGATTGGAATAGGCCTTTTCATCAATAATGACAAAGATTTTTTGGGAGCTGAATTTGGCAGAAATAAATTCAGAAGCCTCCTTTATGAGGTTTTTTCCAATTTTTATTTCGTAAGTATCTACTGAATTTGTTGAAACTGAAATGACTTCAGACATGCCTTTTGAGCTTTTCAATAAGTATTTGAGCTATTTCTTCTTTGGGTCGATAACCATCACTTTCCACAGTAATTTGCGCCTGAGAATACAACCCTTCACGACTTAAATATAAGCTTTTAAGCTCGTTTAACAGAGTTTCTCTCGATTTTATTTTTCCTTCTGCATCAAGAGTAATTGGCCGGTTTTTATTCCTCGAAACTCGCTCTATAATTACCTCTAAGGGTATCTTAATAAGTACGAGAAGACCGCGTAGTTTTAGTTGGTCAATTATCCTTTGATTTTGCAGAGCCCCTCCTCCTAAAGCAATTACTCCGGAAAAGTTTTTTGTTAGCTCTAAGAGGTATTCCCTTTCTTTATCTCTGAAATATTTTTCTCCTTCTTCTTTGAATATGTCTTTAATCGACTTTCTTTCCTTTTCTTCGATTATCTCATCAAGATCAACAAAAGGTCTATTTATTAATTCTGCAACTAACCTACCTATTGTAGACTTACCCGAAGCCATAAATCCGGTTAAAAAAATACTTCCTTGAAATCGATTCAATCTGTAGTCATTCATAATTATGGTTTTTCAGGCTCAACAAATTCAACCTGTTCTTTTTGAACCAGGACCGCACCGGGAGCTGCTCCTTTCGGTTTCCGTACAAATTTCCTCTTAGTGTAAATTACTGGTACCAATCCAGCACCCTTTGCTTTAGAATTATACGCTGCATACGCTGCTACTTTTTGTACTACCTCTTTATCTGGCATACTCTTTTGATTCCTCATCCTGATAATTACATGTGACCCGGATACTCCTCGTGCATGTAACCATACATCTTCCTTATGCGATAGTTGAACCAGTTTATCGTTACTCTTCGCATTTTTACCTATCCAGATTTCATAACCTAAAACATCCATTAGATGAAACGGAAGAGCAGCATTTTTTTCATTATTAGAGGTGTTTTTGAATAATATAAGATCGTCTTTATTCTTTTTCTCCCAATCATTTAATGCAAAAAAATCACTTACTTCATCAAGTTTGGATATCAAGTTTACTAATTGGTCTTTTCTTTGCTTCAACACAGGAATTTTTTCTCGGGCTTCGAAATATGATTTCTTAGAATTTGAAGAGCGTTCGTAAAACTTAGAAGCATTTTCTGCGATACTTAACTCTTGATTTACTTCTATTACAAGCTCCTCATTGTTATTATAAAAATCGACTGCTATAAGCTTCGTGCTTTCAGGCATCCCCTTGTGTGCATTAGCCATTAGAATATGCCCCTTTTGCTCATAATCTTGAGCACGGTTAAGACCGCCTTCTGCTTTTTCTAGATTCTTGAGCACAGCCTCAGTTCGCTGTAATTGCTTTTTTAACGATTTGATATGAATATTTTTTCTTTGATTAAATCTTAGTCGACCAGAGTAATTCTTAGTTCGCCATAGAATTAGCTCATTTATACTTTCGAAAAATCTTTCTGTACTTGAAGGAAAAATCCTTTCAGGAAAAACCGTTGTTTCTCCATTTGTTAATAATCTGAATTCTGCCTCATTTTCCAATGCTGTAGTTAACTCTTTGGAAAATTCGATAATCCCATCAGTTGTAAGCTCTTCCAAACCGTGGTAATTGACTAGATCGTCTAAATCAGCCCTTGGGAGCATCGGGTTACTTTCGATCAGTATTTTCTTAGCCGTTTTACCCTCCCCTGTTACTTCAAATAGTGTTTGACTCTTGGCTTTAGGAGTAGCTGAACCAATTTCACCGAAATCCTTGAATAGTTCGGCAATTATACCTTCTTCAATTAAATACGCATTTGCTCGTGAGCTAAACAGCTTGAACAAAAGTGCTTTTCCATCCCCAAATTCTATAGAAATAATCCGATCATTTTTAACCAATTCTACTCCCTGAATGGGTGTTAAATAAACATCCTCAAAAAAGGTAATCCGATTCGCTTTTTTTGGAGGACGATAGCTATCAAGGAAGAGTGAAATATTACCCGGAGACGTATTGAATATTAATCGGGAACTTTCCGAATCTCCTTTTATATACAGCTCAAGTGTGTTTTTGAAAGGCGTTGTTGCCAATTCAATTACAGCATTTGATAATTTGTTTTTCAGCTCCCGCTTTAAATATATTAGCTCGTAATAATTCAAACCTACTAAGTAAAGAGAGTAATTTAGTTAATCATACTTATGCATTATCCAATATTCAATTCCATTGTAAATACTGTAAGCACTCAATTGGATAAACGTGGAATTAAAAGTCAGACTTTTAAAACCTGGGAAGATAATAAGATTAATGCCATTGGCTTAGAATTACTTATTGAACTCGATAAAAGTTCAGAATTTCTTAAATCACTGTCCATAAACTTTGATTGGGATAGTTTTCGTGAAACCACTGTTGCCAGTAAACTTGAAGGGATGAAAGGACATCCTTTTTTAAAGATCAAAAAACTTTTCAAAACCCCCGTTGCCCCTACTATTGATATTGAAATTTCCTGGCTTTTCGATATCGAGCGTTGCCAACCTGAATACCCGGGGAAAGAAGGAAATTATCGGATTGAGCAGGCCAGCCTATGGATGGAATCGATAAGCAAACAGATTAACGAACTTCTTAAAGACCAGAACATTATCACAAGATGGCATATAGAAATTGAAGGAGATGAATCAGGTAAGTACCTCTCTGCCATAAATTTAATTTCCTACTTTCAATATGAGTTTACATCACCAAAAACGGTAAATGATGTGAACAATATTGTAAGTAAGAAATTTCAGGATCTTCTTTTAAAAGCTAGTAAAGTCATTCACCTTTGTGATGAGGTTCTTCAAGAAAGCGTAGCCGCTTGATGAATAAACCCATCGTTCTCCGTGCTTATCAAAACACCAATGAGGCTTACGCAAACAAATGCCTTTTAGAGGATGCAGGGATTACAGTTTTTCTTTATGATGAATATACTCCCTCTACCCTACCAAGTCCTTCTTCAGGAACAAAGATTGTTGTACCCGAATATCAGGTTGAAGAAGCACTGTTGATACTAGATCAAAACTTTAAAGAAAACCATCCTGATTTATATTCTGATGAAGATACAGTTCGGTGTCCAAAGTGTGATTCAAAAAGGATTTTCCTAATGAAGAACCGACTCACCTTAGCTCGATTAATATTCTCCATAACGTTTTTCTTCTTTAAAGATGACAGAAAGAGATACCAATGCAGAGATTGTCGAAATACCTGGAGAGAATTTTAGAAATAAAAAAGGCTCCGTAAAAGGAGCCTAAAATCTTACTTTTTCTTTTTATGCCTGTTCTTTCTCAGGCGCTTTTTGCGCTTATGCTTCGCAATTTTAGCGCGTTTTCTTTTTTTACCACTTGGCATAAATGCTCACCTAGGTGTTAATTCATTGTTTATTGTTCGAACAAGGGTCAAAAATAAGAACTTTACTAAGGTTTTCTAAATCAAATTTTAGCGGACATGGATTCATTAACCGCTTCTTTGAAGTCCCTGGACATTTTTAACACAGGAGCAAACTGCTCAGGTACAATTACTTCCACATTGGTTTTAGGATTTCGTGCAACTCGCTGAGCTCTTTTTACTACTTTAAAGCTCCCAAAGCCACGAAGCTCAATAGTCTCACCCCTTTTCATGGCATCAACCACTGTTTCCATGAAGCCATTTACAACAGCCTCAGTTTCAACTTTGGTAAGCCCTACTGATGATGATATAATATCTACGATATCTGCTTTCGTCATTTTTTTTTAGCTCGTTATTCTTAATTAGCATCGCAACACAATAGGAAAAGCAAATCGTTCATTTTATTGCAATAAAAGAAATCTGGTTGGATTCTCTTATCATTCTTTGTCAAATGTTTATTACTTTGGCAGCTTTAATAACCATTCAATCAAACATAGTGCATGGAAACTTTTGAAAGTATTGTTAATACCCTGAACAATCTTGTTTGGAGTACCCCCACCTATTTCCCATTAATGGTAGCTGTTCTTCTAAGTTTTGGGATCTTTATTACTCTTAGATTAGGCTTCGTTCAGGTAAGGAAATTCAAACACGGTATACTCTCCGTAATGGGGAAATATGATGACCCCGATGCAGTGGGTGATGTAAATCACTTCCAGGCGCTAACTACTGCATTATCCGCAACTGTAGGTATTGGTAATATTGCCGGTGTTGCGATTGCTATTCACTATGGAGGACCAGGTGCGCTTTTCTGGATGTGGGTAACCGCCTTTTTTGGAATGGCCGTTAAATACACAGAATGTACACTAGCTGTTAAATATCGGATCCAAAATGATGATGGATCCGTTTCTGGTGGCCCAATGTATTATATAGAAAAAGGACTCGGTGAAAACTGGAAATGGCTGGCAGTTTTCTTCGCCGCAATGGCAGTTATTTGTTCTTTCCTAACAGGAAATGCAGTACAGGCTAATACGGTAGCTGATACTTTACAAAGCACATTCTTAATTCCCGGATGGATAACAGGATTGGTAACTGCCTCACTTGTTGGTTTTGTAATTATCGGAGGGATCAAAAGAATTGGTAAAGTAACAGCTAGCTTGATGCCAATCATGGCCATTATTTATGTTCTTGGAGCACTAATTATTCTTTTACTCAATTATGAAAAAGTTCTTCCTGCTTTCGGTACCATTCTTGAGTATGCATTCACACCAAAAGCAGGAGCATTTGGAGTAGGTTCTGGACTATTCCTCACTACTCTTGTATGGGGGATCAAGCGAGGTTTATTTTCAAATGAAGCCGGACAAGGTTCAGCTCCTATTGCTCATGGCGCTGCTAAAACGAAAGAGCCAGTCCGAGAAGGTGTTGTAGCACTATTAGAGCCGTTTATTGATACTCTTGTGGTTTGTACCATGACAGGTCTTGTTATCGTGAGTACTGGCGTTTGGGATCAAAAGCATGATGTTTTATTCACATCTAATGCCACTGAAACCGAAATTGTTATTGACGGACCAGGAAGCACTCTTCTGTTGGTTGATGGTGTTCCGACAAATGGTACTATCCAAAGAAATGATCATGATAAAGGCACCTTTTATACCAATGAAGCTAGGACTCAGGCTTTTAATGGTAGTATAGAAGTACAGGATGATGGAAGTGTTGTTATAACCGCATCAAGTGGAGCGGAGGTAGAAACTCTCTACACAAGCATTGTAGAAAATGGTGCTCCTCTTACAGCTATTGCTTTTGAAAAAGGTCTAGCTCCCCTATTTGGTGGAGGAAAATATATCGTAACCATTTGTGTGATTTTATTTGGAGTTTCTACTGCCATTAGCTGGAGTTACTATGGTGATCGATCTATCCAATACCTGGCAGGTGATAAGTCAATTATCTATTACAAAGTGGTTTATCTGATCATGCACTTCATAGGTGCCGTACTTGCCCTTGAAACCGTATGGGCAATCGGGGATATTGCTCTTGGCTTGATGACCTTCCCTAACATTATAGCTTTGTTTGCACTTTCTGGAGTAGTTGCTACTGCTAGTAAGGTTTACTTTGCTAAAATGGATGGAATAGAATCAAAAGACTGAGATGAATAGACTAACGGTAGTTAAACACCCCATTGTTGATCGGTACCTCACGTTCTTAAGAGATAAGAACACAAATACTGCTTTATTCAGGCGGGCAATGTCAAACATTGGGGTGATTCTTGCCTACCACTCTTTGTCAGATTTACCACTTGATGAAACCGAAATAGAAACTCCTATTCAAAAAACAATGGGCTATGTTCCTGGCCCTGAGGTAGTCGTAATACCCATACTAAGAGCCGGGTTAAGCCTTGTTGATGGAATCGTTGATTTTATGCCTGAAGCAAAAGTAGGGCATGTTGGGGTGTATAGAGATGAGGAAACTCATGACCCGGTCAACTACTATGATAATCTTCCTCATGGAATTGAAGAAGCCTATAACCTGGTAGTAGATCCAATGTTGGCTACAGGAGGTAGCGGTAGCCATGCTATTTCATTCTTGAAAGAAAATGGAGCCAAGACCATAAAATTTGTTTGCCTCATAGCAGCACCTGAAGGAATTGAACGACTTCAGAAAGATCATCCCGATGTACCGATAATTACTGCAGCTGTGGATGAGAAGCTAAATGAGAATGCCTTTATCGTACCCGGCCTTGGAGATGCAGGAGATCGGTATTTTGGAACGATATAGCCTTTTCCCCTTCTTTTTATGCCTTCTTTTTTTGGTGAACTGCTCAAAGCTTTCTGAGTATGATACTCAACAAATAAGGAATGCACTGGCTGACTCACTACTCACAACTACCGAAAGTTGGGATGTTTCGATGAAGGTTATTGAAGATGGAAAAAGAAGCCTTAATATAACTGGTAGTTACTCCACTACTATTAAAGATTCCGAAAGACATGAGACAAGGATAAGTGGCCCTGTCTTTATCGAAATATTTGACAAAAATGGAGTGTTCAAAAGTAGTGTTGATTGTGATAGCGCGGTATACAGACCAGATGAAGGTATTTTTGAAATGTTCGGAGAGGTACGAGTAGTCACAAACGATTCACGTAAACTTCGATCCGAGTATCTGAAGTGGGATAGAAATAATGATAAAGTAAGTACTCCCGAATTCGTGATTTTCATTGCTCCTCCCGACAGTATTGCCGCAAATGGATTTATTGGGGATACTGATCTGACCAATTACACCCTTAATGAGGGTGGCGGACAAGTAGTTATTGATTAATGAAGTATCATTTTTTAATAGCACTCTTCTTTTTTATTGGGTTATCAACCTCCCCCTTTCAAAGTAAAGCTCAAAGTATTGTTACCCTCGAGCGCTTTGAGTCGGCCAGACTTGAAACCATAGACGGAGAACAAATTCGAAAGATTTATACAGCCAGAATGAGCCTCGGCGATGTAACTATGGTTTGTGATAGCGCCTGGCAATTTATTGATAAGAATGAGCTACGCGCTTTTGGTAATATTCAAATAGACACTTCTACCGAGAATATCTGGACCGATACACTATACTATTATACCAACCAGGAGCTAAGCAAACTTCGTGGCAGAGTAGTTATTTTTCAGGACAGTACCACCCTGTTTGGGGAAAAAGTAGATTATAACTTTGCCACCAAAGTCGCCTATTTCAAGGAAGGGATACGCCTTGAAGATGAGGATGGAGTGCTTACTGCTTTTCAAGGAGTCTATTTTCAAAACCAGGATAGTGCAATATTTCGAAATCATGTACAGATTTCGGACTCTGCCCAATATGCCGAAGGCGATAGTCTCTTTATCAATAGAGAGCGAGAATTTTTGCAGCTTTATAGCAATGTATTTGTAATCGACAGTACAAATAACGGGCTATTAACCGGAGATTTTCTGGAAGCCGATTCAACAGGTCGTAGATATGTAGAAGGGAATGGGTATCTGAGAAAAATAGATGCTGATTCAGCAAGCTCTGATACCACACACATCTATGCAGAAGAACTACTCATGATCGAAAATGACTCGACATCAACAATAAGTGGATTTATAGATGTATCTGTGTGGTCTGAAAATTTCTCCTCGTTATCAGATTCATTGTTTTATGATTCACAATCAGAACTCTTTGAATTGGAGGGTAATCCAATAGCGTGGCATAAACGTATTCAGCTTTCTGGTCCATTCATAGATGTGCAACTTGATAGCAACAAAGTAAAGCTGCTCAAATCTTATATAGGAGCTTTTGCTGTGCAGGAAGATTCGGCCACCGGTCGATTACATCAACTAAAAGGCGATTCTTTAATAGCATTCTTTGATCAAGGGGAAGTTTCTGAAATTCTGATCCACCCCAACAGCGAGATATTATACCATACCAAAAATGATAATGGAGATGCAGACGGGGCTATGGAAAGTACATCTCCAAGAACGATACTCTATTTTGAAAATGGCGAACTCACTCAGGCTAAAATGGGTAAAAACCAGGGATATTTCTTACCCGAATACGCTGAGTTAGCAAGTCGCAAGCTTGATGGCTTCCAGTGGAATCCTGAATTGAGACCTCAAAAAACAGAAACCAGTCCTGCACCAAAATGGGAACCTATTCCAACAGAGAGACCTTTTGCATTGCCTACAAGGTTTGTTAATTTTCTGGAGCTCAAAGCTTCAGAGAAAAATTAATTTTTGTGAAAAGCTTTTTCAATTAACTTTACCAAGAACTAAATAATCAGGTCATGAAGCAATTTTCAGCAACACTCTCTATTCTTTTTATGCTAGTAGTTTTAAGTTGTGAATCATCGACAGTTACTGGCAGCGAAGATGTTATTGTCATTCAAAATGTCAGTATTTCTTTAGATTCCACCTATGTATTCGGAAATGAATTCCGTGCTAATGGTACTATTACCAATAATAGTAACTCCAATATCATTCCTATTTGGTACTTAGAAGGATCTTTTTTCAGGGATGCTAATTCTTCTTTCAAAATGGGTGGAGAGAATACTTCTTTCACTTTTTCCCTTGCACCAGATCAAACTACTGGTTGGGAATTAAGATTTAATGATTCTCAATACCCTGCCTCAAATTACCCTGACTTTAGTGTTGGCGAACTAAGGGCTTATCGTTATGAAAGTGATTAGAATTGATTATGAACTAGACCAGCTTATGAATTGACTCCCAGGGCAATTGAAAGTGGTGGTAATCGGGCTTGTGTACCCAACCCCCTCCCCAATCTGTAAATCCGTGCTTCTCAAAAATTTGCACTATCGGTTCTACCATCCCTTTCCGAATTGAATTTCTATTCACATAATCAATTGCGCTTGATGGAAACACGTTAATTTTCGCCTGCTTCTTATCTAATAGCATATATGGATTCTGAGCCGGATTAATATCAATGGCACAACCATAAGCATGACTACTCCAACGATCGGTATTCATTATTCTACGTCCGTTAAAGGCAGAGGAGTTATTAGCCTCCATAGAAGCAACATCATCCCCTTTAAATTGCTCCATGGGTACGATACTATAGATTGGGAATGCAACAGAAAAAAGCTCTTCAAAAATAAGCTTCACCTGTTCAGAAATACTATCAAGTACAATCATCGTTGAGCTATGCTCATAATCATCAAATCCAAAGTATTTAATTTCAACAACACGAAGGCGTGAGTGATGCAATGGACAATCTTCGCTCCATATATTGCCTGATTGCATGGATTGAATCTCGTTTTCTGTTAAGGATCGTATCGACATCTTTTATAACTTTTGAGCAAAGGTAATCAAACTCATACCGTATTTTGAAAGAAAACAATATGCATGATGAGGCTTTCCTAAAAGAAGTAGCTGCCCAGCTTCGAAAACCAAGCGGGGAGTTTGGGACTGAAGTTGCTCTGGCCATGAATGAAAGCAACAAAACAATGAATCTGGCTACGATCTCTGCCCTTCAGATTGAAGAAGGTAATCACATTCTGGAAATAGGAATGGGTAATGGATTTTTTGTTTCTCAAATCCTGGAGCAGGCTGATGATCTAAGATATACTGGTATAGATTATTCTGAAGATATGGTTCAACTGGCTTCTTCAGTTAACCGAGAATATATTGAAAAGGGACTAGCAGTATTTCATACTTCTCCTGCTCAACACCTTCCTGTTTCAGAGCAATCTATTGACCGATTGTTTACGATTAATACCCTTTATTTTTGGAACGATCATACTTCAATTCTCAACGAATTTAGAAGAGTAATTACCCTGGAAGGTTTATTGGTCATTTCTATTCGCCCCGAAAATTGTCTAAAAGAATATCCGAGTACCCAATTTAATTTCGAATATTACACTAATGAAAAAGTGTCCAGCTTACTAGAAGACCATGGCCTTGCGGTACAAGAGATTATTAATAAAAAAGAGCCTGAAACAGAAGTACTGGGGAAAGTCATTATTCCTGAATATTCGATTATCATTGCCAGTATCAAAGCTACTTGAAACAAAGTCCTTTTACCCTTAACCTTTTCGAAACTAAAATTGATATATGAATACCAGACACGTCCTTTCACTTCTTTTTATTTCTTTTCTGATTTCCTTTTGCGCAGATGAACCTCAACAACAAGTAAAGGAAGTTGAAAGCGAGCCAGAATGGATTTCACTGTTTGATGGAGAAAGCTTTGAGGGGTGGAAAGAGTATAATTCTGACACCATCAATCCAAAATGGCAAATCGAAGATGGGACTATCATTATTTCTAAAGATGGAGATGATGTAACTAAGAATACCGGCTTTGGTAAATCTATCATCACGGAACAGCAATTCGGGAATTTTGTACTTGAGCTGGAATACAGAATGAGTCGAGGTGGAAATAGCGGTATCATGTACCATGTGGTCGAAGACCCAAAGTATAACAACGATTTTGAAACCGCCCCTGAATACCAGTTACTGGATGACGTGAACTCTGCTTCCGAATACCTCCCCCATCGCCTCACCGCTGCAAATTATGATATGTTTGCTCCTGATACTTCCTTAAAACAACTAAACCCTCCTGGCGAGTGGAATAAAGTTCGCCTGGTATATGATAATGGGCGGGTTGAACACTGGCTAAATGATATTAAAGTGCTGGAATTTACAGAAGGAAGTCCGCAGTGGCAGCAGGCTTATATCAAAAGTAAGTTCTCAAAACACTTTCCTGACTGGGGAAAATCAAATACAGGGCATATCAGTTTACAGGATCATGGGGATTATGTGGCATTTAAGAATATCCGTATTCGAGAGCTCTAGCCTGTTATGATCAGGGAAGCCACGCTATTGGACGCTCCGGCTATTACCAAAATCTACAATCATTACGTAGAACACTCGGGAGCAACGATGGAATACGAAACGGTTTCCTCTTCCTTCTATGAAGACAAGATAAAAAAGACATTGGATTCCGAGCAGTTTTGGCTAGTAGCAGAAAAAGATGGTGAGATAATCGGGTATGCATATTCGAGAATATGGAACCCACGAGATGGTTATCGTTTTACCTGTGAGGTTTCCATTTATATCTCCCCTACTGTTATCACCAAAGGATGGGGCACTAAACTCTACACTGCACTATTTAACAAGCTCAAAGAAGCAGGCATGCTGGTAATCATTGCTGTGATTACTCTTCCCAATGAAGCAAGTATCGCACTACACGAGAAGTTTGGAATGAAGAAAGTAGCTCACTTCCCAAAGATGGGAATTAAGTTTGATCGATGGCTGGATGTTGGTTATTGGCAGGTTAATCTCAATTAATATTCTTTCTTTTAAATAGTCATTCTGAGGCTACTGCCGAAAAATCTAATCGGATCTTTACCCAATTAGATCCTTCGCAAGTATGCTCAGGACGACTTTGTTTTTACTCAATCAACCCAAGAATAAAGGCTTTCTTAATTAAGCCAGCCGTATTTTTGACATCCAGTTTGGCCATTATATTCTTGCGATGAGTCTTTACAGTATGTTCGCTTAGAAATAAGCTCTCGGCAATTTCTTTCATGGTAAATTCTTCGGCGATTAGCCGAATTAGCTCTACTTCACGATCAGTAAGTTTTCCTGTATCATCATTAGTCGAAGTATCTAAAAGACCAGAGGAAGATTTATATCCGCTTACTATTACTTCCATAACCTCAGGACTAAATGCGAAACTGCCCATAGCAACATCTTTAATTGCTTTTTTCATTTCAGGGAAACCAACACTTTTCAACAAATATCCCGAAATCCCACTTTCCATCAAGTGACTGATAAAGTCTTCATTAAAGTAAGTGCTAAGCATAATTATCTTAACAGAAGGATATTGACGTAATACATTTTCTGCGACTTCTACCCCATTAGGTTTTCCCATTTCTATATCCAACATAAGCACATCAGGTTGAAGCCCTGTAGCAAGGAAACGCATCACCTCCAACCCATTAGTGAAGGTACCGATAACTTCTATTTCTTCATTCCGGTTGAGTAGTACCTCAACCCCTTGAAGAAATACTTTGTGATCATCTACAAGTACTACTTTAACCATATCAGTTTAATGTGAGTGAACTCCAAATGCCTTCTTTTTGAATGACAGGAATATGAATATCAATGGTTACACCCTTTCCTAACTCGGCCTCGAGGTTAAATTTACCACCTAATAGTTTTACCCTGTTCTCCATATTCTCCAAACCGTAACTATCCTGCCTTATACTTTCTGCTTCAATAATGCTGGTATCAAATCCTACCCCGTTATCTTTGATCATCACATTCAATTGATTTTCTTCATCCAGGTCTAATTCTAATTCAATAAGCTCCGCTCTGGAATACTTAAGTGAATTACTTAAAGCCTCTTGAATAATCCTATATACATTCATCTCCACAAGATTATCAAGTTTCCTGTCCAGTTCAATTCTACTATTTATCTCGATACCAAGCTTAGTAATTTTGGATAGCAGGGTCTCCAAATCCCTGGTCAAACCCTCACCAGAGGAAGTACCTTCTTTCATTTCCTTTATTAATGCACGAACCTCTTTAAATGCATCATCCAAAAACTGATTTCCTTCAGTAAATGAAGGAAGCAATTCGGGCTGCTTTTCCTTGATATCTTCGTTTAAGGAACTAAAGTATAGTTTTACCAAAGAAAGAATACTTCCGAGGCGATCATGTAGTTCTGCAGCAAGCCTTTTTCGTTCTTTATCTTGCCCTTCCATCATTGCCGAAATTGATTCCAGGCGCTGTTTATCTAACAAGGAGTCAATCTGGTTTTGATAAAGTGTTTCTTTTTGTGCTGAGATAATCCTCTTTTTCCTACTTCTATACTGAAACCAGGCGATGATCCCTATTACCGTACCCAGTAACGAGAATACACTAATTATAAGTGCTCTATTTTCAGCATTCCTTCGTTCAATTACCGCCTGATCCTCGGCGTTTTGAGCCCTTAAAACCTGATTCTGCGCCTCTATTTTTTCTGTTTCATATTCCGTGATTAACTCTTCAATAGCCTTTATTCGAGCAAGGTTTACGAGGCTGTCTTTATATGCATCATAAAGTAGCTGAAAGTTATATGCGTTCTCGAAATCATTAACATCAGCGTATAGCTCAGCCAATCCAAATGATGCACTTCGCTGAATTTCTAAATACTCCGATTCGTCTGCATATTGAAGACTCCTTAAATAGTAGTTCTCCGATTGAATGGCGTTTCCCAAATAGAAATAGGTCGCACCCAAATTATTATACACCTCAGCCAGCTTACGATGATCTTCTAATTCTTCGTACAAAGTTCCAGCCTCTAATAGGTAATCTCGTGCCTGCCTGTACTCCTTTTTTTGATTGAATAACACCCCAAGATTACTCAGAATATTTGCTCTTCGACCAGAATTATTGGTTCCTTCGACCATTTCTAGAGCCCTGTTGTAATATTTAAGCGCTGAGTCGGGTTCACTAATTTCATCAAATACTTTTCCAAGATTCTGGAAGACTTCTCCCTTTCCCTGAGGATCATCAAACTGAGTATATACCCGAAAAGCTTCTCTAAAATATTGAATGGCCTCTTCGAAATATTCTTGCTTTTCGTATACCACTCCAATGTTTAGATATTTTGAAGCCAACAGTTTACCGTCTTCCGGGCTTGATATAAGTGCAAGCTCTAAACTGGCTAGGTAATTGGATAGCGCGTTGTCATATTGTCCCCAATCGAAGTACAGATTACCAATATTATTTATCACCATCGATAGTCCAATAGTATCTTCTGAAGCGGTTTTTATCTCTTTAAATCGTTCATAATATACCAGTGCATTTTGATAGTCGGCTTCCCCTGCAAGCCAGTTACCCATATTTAATAACGCACTTGAAAGATAGCGCTCATCTCCCAGTGTTTCTCGTATGTCAATACTGGTTTGATAACTGGCATAAGCCGAATCAGAGCTCCCATGTGCCCTATATGCATTTCCAAGATTATTAAATGATCCGGCTACTCCTCTCATATCTCCAAATGCCCTTTTCAGGCTAATACTTTGTCGGTAGTAGCCGATAGCTTCATCATACCTACCTGTGCCCCGATATAATAGTCCAATTCTGTTATAGGAATCAGCCAGTTGCTGCTGATTCCCCTTTTTCTTGCTAAGCTCGATTGCTCTCAGAAAAAAGGTTTCTGATTCATTCGTTTTACCCTGCCTGCGATATATCAAGCCAAGCAAGTCAGCCATTTCTTCATGCAGAGGAGTATTTAATCCCAGGTTTTGTATGGAAAACCATGCTTCGTTTGCATAATAAGCAGCAGAATCTAATCGGGATGGATAAAACTCATCTGCTTTTTGAGCCTGATACTCGATCTGAGATAAATCTTGTGCGAATAATGCCACTGGCATAACCAGCAACACTATCCCCCATATTACTCTTAAAGCCCTTGAGATGAATACTCCCCCTAATGATAAAGGGTTACTCTTCTTCGGCTTCATCATATTTGGTTACTGTACTACCTTCATCCTCAGGATCATCTAGCCAAACCGTAACTTTTATCTGGGTATCAGGAGCTACTTTATTTTCAGGTGTGGGCAATGAAACTACCAATGGCACTACTTCCCATTGCTCTGAAGGATTTTTCTTTGGCCCATCAACATCTACATTAACCTGTACAAGTTTAGGATTTTCTATACTGATGGATGGCTGCTGAGATATTTTGTAATTCTTAGGAATGAATACAGCTATCCACAAAGAGTATTCATTGGAAGTATTTTTTGTTAATCGAATATATGGTTTCAGAAGGCCCAACGATTGATCTGATTTTGAACTCATGACAGCAAATTTTATTAAGATTGAAGTGATTTAGAAAAGCATATCTCTAGAATACCACAAAAGGGCTACCCATAAATACACCTTTTAGTGATGCCTTTAATATCAATTGAAGACAACTTTCTACCCGATAGAGTTAACATACTATCCAGCAACTTTGATTACAAATCAAGATTAATAAAAGGCGTGTGAACAAGAAATTATTTTTTTAAGCGATAGAGCTTTCTGAATAGAGACAGAAAGAATAGAGACAAACATAGATTTCAATGTCCTTCATTACCACCGAGGATGAATTCCGGGTGGTAATTTTTTATAAAGATTTCCCGCACGTTAATGGTTATTGGTGAATCTCCTTTCCAATAACCATTAACTAGTAACAAATAAGCTATTAAACAATTGTTGTGCTATGATCTATCTTACTTCATACACTTAATTACCTCATGCTTCTTCTAACTCCAGGTTTTCCTGTATCACCCGTTCCTGGATATCAAACGGAACCTGGGCATAATGGGAAAAACTTCTTGAATAAGTGGCACTACCTTGGGTCATAGACTTAAGCCGGGTTGAATAGTGATCCAATTCTTCTAAAGGAACATGAGCCTTAATCTTTTGAAGTGAACCTTCTGCATCCATTCCCTGGATCTGTCCCCGACGTGTGCCAAGGTCGCTCATCACATCCCCCATATAATCTGAGGGTACGGTTACTTCGATTTCGTATACAGGCTCCATTAACCTTGGATTTGCCTGTAGGAAACCATCGCGGAATGCCATACGGGCTGCAGTTTTGAAAGCTGCTTCGTTGGAATCAACGGAGTGCATCGATCCATCATACACAGAAACTCGAATGTCCCTGGCTCTACAACCACTCATTGGTCCATTCTCCATCTTTTCCATAATTCCCTTTACAATTGCAGGCATAAAGCGATTATCGATCACACCCCCAACTATGCAGTTCTGGAATACAAGCTTCCCTCCCCATGATAATTCATGGTCTTCTCTGTTTCTGACTTTCATATCAACAGGATCTGGCATTCCTTCTTCAAAAGGCTCAATCAGGAAATGAACTTCGGCATACTGCCCGGCTCCCCCAGACTGTTTCTTGTGCTTGTATCTAGTTTTAATTGGAGAGCCAATCGTTTCCCGATAAGGTATTCGGGGGGTAATGAACTCAATATCCAGATGAAACCTATTGGTAAGGGCGTGTTCTATAGTATTTAGATGCTCCTCACCTTGTCCATGTATAATTATTTGTTTCAGTTCCTGGCTGTGTTCAATTACTACGGATGGGTCTTCACGATGAATCTGATGGAGGGCATTGCCCAATTTATCTTCATCTCCTTCTTTCACTAATTTAACTGCCGTTCGGATAGTTGTAGCCGGAAAATGAATAGGATCCAGTTTTACATCATTACCTTTTTCATGAAGTGTATCATTCACCTCACTGTCCTTGAGCTTTACAACCGCTCCTATATCTCCCGTTTTAACTTCGGCAATTTCAATGCGCTTATGCCCTTCGGTTAGGTAGAGATTTCCAAGGCGCACCGTATTGGAGTTACTTTCATTTACCAAATCCATTCCAGCCAGAACTGAGCCACTATATACTTTAAAATATATCAGATCACCAACATGAGACTCGGAATGGGTTTTAAATAGAAACATGACTGGTTTTCCATCCGGATTCATGACGAAGTCGTCTCCTGCTTCGGTTTTTGGAGAAGATACTTCAAGAGGATTAGGAGCCACATCATCTATAAAACCCATGATTCTACCCGTACCCATATTCCTTGATGCACATGCACAGAAAAGCGGATAAATTTGTTGTTTTACTAAGGACAAATGAAGTCCTTTTTGCATTTGTTCTTCGTCCAGTTCTCCATGCTCGAAATAGATATCCATTAAGGTCTCATCATTTTCGGCAATTACTTCTACCAGCTCCTGGTGTAATCGTGATGCTCGCTCCTGCTCAGATTCAGGAATAGGAAGTTTATCGGGCTTACCTCCTCCTTCAGGAAATTCATACATTGTCATTCTTAGCACATCAATAATGGCATGGAAATCCCCTCCCTCACTAAAGGGGTACTGAACTACCGTTACTTCTCGGCCAAAGTGTTCTTTTGCTTCATCCACAGCCTTCCAAAAATCAGACCGTTCATTATCCAGTTTGTTAACCACAAACATAGAAGGGGTTTGATACTTTTGTGTGTATTTCCATAGAGAATCGGTTGCGACTTCTACCCCGTTTTCTGCATTAAGTGTAAAAATTGCTGTATCTGCGACCCGTAATGCTCCTACTACTTCCCCTATATAATCAGAGGTTCCCGGAGTATCGATTAGGTTAATTTTGTGTCCCCTCCAGTCTAAATTCATAAATGATGCGAAAATCGATTTACCTTTCTCTTTTTCCTGCTGATGGTAATCTGATACCGTATTTTGATCTTCAATAGTTCCTCGTCGATTGGTGGCTCCGGACTCAAACAACATAGTCTCAGCGAGTGTTGTTTTACCGGAGCCTGAATGACCCAACAGTACAACATTTCGGATGCGGGTAGGATTATATACTTTCATGGCGAACTCCGTTTTTGATTGCTGATTATTTTAGAAAAGAAAAGCGCTTTCATATTTTGCGCTTATATTTGTCAATGAACATGCTGAACATTCGTGAAGAGAATGTGAAGCGTTAAGTTAATCGACTGGAGCAAAGAATCAAGATGAAAAAAATCCTCATTATTCAAACCGGAGGAACCATCGCCATGAGCGCTAAAGGTGAAGGCGTTGAGTTGGATCCCGAAGCCTGGTCTGAAACCCTATATCAGCGAATTGAAGGACTGAATGAACTGGCCGAAATTACTACCGTTCCTCTTTTCTTTGAAGACAGCTCCGACCTAAACCGAGAACATTGGACTGAACTAGCCCGCTGTATCGAAGAACATTATGATGCTTATGATGGCTTCGTAATTCTCCACGGAACCGATACTATGGCCTTTACTGCCTCTGCCCTTTCTTTCAGCCTGATCAATCTGTCCAAACCGGTTATTTTAACCGGAAGCCAGGTTCCTTTAAGTAATATCAGAAGTGATGCCCGTCGAAATTTCATTAATGCAATCGAAATAGCTACTACTAAAATCAATGAAGTAGCTATTTGTTTTAATGATCATGTCTATCGCGGCAACAGAGCTACCAAAACGAGTATTGGAGATTTTGATGCTTTTGGCTCTCCAAATTTTCCTGAATTGGCAGAAATTGGATTGGAAGTAGAACTCAATATTTCTCCTATTTCAGGAGAACATCCCTTTAGTGTTCTTCCATCATTTGACAATTCGGTGCTGGTACTAAATGTATTTCCTTCATTAAACACCAACTACCTAATGGCATTGGAACTTTCAAAACTAAAAGCAATCATCGTTCGATCATTTGGTAGCGGAAATTTCCCAATGAAAGGTGAGTATAGTCTCCTCCCTTTCTTTGAAAAATGCAGAGAGCATGGAGTGATTGTGGTGCTCCTCTCACAGGCCGATTATGATGCCGTTAATCTTACCAAATACCCAGCCGGTAGAGCTGCTCTTAAGGCTGGAGCAATTTCCGGTGCCGACATGACACTTGAAGCTGCTCTTACAAAAATGATGTGGCTACTGGGCAACTATGAAGACAAAGGAATCATTGAGAAACTATTTCAACAAAGCCTGGCCGGAGAGTTAAGCTGAGTGAACATTGAACATTGATCATTGTACAATGCCTTTCAAATCTTACCTCTTAATTCCTTGTTCTTTATTCTTACCTAAACATCCCTCAAGGTATCCTCTTATCCATCAGAAAAAACCAAAGCGGAGGTAATAGTGCAGCCAGGATCATAGCAGGATAACCTGCAGGGAGTTGGGGTGAATCTTCATGGTGATCTAATATCTGGTACTTCTTACTTGCTATATAATGATGATCGGAATGGCGAGTAAGTTCATATAGTACAATTCGTCCAAAACTATGATTGGAATTCCAGGAATGCTTGGGTAGTACTTTTTCATATCGGCCATTTTCAAGCTTCTTTCTTCTTAACCCGTAGTGCTCAAGGTAATTGATGGTTTCAAGAAGCAACAAACCAATCACTCCTGCTAACAACACATAGAGCATATTTGGATATCCTGTAAAAAAATAAATCAGCCAGATATAGCCAATCTGTGAAAAGGTGAATAACAGCATGGTATTATCAATAGAGAACACTCCTTGCTTATTTTTTCTCAGACGATCTGCTTCAATCTTCCATGCACTGGAATACCCTAAAAAAGTTGATTTCAACCAGAAGAAATAAAGCCCCTCCCCTTTCTTGGCGCTGGCAGGATCAAGATCAGTCCCAACATGTTTGTGATGGCCTCTGTTATGCTCTACAAAGAAATGGACATAAAGCGCTGGAAGAAGCAAAAGCTGCGAAGTTAAATGATCAATCTTCGAAGTCCGATGCCCCAATTCATGGCCTACATTGATACCGCATGTTCCAATCACAATACCTACTGATATAAGGTTACCAGCCATTTCGAAACCAGTCATTGGAACTGTATTTAACTGATAGATAAAATAACCTAACACAAAGTACAGAATGGGAAGGTTGAGATATAACAACCAATCAAATAACCGACGTTTCAAAAATTCGGCTTGCTCATTTATTGAAACGTTCTCCTCTGAAATGGGACTAAACTGATCAATGATAGGAACAAGTACGAATACAAAAATCACATTCATGAACGTATAGCCCCCTCCTAACCATAGCCCAAGCACTGTTAGAGTGGGATTTATATAAGCAGCTAGATATTTGAGGTCTTTGATCATGACTGGCCTTAATTTAATTGGAGTGGGTCTACATATCAACGACAAGCTGTTCCGTCCAGTTGAAATGTCTACTCATTTTAGTATTATCAGCCAGCAATCCGGCCTTCTGACATGTATTTTATTTTTGATCTAGAAACTATTCCTGATATCGAATTTATTCGAACTGTACTTCATGATGATAAATCAGATGAAGAGCTGCTATTAGAAAAAGCCAGTGAAGAACTGGCAAGAAATAAATCCGGTTTCCTTCCACCTATGTACCATCGCATGGTTTCCTGGGTAGGTTTATGGATCGAAAATACTGGTCAGCCCCGACAAAAAGTCGCCTGGAATGGAACTGATGAGAAAGAAGGACTTCAGAAAATCTTCGAGACTATAGGTACCTATAAAGACTTTGGACTAATTCATCACAATGGAAAAGGCTTTGATATTCCCGTTCTCACCTATCGAGCTATGAAACACGGCCTACAAATGCCTGTCCGAATGAGTGATTACGATATCCGGTATCGATATAGCAAACATAACCTGGATTTGGTGGATGAGTTCAGTAACTATGGAGCCAGCTCCTGGCCTAAGCTAAAACATCTTGGACAACTTATTGGCATTCCCTTCAAGCAAACAGGCGAAGGAAACCAGGTGTATGAGATGTTCAAAAGAAATGAATTACCGCTCATTGAGCATTATTGTTATGAAGATGTAATGGCTACCTATATCGTCTGGCTTTACTACCAATTCACAGCTGGGCATATCCCAGAAGATCAGTTTACGAATTTGAGAGAAAGAGCCCTCCAGAACCTTAATCAGATACAGAAAAATAACTCTTAAGATGAATATTAAAATTACCTCTATTCTAGTTTTAGCTTCTCTTTTTTTAATCTATTGCACAACTACTAAGATAGATTCGCAGGTAATGGCTCCGAACTTTGATCAAAAAGTAACAAACCTATTTTATGTGATTAATCTCCAGGATAAAATGGAAAAAACTGTTCCGACCCTTGTTGATAAATCCAAGTCGATTTACACTGAAAATGGATTCCCATTTAATCATGAAGAATATACTTTCTTTAGTGAAAGAGGGACGTTTACACTTGAGAATATGGTTATTAGTGCTAAGGAAAAGAATTTCGATTTCTTTCTAATTCTTTTGGAAACTGACCATGACAGAGAAACATATTTTTCTGGCCCCACAGTGGGGGCTAATGGTATGTTCGTAGGAGGAAGTACATCAAAAACAATCAAGCATGGTCTGGAAGCCTACTTATATACAGTCTCTGATACTACAGAAATATGGAGAGCAAAAATTGAGGTTACAAGTGGTGATTATGGTAATTCTACTCAAACAGGTAATTCATTAGCCAAAGGAGTAATTGAAAGGCTTTTAAGTGATGGGCTTCTACCTTCAGGCTTTACCATACCTTCTGAATGGGATGAATATTAAAAAACCCACACTACTTAGTTAATTAGAAAAAGTCAATGTTTATTTTCCAGAAAAGCGCTTTTTATATTATTTATCCTTAATTATTTAGGAATAATAAAAAATAGACTAAAGTTTTTTTGTCTATCTACCCCTATACTCCCAACGCCTAATCGCAATTAATTTGGAGTACAATCGATGAAAAAACTCGCAGCTACCCTAATGCTGTTATTTTTAGGGACAATCTCACTTTACGGGCAAGAAACAGAAACAGCTATTAATGCAGGTGATACTGCATGGCTTCTTATTGCAACTGCTCTCGTTATGCTTATGACCCCCGCCGGCCTTGCTCTTTTCTATGGCGGATTAACCCAAAACAAACACGTACTCAATACAATAGGTATGAGCTACATGGCATTTTGTACCGGTACTATTGTATGGGTAGTAGTGGCCTATTCCCTCGCTTTTGGAGAAGGAAATGCCTTTATAGGCGACTTGAGCAATGTCTTTTTAAAAGGAATTGGCGTGAATGATGTTTCTGGAAGCATCCCCACTCTTCTCTTTGTGGTTTTCCAGGGAACCTTTGCGGCTATTGCAGTTGCTATTGTTAGCGGCTCAATTATTGAACGGGTACGCTTTTCAACATGGGGAATTTTCTCTGTTCTCTGGGTAATTGCTGTTTATTCTCCAATCGCACACTGGGTTTGGGGAGGTGGATTCCTAAGTGAATCTGGTGAAATGGACTTTGCAGGTGGAACAGTAATTCATATTAATGCTGGTGTTGCTGGCCTTGTACTTTCATATCTGGTCGGTAAACGAATGGAGCATAGTCTTGAGGAAATAAGAA
Source organism: Balneola sp. (assembly GCA_003712055.1). Classification (NCBI taxonomy): domain Bacteria; kingdom Pseudomonadati; phylum Balneolota; class Balneolia; order Balneolales; family Balneolaceae; genus Balneola; species Balneola sp. Next base: position 492,945 of record RHLJ01000001.1, read on the forward strand.
AACCCTCCTCTATTAAATTTATGATTCTCGGATCTGCCCTTCTCTGGTTTGGTTGGTTTGGATTCAATGGCGGTAGCCAGCTTGCTGCAGATGGAATTGCTGCTAATGCATTATTGGTAACCAATGTTGCAGCCTGTGCCGGTGCTCTTATCTGGTTAACTATTGAATGGTTTATTGTTAAGAAACCAACACTAATTGGTATGGCATCAGGTGCGGTTTCAGGCCTGGTTGGGATTACCCCTGCTTCAGGTTTTGTGGATGTAAGTGGTGCACTTGTTATTGGAGTCGTTTCCGGTTTAGTTGGATACTGGGGTGTTGTTCATCTCAAATCATGGGTTCGCCATGATGATACCCTGGATGCTTTCGGTATTCACGGATTAGTAGGTATAGCCGGAGCTATCCTAACAGGTGTATTTGCTAACCCTGAGATCAATGGCGGAGCTGGAGCACTCTATGGAAATGTTGGCCAGATTTGGGTTCAAACAAAAGCAGTACTAATTACCATTGCTTATTCTGCAGTAGCTACATTCATTGTGTGGAAAGTCGCGTCCTTAATTACTTCCGGTGGTAGAATTACTGAAAACCTGGAGCTAGAAGGAATGGATATTGGATACCATGGTGAGAAGCACATGGATATCGAAACCGAATAATTTGCTCTCTCAATAACTCCTTAAAGCCTGTTGCCTATCAGTAACAGGCTTTTTTTATACAATCCGGTCAGGATCGCTGAAGTCAGGAATCTCTCCTCTATAGCCAAACACTTTTTTGATCAGCTTTACTGACCACTCACTTTGGTTCTTGATATACCATTGATCCGCAGCTCTTCGTGCTCCAAGGCTCCAGCTTGGATAAGGATGGATCGTATCAGCAATCCCCCTCATGCTTACTCCATTCTTCATCGCAAGCGCATATTCCGAGATAAATTCACCAGCATGAGCACCAACTACAGAAGCACCATAAATCTTGCCCGAAAGTTTATTGGCATAAATCTTTATTAATCCCGTTGCTTCACTTTCTGTTAAGGCTCGATCAATTTTGGAATATGGGAAACGATAGGTCTCAAAACTCACCCCTTGCTCTTCCAGTTGAGTTTCTGTCTTTCCTACATGGGCTAACTCTGGTTCAGTGAAGGTAACCCAGGGCACATTCTTTTCATCAATTTTCATTGGAAGTTTTAGTAAGGCACTTGTGGTGGCAACTTTTGCGGTATGCTCACTCATATGAGTAAACTGGTACCGACCATTTACATCACCAATTGCATAAATATGGCTCACATTGGTCTGACAGGAATCATCTACTGAAATACCCTTTCTGTCGAAGTTGACCCCTGCTTTCTCCAGGTCAAGCGTTTCAATATTCGGCTTTCTACCAGTGGCTATAAGTAAATGAGTTCCGAAAATTACTTTCGCTTCTCCGTTTTGAACCACATGTACTTCTACCCTTTCCTCATTTTTAACTACCGTTTTTATGGATGATTCCATTTCGAAAACGACCCCTTGTGATTGCAGCTCGCTCATTAAAATTTCTACAAGCTCTTCATCATCATTTCTCATGATACGATCGGCCATATCAATCACAGTAACTTTGGAACCCAAACTGGAAAAGGCCTGACTCATTTCCGTACCAATTGGCCCTCCACCAATTATCAATAGCTCTTCGGGAAGATTCTCGATCTCAAAAAGAGATTCGTTGGTTAAATGCTCCACTTCTTCCAATCCCTCGATAGGTGGAACTGAAGCAGAAGCTCCACTAGCAATAAAAAAATACCTGGAAGAAACTTTCCGAGAACCTCCTTGAGCCAGTTGGACATCTATTGTATGTGCATCAATAAAACTCGCCTCTCCAAATACTACCTCTACCCCTTGATCTTCATAAATCTTTGGATCATCCGCATCTTCATAAACTTCATCCCTTATTTTATGAACATGTTCTATTACTTTTTTAAAATCGACAACAGGTTCAGTATCAACTAATCCGAATTTAGAAGCTTCTTTTATTTGCCGAACTACTTTACCCGCTTTAAGAAGTACTTTACTAGGTACACATCCAGTCCATGTACAATCACCACCTAATCGATGGCGCTCAATCATCATGGTCTTAGCACCTATATTGGCAGCAATACCTGAAGCTGTTAGCCCTGCGGCTCCACCTCCAATTACTACAGCATCATATTCATATTTCGACATAAAGAACTCCGGTCTTAGTTTAAGCGTGACAAATATATCGTTCGCTTTTCCTCAACCAAAACCAGAGATCGATTGTTTACTAATTTGTTATAAATTCAGCTTTTTTTTTGAAGCTCCCGTGTTTGATTACTGATTGTGCTATTGCCAGGTGAGCTATTGGCACTCTATATGGCGAGCACGATACATAGTCCATTCCTAGTTTATAGCAGAAATCTATACTAGCAGGATCACCTCCATGCTCACCACAAATTCCAATCTTTAGGTCAGGATTGGAAGCGTGTCCAAGCTCAGTACCCATATGAACAAGTTGCCCGACACCATCCTTATCTAAGGTCTGAAATGGGTCATCTTTCAGGATACCTTCTTCCAGGTAATGAGGGATAAATTTTGCGGCGTCATCTCTACTATAGCCTAGTGCCATCTGGGTTAGATCATTCGTTCCAAATGAGAAAAACTCCGCCTCTTTAGCTATTTGATTAGCTACTAAAGCTGCCCTGGGTACTTCAATCATAGTTCCAATTTTGAAACTTAGTCGATCTTTGAACTCACCAAATACTTGCTCAGCTGTTTGCTCAACAATGGCACGCTGATTTATGTATTCCCTTACGTTTCCTACTAAAGGAATCATGATTTCGGGAATAACGGTTACTCCTTCTTTCTTTAGCTCCAGAGCAGCCTCGATGATCGCTCTAGTCTGCATTTCTGTAATTTCAGGATGTGTGATCCCCAATCGACATCCGCGGTGTCCAAGCATTGGGTTGAATTCCCTTAGAGCTGTTACTTTCCGTTTCAGTACTTCTACGCTTATTCCCAAATCATCTGCTACTTCTTTGATTTCACTTTTGCTTTGAGGTAAAAACTCGTGAAGAGGCGGATCAAGTAACCGAACTGTCACCGGTAACCCATCCATTACTCTGAAAATGCCTTTGAAGTCTTCCTTCTGGAAAGGAAGAATTTTATTCAAAGCCCTGGTACGCTCTTCGGTAGTTTCAGCTACAATCATTCGGCGCATTGCAATAACCCGATCATCTTTAAAGAACATGTGCTCGGTACGAGCGAGGCCTATACCCTTGGCACCAAGTTTTCTTGCAAGCGAAGCATCTTCCGGAGTTTCGGCATTGGCGCGGACATCTATTTTTTCGAATCCGGATACCCAACGCATAAAGGTTTCATATTCCTCGCTTAATACAGGAGGGTGCATATTATGCTGTCCCAACATGATCATGCCTCGAGTACCATCAATTGAAATCCAGTCGCCCTCATTCACGGTTACTTCACCATTTGTGAATGACTTATTCTTATAGTTGATAACAATATCACTACATCCGGCAACACAAGGTTTGCCCCAACCGCGAGCCACTACAGCTGCATGTGAGGTCATTCCTCCACGAGATGTCAGTATTCCCTCAGCTGAAGACATGCCACCAACATCTTCCGGGCTGGTTTCAATGCGAACCAGAATCACCATTTCTCCAGCTTCAGCAGCTTTTTCTGCCTTTTTACTGGAGAAAACTACCTTACCAACAGCTGCACCAGGAGATGCTGGTAATCCTTTTCCAAGTATTTCCTCTTCCTTAAAATCATCCACCGAGAATTGAGGATGCAGTAGCTGCTCAATATGCTCCGGCTCAACAAGTGTACTTATAGCCTCTTCTTTCGATAGTACATCCTGGTTCACTAAATCGACAGCGATCTTTACAGCTGCAGTTCCGGTTCTTTTTCCGTTTCTGGTCTGCAAGATATAAAGCACCCCCTCCTGCACAGTGAATTCAATATCCTGCATGTTTTTATAATGTCCTTCCAGTTTGCTTGTGTACCTGAAAAGTTCGTCATACACATTAGGCATCTGCCTTTTCATTTTTTGAATTGGCTGTGGAGTACGGATACCTGCTACAACGTCTTCTCCCTGTGCATTCACAAGGTATTCACCATACAGTTCGTGCTCTCCGGTAGATGGATTTCGAGTGAAACAAACACCAGTAGCACTGTTCTCTCCCATATTTCCATACACCATGGCCTGCACATTTACCCCGGTACCAGCAAGACCTGTAATATGGCTAATCTCTCTGTATTTAATGGCTCTACCACTGTTCCAGGATGAAAACACTGCATTGATGGCGAACTTTAATTGCTCAACAGGATCTTCAGGAAACATATGGCCTGAATGTTTACGATAAATAGCTTTGTATCGATCTGTTAGAATTTTTAGATCATTGGCTGAAAGCTCTATATCCTCTTTCACATTCACCTGTTCTTTAAGGTGCTCAATTGCTTCTTCAAAATGTTCGTGAGCTACCCCCATAACAACATCTCCAAACATATCTATAAAGCGACGATAGCTATCATACACAAAGCGTTCGTTCCCTGTCTTTTTGATCAGTGCTTCAACAACGGTATCGTTTATACCCAGATTCAATATCGTATCCATCATCCCTGGCATAGAAACAGCAGCTCCGGATCGAACCGAAACCAATAAAGGATTTACCGGATCCCCAAATTTGGTTCCTGTTTCTTTCTCTATGTGATGGATTCCATCCAGTACTTGATCATATAACTCCTCTGGCCAAACCATTGCATGTTCAATGGTATACTGGCATGCTTCTGTTGATATGGTAAATCCCGGTGGGACGGGAACTCCAATGTTACACATTTCGGCGAGGTTCGCTCCTTTACCTCCAATTAGTTCGCGCATCGTTCTATTACCGTCAGTCTTCTTTCCAAACCGGTACACAAAGTGTTTTTCTTGCATAATAAACCTCTAAATAGTTGGTTTAGATTTCCTCGAGTGAAGAGCGGGAGCACAGAGCGCCTGCTCGAAATACTCAACCTAAGTATTCAAAACGCTTATGAAGATATGATGTAGAAGAACCTATGCTTTTTCAGAAGATTCAGATTCTTCCAGTTTTGACGTGATCTTTTTTCTCACGGTATGAGTGCTATAAATGATGAGAAATACAATTGTGAGATATACCCACCAAGCCACATTCCTTCCAAAAATTGCTACATAAAGGGCTGGCATAATGAAAAAGAACAAGGTGCTTATAACAGGAAGGTTGATACTTTTGCCTTTCCTATTATTTCTAACTGCCCAAACCATTGAGCCCATGTATGGAGGAATGGAAGCGAAATAAAGTATCGCAAACAAAATAGGATTTACATTATGCTCGCTTCCAAGCACAGTAATTTTATCCCATAAATCTGCTAAATACTCCACAATAACTATTATTAATCAACTTCCTGGATTCTTCCTCGCACTTTTTTGTAGGTGGATATTGCTCCTCCCGTAACTAAAGCCAGAATGAACAGATATACCCAAAAAGGTACATTTCTTCCCGCAATTATCAGATATAAATAAGCCGATACAAAGAAAAAACCAGCGCTCAAAGAGGGTAAAACAATTGACTTACCTTTTCTGTAATTCTTTACCAGCCAACCAATTGATAGGGTAAAAAAAGGGATAGCTCCAACATAGATGGAACCAAATATAATTGGATTCACCCCATAGTTTTCTCCAAGCCCAAGAAACCATATTTTAAAGCTCTCAAAAAGTTCTGCCATAGGAACTAATTAAACTGTTTTTTACTTTTTTTGTACTAATTTTGAAATATTATATGAACTTGAATAGTTCATTTAATCACAAATTCATCAAATCTTGAACTCGGTCAGGTCATATTTCTTTGCTTGTGTTAGTGTCTTGTTGGTAGTTGGGTTATTAGGTTCAGCAACTCACTATCATCATGAGACCATAGAATGCCTGATTCATTTAGATGAGCAACATTTTGTACAGGATGAAAATACATTTTGCCCTACCTGTACGCTAGTATCTGAAGATGCTATTTATTCATCCTCTTTTACGTCTTATGTACTTGTTACAGACGAAACGATTTTAATATTTAATGAGCCATATATAGAAAAAAGTTTAGCACCATCTAATATATCCCGAGCCCCACCTGTGCTAAGCTAATCCCCTTCCCCACTTTCGTGGGCATTTTCTAAAACAAACATAACTCATTAAAAATACTATGAAACATTCATTCATTAACTCGGCAAAAACTGCCCTATTATTCCTATTAGTATCAGGTCTTCTAGTTGCCTGTTCAAACTCTACCAGCTCTGAAGAAGAGCACTCCGATCCGGAAGGCTTCCGTCTTAAAATGAACGGTGAAACCGTAGTTGAGCAGCTTCCAGGTGGAACATTAACTGGTGAATTCGAGCTTGAACCAGAAGAAGAAACAGCATTGATTACCATTTTCTTCCTTGACGATGATGGTGACGAATTCCAGCCAGATGAACCAGAGTATAGCTTAGGTGCTGTATTCGAAGATGAAGGAATTGCCGAGTTTGAGCAACATGAAGAAGACGGTGTCTGGAGCTTCCATATCCATGCCGAAGCTGAAGGTATCACTGATCTGACTCTTCAGTTAATGCACAATGGGCACTCTGACTTCAATACTCAGGCAATCCATGTTCATGTTGAAGCAGCATCTCCAAATTAATAAATGACCTCTGCTTTATTTATCGTAACTCTCCTTGTGAGCCTATCGGGAACTCCGTTAGACTCCTTGGAGAGTTCGTTTATTATTTCCGGTACTATAACTGATGCACAAGATCGTGAATCAGTATCCTTTTCTTACATACACCTCGAAGAGTTAAACCGTACAACTACTTCTAATAGCGAAGGCTATTTCGAATTAAAAAACATACCTGCCGGAAATTACACACTTAGTATTCACCGAATCGGGTATAAAACTCAAAAGAGGAAAATTGAATTAGAGAAAAATATTTCTCTGGATATTGTACTCTCCGCTACTATTCTTACCTCAGAAACGGTGGAGGTTATTTCCTCCGATAATAGTCTTACAGGTTCCAGTATAGGTCATGCCTCAAAAAGTGTTTCTGGTTCTTCTTTGCGGAGAGATTTGGGTTCTACTTTAGCTAATACCTTATCCAACCTTCCAGGGTTTGAGCAGCGATCACTAGGCAATGCCACTACCCGACCCGTGATTCGAGGGTTAGGAGATGAACGGTTAATAATCTTACAAGATGGTTTAACAACCGGAGACGTTTCTGATCAATCTGCTGATCATGCAGTATCAGTTGATCCGATTGCCAGTTCCGAAATAGAAATTGCCAAAGGCGCTGCCGCACTACAATATGGAGCTAATGCGGTAGGAGGAATTGTTAATGTGGTCAATAACCTTGTTGCTTCAACAAAGCCAAATACAATAAATGGAACAGCGACATTAAATGCTCAATCAGTAAATACCAGTGCATCAGGAGCGATAAATCTTTCGCTACCTACTAGTGATTTTGTTATAAACACTCATCTAAATGGAAAGATTGGTGGCGATACAAATACACCCGAAGGAATTATTGAAAACACTCAATTTGAAACTACAAACAGCGCTGTTGGAATAAGTTATGTGCGTGATTGGGGGTATATCGGAGGTTCTTTTGGAACTTATTTGAGTAATTATGGAATACCGCCGGACCCAAATGGTCATCCAGATGGTGTTGATATTGAGATGCGAAAATTTAATTACGCACTGAAGGGAGAGTATTTAATAGAAAACTCTGTGTTCAAAACTATTGAAGCAGATTTCAGCATTAATAATTACAATCATAAAGAATTTGAAACCACCAGCTCCATTGGAACTGAATTTGGATTAGTTACCACTACTGCTCAAGTAAATGCAAATCATGGCGAGTTGGGCTTCTTTGAAAGTGGTAAAATCGGACTTTGGGCGGAAGCCGAAGACTATGCAGTTTTCGGAGCTAGCACTCCGGATGCCAATAGCTATAAAATCGGGGTATATATTATTGAAAATATGCATCTGGGGGCTCTGCACCTGGAAACCGGAGTGAGATACGATTACGTACTTAATGAGCCTATAGAAGATGATCCGGATTCAGATATCGGATTTATAAGAGCCAGAGATTTCCATGCCCTTTCCAGCTCTGTGAACGCTTGGTATGACTTAGGAAAAGGGTTTTCAGTTGGCACTGTTTTACTACATTCATTCCGAGCTCCATCACTTGAGGAATTATATTCGGAAGGGCCTCACCTGGCTTCATTTAGTTTTGAAATTGGTAACCCCAACCTTGATCCTGAGAGGAGTCTTGCTAAAGAGGTTTTTACACAATGGCAGGGAGAAGCCTCAACATTCAGAGCCGCTTTATTCCATAACGGGTTTTCTAACTTCAATTATGCAAGAAATACCGGGGAACAAAATGTTCGATTTCCAACCCTGGACAACTACCAGTTTGTAGGAACAAAAGCCCGGCTTTATGGATTTGAAATTGCAGGAGAATCAAAAATTACCAACCGAATTGTAGCTGATGCTTCGGCAAGCTTTACCATTGGAGAGCAAGATACTACCTCTTTGACCGGAGACTCAGGTGTTCAGCCTCTCCCCCAGATTCCCCCTCTTAAAGTCAAGTTTTCATTGAAATATGTTAAAGGAGGGTTAGAAGCCGGAAGTCGATTAGTCCTTGCTTCAAACCAAGACCGAACAGGAGAATTTGAAACTGAAACGGATGGATATGTACTTACCAATTTATTTTCTCAATACCGGTTCAGTTCAAATAAGCTACTTCATACTTTCTCTCTTGGTATTAATAACCTATTTGATGTAGAATACAGAAACCATTTGTCAAGGATCAAAGAATTAAATCCTGAACCCGGTAGGAATATCACTTTTCTCTACCGAGTTTACTTTTAATTAGAGCGTTAATTTTCTTTTCTATTAATTCTATTTGGAGCTTCTTCTCGTCCTCGGATAAATTTTTATTCTTCAAAGCTTCCGTATAGAGTTTTTCTACTTTGCTTATGTCCTCAAAGAAGTCTTTCAATTGAACTGATGAATCATCCGAATCTTTGCTCGAATACACAGTTTGTGTTTCATTTACCTCATCTGATGGGGCTTCTTCCAATACCCAATTCTTGCCATCCTTGTTGACTGTAAATGGGAGTGGTTTCAATAACTCAAGTTGAGTGATCCTTTTTGGGGTACTCTTCCCGTTAATATATTTACTTATTTGTCCCTTATCCTTTCCAACCTCTCTCGATAACCAGGCAGGAGTTACACCAGTCCTGTCTAAAGCCTCTTGCAAAGCTAGACCGAAACTATGGAAAATATTAGATTTTGAAGTTGACAATAGTTGTTTATAATTGTATATTATTGGTAATCCAAATTTGGATAACCAAATGTAAACAATGCACGAACAAGGTAAAACTGATATTAAAAAGAGGATAAGAGAATGGAAGGCTAAGTGTATTGCTAATGAGATGTCCTATAAAGAAGTGATAGAAAGTGCAGATATGAATTACAATTCAGTTATAAATGCTCTGAATAATGCGCTGAAGGGAAACCCGGTAGCAATATCTGCTAAAAAATTAGAGAAACTCGAAAAGGCAATTTATCTCCTAGTTATAAAAAGGAACATATAAAAAAAGCTCCGGTGGTTCAGGCCGGAGCTTTGCTTTAGGTTTTTAGCTTAAGGAGTGACTAGTTGACTAACTTCTGTAGGTTTATACAGATGCTCTCTTAGCTATGCACAAGAGTACACTCACTTTTATGTGTTACACTTTTTTTTAAAAAAAATTTATTCACTAGTTTTCGCCCATCAAATAACTATTTCAAGGGTTTATGGGCATCATAAAAAAGGGCGTTTTAATACTTTCAGGAGTATTTTTTCTTCAACATTGTGCAGAACTTCAAAATTTAGCTTCCGTTCAGAAACCAACAATTTCTGTCGAAAATGTTAAGGTGTCCAATATTTCTTTACAGGATATCGAGCTGCTTTTTGATCTCGAAGTGGACAACCCTAACCCCCTTTCGCTTTCACTCGCTTCCTACTCCTATGACTTCCAAATCAATTCTAATTCGTTTGTTAAAGGTACACGGGAACTTGAGACTGAAATTGAAGCCAATGGGTCAAATACATTATCAGTGCCCGTTACATTTACCTTTGAAGAATTGTACAACACTTTCACTTCTCTTAAATCGGAAGACGAAGCAGGGTATACCTTACTCGGATCGGTTGGTGTAAATGTACCTGTAATTGGCTATGTAGAAGTACCTATTGAAAAAGAAGGGATATTCCCTGTAGTGAAAGCTCCCTCTCTTTCGCTTACGGGTGTATCTGTTAAAAATCTTTCTCTAACAGGAGCCGAACTTGAAATAAATGTCGGGGTAGATAATCCTAATTCGTTTGGCCTCAACCTAAACTCTTTAGATTATGAAGTAGATCTGAACGGGTTAAGTCCTCTTTCCGGAACTATCTCAGAACAAGTATCAATTGGGCAAAAGGAATCAGGAGCACTTATCATCCCTGTTAGTTTAAATTTCCTTCAAGTTGGAATGGCTGCTTATAATGCATTAAGGCAAGATGAGTTTGAATATTCCTTGAATGGAACTGCGAATCTTGGTGCAGACCTTCCACTTTTTAAGCCATCTTCTCTTAATTTTGATAAAAGTGGTATTGTTAACATCCTCAAATAAAAAACATTGACCTACCAAAGCTACCTTAATACTCCTATCGGATATCTTCGAATTCTTTCTAATGGAGAAGGCATTACAGAAATAAAATTCCAGGATACAGATGGGCCTGAGGATCCGGATATTCATACTGAATCTGCACGGACCCAGCTCAGAGAATACTTCGAAGGAAATAGAAATCAATTTAATCTTACTATTGACTTGAGGGGAACAAAATTTGAAGAAGAAGTTTGGAATGAGCTTAAAATCATTCCTCATGGCTCTACTACTACCTATGGAACCATCGCACAAAAACTCGGAGATAGGAATTTTGCCCAGGCTGTTGGACATGCAAATGGAAAAAACCCGATAGCCGTAGTGATCCCTTGCCATCGGGTTATAGGATCAGATAACAAACTGGTTGGCTATGCAGGAGGATTACATAGGAAAGAATGGTTATTAAAGCATGAAGGAGCATTACTTTTATAACTATTTACGGTGCTAATCATATCCTTTTAATACTTTTTATAACTTTAAATCTCTTGTGAAATGAAAAAGCTACTTCTCCTGATTTTTACGATCAGTATTCCCAATCTGTTAATTGCTCAAGGTATGCCTGACGCTCCTCCAAGAGCAGAAGGTGAAGGCCCTTTTGAGCGAATGATCATTCGTGGAGTTCATATGATTGATGGAACAGGTTCTCCGGCAACAGGCCCTGTAGATATTGTAATAGAAGGAAACAGAATTACCAGTATCAATACAGTTGGATACCCCGGCCTTCCCATTAACGAGCGTAGAAGGCCTCAGGCTGATGAGAATACAAAAGTAGTGGACGCTACGGGAATGTATGTACTACCTGGCTTTTTTGATATGCATGCGCATACTGGTGGTAACGCACAAGGAACAACTCCTGAATATGTTTATAAGCTTTGGTTAGCTCATGGTATTACTTCTATAAGAGAACCCGGCTCTTTTCTTGGCATGGATTGGAATCTGAGGCATCGTGAAATGAGCAAGAGAAATGAAATTACGGCTCCAAGAATTTCTGCATGGATAGGTTTTGGGCAGGGATTTGATGGGACAATAACTACAGCTGAACAGGCCCGGGAATGGGTGCAAATGATTCATGAAAGGGGTGCTAATGGGATTAAATTCTTTGGAGCATCACCAGAAGTGTATTCTGCTGCAATTGATGAAGCAAATAAGCTTGGACTGGGAACCATGACTCATCATGCTCAAACGAGAGTGGTGTATAATAATGCGCTTACCTCGGCTCGATTAGGGCTCACAAGTATGACCCACTGGTACGGATTACCCGAGGCTTTATTCGAAGACAAAATTATCCAGGATTACCCCTTAGACTATAATTATAATAATGAGCAACACCGCTTTGAAGAGGCAGGGAATCTCTGGAAACAAGCTGCAAAACCCGGTTCTGAAAAGTGGAATGCTGTAATGGATGAACTGGTCGAACTCGACTTCTCCATTAATCCAACCATGACCATTTACGAAGCAAGCCGCGACTTGATGAAAGAACGAAGAGCAGAATGGCATGAAAAATACACCCTCCCTTCTCTTTGGAGATTCTATGCACCTAGTCGCATTTCTCATGGTTCTTATTGGTTAGATTGGGGAACAGAGCAGGAAATAGCATGGAAAGAGAATTATAAAATCTGGATGCAATTTTTAAACGAGTTCAAGAATAAAGGGGGACGAGTTACTCTTGGCTCAGACGCTGGATATATCTACAAGCTTTATGGTTTTGGATATATCCAGGAAATGGAATTACTTCGCGAAGCTGGCTTCCACCCTCTCGAAATCTTTCAATCAGCATCTCTAAAAGGAGCTGAGGTACTCGGTGTAGATCATGAGCTTGGAACAATTGAGGTAGGAAAGCTGGCGGATTTGGTAATTGTGGATGCCAATCCGATGGCCAACCTAAAAGTACTTTACGGTACCGGTGCAATTTTTGTCGATGAATATAATAACATTAAGCGCCATGGTGGGGTTGTATACACCATTAAAGATGGGATCATTTTTGATGCAAAACAGCTATTAAAGGATGTTGAAGAAATGGTGTCTAAAGCAAAAGCTGAGGAAGATTTCACCATCACTCAACCTGGACTTGATTACTAATCCTAATTCTAACTACCCCAATTATGAAAAAGAACATTTTCTCATTACTCATACTTACCATTTTATTAACCGCTCCCGGAAGCGTTCAAGCACAAAACGACGTTGCTCTCGGTGGTGAACTTATAAATCCAGTTGGACTTTCCTATAAATTTGGAATTTCTGATAATTCTGCCATTACTGGAGCACTAGGACTCATTTTAGAAGAAGGAAACACTTTTGTTGCTTTTGAAATGAATTATCTTTCTTATAGAAATCCTGAAAGTATTAATATTAAGTCAGGGCATTTATCTCCTTACTTTGGGGTAGGATTATCGGTTGGTGCTTCTCCTGACTCAGAGGAATCATTATCAATTAGGATTCCACTTGGCCTGGAATATACAATTGACGATACGCCTTTTGAGCTTTATATGGATATCGGTCCTTTTATTACAGTCACAGATCCCCAGGGTTTTACTTTCGATAGCGCTTTAGGTTTTAGATATCGCTTTTAACTAATTAGAAAACTACATGAGTTGGCACTCTCGCCGCGACACACGTAAAATTCATCGATGGGGAGCTATTATTATTGCACTCCCCTTTCTTATTGTCCTGATTACGGGACTTTTTCTGCAACTAAAAAAAGATGTAGCATGGATACAGCCTGCATCTATGGAAGGGGTCTCTACCATTCCGTCTATTACGTTTGAAGAAATCCTGGAAGTATCAAAGACCATCCCTGAAGCAGAAATTTCCTCCTGGGCTCATATCGACCGCTTAGATGTACGACCCGATAAAGGCATGGTCAAAGTTCGGGCTATTAATCATTGGGAAATACAAATAGACACTGAAACTGGTGAAGTGCTTCAGGCCGAATTCAGACGCTCTGATATTATTGAAGCCATGCATGATGGCTCTTGGTTCCATGATCTAGCTAAGCACTGGATCTTTTTACCCACCGGCATCATAGTTACCATTCTTTGGATTACCGGGATATATATGTTCTTCATTCCTTACCTAAACAAGAGAAGGAATCGGAAACGACTTCAAAGAAACAAATAGACGTGAATACTTCCCGCATTGCTATTACTGGAGCTTTGACAGAAGAAATCCAGGAGCTCCTCAATTATCTTCAAAATCATAAAGAAGAACACTGGAACGAGATAACTTTCCATACCGGAGAACTCTTTGGTAGAGAAGTTGTGATTGTAAAATGCGGAGTTGGAAAAGTATTCGCAGCCCTCACTACACAAAAACTTATTGAGCTATATAATCCTGAGTCTTTGATTTTCACTGGTGTTGCCGGTGCTCTAAACCCGGCTTTTGAAATTGGAGATATTGTTCTTGCAAATGATTGTACTCAACACGATCTGGATGCCACAGGTCTGGGAATTCCGCGTGGAACTGTTCCCTATACCAATTACCGACTTTTTAACTGTGATAAGGAATTACTCAAAAAGGCTCTTCAAACTCCTTCAGAACACACCATTCATACAGGCAGAATCCTGACAGGAGACCAGTTTTTAACCGATAGTTCAGGATTGGACTACCTCACTTCTGAGCTTAAAGGAGATGCCGTTGAAATGGAAGGCGCTGCAGTAGGATTCGTTTGCACTCTAAACAAGATTCCATTTCTTATTATTCGCACTATCTCCGATAAAGCTGATCATAGTGCCAGTGTTAACTTTACCGAATTTGTTGAAGAGGTTTCGAAAAACTCACTAGATGTATTGAGGCATTTACTGAGTTAGGTTAATCCACCAAACTACCCTTCTATTTCTGGATTATTTGCTCTCTTATACCTTAATTAGCATCTCATCAAGAATTTAACCTAACCGAGATGCTTTTGCATTCTTCTTTCAGACCTTTTTTACTTGCTATCGTTGTACTTTTTGGAGTTACCAGCATACCTCCCATTGAGTTAGCAGCTCAAACAGTAAACCTTGGAAAAGGAAGTTATAGTACTACTATTCCGGATGGAGCGAATGGTCCATCAACCTCATCAGGAGGAGAAGCCACTCCAAAAATCTCAGATTCATTTGATCAGCTTATCACCACCAATGATTTTTGGAGTAGTTTGATCTTTCCTTATAACAATGATCCCCATTCAAATAATATCTATGCCCATCCACTCAACTTAAAGGCGGAAAGCAACGGATTACAAATTGGGTATTCTACCACCCATACATTGGTAGTTAATGATTATTTCTTCCCCTTCTCTCAGCAGCTATTAGTTGGAGTTGATGGATTAACTGCCTCAGAAACTTTAACGCAGGCCTACGGAGACTGGACGGTAACCGCACTTTGGGAAAATGAATCTGCTTCTATGGAAGCCACTTTTGGCCATGGTCTTCCTTATACTTTCTTTACTATAGAAGGTGGTAATGCACAGGTAATTAGCAGTACAGAACCGGATATTTGGCATAATGAAGATGAAGTCATCGGTCTAAGTGTTGATGGCAAGCATTATGGACTATTTGCTCCAACAGGATCAGCCTGGACTGGTTCAGACACACTTTCTTCTTCCCTTAATGGAAAAGACTTTTTCTCAGTAGCTGTGTTACCAGATACTACTTCTTCCACTCTCGAATTATACAGAAACCACGCTTATGCTTTTGTAACAAATAGCACGGTTGAATGGGACTATGATGAGAATACGAATGCTCTTTCCACTACCTACACCTATGAAACAGTGCTTAAAGACAGCAGCGGTTCGAATTCCGATGAGACCCTTTCAGCACTGTATCGGCATCAGTGGCTGAATACTTCCTCCTCTCTTACCGCCTACACTTATGAGTCTCCCAGAGGCTCCATGAAAGTACATGAAGGCAATACCTTTACTACTGAGGTCATGTTTTCAGGAATCCTCCCGTCCTTACCAGATATGGGAGATTATGATCGAATCCAACTTCTCGATTATGTCCAGGACATTACGGTAGAAGTTCTTACCAATGTTGGCACCTACGAAAGTGGTAAAGAAATGGGAAGATTTGCTCAGCTCGTTCATATCGCAGATCAATTGGGAGCCATCAATGAAAGAGATTACTTCCTGGCAGAAATGAAACTCCGACTGGAAGAGTGGTTTACTGCAGGAGGAGAACAAGAGTATATTTACCATGAAGACTGGAATGCATTGACAGGTACTCCTACCGGATTTGGTGCAGACACTCAGCTAAATGACCAACATTTTCATGCAGGCTATGCTGTAATGGCCGCTGCTACTATAGCTCAATACGATAGTGCCTGGGCCTCACAAGAAAACTGGGGAGCAATGGTAAACTTACTCATCAGAAATGCCAGTAACTGGGATAGAAATGATACAGAATTTCCTTTTTTAAGAAATCATGATATTTATGCTGGGCATTCATGGGCAGCAGGTCATGCAGACTTCACAATTGGTAATAACCAGGAATCGAGCTCCGAATCTATGAACTATGCTGCTGCTGTTACGCTTTGGGGAGAAATGACTGGCCAGGATGATCTCAGAGATCTTGGCATCTTCTTATATACCACTGAGACAGAAGCCATAGAGCAATACTGGTTCGATATCGATGATGAAGTATTCCCGGATGATTACTCTAAAAATGCGTTAGGGATAGTTTGGGGAAGTGGAGGCGAATATGATACCTGGTTTGGAAGTGCACCTGAGTATATCCATGGGATCAATTTCCTCCCTATAACAGCATCATCGGTATATCTTGGCAGAGACGCAGATTACGTACTGGAAAACTATAATGATATTGTTACAGAATTAGGAGGCCAACCAGCCCTGTGGAAAGATGTGCTATGGTCTTACCTCGCGCTTTCTGATCCGGAATTAGCAATCTCATATTACCTAAGCGATACTGACTATGAGCCTTTTGATGGAGAATCTAAGGCTCATACCCTCCACTGGTTATATAACCTTAAGGAGATGGGACACTTTAATACTGAGGTTTATGCCGACATTGCAACCTACAGCGTATTTGTTAATGAAGATAGTGACACCACGTATACCGCTTATAATGCTGAAGCCTCAGATAGATTAGTAACTTTTACTGACGGCTTCTCATTTACTGTTCCTGCTCACTCAATGAATTCAGTGAGTACTGCTCCTGATCAAAGTACGATGGAATCTGCCCCCTCCCCGACCATAGTTACTGAGAATGTAATCTCCATATTTAGTGATACCTATGGTGGTGCAACTGAAGTTGATTATAACCCCGAAGAAGGCCAATCAACCATAGCATCATTGGAAGTAATTGATGGAAATAATACACTTAAGTATGACAGCCTCGACTTCCAAAGCATCCTCTTCGAAATACCTCAGAATGTATCTACAAGATCTGAATTTCATGTTGACTACTGGACAGATAATGCCACGAATTTATCTGTTTTCTTAGTGAGCTTGGACGGAAGTGAAACCGACTATGAATTCACTATTACTAAAGAAGCATGGCAAAGTGTAGATATTCCGCTAAGTACTTTTGCTGATTCGGTTAATTTATTTGCAGTTTCTGAAATACGTTTCGAAGGTGATGGAACTGTGTACATCGATAACCTGTATTTTTCTGGAGATGATCCGGTTCCGGGCGGTCCGCAAATAGCTGCACCTACTCCGGATCTTGATCCTGAGAATGTTATTTCTATTTTCAGTGATGTTTACGAGAATATTGTAGGCACCAATTTTAATCCTGATTGGTCCCAATCAACTATTACCTCCACTGTTTCCATCGCTGGCAGCAATACACTTGTTTATGATAGCCTGGATTACCAAGGAACAGAACTAGGGGATACTTTGGATGTATCAGAAATGGGCTGGTTTCACCTTGACTACTGGACAGAAGATGCTACCGAGTTAAGTATTTACCTAATTAGTCCTGGACCTCTAGAAACTGAGTACGATGTATCTGCAAGAACAAGCGGCTGGCAGAGCATTGATATCCCTCTCTCTGAGTTCGAAGAAGTTGTAGACTTGACCGAGATTTTCCAGATAAAAATAGAAGGAAATGGAACCATATACTTTGACAATCTATACTTCGGTAAGAATCCTGAGCTGACTCCAGCTCCTACCCCAACTCATGATCCTGATAAGGTAATTTCACTATTTAGTAATACCTATGAAAATCGAAATGTGGATACCTGGTCAGCATCCTGGGATGTAGCCAATGTAGAAGATATCCTAGTTGACGGAGATGACATTAAGTACTACACGAACCTCTTTTATGCGGGTATTGAGTTCTTTAGAGGTGGAAGTATTGATGCCACAAATCTTACGCATTTCAGGTTCGATTTATGGACTACAGAACCTACCGAAGCACCCGCCACTTTTAAAGTAAAACTGGTTGATTTTGGAGCTAACGGGGTTTGGAGCGGAGGAGACGACGTAGAACATGAACTCACCTTCAGAGAAAACTCAGCGCCCAAACTGGTGAGCAATCAATGGATTAGTTTTGATATTCCCATTGATAATTTTGTGAATATGACTACCAGGGAGCATTTGTCTCAATTATTATTCCTCGGGTCTACTCAAATAAGGGAGGTATATATTGACAATATCTACTTCTATGGAGACCAGGTATTGAGTAGTAATGAGGAGGAAGAAAATGACCAAAGTATTCCAGCTGTACTTGAGTTATCACAGAACTACCCGAATCCATTCAATCCAACCACCAATATTGAATTTGGAATTCCTGAAGCCTCTCAGGTAACTCTGAAAATCTATAATACTCTTGGGCAACTGGTTTCCACTTTGATGGATTCTCGATTAAACCCAGGTTCATACTCTGTTCCATGGGATGCTTCACGATATACTTCGGGAGTGTATTTCTATCAGTTGAGTGCCGGGGGTGAGTTACTGACTAAAAAGATGTTATTGATTAAGTAACACTTAGTTTTTTGTTGGTCATCCTGAGCATACCTGAGAAGCATCTAGTCGGGTAAACTCATCCGTTTAGATTCTTCGGCAGTAGCCTCAGAATGACTAATAAAGAAGATAGCTTAGAGAAAAAGTCTCTTATATTTCATAAATGTATTAAATAAAAAGCCTCTCCGGGTTTCCTGATGGGCTTCCAGTTATTATGAAAAAGATATCCGGATCTCACCTTTACTATAAAGTTATATGGCCTTCGACTATTTATTCCTTTTTAGGTTTAGCGTTCCTTATCACTTTAATTGTAGCGTCAGAACCTGAAGACGCAATCATCCTTTTTGGCTCCCTTTTCATGCTTCTTCTTTTCCACATTACTTTTAGGAAAATGACTTTGAATACCTACGATCAGGTATTTGATTATGGAGATTATTTAGTATTTAATAAAGGAGAAGAATCTATTAGAATTGAATTAAGTCAAATCATATCAGTAGACTATAGGCGCTTTGTCAGTTATCCTCCGAGTGCAATAATTAAAGTAAAATCGGATAAGCCCGAACCAAGAGTTTTTGAATTTATGCTTCCCTTGCTAAACCGACTTTCAAAATCACCTATTGTAGAAGATCTGCAGAAAAGGATAGGTCAAGAGTATGCTAGACATTAAAACTGTATAAAAAAAGCCCATCCGGTAAACCAAATGGGCTTCTTATTAATTTTCTCTTTCTACTAAAAACCTGGCACCAGCATAACGGCATTTTGTACCAATCGCGCTGGGCCTACCCAGAACATCCGGTATTGGGTATTATCGAGCAGGATAACCACCTGCCCTTGCCCCATATCCTGAACAGCGGCAAAAGCTTTTCCTGCAGCGTTCTTTTTATTCTCAGCAGATGAATACCCTGAAGCCAGTACTTCTTTTGGATCATCGAGATAGTACCCTACTGTATGGAAAGATGGATCAGGTTTAATCCCGTCCGTTCTGAATTTTAAAGAATACAGTTTGTCAGACATTCCAAATGCAAGAGGATGTGAATTATCTACCTTAGCTTTAAACGCCGATCCAGGAATGCGTCGCAAACCCGTTGAATCTTCACGGTCCATATATCGGGTGTAGGCAGCAGGATCAATCTTTTCGTCATCTTTATCCTCTTCTTCTTCAAATAATTCCATAGAAGAAATACCAGATTGCCCACTAGTAAGCCATGATCCACTGGATTCAGTACCAATGAGTGTTCCTCCGTTTCTAACCCAGGCTTTTAACTGTTCCCTGGTATTTTCACTCATTACTCCATTAAGCCCGAAGCCTCCTGGCATCAAAATAACATCATATTCATTCAGTCTAAGGTTCCCTCCCATTCGGTCAGAACGGATTCTGGAAATTCCAAACTCAGTCCATCTGTCAAATAAGAACCAAAGCTGACCAGTGGTATATGAATTGAATCCTGCATCCATCAGCAAGCCAACTTTTGGCTCGGCGATCGGTCTCATACTAGGAGAGCCCAAATCGCTGCCTTCGTCCATCCTACCTGTATTGAAGCCCTTAATTTCTACCTGAGCAGATTCTGCAATTTTCCTCATATCTGCATGAATCGAGGAACTTTTATGACGATTCCTCCCCATAAGCACTACTAATGATCCACGTGAGTAATCGACACCATCTTTAGTAAAACCTTTAAGTGAAGAGCGAACTTTATAGCCATGATCCCATAACCTTGCCAATGCTTTGGGTGCGTGTCGCTGATTCCAATCTACAACATAAGCGTAGGTGGCATTACCTCCACTCACTCCATTTGGAGAATCCAATTGAGCGTCTACATTTGAAGTTGATACCCCTACATTTGATGTAGTCCATGCTGCATCTAAATTATAAGCCAGCGGAATCGACCAGGTACTCATATCGTACATCACTGAGTCTTTGATATCCAACTGCCTTCTGAAAAGTGTGTTTATAAATAAATGCGCCGGTTGATCTGTTTTAATAATGAAATCACCTGCTTCAAACCTTTTGGAAGAACTTGTTCCATCCCAATAGCTGTAAGCATTTCGAACGGTAAAAGCTTCGTCAGCTTGCTCAACCTGAACACCTTGTTTTAGCATCAGATTTACTACATCATAAGTATAATCATTAGGATTATTTTCAAGGATATAAGCTTTGGTGTTTCCTTTTTGGGCTGATTGAGACCGCGCATTTCTAAAGTATTCTAGTAAAGCTTCTCTATTATCAACAGAGGTTTTTACGACAGATACTCCGTTTTTGTAGTGATCAAATACCCGCTGACGAAGTGTAAGTACGTAGCCATCATTAGTTTCTACAGCACGACCTCCCATACTGTGTCCACCTTGCTCTGCAAGCATTCCAATTCCTCCCATAATGCTCGGATAAGAAGAGCCATATCCGGGATAAAAGAAATCAAATCGCTCACGTGTTTCAAAATTTACATTCGCTTTATCAAACTCTTCGATAGCTCCTCTTCCAAATACATCTGCCCAATACTCGTAATCTTCAGGAAGCTCATGGTTTCTCGGAGTTGTACCTGGCATCGTGAAATAGTTATTGTTAAAACCTTGCTCATGAAAGTCTAAGTGTACTTGAGGCATCCATTGCTGGTATACCTTTATTCTTCCAGCTGATTCAGGATGTATCAACCAAACCCAATCTCTATTTAAATCAAACCAATAGTGATTAGTCCTACCTCCAGGCCATATTTCATCATGTTCCAGATCTTCATAATTAGTATTGAGGATATTTGCCTGGCTGGATTTATACCAGTACACATATCGATCACGACCGTCCGGGTTAAGCATTGGGTCAATGATAACCACTGAATTTTCCAACCAGTTTTGGGTTTCTGAATCCATACTGGCAACAAGCCTGTAAGCCGTTTGCATTGCTGCCTCACTACTTGATGGTTCGTTTCCATGTACATTATAACTCAACCATACTACAACCGGCTCCTCTCCTATATCAACCGAACCAGGGCTATTAGCGATTTGCAGATTTTGTTGTTGAATTTCATCCAACCTACTATGATTCCCTTCTGATGAAATGACGGCGTAATTAAGAGATCTGTTTTCGTAAGTTCTTCCATATTCATGAAAGCTAATTTTGTTTGATGAATTGGCAAGTACCTCAAAATACTCCATCACCTTATGATGGAAGGTGTATTCTTCACCCAGTTCATACCCTAAGAATTCCGATGGAGTCGGAATTGAAGAATCATAGGTTATTTCCGGATCAAACTGGAAACGTTTGATTTCTTCTTGAAATTGAGCTGTAACAGATGTGCTAATAAGCAAAGCAAAGCCCAGCAAAGATAATTTTTTCATGATGTAGTTAGTTTGAAGTTCAGGCTTGAGGCTAGCAAAAAATCCGGTAAAATGGAGTAAATAATTGCCAAGAAATATGGTATCGTTAAGCGGTCGTAGGAACCATGGCTCTTTGTCCGGTAGAGTTGACAAAGAAATACATAAACTTGTACTCACTAATCACTCAAAAATGAAAACTATCTATTTAGCCTTATTCGCAATTGTTCTGATTTTTACTGGATGCCAGAGCGCTCCGAAAACAACACTAGAACTGGTTACTCCGGAAAATAAATCGGGACAAGTTGTTCATCATGTCTTTTTTTGGCTAGCCAACCCCGATTCAGAAACTGACAAAGAACAATTAATCGAAGGCCTTAACACCTTAAGAGAAATCGAAGAAGTAAAGGAACTGTTGATTGGAACACCTGCATCAACGTTGGAGCGAGAGGTTGTTGATAATAGCTTTCATGTTTCTGAATTGATGTATTTCGAGAATGTGGAGGCTCAGGATGCTTACCAAGAGCATCCAATTCATAAGGAATTTGTTGAGAATTACAGCCATCTATGGGAAAGAGTGGTTGTATATGATATGATTGTGGAGTGAGATTTTGCTTCGAGTTTGAAATTACCCACCCCTCAATCCCCTCCAGTGGAGGGGATTGAGGGGTGGGTAAGTATGAGTCAATTATTCTAGTTTTCAGATGGAATGACAAGCACTAAAAAGCGAAGGTGTGGTTGTACTTAATCAGAATAGAGCCGTTTTCCACAAAGGGAAGATTAGGTAATCCCATCTGTCTTTGTTCTGTATTTACCGTTTCGTTGAGTACAATCCAAAAATCTCGTCCCTCACTGAAATTATAACGGAAACGCAGGTTTGCCCCGGCCAACTCTTCTACATTACTGTATTGAACAAAAGTACTTAGTGTGGCTTTTTTATTGAATGCATATTGAGCTCGGAATTGCCCCAGATGAGACGTGAATTCCGTAATGCTTCTATTTATTGTTACATCTCCTGTACTGGTATTCTGTTCAACACTGGAAGGAAAATCCAAATGGGTTAATCGGTAACTACCACCTATTTCCAGTTTTCTGGAAGCAAAAAATCGTGGATTAATACTGAATTCCTGCAACGTCCCATCGTAAAAAGTCCCAAAAACTGCATCGACTCCTCCTGCAATTTTCCAGGCCTCCGAAAACTCATAGCTTAATTCTAAAGCATTTGTAGAATAGGAATTAGCAGGTATGGTAATTCTATCCAGTACATCGAAGTCATCTCCGACTGGAATAACCTCTTTGTCACTACTTACTTCAATATCGAAACTGCCGATTAGTTTAAAATTAGTAGACCATCTAAAGCTGGTAAATCTCGATTCAAGTCCGTTTTCGAAATCTAATAAAGAATGATCATCATTAAAGAAACGACCGAAATAGGCAAATCGGAAACTATGCCGCTGTACTATCGACTCTTCACTTGCAAACCATCCGTAACCTAGTCTTGCAAATTTTTGAGAGATCCCACCCAAACGTACAAAACCAAGTTCAGGATCATAATTGTCCCCTATCCTCGTAAAAGTTGCCTGGTAGTTAATTCCTGTGTTGGTCGATCTTCGAACAGAAAGCCGATACGTGCTTAAATCTTGAGGCTTATCTTGAAACGATACGCTGTCCTCATCATCAGATGAAAAAGCACCACGGGCTTCAAAAAATGTTTCTTTACCCAAGTCCAATTCTGTATCTAACCCAAACACAAAATTAGTATGCCCATCTGTATTAACACGGGTAGTGGCAATTCCTCCCACAAAAGACCGCTCATTTAGCACCTGCTGTTTCAGACGAACTACGCCAAAATTCTCCGAAGCCAATGATGAAGTTTTCGCTGTTTGAAGATTAATTACACCAACATCCAGATTCCCAACTCTACCAGTAACCCTGCCACCACCTAGAATCCTAACCGGGTTACCATCATCATCTAATCCAATACGTCGGCTATAGAAAACCCTGTCTCTACCAAACGAAAAATCGAACAATCCAGCACGTTGTTGGAAAAACTGTCTCTTTTCTGGGAAAAAGAGGCTGAACCGAGAGAGATTTAACTGTTGATCATCCGCCTCAACCTGAGCAAAATCAGTATTAACCGTCAAATCTGCGGTAAGGTTACTGGTAAGGTTATATTTCAAATCAAAACCCAACTCACGGGTAAGGTCATCCTCGTAACCGTATGCACTGGAATCAACTGAAAGTTCATTTTGACGAGCTACCCCTGTAAGTCCATATGGAGTAAAATAGACAGGATTCTTTGAGTTAACTCCATTCAATCTGACATCTTGAGCCTGGGAAGGTTTTGCATTGCCCAGGTTCCAGTTAGGGGGAATCGCAGGGTATATATGGCGCTCATTAATTGCAGCAAGCCATCTATAAACAATGATGCCCATTTCTGTTTCTCCAGAGGCATCTACCTGAACACCTATACTAGAAAAAGGAACCCGAATCTCAGCAAACCACCCTTCTTCTGATTTTGAGGTTTCTGCATCCCAAAAAGTATTCCAGCTGCTATTAATCGCATTTCTGCCTCCGCTAAAATCTGCGTCATTTGAAACAGCAAAATCAAAACGAACGCCATCAGGATTAATAAAAAACCAGGTAGCGTTTTGATTGTCATTAAAGCCATCGATGATTATTGCAAATACATCATCACTACTGTACTGATCCCGCACTAGTGAATTGGTAACTATAGTACCCGGATCTTTTGTATACAGCTCACCCATTACATATACATAATTTTCATCATAGGCTACTTTAAACCTGGTAACTTCGTTCATCTTCCCTTTATACACTGGTTCGTACTGAACAGGATTTAAATAAGGCACAGATTCCCACGCAGGTTCATCGGCTACGCCGTCAAGTATTATCGGAGTTGAAATTTTTGTAAGTGTAACTTTTTCCTGAGCAAACAAAATATTTCCAAAAAAGAGCAGAAATATGGGAAGAGCTATGATTTTGTTAGGCAATACGTTCTCCAAGATTTTAGTCGCCAAACTTAGAGCTTTTAGAAAGCCAAATGGTAGTATGATTTTCTAATTTTTACACCTTTACTTTTTTTAAAAAGCCAAGTGTTTAAAAGAGAATCTCCTTATTTTTGCCAAACTCTTTTTTCATGATTGATCTACTTGCACGCCCTACTTTAAAAGATGTACAAAAAGCCCACGAGGTAATTAAACCTCATGCCCATATAACCCCTGTATTGTCCAACCTACATGTAAATAAAAGGGTAAATGCCGAAGTTTTCTTCAAGTGTGAAAACTTCCAAAAGGTTGGAGCCTTCAAGTTTAGAGGAGCTTGTAACGCAGTGCTTACATTATCTGATACAGAAGCTAAACAAGGAGTTGCTACCCATTCTTCTGGTAACCATGCCCAGGCATTAGCTCTTGCAGCAAAAATTAAAGGGATTCCAGCCTATGTAGTTATGCCGGAAAATGCTCCAAAGGTAAAAGTAGAAGCTGTTCAAAACTATGGCGCAGAAATTACTTTCTGTGAATCTAACCTGGAGAGTAGAGAATCCACTCTTATTGAAGTTGTCGAAAAAACAGGAGCAACAATCATCCATCCCTATAATGATGCCCGAATAGTGGCTGGTCAGGGTACGGCAGCGCTAGAATTGTTAGAAGCTCACCCTGATCTTGAAATCATTTTAACTCCCGTAGGTGGTGGTGGATTGTTATCCGGGACAGCATTAGCTGCAAAATCACTTAACAGTAGTATTAAAGTTATTGGAACTGAGCCTGAACAAGCAGATGATGCCTATAAGTCTTTTAAAGCAAAAGAACTGATTCCTGCTTACAGTACTAACACTATTGCAGATGGTCTTCGTACCTCATTGGGCGAACTCCCTTTTTCTATAATCAAAGAGAAGGTGGATGATATTGTTACCGTATCTGAAACATCTATCATAGAAGCAATGCGATATATCTGGGAGCGAATGAATATAATTATCGAGCCTTCATGTGCTGTTCCTGTCGCTGCAATATTTGATAAAAAAGTAGAGATAGAGGGTAAAAAAATCGGAATTATTATCACGGGTGGTAATGTCGATCTTGACAACTTACCCTGGTAAAAGAAATATCCTGCTCTTTCATTCGTCATAATAGCTGACTCATCTGATATTGGGGTAGATAGTCTGCTTGTGCTGCCTTTATATCTCGAACTATAAAAGAGGTGTTATTATGAATTTCGTAATCGCTACCATTTTCTTCGTTCTATTCCCTTTTGTTGAACAAGTACAGGAAACAACATCAACCGAGGTAATTACTTCATCCGTTTTTGGAAAAGTGATTGATGTTGAATCTAAAAATTCGATTGTAGGTGCCAATGTTTATATCAAAAAATTAAATGTTGGAACTTCCACCGATAGAAATGGAGAATTTGAATTAATCGCATCAGCTGGTACTCACACTCTTGAAGTACAGTTTATAGGGTATGAGACCCATTCCCGCCAAATATCGATTGGAGATACTGATGTTACCAATCTTGTTATTGAACTAGAGCACGCGACAATTGAAGGACAGGAAGTAGTCGTTAGTGCCTACTCCCAAACTCCCCGGAGGGCACTTACAGGCTCAATAATTTCCTTGGATGAGGAAAAAGCAGGTAATCCCGGTAGAGGATATTACCCAGCTTATGGTAATACCGAAGAATATGATCAGATCTCAGAAAACCTCTTTAACTGGACTCAAAGAACTCCACTTTCCACATTTTCTATTGATGTTGACGGAGCTTCATACTCCAATGTGAGGCGCTTGCTCACTGATGGCTATCTCCCTCCGGCGGGTGCTGTCCGTGTAGAAGAAATGATCAACTATTTCAACTACGATTATCCAGAGCCTAAAAAAAATACTCCCTTCTCTGTAAGCACTGAAGTAGCTCCAGCTCCCTGGAATCCAAAACATCATCTGGTACAAATAGGAATACAAGGAAGAAAAACCCAAACCAAAGACCTCCCACCTAATAATCTTGTTTTCTTATTGGATGTATCAGGCTCAATGAGTTCTCACAATAAACTTCCACTTTTGAAAAAGGCCTTTAAACTTTTAGTGAATGAGCTTAGAGAAGAGG
Source organism: Balneola sp. (assembly GCA_003712055.1). Lineage (NCBI taxonomy): Bacteria > Pseudomonadati > Balneolota > Balneolia > Balneolales > Balneolaceae > Balneola > Balneola sp. The sequence goes on from RHLJ01000001.1 coordinate 519,986, forward strand.
ACTATGTCTCCATTGTTGTATATGCAGGAAGCTCGGGAATGGTACTTCCTCCTACTTCAGGCTATGAGAAGGCGAAAATACTCAGAGCTCTGGAACGGCTTGAATCAGGAGGAGCAACTGCAGGAGCGGCAGGGATTAAATTGGCCTATGATGTTGCTAAACAAAACTTCCGCAAGAATGCCAATAACAGGGTAATACTGGCTACAGATGGTGATTTCAATGTAGGCACTTCAAGAGATAATGACCTTATCGAACTCATTGAAGACAAGAGAGATGATGGCATTTTTCTTTCTGTTCTTGGGTTTGGAACCGGGAACCTTAAGGATTCAAAAATGGAAAAGATTGCCAACCATGGCAATGGCAACTATTACTACATAGATAATCTCCTGGAAGCTAAGAAGGTGCTGGTATCAGAAATGGGAGGAATGCTTCTTACTATTGCCAAGGATGTGAAAATCCAGGTTGAATTCAATCCTCAAAATGTTCAGGCTTATCGATTAATAGGATATGAAAACAGATTATTAGCCGATGAGGACTTTAACAACGATAAAAAAGACGCTGGTGAACTAGGTTCAGGACATACTGTTACTGCCCTTTATGAAATAGTACCTATGGGCGTAGAACTGGATAAAAACTTAACTGAAGTAGACCCATTGAAATATCAAACCCCCTCCAGGCCTAGCATCGATTTTTCTGAAGAGCTTATGACAGTAAAACTCCGCTACAAACACCCCAGCGGAAGTACCAGCATGCTAATATCAAATACTGTTGAGAAGAACCAAATAAAAGAGGAGCTATCTGAGAATCTATCTTTTGCCGCTTCTGTAGCAACATTTGGTATGATTCTTAGTCATTCAAAGTTCAAGGGCAATGCTTCTTTCGAGATGGTGAACCAACTTGCAAGAGACGGTCGTGGCAATGATGACCAGGGCTATCGCTCTGAATTTATAAAACTGGCTCAACTCGCCGACCTGCTTTGGCAGGGTAATTCCAGTAAAGATTGATTTGCTGAGTCATTCCCGCGTAGGCGGGAATGACTTTTAACCAAACTGGTGATCCAGCTCAATCAGGAACAAAAGCTCTACGTGTAAGTTGCATTGGTATCTCTTTCACAATTCAACTACTATGAAACACTCTCTTCTGCTTCTTGTCCTGGTACTATTCTCAGCTTGTTCAGGACCCTACTACACTACCTCAAGTTATCACCAGAATTCAACACATCAAGCCGGAGAAGTATACGACCAAATTGTCGAGAATGAATTTAGAACTGTTTCAGAGCACCCTTTGTCTACATTTTCTATTGATGTAGATGGAGCTTCATATGCTAATGTAAGACGAATTCTCAGGGCTGGGTATCTACCTCCCAGAGATGCTGTTCGTATCGAAGAACTTATTAATTATTTCAATTACTCCTACCCTGAGCCTGCTGAAGGGGCACCGGTTTCTTTAAGCTCTGAAATTGCACCAGCTCCCTGGAATCCCAGGCATCACCTTATTCAAATAGGAATACAAGGAGAACATATTAAAACCGATAAATTACCTCCTAATAACCTGGTTTTTCTTATTGATGTTTCCGGTTCTATGAGAGATGAAGATAAGCTTCCTTTATTAAAGCAAGGACTGAAATTGTTAGTAAATGAACTCGAGGAAGATGATTTTATTTCCATTGTAGTCTACTCGGGAAGATCAGGGGTAGTACTAAACCCAACTCCTGGAAATGAAAAGGATAAAATCCTCAAGAAAATAAACAAACTCCGAGCAAGTGGATTCACAGCAGGGTCTAAAGGAATAAAAGAAGCCTATAAGCTAGCTAAGAAGCATTTCAATGAAGATGCAAATAATAGAGTTATCATGGCTACGGATGGGGATTTTAATGTGGGTATATCCAGTGATGAAGATCTTGTAGCTTTAATTGAAAGCGAAAGAGATCACGGAATTTTCTTATCAATGCTTGGTTTCGGAACCGGGAACCTGAAGGATTCAAAAATGGAGAAAATAGCCAACCATGGAAACGGTAATTACTACTACATAGATAATTTACTGGAAGCAAAGAAAGTATTGATTTCCGAAATGGAGGGGACTCTTCACACTATTGCCAAAGATGTCAAGATTCAAATAGAGTTTAATCCTCAAAATGTCCATGCTTACCGTCTTGTAGGATATGAGAACAGGTTACTTGCCGATGATGAATTCAATGATGATAAAAGAGATGCAGGAGAACTAGGTGTTGGTCAAACGGTAACCGCTCTTTATGAAGTAATCCCTGTCGGAGTCGAATCTCCAGGTGTGTTACCTGTAGACCCACTGAAGTATCAACCTAAAGAAAGTATTAGCTCAACTCATTCTGATGAAATAATGACGGTCAAAATCCGCTATAAAGAACCGGATGGTGATGTAAGTGAGTTGGTTACGGGGATTCTCAAAAGGGACGAAATAAAAGAAACTCTTTCAGAAAACTTATCCTTTGCAGCATCATTGGCCTCTTTTGGAATGTTGCTCCGGGATTCGAAATTCAAAGGAGCCTCTTCTTTTGAATTAGTGGATGAGCTTGCCCGAAATGGTAAAGGAGTGGACCCCAATGGCTATCGTGCCGAGTTTATAAAACTCGCTGAATTAGCAGAGTTACTATGGCAGGGTAACTCTAAAAACTAGATTGAGTCATTCCCATGAAGGTAGGAATGACCCCTAGATAAAAATTTATCAGTTTCTGGTAAGTTCTAATTCAAGCCCCTGAAGCTCATCAGAATTGGTGCCTACCATAATGCTAAACATCCCTGGCTCAACCTTAAATTTTTCGTCCGCTCCATAGAATGCGAGTGTTTCCCAGTCAATGGTAAAAGTGATCGTTTTTGTTTCTCCCGCATCCAGCATCACTTTATCAAAGCCCTTTAGTTCTTTCATTGGGCGCATTGCACTTGCATAGTGGTCGCGAATATACATTTGAACTACTTCTTCACCAGCTACATCACCTGTATTAGTCACGTTAACAGATACTTCTACTTCTTCATCCATAGACATCGAATTTGCAGAGAGCTCGAAATTAGTGTATTCAAAGGTTGTATAACTCAATCCATATCCAAATGAGAATTGAGGGCTATTTACTTCGTCATTAAAATGACTCCAGAAAACTGCTCCGTCATCTCCGGGACCGGTACTTGGCCTACCTGGATTTCTAAAGTTATAGTAGATAGGAATTTGACCGAGCGCTCTTGGTATAGTCATTGGTAGTTTTCCAGAAGGATTATAATCCCCAAATAGTACATCAGCTATTGCATTTCCTGCCTCTGTTCCAAGGTGCCAGGTATTTAATAATGTATGAGATCCTTCATACAAATCTGGTTCGATCATTGGCCGACCAGCCATTAATACCACTACAATGTTATCATTAACTGCTTTTAGCTCTTTGAACAGCTCTAGCTGCCGCCCCTTAAGGCTTATATCCGTTAAGCTTCTTCCCTCTCCAGATTGTAAACCTTCCTCACCAACAGCCATTACCACGATATCAGCTCTTCGAGCATTTTCAATAGCCGATGCAAAGCCCGAACCATCATCTTCAGGATAAACTAACGCTCGCGCGAAAGACCCATTGTCTCTTGCTAAGGTGTAACCTTCGTCATAAGTCACCTCCACATTTGAGCCAACGGCATTTTGGATACCTTCTAGCAATGAAACGGCCGAATCTGATTCCCCTCTTCCTCGCCAGTTACCCAGCGGAGTATCTTTATCGGCTGCAAGGTTTCCAATAACAGCAATCCGTGAGGTGGTTTTAGATAAAGGAAGAATTTGATTGTCATTCTTTAGTAGCACAATGGATCTTTTTGCAACATCCCTGGCTATGGCCCTGTGCTCATCGGTATAGGTAACACGCGCTTCCCTTTCACTGTTAGAATATTTATATGGATCATCGAAAAGTCCCAGGTGGAATTTCATCCTCAATACTCTTCGAACAGCTTCATCCAGTATTTCCGTATCAACTTCCCCTGATTCTACTAACTCAAACAGGTGGCGTTGATAAGCTTCTGATTCCATATCCATGTCATTACCACTAGTTATTGCATGGTAAGCCGATTGTTTCAAATCTTTCGAGTATCCATGATTGATCATCTGTCGGATTGAACCCCAATCTGAAATGATAAATCCTCCAAAGCCCCAGGTCTCTTTCAAAATGGTTCGCTGGAGATAATAATCGCCATTAGCCGGTATTCCATTTAGATCATTAAAGGAGTTCATTACAGAACCTATCCCAGCCTTAGCAAGTGCTTCAAATGGTGGGAGCACAATGTTATGTAAGGTATTTCTTCCAAAATCAACGGTATTATAATCTCTACCTGCTTCTGAAAACCCATATCCAGCGAAATGCTTAGCTGTGGCCATTATTGAGTTATAGCTCGATAAATCATCCGTTTGGAAGCCATGCATCCTAGCCAGGGCTATTTGGGTGCCCAAGTATGGGTCCTCTCCAGCTCCTTCCATAACACGCCCCCAACGAGGATCTCTACCAACATCTACCATAGGAGCAAAGGTCCAATTAATTCCTGCACCAGAAGCTTCGATAGCAGCAGTTCTTGCAGATAGTTCTATAGCATCCAGATCCCAGCTGGCTGATTCTCCAAGTGGAATTGGAAAAATCGTTTTGTAACCGTGAATAACGTCAAAGCCAAAAATTAGAGGTATCCCCAATCTGCTGTTCTCAACTGCCAGCTTTTGAGCTTCATAGGTAGCTTCAGCTCCAACTACATTTAGCATAGAACCTACGCCCCCATTCATGAGCAGTCTTGCTCGTTCAGCAACGTAATCATTGTCTTCAGGAATAGGCCCGGTGACATCCCAGCTCCCATTATGTTGGTTTAACTGACCAACCTTTTCCTGTAATGTCATCAGAGCTAATACACTATCAACTTTTTGTTCAATGACAGGGTCAATTAGTTTATTCTGTGCATTAGCTGAAATGGAAAGGGTTACTAGTAAGGTACATGTAAGTGAGAGAGTTTTTTTGATGAACATTATTCTTCTATAAATAGTTAGGAAATTTATTTTCAGGGTTAAAATAACAACCTGAGTTTGAGAAAGTAGGTTAGTTATTGGTTATTCGTTATTAGTGGATAACGAATAACCAATAACAATTAACTAAACGTTTTTCATCTCGAACTCAGGTTGGCAAAAAAGTACTACTCTTCCAAATCTTCAGCTCTTTGCCGAAGTACTCTGGCTGAGCGTTCATCCGCCATATCAGCAGCTTTTAGATATGCAGACCTAGCACGTTCTATGTCGTTTGCTTCTTCATATATTTCGGCTGCTGAGTAATGAGACCTCCAATTGTCAGTCCAGGTACTTGTCAGTTCTTCTGCAGCTTCTAAACCCTTTTCTTGGTCTCCATTAACGACGTACATTTTTCCTAGCAATCCAAGGGTCTGTACATTTCTTTCTCTTTGAGCAGCTCTTTCTGCCCATTCTAATCCTTTATCTGTTCTATAATCGTTATTCAACGTATAGGTAGCCCCTTGTACCCACCCTTGCCATCCGAAAGCCGGAAGAGTTCGAAATTGTTTTTCAATATGGGCAAAGGTTGTTTCCATTGGTATTTCAACTATGAACGGAATTTTTCGGTGTGCCCACTTCAAAGAGATTTCTACAGAATTAGATGTATAGTCACTAAAAGAAAACTTCATCCATTCATATTTACTATCCATTTCCTCAGCAGGAACAGTGATTCTAAGCGCATCCTCAGATTCATCATAGAAAAAACTCCCCCATGCTTCATTGAAGTTCGAGAATATAATCACCCATTCTTCCTCACCAGGAATAGTATGCATTCCATAAGTACCTGCTTTTAGCTCTTCTCCATTGATTAAGACATCATCCGTTACAGTGAACAATGTGTTCTCATTTGCACCTGTCCTCCAAACACGGTCAAACGGAACTAAGCCTCCCCAAATTTCTCGATCTTTTATACCTACTGAACTGTACTCAAGAGTAATAGTTGTATACCCAATAGTTATACTTCTTGATTCTTTTGGGCTTGATCTGGGCAATTCCAGGGAAACAGGAAGCTGCGCATAGCTAATCATCGTGCAAAAAAAGAGTAATAATGTTGGAGTAAAAAGAAATTTTTTCATAATTCTAGGTGAGATTTAATTGAGCGCTTAATCTAACTAATCTTTTTCTAATTACATCTCATTTGAAACAAAGATTGGTACTAACTCGTCTCCCTTAAAAATTTTTTTTTGACTATGGCACAACAGGGAAAATTCCGAAAATCGAAAAAGTCTGATGACTTTAATCTCGATAACTATCTAGAGGAACAATCAGAAGAAGCATATCCTACCGAAGAGCAAGAAGGCTTTAACGAAGAGTCCTCCTCTTTCTTTAGAAATATCATACTAGTTGGTGCCGTAGCGGTAGCCTCTTTCCTCTGGTATTTCGATTGGAGCCCAAGTAATGCTTACAACTTCTTTTTTGCTGAAGAAGCTACCACACAACAGACAGCTGGTGGTATAAATATTGACATCCCCCCTATTAATATCGATATCCCTGAGATCAATGTAGAAGTAGATATTCCTGAGTTTAATTTTGATGAAGTAGATCAAGGAGGTCAGGCAGCACCGCTTAATATGAGTTTTACAGATTATATGGCTGCATTAAACGACAGGGGCTATTTGGATAACTTTGGAAGTTCATCGCTGTCTACCATGTATCAAAATAATGTACCAATAGAGTACATTGATGAATTAGGTCAGGCGGGTGTACTTGATAACTTCGGAGGAACCTCTATCACGACTTTATTCACTAATAATGTTCCTACTGAGTATATCAATCAACTTCAGGCATATGGAGTTCTTGATAATTTCGGTGGTACTTCTATTTCTACATTATATGAAAACAGGGTTCCCACCGAATATATAATACGATTGAGACAGGCCGGAATGCTGGATAATTTCGGTGGCACTTCCATCTCTACATTGTACGGTAATAATGTTCCATTTGAATATCTACAGGCTTTAAATGAAGCAGGTGTGTTGGATGAATTCGGTGGAACCTCAATTTCTACTCTATATACCAACCAGGTTCCTACCTCTTATATCACTCAGCTTTCAGAAAGTGGCCTTATGGATAATTTTGGTAGTACCTCTATTTCAAGGTTGTATAGTAACAATGTGCCCATTTCCTTTATCCAGGGACTTGAGGATCGGGGCTTACTAGATAACATGTCTTCACAATCAGTAATTGATGCTTATAGAATCGATGGAGAGTAATTATGGAACGAGATCAGGAATTTAGATATAACAGAAATGACGACTTCAACCTCGATGATTATATAGATGAAAAATCGAGAGAAGGATATAAACCGGAGCCCCCAAAGCAAAAATCAAATTGGTTAAGAAATGCAATGGTACTCACAGGTTTTGGGGCACTTTCACTACTTTATTTTAATGACTGGAGTCCCCGACAAGTATATGCAAACATTTTTGGGTTAAATGATCCTCAAATTACTGTTATACAGGCTCCGCCGGGACCTGGTGATGCAATTATTATAAATGGCGTTCCTGGAGAAGATATCGTCATAGATCTTTCAGATTTGGAGAATTCACTTGCCAACTTAGAAGGACTTGAAGGTCTTGAAAATCTTGAAGGCTTAGAAAGTCTGGAAAACCTGGAAGCTTTTGAGGCTTTCGAAGCATTCGAGGCCTTTGAAGCTTTCGAAGCATTTGGTGATTTGGAAAATTTTGAAAGCGCAGAGGAGCTTCAAGAATTCGCGATTAATACTGCTAGAGAAGCATTAGCCGGATTGCAAGAATCAGGTCAATTCGGAGATGATGTTAATTCACAAATAGCAGATGCGATGGAAGAGTTAGCCATTGCAAGAGAAAAAGTTGGTTTTGCCGCCTATACCATCGAAATTAATCAACTTGGAATTAGCGATATACTAGACGAAGCTACAATAGAAAAAGTGTATGAGTCTAATGTACCCGCTTCTTTTCTAAAAAAATTGAATGATGATGGTTTACTAACTAATGCCACATCTGAATCCATCATAAAATCCTACCAAGAGGATCAATAACATGGCTAAGCAAAATCTTAAAACCCGAAAGGACCCAAATTTTGATCTGGATCAATACATTCACGAAAAAGCGAATGAAATTCCCGGAAAAGAACAGATTATTGAAGAAGCAGAGCAAGATTATCAAAGACCATCCACTAAACGAAATTTAATGGCTATTGCCTTTTTTGTAGCTTTTGCTGCGCTATGGATGGTTTTAGGCGGGCCTACTTCTTTTTTTGGTTTTGGTGATGGTAATCAAAATGAAGTAGCTACCACTACTAGTCAGTCTGTTTTACCTCAAGCTATTGGGCAAAATGCTTTACCTTTACCCCCTGCCCCTCCAGTAGCACCACTACCGCCTGCTCCTACTTATACAGATGTGAATACCGGGTATCTTGATTATTTGCAGCAGGTGAATGAAGCTTTTCCAAACCAATTCTCTGCTTCAGCTGTGCAAGGTTTGTACAATGGTGGAGTTCCTATCCAATACCTCACTGATTTGAACAATGCTGGCTATTTGAATGAATTCTCTTATTCTGCAATTATTGGGATGTATAATGGAGGAGTTCCCATTGATTACTTAAATCAAATGGATGCAGCAGGGTATCTGGATGAGTTTTCTTACTCCGCAATTATTGGACTCTATAATGGGGGTGTGCCTACAAGCTATTTGAACCAAATGAATTCTGCTGGGTACCTTGATGAATTCTCATACTCTGCGGTAATAGGTTTGTATAATGGTGGTGTTTCTATGGATTACCTCAATGCAATGAATTCATCCGGATATTTGGACGAATTCTCCTATTCAGCATTAATAGGAATGTATAATAGTGGGGTTAGCATTCAGTATTTGGATCAATTAAACCAAATTGGTCTTATCGATGAGTTTTCGTACTCAGCGATTATTGGCATGTATAGTAGTGGTGTTCGAACCTCTTATTTAACTGAGCTCGAGCAAGCTGGCTTCCTTGATACTTTTTCATATTCCGGCATTATTGGATTGTATTCATCTGATGTACCGGTTTCATTTCTGCAAGAACTAGATAATAGAAACCTGTTGGATAATATGAGCTATTCCGATGTTATCGGTGCCTACATGGCCGATAACTAAACCATATCCAAATCACGGAACTGTAATTCATATAGGTGGCTGTATAAGCCACCTTTTGCTAATAGCTCTTGATGCGTACCATCTTCGACTATCTTTCCTTTATCGAGAACTAAGATTCGATCAGCATTCTGAATTGTGCTCAAACGATGGGCAATTACAAATGTAGTTCTACCTTTCATTAGACGATATAATGCATCCTGTACCTGGGCTTCAGACTCAGAATCGAGCGAAGAAGTAGCTTCATCTAATAATAAGATCTTAGGATCTTTGAGAATTGCACGGGCTATTGCCAACCGTTGACGCTGCCCTCCACTCAACTTAACTCCCTTCTCCCCAATTAAAGCATCATATGCTTCCGGAATTTCGTTTATAAACTCATGGGCATTTGCATCTTTGGCAGCTTCAATAATCTCCTCATCACTAGCTTCTAGGTTTCCGTATTGAATATTCTCTTTAATGCTGGTTCCAAATAAATGTACCTCTTGAGGAACAATAGAAATATGGTCTCTCAAAGACTTCACCTGTACCTCTTTTATAGAATGACCATCCACTTTTATATCTCCTCGTTGAGGATCATAAAATCGAGGTAAAAGATTTAATAGAGTGGTCTTTCCTGCTCCACTTGGCCCTACTAAAGCGATCGTTTGACCTGCTTCTACCTCAAATGAGAGCTTATTCAAAATGACCCGCTCGTCTTCATAGGCAAATGAGAGGTCTTGTACTGAAATACTTCCTTCTATCTCAGCAAGTGGTAATGCACCTTCTTTATCTTCGATTTCAGGAATTTCCTCTAATAATTCAAAAATTCTTTCCGAAGCACCTGCGGCAGTATTTACTGCAGTATATAATCTTGATGTTTGAGAGATCGAACGGGAAATATTCAATGCATAGATAATGAAGGCAACTAAATCTCCGGCAGTTAAACGATCTGCAAGTACTTCTTTACCACCGTACCAAAAAATGATTACCAAAGTACTCATAAACATGATCCCAACTCCTGACCAGAAAAACTGGGTCAGAACCACTTTCCTTCTCACTGTTTTGAATAACTTCTCAATAGCAGTGGAATAGCGATTTACTTCATAATCTTCTCTTACAAATGCCTTAACCAACCTTACTGCGCCAAGAGCATCCTCAGCTACTGCCGTTGAATCGGCTAATTCATCCTGAATACCTCTTGAAAGCTTTCTGATTTTTTGACCAAAGTACCGGGTCGCAATAGTTACAAAAGGAACCGTAGCAAAAATTACAGCACTTAAACGCCAGTTTAGAACCACCATCAGAGAAACGGAACCGATAAGTGAAAAGGAAATAGTAAGTAGCTGAGGGAGTGAGTCAGTTAGTGCCGTTCGAATTGAACCCACATCATTAGTCAATCGAGAAGTAATCTCACCTAGTCTTCGTTCTGCAAAAAAGCGAAACCCAAGTTTATGTAGATGCTCATAAACTTTTTTCCTTAGATCAGTTACTACCCTTTCCCCTACCCATTCCAGGTGATAATTACCCATAAAGGTAAAAGCCGCTTGCAATACAAAGAGCACCATTAAGCCAATGGCTAACAAGTTTAATAGCTGATCATTTCCTTGTTCAAAAACAGCATCCAATAATTCTCGTAAACCTAGAGGCACTGACAACCAAATCCCCGAACCAATTAGCACTACAACGGTAGCAAAATAGAATCGCTTTCGATAGGGCTTGCTCAGGGCAAAAATACTAACAAGAGTTTCTTTGAGACTTTTAAGTCCTCGCTTATCTGCTTCTTTTTCTGACATGGCCACAAATTTGCAAATATAATGCCAAGAAGTTGGGTTTTTTTGCTTTCAATTTGCTATCTATGTTTTTCGTAAAGATCAAGAAGAAAACACTCATGGACGGAGATACCCTAACCTGGATTTTTGTGATTGGTGGAATCATACTCATGGCCTTGGAATTCTTACTTCCCAGCGGTGCAGCAGTGATTCTTGGCTTTAGTGGGCTGCTTGTTGGTATTGCTCGTTTTATAGGGATTCTAGATGATCCTGTCACTGCAACTTTGGCATGGGTAGGTATTTCCACTATTCTTACCATTCTAACCCTTCCAGTACTTAAAAAATATTTTGGCGGAGAAAGTAGCTTTAAAGTAGCTGATGAGGACTTTGAAGCTATGGATCAAATTGTTGATGTAGTAGAACCAATAAATGATGAAACCAATGAAGGTAGAATCCGTTTCCAAGGAATCTCCTGGCAGGCTCGTTCTTTGGAAGGAGAAATTCCTGCCGGTACTCAGGTTCGTATTGTATATAGGGATAATACAACCTGGATTGTAGAACCCGTGGATAAATTGAATCCACCACAGGCACAAAAACTTAAACAATCAAACTAGGGCGTCATGTTTTGGACAGGAACTTTGATCACATTGTTGGTCCTATACTTCTTAATCACAAGGCTATTTATCATTGTTGAATTTCGTGAGGAGGTAATTCAGGAACGGTTAGGGAAATTCAAAAAAAATCTCAAACCAGGCTTTCATTTTCTGATCCCACTTGTTGATCGACCAGCTTACAGCCGCGAAATGAGAGAACAGGTATTAGATGTTCCAAGCCAAACCTGTATTACTAATGACAATATCGAGGTAGCCGTAGATGGATTGGTTTATATCAAAGTGATGGATGCATATAAAGCCAGTTATGGGATTTCCAATTATCAAGCCGCAGCCATCAATCTTGCTCAAACGACAATGAGAAGTGAAATTGGTAAAATTACACTGGATGATACCTTCTCCGAAAGGGAAATGATGAATGAAAATATCGTTCGGGAAATTGATAAGGCTGCCGACCCGTGGGGAATCAAAGTTTTGAGATATGAGATTAAAAATATCCGCCCTTCCAATGAGATTGTTGATACCATGGAAAAGCAGATGGAAGCAGAGCGTGAAAAAAGAGCTGAGATTGTACACTCCGAAGGTTTCAGGCAGGCCAGAATTAATGAATCGGAAGGTGAACAGCAAAGCCAGGTTCTTGTTTCTGAGGCAAGCAGACAGAAAAGAATCAATGAAGCACTGGGTAAAGCCAAAGAGATTGAATTGGTGGCCACAGCTACCGCAAATGGCATTCAGCGAATAGCAGAGGCCATGCAAAAGCCTGGTGGAGATTTAGCGGTTAAAACTAAACTGGTAGAACAATACATCGACGAGTTTGGAAAAATTATACAGACTTCCAAAATCTCTGTGCTTCCAACCGAAACCGCGAACCTCAAAACCTTTTTTGAAGGGGTAACTGCTGTAAGTTCGAACATCAAAGATCAGGAAGGAGACAAATAATGGAATTTTGGGAAATCGTAGATACTGTTAGTTTTGGTTTAGTAATGGCTTTTGGGCTTTTTATTCTATACAAAATAGCCAAGTCATTTAGACTCGTACCAAACCAATACGCCTATATTGTAGAACGACTTGGAAACTACCAAAAAACACTTGGCCCTGGTTTTCATGCGCTCGTTCCCTTTTTTGATAAAGTCGTATATAAGCAAGATCTCCGTGAAGAGACTATCGAGGTAGAACCTCAAGAATGCTTCACCAAAGACAATGTGAAGGTTGAAGTAGATGGCGTGATCTATTTAAGTGTTGTTGACCCTGTAAACGCCAGCTATGGAGTTACTAATTACAGGTATGCTGCTATCCAGCTTGCTCAAACTACTACCCGATCTGTAATCGGGCTTATGGATTTGGATGAGACTTTTGAAGAAAGAGCAAGAATGAGTAGAGAAGTGGTTTCAGTTCTGAGTGAGATGGAATTACCCTGGGGAATTAAGGTTCACCGCTACGAGATTAAAAATATTATGACTCCTCGTACTGTTCAGAATGCCATGGAGCGGCAAATGACTGCTGAAAGGGATCGTCGAGCTGTTATTGCAAAGTCTGAAGGGGTCAAAGGCTCCAAGGTGAATGACGCTGAAGGTGTAAAAGCGGAGATCATTAATATTTCTGAAGCGGAAATGCAGCGAAGAATTAATGAAGCCGAAGGTTTAGCCCAAGAAATTGAGGCCTTGGCAGAAGCAACAGCAGTATCGATTGAAAAAATTGCAGAAGCATTGTCTCAACCCAAAGGTGCAGAAGCGATGCAGCTTCGACTTGCTGAAAAGTATCTTGGTAAACTTAAAGGCCTGGGTCGCGATGAGAACCAAATTATTCTTCCTCAGGATATTTCCAATTATGAGGAAGTAATGAAGGGTTTATCTCTGAATGAATTGAATAAGATTAATAAGAAGTGATCAATTGTTCAATTGTTCAATGTTCGATTGTTCTAAAGCGCCCGGTAGTTCTCCCCTTCTATAAGCTGGATATTTCCTTCTCTTGTAGCAAATTTTACCGGGATAGTTATATACCGGCCATCCTGGACTACCCGCTTAACGTTGAAATGAAGATGCGGTCCGGTAGTATACCCGGTCGTTCCTGAATACCCAATCAACTGTCCTGTTCTTATCCTTTGCCCAACCGAAACTACTACACCATTAGGTCTTAGATGTGAGTACTCAGAGAATGTACCATCATCATGCAGAACGGTTATATAATTTGCTTTATCAATATAATACTTGTCATCTCCTCCCTCTCGATAGCTCTCTTCTGTTTCTACTACAATACCCGATCGGGCAGCATATATCTGAGTCCCTTCCGGCATTTGAAAATCAACTGAATATCTGAGACTACCCGTGTGAGAGAATTGACCGTTATAACCCTGAGATACTCTTCTTTGAGTTCCTAACCGATATGGGAGTCGATATACAAAATCATCTGTATGATCAGCAAAAATACTTCCCATAAAAAACCTGTACGAAGTCTCTAATTCCCAACCGCCATGTTGTTTAATTGGAAAAAGTTCCAAAATCTTGATATCCGCTTTCGCATCTATTACTTCCGTTAAAGGAAGACCTTGAGAAGGTCTAAGATTAGAAAAATCCATTTCTACCTGAAGCGTAATAGGAAAGATGTTGTCATTCTTTACAAATACCTCAATCTTATCCTCCTTCTCAACATTATATAACTCTACACTTTTGCTCTCCTGGGCTAATATTAGTGAAGGGATGAATAGAAATAGTAAAGTAAATTTCATGACCTAAAAAGTAGTAATTCTGATTTAATTTTGTGGTATTTGAATACAGGCCTTTATATTCGGCCATGAATATTTACGTGCTGTATCTACTATTTCTTCTCGCTATAAAAAAGGGAGACGAAAATGACGACCCCCAGCTATTATTAGCCATAAAAAAAGGTGATCATCAAGCATTTAAGAAGTTTTTTGAACGTCATCACTCCTACCTATTTCATTTCTTATTAAAAAAGGGAGTTTCCGAACAACAAGCTGAAGACCTGGTTCAACAGGCATTTGTATATATATGGGAAAAAAGAGCCCAAATTGATGAAACCAAATCATTAAAAGCATTTCTTTTCCGGATTGCCTATACCAGAATGCTCAATGTGTTCCGGGATACTGCTAAGTTTGATGAGAATGCAGATATAGCTACTGAAGAAGGCAGCGAAGATGTACAAGCCAGGCTTGAGGCAAAAGAGCTGGGAGAAATCATCGAAAATTCTATCGGGTCTATGCCTGAAAAAAGACAAGCTGTATTCCGACTCTGTTTTATTCAGGAATTCACCTACAAAGAAGCCGCAGAAACCTTACAGGTATCGGTTAAAACTATAGAAAACCATATGGGACTTGCTCTTAAAGAGCTAAGAGGGAAGTTGGAGAAATTTCGATAGGCAACGATCGATAAAAATTTCCCAATTAGGGGTGTTCCTGGAATTATGTGTATTAGGATTGAATCAAGAATTTAATCTAAAAACCAATCTAAAGTTAGAACCATGAAGTCCTTTATAAATCCAAAATATTTATTGTTGATGGCCCTTACTACAGGGTTAACTTTTTCTGCTTGTTCTTCAGTAAACAATGAAGTCGAGTCTCTTAGTGAAGAAGACATACAATTTGCAGCCGAAATCGCAGCCTCTTCTCTTGCTGATGACGAGTCTGGATTAATCTCAAGTATGTACGATGCTTTTTCAAATGTTGATGCTACGGGAATCTTTTATTTTGATGGTAGAAGCAAATCAGGACCAAGAGGAAACGGGGGTCGAGGCAGGGAACGTAATTACAGCTTCTCATACGATTCTTTAACAGGTGTACACACCATCTCTTATGAGCGGATTGTAGAGAATAACCGGTATTCAAAATCTGTAAGTACGCTACAAGAAATTATATATACAGACCTTGATGGCGAATTTATTGCTCGACCAAGAGCTGAAAGAGATTCAATTGAAGCAATTGTTTTCAATAGTAATAAAACCGGGTCTTATGAGGACACCACCAAGACTTCCAGTTTTACAAAAACAGATAGTTTCGATATAACTGGTGTGCATTCTACAAACACAATCCTAACTATGGATGGTACTCATACAGGAATAGGTGATGCAGAAGGCGCTCTTAATGATAGTACTTCGGCAAGATCATACGAAATCAATCTTACCTATGAGAACGTTGAAATCAATAAAGATACTGTTGAGGTTTATGGTAACCTGGAAAATGGAGTAAGTGGAACTATCACTTATAGCATATCCATGAGCGAAACCATAAATGGTATACCTCAAGAAACACTAGTTGAAGGTGTGATTGATCTTGAAGAAGATGATGGAACAGCACTTATGAGATTTGATAGAATCGACAGAGTTATTCGCTTCTCACTCAAAGATGGCAAACGACGAAACTAACCGATGATCGACCCAAATGATGATCACTAACCACAGAAAAGCAGGCTACTTCAAGTAGCTTGCTTTTCCATTCATTCTACTAATATGTCAGAAGAACAAAACATACTACTCCCCGACGATGATCCTGATTTGATTTTGTCACAACAACTTGGAGAAGTATTAAACTCTGGGGATTCTTTTACTTCTCTCAAAAATCGCCTTATTGATGTTCTGGTGGAATTCAAAGACAAGGAACAAAAAACTTATCAAAACTATGAACTTGATTCTACCAAACTTTGGAAGAATATTGACTTGCAGACAAGGAAAGCAGCTAAGATCACTCCTCTCTTTCAGCGTAGAATTGCATATACATGGGCCGCTGCTGCTGTGGTTTTAATTGCAGCTTTTGTGGGATTCTTTTGGATTACAACCTCAACGCCAGATACTGCACTGTTAGCACAAAGCGACTCGACGATAACTACTATATCTCTTGAAGATGGCACCGAGGTTACTCTTAGACCCTATTCTCAATTATTTGAATTAGCTGTTAACGATGACGAGCGCACTTATTCGATCATTGGCGAAGGATATTTTGATGTAACTTCGGATGAGAATCGCCCCTTTAGCGTAACAGCCGGACAAGGAGTTGTTACTGTACTCGGTACACGCTTTAACCTGAGTAGTTGGGGAAATTCCTCGAAAGTATATCTGGAAGAAGGACGCATATCATTTAATACGATTGATGGAAAAGAGCCGTTAATTCTGGAACCAGGGCAATCTTCTATGATTACTGACGGTATTATCTCTTATACTGATGAAGCATTGGCTGAAGAGTTTACTGATTGGATTAGTAATACTATCGTATTTAATTCGAGCATTCCTGAAGAAGTAGTTGCAGAAGTAGGCCAACATTTTAATATTACAATTGACGTTTCTCCACTTGATGATATAAGTACAGTTACTGGTTCATTAAGACTTGACTCTGTCTCACAAACTTTAGAAGATTTAGGCCTAGTTTTAGGTGGAACTTTCCGCCAGGCTGCTGATGATAAGTATGTATTTGTAGCAATCAATTAATTGCACATGGTTTCCATTTCCCGGATTTACGGACCTCTATTAGTCGTATTGGCATTACTCCAGGGAAGTGTTAATGCGCAAACATTCTCGTATTCGAACAAGCCTTTTCTATCAGTTATCTCCGATATAGAGCGCCAAACTCCCTATCGGTTTTTATATCGTGAAGCACTGGTTTCAGATATTAAAATTACCTTAACGGCAGAAGAAGACAACCTGATGGAGGTACTATCAGAAAACCTTCAACTTAGAAATATTGGGCTTAAAATTGACAAAGAGCGATTTCAGGCTCTAGTTTATTCTACATCCGGGAAACAAAAAGACCAAAAGATTTCAATCTCCGGTTTTATCCTGGATAGTAAAACCGGAGAACGCCTCCCCTATTCTACCATTTCATGGAGGGATGAAGGCAAACTATATGGAACGTCAAGTACTCCTAATGGAACTTTTCATATTGAAGCAGTTTCCAATGCAAAAAATCTCACTTTCCTGGTTTCTTTTGTGGGGTATGAACCTCAACGTCTGAACTTATCTTTTGATGAAATAACTAACTGGGCGAATATATCCATCCGCTTAGAACCAGAACCTTTTAGTGGATCTGAGATTCTTATACAAGGAATCAATTTTTATACTGCATCCGATTCTGTATTAAGTAGCCTGGTTAAAGTTGGCACATTTAATCCTCTCGGTGAGAATAATTCTGTGCGATCTCTACAATCATTACCTTCTGTTTCAATGAGCTCTGCTGTTAATAATGGAATAAATATCAGGGGAAGCGCTGCTGATGGTTTCCAGGTATTGCTTGACGGTCAAACTATATATCATCAGAGCCATCTATTTGGACTCTTAGATGCAATGAATCCGGATGCACTCAAAACAAGTGGGTTTTATTATGATATTACCCCAGCTCAATTTCAGGCTCCATTAGGAGGAACTCTTTCATTAATTACACGAACCGGATCGTTAAACAGAGTTTCAGGATCGGCTGGTTTCAGTAATACTGCCACCAAGGCCACACTTGAAGGACCTTTAGCTAAAGGTAAAGCCAGTTGGTTATTTTCAGGAAGAATCTCTCATATGGACGAGTTGAATTGGTTTAATAACCAGGGATTGATTGAATATGGCCTGGATGTACAGCGCCCTGCGAAAGTCGTACTTCCGGAACAAGTCAATGAAAATCTTATCACAGACGTTCGTCTTAATACCTTTGACATACAGAATACGGATGCACGTTTTTATGATTTACACAGTAAGATTTATGTCGAAAACGCAAGAGGAGGACAGCTAACATTGAGTGGATATATTGGCTCTGATGAATCTTCACAAAGCTATTTTCGGGATGAAGTAGATATACAGAACCTTTATGAAACAATAAATGACTGGAACTCACAAACTGCCTCTGCTTCATTTAATACCATCCTTTCGGATAATACTTTTTCTGAAACCAGCGTAGGTATTAGTAGTTATGGGAGCGAATATTCCAAAGGTGATTTTGAATACCAGATCAGAAGGGGACAAAATGATAATGGCCCAAATGAAAACTCTAGTTTCCTTGGCACCCTTAATCTTGAGAACTCACTTCAGGAATTTTCTGCAAAACAAAATTTCCATTCTTCACTAGGTGGAATAACTATGGATTATGGTATCAACTATAGTGATTTTGATGTAGAATATGTAGAAAGAAGCCTTACTCGCCAATCATTTAGAAGCAGGCGAACCAGTCAACTGGTCGATGTCTTCCATCAGCTAGACATCAATTCTATATCACCTGTACAATTAAGAATTGGTAATAGGGTACATTATTTTAGTAATGGCAGATATTTGCGTTGGTCTCCCAGGATTAAAGCTGAGTTTGAAATTGATGAACCCCTTACTGTTAGCCTTGGTTACAGTAAAAATCATCAGTTCATAAATCGATTGCAGTTTTATAATATCAATAGTTCCGACTTCTGGATTTTGAGTAATGAAGATCAGGCACCTTCTTCTGTGAACTATTATTCCGCAGCAATCCGCTCCAGATATTTCACTAGGTTATATATACAGGCAGAAGCCTATATAAAGGATTATGACAACTTGAGGTTTCACGAATTGAATTCTAACCGTATCTCAAGCTCCTTTCGAACTACCGATTCTCCCTGGTTTTTTGAAAACGAAGGCATAGGAAGAGGTGTAGAATTCTTTGTTAAAAGTACTTTTTCTAAAATCACACTGAGCTCGGCTTATACATTATCCTCTATCGAACTAAGAAACCCTCGTATTAATGATGGTGAATATTTTTATGCAGATTGGGATCGAAGACATCAATTCTCATTTGCCGGTGAATTAGATATCTCAAGAGCTTTTGATTTTTACCTGGCTTGGACTTACGGAAGCGGTACTCCGGATCGATTAAATGATCAAATAGAAGAAGACGAACCAAGACTCCCCTATTATTCAAGGTTTGATGCTTCCTTAAATTATAATGTCGAACTAAATAAAGGATCACTTAGAACTTCGTTTTCAGTATATAATTTGTTGAATAGAAATAACCCGTGGTATTCCGAAATACGCCAAATTACCATCGAAGCGAGAAATCGTAGAGATTCTATAGGGTCGTCCAGAACCGATATTTATGACTTAGGTATTCAGCCTTCTTTTAATATTGCCTTTTACTTTTAAGAATGAGTTTCGAATAAAAACTAAGGTAAAACTAGACAGTACTTTCTACTTCTTCCTCTGGAGATGCAATTTGTTCTTCAACAAAATACATGTCCATTTCTCCCTGACCTTCGACATTTACCTTGCCTCTGTAATCACATTTAAAGTACTCTTGTACATAATCACAGGTTGTAGCCGAAATATTTACTTTTCCAGTTTCGCTTACTTCTTCCATCCTGCTCGCTAATATCACCGTTGATCCCCAAATATCATAAGTAAGCTTCTTTTTGCCCACTATACCGGCAATAATACTACCGCTATGGATACCTATTCTCATTTTCCACTTTACAGCAGCATCTTCATTTCGTTTTTGCACAAACTCTTGCATTTCTTTTGCAGCTTTTACACAAAGATAAGCATGGTCAGGCTTTTCAACTGGTAATCCTGAGACCGCCATATAAGCATCACCAATCGTCTTGATCTTCTCCATCCCATATTTTTCAATAATACTATCGAAACCTTCAAAGATCTCATTTACCTCAGCAACCAGTTTCTTTGCCGACATAGTGGCTGCAGTAGAAGTGAAATTCGCAAAATCAGTAAATAGCACACTAACTTCTTCATATCTTCTCGGTGTAGCTGATCCTTTATCTTTAATCTCATCAGCAATTTCTTTCGGAAGCATATTATATAGCAGAGCTTCACTTTTTTCTTTTTCAATCTCTAATAGAATTGTACGCTCCTTTACCAGGGCCTCAAGTTCTTCATTATATTGAACTACTTGTTCTTTCTTTTTTCTTTCCCGGGAAATTTGATGATTAACAAAGCCAATTAATAACCCCGCTCCAATTATAGAATAGATGCCATATGCCCACCAAGTTTTCCATGGCGGAGGAAGGATCTTAAGCTTTATGGCTGTACCCTCCATATTCCAAATATCATCTTTGTTAGACGCTCTAACTCTAAAGGTATAAGTGTAGCCTTCCGGTAAATTTGTATATGAAACGAATCGTCTGTTTCCAACATCCTGCCACTCAGAATCGAATCCTTCCATCCTGTATTGATACTGGTTTTCATCAGGAGCTGCAAAATGGAGAGCTGCAAACTCAAAGGAGATTACTTCCTCTTTCCATGTTAATTCAATTTCTTCTGTCTCTATAATCGATTTCTTTAGAGGAGATCCTACAGCAGAGATGGGTACATCTTCGTTAAAAATTTGGAAGTCGGTAATAACAACAGGTGGGATATAGAGGTTATCCTGAATACTGTCCGGCTTAAATAACACCATCCCATTTATACCACCAAAGTACTGAGAGCCATCGTTTGCCTTGTGATAGGCTCCAAATCGATATTCATTACTCGGTAACCCATCTCCCATATCGTATACACGAAACGATTCTGTTTCTGGGTTAAAATCAACAATACCACTGTTCGTACTCAACCATAAATGACCTTTTGAATCTTCTATAATGCCATAAATAACATCATTTGGCAGCCCCTCCTGGGTGGAATAACGAATAAAGGTTTCTGTTTCAGCATCGAACTTATTTAACCCATTAATGGTCCCAATCCAAAGATTACCATCCCTATCCTGTGTAATGACATTAATGAAATTATCACTTATGGTCTTTTCATCATTTGGATCGTTGGTAAAGCGGGTAAATATACCTCGAGCTCTATCATATCTGTTAAGCCCAAATCCATGTGTACCAACCCAAAACACACCACGTCTATCTTCATACATAGACCATATTTTGTTGTGACTTATTGAAGAAGGATCATTTTCGATAGTCTCAAAACGCCTGAAATTTCCTGTCTCCTTATCATAGGCATTTAGACCATTATTCAAAGTCCCTACCCAGAGAATTCCTCTACTATCTTCCAGGAGTGTAGTAATGATGTCTCCGCTTATAGTAGACTCATCGTTTTGATCGTGCCTAAAGTGAATAAATTCATCAGCCTCTTCATTATATCTATTGAGCCCATCTATGGTACCTATCCATATCTGGCCCATATCATCTTTTATAATAGCATTTACAAAATCATTACTTAATGAGCGGGGGTTGTTGGGACTATTACGATAATTTTTAAATAGATTAGTTCCCGGTGTAAGTACATCAACTCCACCACCTTGCGTACCTACCCAAATATTTCGATCATCATCCTCAGAAATAGCCCAGATATTATTATTAGTCAAACTTCTGGTATTGGATGGGTCATTTTGAAATACAGTAAAACTTTCAGAAGAAGACCTGATAAATTTGTTTAGAGCTCCATTTCGGGTACCTACCCAAATTACTCCCGATCGATCTTCATACAGAGCAGAAATTGAATTATTACTGAGATTAATCGGATAATTCAGATCCATAAGACTTGTAAATGCTCCTGATTCCCTGTCAAGGGTATTTAGACCATTCAAGGTTCCTACCCAGAAAGTGCCTCGGGAATCCTCAAAAAGAGAAAGTACCCAGTTATTACTGATACTTGTACTAGAAAAATTTACTGAGGTAAAACTTGTAAACCTTTGCTGTTCTTCATAATAACGAAGTAAACCACCTGATTGTGTGCCCACCCAAAGGGTTCCTGAATTATCCTGATATAAAGTTACAATCCAGTTATCAGGGATTGGGTGCTCTCCACCACGCTCGAAATGTTTTATCTCCCCGGATATTCGATCAAATCGAAATAACCCGTCTTCTTCTGTCCCAATCCATATAAAGTCATTACTATCCTTATATAGCGCAGTAATTTCAGCCTCACCGAGTTCCTTGTGATCTTCAACTTCTGAGTACACTGAAAACTCATTCAACTCTGGATTAAAAATATTCAACCCTTTTTGTGTGCCAACCAAAATCACCCCGGCTTCGTCTTCAAAAAGTACATTTACATAATTATGGCTGATAGATTTAGGGTTCTCCTCGTTATTAACATACCGAACAAATCGCTCTTGCTCTCGATCTAGTTTGTTTAACCCTCCTCCTTTGGTGCCAACCCATATATAACCATTCCTATCCTCAATGAGCGTAGATATCTGGTTATTTGAAATCGAAAAGAAGTCGTAAGAGAGGTTCCGGTAGACTTTAAATTCATATCCGTCATACCTGTTAAGTCCATCATCTGTAGCAAACCAGAGAAACCCACGACTGTCTTGCAGAATGGCATTGATCGTACTCTGAGATAACCCGTCTTCAGTAGTAATCTGCTCAAAACGAATAGAAATATCTTGGGAAAGAACACTTTCCGCGCATAATGTACCCAGTACGACAAAAAATACTAAGGCTTTAGTCACCCTACCCAATTGCTAGCCCATTAATATCTAATTAACTCGAGCAATGTACCTAGAATTTTCTTGGTATACCAAAAATAGACCATTAAAAAAAGCCAATCCTTCACAAGATTGGCTTTAACAAATGGTGGAGGTGCGGGGAGTCGAACCCCGGTCCGAAAAGGTAAACCTGCAAGCGTCTACATGTTTAGTTACTACTTTAAATTCGCCTGAAGCCGAGCCTAGTAACCAAGCGACAACAGACTATCCTGTGAATTTTCGCGCAATGAAGACAGGAAACCCTATTACGCTATCCTATCTGGTATGACGTTCAGTCTGGCAATGATAGGCACTTAACCAGAGGAACGGCTAGGCAGTTTATGCTGCTAAGCGGTAAGAATAATTGTTGTCAATTATTTTGGTTTCCATAATGAATGATTTACGAGATTCATTGGAATTTCTCGACATGCAACCTACGGTGTTACTCATCCCGTCGAATCCAGAACACCCCCATTAATTCAAAGAACAGTCAAATATACGAAATTACACACTCTTTATTGGGAACTGAGGGTTTTGTTATTTGTTAATGGTTATTTGAATTCCTAACCCATACCATTAACAAATAACAATTAACCAAAACGAAATAATGAAATTCGGTAGCGTATCTAACCCTGAAATCATTGACTTCACCTTACCGCCTGATCACCCTGATACTGCAAAAGCATTATCAAACGGAAATAAAGATAAATTCGAGGCTTTTGTGGGTTGTGCCAAATGGAATCGCAGTGATTTGAAAGGATTTTATCCAAGAGGTACCAAAGATGAACTAGAGTACTATGCTACTCAATTCAATTCTATTGAGCTCAATGCTACCCATTATCGAATTTTTGGAGCAGATGTTGTTTCTGGATGGAATAACAAAACTCCGGATGATTTTAAATTCTTTCCAAAGGTGGTTAATAGTATTAGTCACTACAAAAGGTTAAAAGGTGTAGAATCACTAATCGAGGAATACACTATCCCTATTCGATCTTTTGATGAGAAGCTGGGAATGATTTTCCTTCAACTTAGAGATGATTTTAAACCGAAGGATATTGACCGTATTTATTCCTTTCTCGATGCATGGCCAAAAGACTTACCCTTAGCAATAGAGCTGAGGCATACCGACTGGTTCAATGACGAAGTAGTTGCCAACCAGATATACCAATTATTTGAAGAACATGAAGTGGCTAACATTGTTACAGATACAGCTGGAAGAAGAGACTTACTCCATATGAGGCTAACCACCCCTGTTGCTTTTGTGCGTTATGTTGGAGCAAACCACGAAAGTGATTACCAAAGATTAGATGATTGGGTAACCCGAATAAAATCCTGGAAAGAACACGGGATGGAAAAACTGTATTTCTTTGTTCATCAAAATATTGAGAAAGAGTCTCCTCTCCTTTCAGCTCATTTCATAAGATTATTGAACAAAGAAATTGGAACATCACTTAAAATCCCAAATGAAGATTCAAATACGCAAAAAAGTTTGAATCTTTAATGATTAAAATAAGTAGCCGATTGAATCAAAAACCAATTCGTTGAAATAACCAATCAACTGGTCGAGAAAATAATATCTTAACACTAGTAAAGTTATATAGCTTTATTTTTACTAATCACTTTATGACAAACTTGTCCCTAGTAATTCATGTATAAATTTATCTTCGGCGTTTTCTTTGTGGTATTCTTCCACTCTTCAATAAACGCTCAAAACCTCGCTTCTGTAAACGGGTATGTCAAGGACTCGGAAACTGGTGAAACCTTAATCAGTGCAAATGTAGCTTTTCTGGAAAATAACCGGGGAGCTTCTACAAACACGCTTGGCTATTTCACAATAACCAATGTCCAACCTGGCACTTATACTCTTGCAGCCTCATATATTGGATACAAGCTATTCCAACAAGAGATTACTCTTGAAGCTGGTGAAAACTTTAGAATTGATATCGAGTTGGAGCCAGAGTCTTTAGTAGGAGAAGAAATTATCGTTGAATCTCAGGCTGAAAAAGAAGAATTGAAGTCAATTGGTACTGCGCAGGTTACTACAGAGCTAATTAAATCCCTTCCTTCTGTGTTCGAAGCCGATGTATTTCGCTCCATCCAGCTTCTTCCAGGTGTTAAATCTGCTTCTGACTTTTCAAGTGGTTTATACATCCGGGGAGGTAGCCCCGATCAAACACTTATCCTTCTTGACAGGACAACAGTATATAATCCTAGTCACTTTTTTGGATTCTTTTCCACTTTCAATCCTGATGCTATTAAAGATGTTCGTTTATATAAAGGTGGGTATCCTGCAGAATATGGTGGCCGATTAGGATCGGTTCTTTCCATTTATAATAAAGATGGAAACAGAAATGAATTTGCGGGTTCCGCCACTCTTGGTCTCTTGGCTTCCCGCGTTTCTATTGAGGGCCCAATCAAAAAGGGATCCTATATGTTTGCATTTCGAAGGTCAACGCTTGAGCCATTGTTAGCAGCTCTTCGCCAAAACATAGATAATATTCCTTCCCTATTTTATTTTCTAGACTTCAATGGAAAGATCAACTACGATGCCTCTCAAAATGACAAGTTTTCCATAGCTGCCTACACTGGAACAGATAAAGTTCGCTTTCCTTTTGCTGATGATGCTGAGTTCTTGCTCAACTATGGAAACAGAACCATTAGCGGTAACTGGACTCATATTTTCAATGAAAAGCTGTTTTCAAACTTTGTTATTACCGGCTCCCGATACTTCAACACTCCGGAGTTTGAGTTTGGAGGTACTCCCTTCGAACGGGACAACAATATTTATGAATACTCCATAAAGTCGGACTTGGAATACTTACCTAATGAGAAGCATCAGATTTCTACGGGGCTATGGGCAGGTATCTTCACCTTAAGATTACAAGACCGCTTCGATAATCAGGACAGTTTTAGCTCAAGAATTCATTCCCGATATGGCTCCTTTTACGTTCAAGATACCTGGCGACCCACTGATAAATGGAAAGTAATTGGTGGAGCCCGGCTAAATTATTTTTCTGATGGAGAATTCCTGCGATTAGAGCCGCGCCTGTCCATTGAGCACAAACTAAACGATCGTATTCGCCTTCAATCAGCATATGGCCGATACAACCAGTTTTTTACCCTTATCACAAATGAAGCTTTCTCTGGCTTCGATGTATGGCTAACTACTGATGAAGGAGTTGACCCGGCTTATGGTGATCAATTCGTTATAGGTGCTAAAACAATCCCATTCAAAGATTATGGCCTTGACATAGAGGCATATTATCGTACAATGAAAGATTTATTTGAATTAGATCCTTTCTTACCTGATGCTGCGGGTTTAGTTTATAGTGATGTCTTCCGCTTTGGTGAAGGTTATGCTTTTGGAGTAGAAGCAATGTTTGAAAAGCAAGTCGGTCGGCTTAATGGATTTATCGGCTATACCTGGGGAGAAACCTGGCGTAAATTCCCAGGATTCAATGTTCGTCTTGGAGATGAAAACAACGAAGCCCGTTTTTATCCTCCAAAATATGACCGAACACATGACGTAAATCTGGTTTTGAACTACAGATTAAGCCGTAAATGGAAAGTAACTGGGGCTTGGGTATATGCAACAGGGCAGGCTTATACCTTAGTACTGGGCAGGTATGCGTTATTTGATGAACCATATTCGGGCATTGATGAGAATGATTCATTTACTGTTGAAAATGTAAATGCTTCAAGACTCCCTGCCTACCATCGCCTGGATTTATCATTCTCAAGAAAAGGAACATTTTTTGGGTTGGGAGAAGCTGAATGGCAATTACAGGTTATTAACGCTTATTCCAGAAGAAATGTATGGTTCCAGGCCTTCGATTTTGACGAAAACCCAATAGATGTTACCAATGTAACCCAACTACCAATCATCCCTGGATTCTCCTATACCGTAAAGTTTTAAGATCATGAAGAATTTATTATTACTACTTACTTCCAGCATTTTGGTACTCACTGCTTGTGACGATTATTCTCAAGGCGATTACGAGGAGTTTTATGTTGTAGAATCCTACCTGATAGCCGGACGGGCTTTACAGCAAGTTCGCCTTTCTACCACAGCCCCTGCTTTTGAATTTTATAGCTTCGAAAACACCGCTGTTGAAGGAGCTAATGTGGTTGTTCGTTTACTGGAGGAAAACGGAACCGGAATCGACTCAACCTTTACTTTCGGAATGAGGCAAGCCGGAATCTATATACCTGATTCTCCACACATTGTGCTCCCTTCCAGAACATATAGACTGGAAGTCCTGACTCAGGAAAATGAAGAAATCTCTGCTACAGCTATTGTTCCCGGTAATTTTACTGTGGTTGGAGGAATCCTTGATACACTTGTATATCAATCAACAGACCAGCTTGAAGTAACTCTTTCAGAAAGCTCATATCCGGGACGTCAAAATGTGTACATATTCAATACTCTTGCCGTAAATCCCGATCCGGATAACCTCACTCCTTTATATGCCGACTTTTATGATGGTGAGGACGATTTACAAGAGTTTTCAAATACAGCTTCTGGGTTACTTAATGAAGGCAACTTCGATGTTAATTCTGATGGAAGCATCACCGTTCGTTATCCCTGGATCGCAGTGGCCTTCTATGGAGAAAATGATATTGTTGCCTCTACAGTAGATGACAACATCTTTGACTATGTCCGGTCAGAGGAAGTCCAATTGGGTGGATCTACTCTTTCTCCTGGTGAAATTCAAAATGTGATTACTCATGTAGAAGGTGGTATAGGGCTTTTTGGAGCAATGGCTTCTGATACCATTCGGACTTTCATTAGAAGAAATCCGGATTTTTAATACATTGCCATCATGCGATTAGTACCAATACTTTTATCGTTTTTCTTTTTTACCTCCGGGCTTGTTTATGCACAGGATATAAATGGTTTCGAAATAGCCCGCGTTAAATATAGAGGTGGAGGGGATTGGTACAATGACCCATCTTCACTATCCAACCTTATCCGCTACACCAACCAGTATGTGCCTATTAGCATTAATGGGAACTATGAAGATGTTTCACTGGGAAGTACCGACATTCACTCCTACCCTTTTCTGTTTTTAACCGGCCATGGAACTATTACAACGAACAACACTGAAGTTCGAAACCTTAGAAAGTACTTGGATAACGGAGGCTTTTTGTATGTGGATGATGATTATGGGCTGGATGAGCACGTAAGGCAGCTGCTAAAAGAAGTATACCCTGATGAAGAGCTTATTGAGCTCCCTTTTAATCATCCCATTTATAACCAGGTATTCGAATTCAACAATGGGCTTCCTAAAATCCATGAACATGATAATCAGTCTCCCAAGGGATTTGGACTCTTCAGAAATGGACGACTAGTGGTTTTCTACACCTATGAATCAAATCTAGGAGATGGTTGGGCAGATCCCGAAGTGCATAATAATGCGCCTGATGTTAGAGAGCGTGCACTTAAAATGGGTGTCAATATTTTGGTGTATGCATTAACAAGCATTTAGAACACTCCTAAAATGAGAAAGGGGCTTCCGCCAAATGCAAAATAAGACCATACTTATAACCGGCTGCCAACGGAGTGGAACTACATTATTAAATCTGATTTTAGATTCTCACCCTGAAATTCACGGAATTGATGAAGCAGACTTTAAGCTCGAATTACTTCAATCTTATCTAAACGATTCAAAATTTCATCCATATGTATCGTTTAAGCTACCTAACTTTTCTGCTGCAGTTCGCACGTTCGAGGTTCTACCTAACCTGAAGGTATTTTGGAGCATCAGAGACTACCGGGATGTAATATCTTCTATGATAAATTTGACCTTGAAAGTTAGTATGGATTCTTCCAAAACCCTGTCATGGGTTGTACACCCCAATGGAGCTCCAAAAGAAATAAAAAATTGTATCACTTCCCTTCAACATAATCTTGATGATGATCTAATGCATTTGATTGAGAAGTATAAAATTATCATTAATAATCGGTCTGTTTTAGAAAATGATAGAGAGCAACAGGTATTTATAGGAGCATTATGTTGGAGACTAAAACAAGAGCTATTAAGCCTATACGATTCAAACAAAGTAGACTATAGCATCATTTATTATGAAAACCTCATTCGAAAACCAAAAGAAGAACTTAGTAACCTCTTAAATAGGCTAAATTTAAAATGGCACAGTGATATGCTAAATCATCACAAATTACACACTGGGATTTCAATTGGTAAAACGGATAATACAAAGCCAATCGATAGTTCAAACGCAGGTAAATGGAAGGCGTTTCTTACACCAAATGAAATTACAATAGCCGAAAAAATTTGCGCCACTATTGCGTACAGTTTTGGGTATCAATAAAATTTAAACTAACGAAGAAAAAACATGGGATCAGTTATACCATATCTATTTTTTCCTGGAAATTGTGAAGAAGCTTTAAACTTCTATACTAATGTATTCGGTGGAGAGGTGACTTCTCTCCAACGCTTTGGAGATGCCAACATGCCGGTTGAAGACGATTACAAAGAAAAAGTGATGCACGCCGAATTGAAATTCAATGATACATCGCTAATGTTTTCTGATGGAGCGCCTCACAAAGGAGTAACAGCGGGTGATAATGTCCATCTCAACCTTTCTTTTACCGACGAAGCTGAAATGAAAGCCATCTGGGACAAGCTTGGTGAGGGGGGCTCAGTTCATATGGAATTACAAGATACTTTTTGGGGCGCCGTATTTGGACAGCTTGAAGATAAGTTTGGTATCCGCTGGATGTTTAATTGTCTCAAAGGCTAACAAATAACAATGGTTCAATTTTCAACTAAGAATGGGAATAAAATTCTACCAATTCTTAATTGAAAAATTGATAATTGAACATTGAGTAATTGATTCACTCCCCTTTCATCTTATACTCAAACACCTTCTCATTCACCACATTCTCTGAAGTTCCTTCCGGGTCGGGATAAAAGTCATCGGAATCGGTACGTTCTCTGATTGTGATCTTAGACTGAACATCTGCCTGTACCTGTATAATCTTTTTCTTCTCTTCATCATCAGCCACTTTATATTTTTCAGATAACTCGGTAAGCTTGTTTTTGAAAAAATTCAACTCCAGGGTTTTAATAGTGCTCTTGGCAGTCCGATAAGGATTTTTATCCTTTTCATATTTCAGCCCTACTTTCTCATGATGCCGTTCGCTGGCTGAATGTTGTTCAAGAAATACATCGCCTACTAAGCGTGGGAATGGGTCAGGTTTTCCTGAGTAAGTATCAAAAGAAATTTCCTCACCGTTCTTATATCGTTCCACTATATCACTGTAGAACATCCTAAGCTCTTCATCTTCAAATAATCGATCATTAGTCAAAGAACAAATATAGGTCACCATATCCTTACCATAGCTAACCATTAAGCGAATTAACTCTTTCTCGTAATGTGGTTTTTTCGAAGGTGATGGTACTGGAAGATCGCCTTCAAGTGGAATCATTTCTGAAACATGACTTTCCAGTGGTGGAATCTGTTCAGACTCTCTTGATGCTCGAAATTCTTCCCTTTGCTTAGATCGTTGCTCTTCTCTCCTTTTTACTGATCGAACCCGTTCCAATTCTTCAAACAACTCACGATCTGAACCTCTTCGGTATTTCTGTGTGCGTTGATGGAGATGTTGAACATAGGTCTGCCTCTTAATTTCTTCCTTTATGTTTGCTATAGCCTCCAGAATCTCTGTGATCACCTTACTCTGTTGAGAAGGATTATCCATCCGCTGCTCTTCTTCTGCTTTCAGAATCAGGAAGTCCACGAAATCTCGGCCTTCTTTCTGTTTCATTTCCACAAAAGACTCTTTTCCGAATTGCTTTACAAATGAATCGGGGTCCTCTCCATCCGGAAGCTCCAATAATTCAACATCCATTCCTTCAGCCAAAGCAATATCAATTCCCCGCTTCATCGCATTTTGACCGGCATTGTCCGCATCATAGATCATGGTGATTTTTTCACCATAGCGATAAAGAACCTTCATTTGTCCTGGAGTCAGGGCAGTACCCGAACTCGCCACAACATTTGAGATCCCATGCTGATTCAATGTGATTACATCGGTATATCCCTCAACCAGGATTACCTCTTTATGCTTTCTGATCTCATTCTTGGCGAAGTTAACCCCATACACTACCTCGCTTTTGTTATACACTTTGGTTTGTGCAGAATTGATGTACTTGGCCGTCTTCTCATTTCCAAGTACACGACCTGCAAAGGCAATTACTTTATTAGTAGGTCCAAAAATTGGAAACATGAGCCTGCCCCGAAAGGTGTCATAATATCCTTCTCCTCGTTTGCTAGGCTTTATGAGATCAGCTTCAACCAGGTATTGCTCGTCAACTCCTGCCTTTTTGGCCGCAAGCCATAAGTCGGATCCTCCAGAGGGTGCATAACCAAGACCAAAACTTTTAATGGTGTTACCTGTGTATCCCCTTTTATCCAAATACTCTAATGCCTTTTTTGCTTCAGGATTCTTCATAAGGTTTAGGTAGTAATAATGACCAGCGTACACTAATGCGTGGTAAATTCCCTCTTTGAGCTGGTTGCTTTCACTCTGTTCAGGACTTTGCTCTTCTTCAGGAATAAATACACCATACCGATCTGCCAGTTGGCGTACGGCTTCATTGAAACCAACGCCTTCTTGATCCATAACAAATTTGAATACGTCACCGGTTTCGCCACATCCAAAGCACTTATAAATTCCCAGGCGCGGAGTAACATGAAAAGAAGGCGTTTTCTCATTGTGATAAGGGCATAATCCAATAAACCCACTCCCCGACTTTTTGAGCTTAACGTAATCAGAAATTACTTCGACTATATCGGCTGCATCACGAACTTCTTCTTTCTTGGCATCTGAAATCATTTTCAATTATAGTAACAAAGGCTCAAAGGCACAAAGGGGCAGAGGGGTAAAGTTTTGGCAAAATAAGCCCCCATCTTAGACCCTCTGCCCCTTTGCCCCTTTGGGCCTTATACTTCCTGGCAATTTTAACCATAATTATGCTTCAACCACTTAGCTACTTTGTGAACTAGCCCGTATATTCCTGCCCTCAAAATCCAGAATTTTAAAACACAAATAATGAGCGTATTAGTCGGAAAAGATACCCGCCTTGTTGTACAGGGATTCACAGGAAGCGAAGGTAGCTTCCATGCAGGTCAAATGATTGAATATGGAACCACTATTATTGGTGGTGTTACTCCCGGAAAAGGAGGGCAAACTCATTTAGATCGTCCTGTCTTTAACACGGTTGCTGACGCCGTTGAAAAAGAAGGTGCTAATACCTCAGTCATTTTTGTACCCCCCGCTTTCGCCGCTGATGCTATTTCAGAAGCTGCTTTTGCTGGTATTGAAGTAATTATTTGTATCACGGAAGGCATTCCAGTTAAAGATATGATTATGGCAAAGCAGGTGGTAAAAAGCCGTGGAGCTATACTTGTAGGTCCAAACTGCCCCGGAGTAATTACTCCAGGCGAAGCTAAAATTGGAATCATGCCTGGTAACATCTTTTCCCCCGGTTCTGTTGGATTAATTTCCCGATCTGGTACGCTTACCTACGAAGCAGTTGATCAGCTTACTAAAGTGGGATTAGGCCAAAGTACTGCAATTGGTATTGGTGGTGACCCGGTAATTGGTACTACTCACCTTGATGCAGTTAAACTATTCCAGGATGACCCGGATACTGAGTCTATCGTTCTTATTGGTGAAATTGGTGGCTCAGCTGAAGAAGAAGCTGCTGCTTATATCAAAGAGCATGTGACCAAGCCAGTAGTTGCGTTTATTGCGGGATCAACCGCGCCTCCGGGACGAAGAATGGGACATGCTGGTGCTATCATTGCTGGAGGTAAAGGAACTGCTCAGGAAAAGAAAAGAGCCCTTGCTGAAGCAGGTATCACTGTTGTTGAAAGTCCT
The DNA here is from genome assembly GCA_003712055.1 of Balneola sp. NCBI lineage: Bacteria > Pseudomonadati > Balneolota > Balneolia > Balneolales > Balneolaceae > Balneola > Balneola sp. The sequence continues at coordinate 552,778 of RHLJ01000001.1, forward strand.
GCCGATATTGGTGAGACTTTGAAGGGTGTACTGGTTTAAATAGCTTTACCCCAATTCAAAGGTAGTAATCCCGAAAACTCTATTAATATCAACTTCGGGATTTCCTCCGTAGTACATTCGGGCACATTCAAACACATATTTGGCGTCGTATTTTTTCACTAACTCTAGGGCGCCTTTATTTGTGGTTGGGATATCCAGATAAACAGGATCCCCAATCACGCTATTCAAGCACGCCTTATATAGCTCTTGCGCTACTATCTCATTATTCGCGAAAAGAGGCCCAATTTTATATCCTGATTCAACCTCTCGGATTACCGCATAGCCGTCTATTTCATCTCCATTCGAGTACTTAAAAAATTGACTATCAGGAAGTTTAAACCACTTGGATAAAAACTGTGCTCTTTCATAGCCAAAACATTTAGTATCGAATTCTAAAATCAGATAGAACTCCTCAGGTTCAATGTTGGATATGTTTTCACTTACAGGAAAGCTTTTCCCAATACACTCATACCGTTCATCTATAAAAGCAATTTCAAAGCCCCCCTTCTGATAAAAAGGCTGCATTGCAACCACGCCATCCATTCCTATTATCGCTCCTTTGTTGAGTCTTTCAATCAATTTATCCCGACGTAAATACCAAAGTTTGTTTCCAATTCCTTTACCCCGGAAATCGGGATGCACAATAAATAAACCCATAAAGCCATAGTTTCCGCTATAGGAGACAATGGCTCCTCCGGCGATAAGTCTATCTTTATAAAAAAAACCATAAAAGCCATCCGGATCGGCTTTGTAGAAGGCTTCGTAATCGTGCTTGCCGGGATTCCATCCTTCCTCCATAGCCCAGCCCACCAGGGTTTTAACTCCTTCCAGGTCTAGTAACCTCAGATTTAAACTTTCAACATCAATCATTTCGATAAAATATGGATAGAGTTATTCTTTTAGTCGCTCATTGGTTAGTGTTATCAATCTTTCAATCTCATTCAATAAGTGATCTTTATTATCTTCAATAAACCTTTCTGAATCGGGTGTAAGGGAAACAGGATTTACAATCAAATTCTTCCAAAGTTTGTAATGCACTAACCTCCGATTTAAATACCATTTGTAGTTTGAGTAGTTTTCGGTAAAGCTGCCCGCCTCAAATCTGAAAATATTTTCATAGTCGAATGCTGGAGCCATTTCTACATTTAAAGCTCCCGTCCACTCATTTTCAATTCTGTTGACACATTCAACTACCTCAAAAATCCCATCAAAATCTATATCTGTTATCAGGTATCTGTTTAATGGAATTCCGTGGTACTCAGGAGAGTCCTTTTTTAATTGTTCTATCAGGGATTTTGCCTGTTTAAGATTTTCTTGTGCAAATGAAACAGCAGATAACCCGAATAGAAAACAGATAAGAAAAATTGTATAAGCGGCAGTTCGCAGAATAATTTCACACCTTGCTTTTTCAATTATCCGCGCCTTCTCTTCTTCAAAAAGAGTTTTCCACTCAGGATTTTGATCTACCAATTCAACCGGAAATAGTCGGTTCCAGTCCTCTCTTGTTAGATCGCTAAGTTTCTTCTTCATATCCCTCATTTACAATCTCCATTGCTATATGGTGTAAATCATTTTCTTTTTCTCCAAAGGTGGGATTTTTAGCAATTCTTTCTATTTCTGAAAATAGAACTGGGCCTAATGGTTTTCTAGAATCTTTTATAATGTGCAAACAATAAAACTTCCATATTTGATCCTCTCCTTTAAGGATTTCGATAAAGTAAGAAGATAGATGCTCAAAGATTGAAATGAGATAATCAGCTATCGGTACCGAAACTGGCCAGTTCATATCTTGAACCCATTCCAATAATTCGGGAATAATGTTTTTTATTTCTGAATAAGAATAGTTTTTCAGGCTCTCTGCCGTTTCTAAATCATGTTTATCCTTTGGAAGTAACGCTTCTAAATCTATTTTTCTATCTCCAACCACTGTTCATAGCTAAGTATACCTTGTTCGGGCCGTGCTTTCCCCTCTAAAATCCCAATGAACTCAAGAGGGTGCCCATCCGGGTCATTAAAATAAATGGCTATTGCTGGCATCCAGGCAAAGACCATAGGACGATCCGTGCCGTCACTCAGGAAATTCCAGTACTCCAGGTTATGCGACTTAAGAAAATCAACGGATTCATTGAGTATCCATTTAGGTTCACATTCAAAAGCAAAATGACGTTGTTCGATTTCTTCTTTGGGTTTCTCCCAAAGTCCCAACATGGCTTGTTTATCCTCACCAATCCAAAAGAAAGCTGCCCTTCGTTTCTCTTCGTAATGACATTGTGTTAACCCAAGTACTTCTCCATAAAACTTAATTGAGCGTTCTATATTTTCAACGAATAAATGGGTCTCGTAAAGGCCTTTGATCATTTTGGGTCTATTCGTTTTACAGATCCTGCACAAACATCACCTTCCTCAATTCCGGTCAGCCAAATTTGTAGTTTCTCAATCCTTTCGGTTGTTAATTCAGTCATATAGTATGAAATACACATAGGATAAACACTTCCATAAAAGCCTTGCTCCTTTTCCGGATATTTCAACCTCAATTCAGAATCACGGTATTCTATCCAATTGCGTTGAGAAACTTTTAAAGCCTCAACAAAAGAAGAGTCGCTTGAGTATTCTTGCAGTATCTTTTGATATACTTGATTTAATTCAGCATCTGCTATTTTGTAAGCCTCAGCGGCTTCTTTATTCATTTGTGTCTGAGTTTGACCAAACGAGCTTACAGTGCAAAAAAAAGTTATAAATAGTATTGCTAATAGATTTTGCATAGTTATTACTAGCCTTAATTCAGATTATAAAGTTATGAACTAACTGATACTCTAGTTTCTTGATTGATTGTAAAGCACCTGAAGATCGTTTTCCATACTACCTGAATATTTAAAATAGTCTGGAATAAACAGAATAGAATTAAAGTATAGGTTTCTAAAATCTTCGTCTTTCTCTTTTGTGTATAGTGCAGTAAAATGACTGTTTATTGAAGAATATAGATCTCCTAAATGCCTCTCCTTGTAGGACTCTATTTTCTCGTAACCAATCCATTCAAAGTCAGCAAAGCTAAAAGAGGTATACTCATAGTATGGTTTACCGTTAAAAGAAGGTAGCTTATCAGCAAACTCAAGTACTTTGTCATGATTATTCATCATTTGAAGAACCTGAAATCTTCCAGTCAGTGCTTCTACTATTTCAAAGAAAAGAATGGCTTTTTCAGTCTCACTTTGTAAACCATATGTATCAAGCTCTATGTTGTAATTTCTTAGATCATTCTCATTGAACAGTTTCGCTATACCTCCTCTAATTCTATAGTAATAGTTACTCAGGAGCCAACGACTATCAAGATCTTCTTCAAGGGTTTGCTCAGCAACTTGAATACTTGATCTTTTCTCTGGGTCTTCGGAGAGGTTATTGTAGTGTATTTCTCTTAAAACATACCAATACTTAAGCTCCTTAAAACTAGGCTTCGAAAGAAACTCTTTTGTCAAAAGATTTTCATCAGCACTTCCTACTGCTATTAATGTGTTAATTAATTTATCTAACTCTGGCCCTCTTAATGATTCAAGTGATTCACTCAATTCCTCACCAGAAGCATTTACATTTGAAGAATAAATTTCTCCGATCTTAACAAGGTTCTCAAGATCAATATTATTGCTCTGTCCATATGTGAAACAGATTGATAAAAGAAGGATAGAAGTAATCAGTAAAACTCTTTTCATATTCTATATCTATTAACTCAAATGTAAATCTTTAGCATTCTTTATTTGCTGATTCGGAACATAAATCTCTTTCTTCAATTCCAGTCAACCAAATTTGAAGCCTCTCTATCCTTTCTTTTGTTAGTCCAATCAAATAGTTAGAAACACACATAGGGTGGACACTAGCATAATGTCCGACTTCCCTATCCGGATACCTCAAATTTAATTCAGAATCCCTATATATGATCCAGCTATCTTGAGATTTTTTTAAGTCTTCAACAAAAGAAGAGTTATCCGAATATTCTTCCATTATCTTTTGATAAAGCTCATTTAGTTCAGCATCTACTTTTTTATAAACCTCTTTAGCCTCTATGATCATTTCTGTCTGGGTTTGGCTTAAAGCGGTATTTATAGTTAATACAGCAAAAAAAAGAAGTACTAATAGTTTTTTCATATTCCTAGCATTTAAGTCACCCTGAACCTGCCTGCCGACAGTCAGGCTTGTTTCAGGATCTTATGGAGAGGCATAAACCTGTTATTGGTAAAATATTTTTAAGGAGCTACTTAAGATTATGAAACAAGTTCGGAATGATCTTAAGTAATTTAGGAGATAAACGCTCTCAAATCTCTTTTCTACTGAATACTCGTTCCGTCAGGAATAACCATTCCCTTCTTCACGATCACAATTCCATCCCTTACGAAGTGGTATTTACCGTCACTATCAGGTAAATGATCCCCACCTACAATGCGTACATCATTACCGATGCATACATTTTTGTCAATGATACAATTACTGATATAGCAACGCTGGCCAATTCCCATCGCAGGTTTCTGGCTCGAAGCACTTTCAATTACCTCCTTGCTTTGAAAATAGTCATTACCCATGATGATAGAATGTTCTACTGTAGTACCTTTGGCAATTCTTGATCGAATCCCTATCACTGAACGGACAATACGGCTGGCTTCTATGATACACCCTTCCGCCATCAGGCAGTGTTCCATAGTTGTTCCCATCACTTTTGAAGCAGGTAATAAACGAGCACGGGTATATATATAGCTATTATTATCGTACAAATTGAAGTCAGGAACTGTATCTGCTAATGAAAGATTCGCATCAAAGAAAGACTTAATAGTTCCAATATCTGTCCAGTATCCACCAAATTCATAGCTACTAACCTTTAATCCTTCATTCAAAGTTTTCGGAATAATCTCTTTACCAAAATCAGTAGCGTCCGGATTCTCATTAAACAAATCGATCAACGTCTTTCGATTGAAGATATATATCCCCATTGAGGCCAGATAATGTTTGCCTTGTGAAGCGTACTGATCAGGTACACTAGACTTCCAGTTTTCCAATTCTTCGAGGGATGGCTTTTCTACAAAACTATCAATCAATCCATCATCATTGGTTTTCATAATCCCAAACCCGGTAGCATCTTGAGCTTCAACTGGAATGGTTGCAACCGTCAGGTGAGACTTATTCTTTTTGTGCCGCTCCAGCATTTTGCGATAGTCCATTTGGTACAACTGGTCACCGGATAGGATAAGCACATACTCATAGTCGTGGTTTTCCATGTGATGAATGGACTGACGAACCGCATCAGCTGTACCCTGAAACCAATCCGGGTTATCTGCTGTCTGTTCTGCCGCAAGTATGTCTACAAAGCCATTACTGAACACATCAAAATTGAATGCATTTTTAATATGCCTGTTCAATGATGCCGAATTGAATTGTGTAAGCACATAAATTCTGCGGATGTCTGAGTTCAAACAATTTGAAATTGGGATATCAACCAATCGATACTTCCCACCAACAGGAACGGCTGGCTTAGATCGATGATCGGTTAATGGAAAAAGGCGAGATCCCCTACCACCGCCTAGAATAATAGAGATGACTGAATCCTTCATGAATTTGTTGAATTTAGAAGTTCGTTATACATGTGAATATACTCTTTAGCTGACTTTCCCCAAGAGAAATCCAGCTTAATAATTTTCTTTACAACAGCTGCATGTTGTTCTTTATCCGAATACAGTTGAATGGCTCTGCGAATAGCTTCTTCGGCTTCATCTAAATTAAAATCGTGGAACTTAATGCCATACCCATCCTCTTCTGATATATCTACTACCGTATCCTTTAGTCCTCCAATAGCTCGTACAATTGGAACCGTGCCATACCTCATCGAATACATCTGATTCAATCCACAAGGTTCAACCCTTGAAGGCATTAGGATGAAGTCGGAACCCGCGTAAATTTCATGGGCTAATTTTTCATTGTATTCCAGTGTAGCATCAAAAAAACCAACGTGATCGTTTTGCATCCTCGAAAAAATCTCATGAAGACCCGGATCCCCCGTTCCTAGAAGCACAAAATTTACGTCATGCTCGCTATGCATGAATGAAGAAATCAGATCAGGTAGTAAATCTGCTCCTTTTTCCCTTACTAATCTACCAATAAACGCGATGGTCGGTAAATCAGGGTCTAATCCGAATTGCTCGCAAAGATTCTCTTTGTTCTTTCTCTTCCCGCCTTTCACGCCTCTTATTGTATAATTAATATCCAATAACGGATCGGTTGCGGGATCCCATACCTCAGCGTCTATTCCATTCACAATTCCCATAGACTTGTTTTGCTCTTGGGAGAAAAGTAACTCCAGACCGTTACTGTTTTGCCCCAATTCACCCATATAACTCTGAGAAACCGTGGTAATTTTCCACGCACACTTTAACGCAGATGCCAAAGAATTCAGTCGTCCATCCCAATCAAGTAAGCCCAGTTTAGAATGGTCAAATTCCGGTAGGTCGTTAAACTTATTGATATGATACTGTCCGTGATACTCTGCATTATGGACGGTAATTATAGTAGGAATGTGTGAAAGGCTCTGATAACGATAGCAATTACTCATCATGAAAGGGACTAAGCCCGCATGATGATCATGACAATGAACGATGTCCGGCTTTTTATCACGATGAGTCAACCATTCCAATGCTGCGACTTGATAGCTCACAAAACGTTCAAACTCATCCCAATACCCATGTCCAGACCATGGGTCGATATATATTCCAGGACGATCAAACCGCCTTGGAATACTTATTATATAGAGCGGAAATCCGAGAGGATCGTCTTTTACTTTCAGTATCTGGAAATCAACCTTTCCGAATTGCAATCGAAGCTCATGCTCCCACACTAACTCATACTCCTGGTCATCAAGCCATTTAGTTTGATATTTGGGGAGGATGACTTCACACTCTTCTCCCAGGTTATTTAAGTACTTAGGCAGGGCTCCAACTACATCCCCAAGGCCTCCTGCTTTCGCCGCCGGAAAACATTCGGCACTCAAGTGAACTATATGCATATAAAAAAAATTTTACAGTCTGTAATAAAGACTTTATTTCGGCTACAAATAAGAAAACTTTAAGCATCTTGCAAAGTATTAGCAGATATTTGCTAAAATTTTATGCACAGTTAAAATACAACTAACAGAAGACCATGGTTATCATCAATGTAGAGAACGTTACAAAGACGTTTGGAAAAAATACGGCGGTGAATGATGTAAGTTTTAATGTTGAAAAAGGACGGATTTTTGGACTATTAGGACCAAATGGTGCTGGTAAAACTACTACCATCCGGATGATCAACAATATAATTGCACCTGACACCGGAACCATAACTATAAACGGACAAATTGCGAGCCCCGAAACACAAAAGATGATCGGGTACATGCCTGAAGAACGCGGGCTGTACAAAAAAATGAAAGTTGGTGAACAGCTCCTCTATCTGACTCAGCTTAAGGGAATGAAAACCTCAGCTGCAAAAAAAGCCATCGATTTCTGGTTGGATCGCTTTGAAGCCTCTGACTGGAAAAAGAAAGAAGTTGGTGAGCTATCAAAAGGGATGTCCCAAAAAATCCAGTTCATCGCTACCATCGCTCACGATCCTGATATCTATATTTTCGATGAACCTTTCAGTGGCTTGGACCCTATCAATAGTGAAACTCTTAAAGAGGTTATCATTGGACTAAAGGATGAGGGAAAGACCATCTTATTCTCTACCCACAGGATGGAACAGGTAGAACAAATGTGTGACGACATTTGCCTTTTCAATAAAGGAAAGGCGGTACTGCAAGGGAACCTAAGAGATGTGAAAGCCTCCTTCGGAGAAAATACTATCAATCTTGAGTTTGATGGTGACGGTTCATTTCTGGACAAACTATCTGATGTACGCATCAACAACCGATCTACTAATTTTGCTGAAATCAGGGTATTAAACGGACAGCCTATGCAGGATATCTTGAAGCTGGCTATGGAGCATGCTGAGATTCATAAATTTGAGCGGGTTCAGCCTTCCTTAAATGAAATATTCATCTCTACTGTTGGTGAAGATAACATCAAAAACGAGGAGGAATAAGCATGGACTTATCTAAGATTTTATTAGTACTGAAGCGTGAATACCTCACCCGGGTTAGAACACGATCATTCATCTTGTCCACTTTGCTTACACCGTTAGCATTTGTGGCTTTTATGGCCATCATTGTAATTGTTTCTATTAGTGATGGTGAAGTAGAAAAAACGGTTGGTATCGTTGATGAAACAGGTGTGCTTTATGAAAGACTGATTGCTGTAGACAGCCTTCGGTACTATGACCTCAGTAATATGGAAATGGACACTATTAGAGCCAATGTACTATCCGGTGATATTGATGGTTTTGTAGTGTTAACAGAAGCACTAATACAGGACACTGAGGAACCTTCCCTAATTTACGGGGGTAGTGGCGGACTCAGCTTTATCGAAGCAGTAGAAACAGATCTTCAAAACGTAGTTAGGGAAGAACGTCTTGCCAGAAGTGAAGTATCTGATGAAATAAGGCAGATTTTTGAATCTCGTTTTGATGTGAACCCTGTTAAGCTCACCGAACAAGGAGAAGAACAAGATAACGCAGTATTCGGAGCTATTTTTGGCTTCATATTGGGTTTATTCATATTCATCGGGGTGTTTGGCTATGGGGCACTTTTAATGAGAGGCGTTATTGAGGAGAAAACCAATCGAATTGTTGAGGTTATCGCATCTTCGGTAAAACCCATTGAACTTATGCTAGGCAAATTGTTTGGTATTCTTGCCTTAGCACTTACCCAATTTGGAGTTTGGATAGCTTCCTATATTGGCCTTTCAATCATAGCTGCTCCTCTTGCGGCAATTATTGTTGATGCCCAAACGAGCAGCTTACCTCCTGAAGCAGCGGAGGCAGCAGCAAGCCAGGCTTTTGATCCATCTAAGCTGGAACAGTTTATTGTTGATCCTTCCGTGTTTGTATTCTTCTTTGTGTTCTTCTTTATCGGCTTCCTTATTTATAGCGCTATTTTTGCGGCAATAGGTTCAGCTGTTGATTCGGAGCAGGATACGCAACAATTTATGCTTCCTGTTATGATTCCGATCTTTGTTGGATACTTCCTGAACTTAAGAGTGATGGAGAATCCCGATTCTACTATATCGGTAATTGCTTCGCTATTCCCGCTTACAGCTCCGATTAATATGATATCCAGGATTGCAGCTACTGAAGTTCCATTTTGGCAATGGGGACTTTCTCTCCTACTCATGATTGGTACTTTTGCAGGACTTATGTGGTTAGCTGCTAAGGTTTACCGTGTGGGTATTCTTATGTATGGTAAAAAAGCATCGTACAAAGAACTTGTTAAGTGGATACGGCAAGGATAATTATTGAGAGATGAGGTGAGAGGTGAATATATCCACTTATCTTCTCTCACCTATTCTTTTTTATCTAGAGGCTTCGTCTAATAGATCGTCAATCTTTAACAGCACTCTGATATCCCGTTCTTCAGAGAATAGTGCGGTAAGTAGGTCAAATGACTCAGCAGGCATAGATAACCACTTCATTGCATCTAAAGAAATGATTCGGATTCTAGGGTCACGATCATTTGATAATTCCTCTATCCTCTCGACCCAGCTTTGCTCGTCTTCATCTAACTCAATGAGTAATTCCAATGCATGCTTTCTTATGGGATACGGATAGGTATCTGATAAATAGCTCTCAGCAAGAGTAACATAGGTTCCTAAAGTATCAATGTCAGCAGAGGCTTCAATCGCTTCAAGAACTTTAGCCCCAGTGGTGTCAACTCGTTGTAGCCGTTGAGCAATGGTTACGATATCTCCAGAATCAGCAAGTTGTTTGTATACTTCAAAAGCTTTGGTAAATAGCTCGGGATCTTCTGCTCTTAGCACTTTGTTTCGTAGCGCCGAACTGACCATTTCATCTTCCGGATAATTTAGCAGGGCTTCGATGGCAGTGGTTTGAATGGAAATATCCGTGTTGTTTAATTCGTCCAGGAACTGTTGCTGTGTACCGGAAGCTCCATAAGTTATATCTGCCATTGTACTTAAAAGGGCGGCTTTAACTTCAGGATCACTTTCGAAAGCCATTACATCGTTCAATGCGAGCTGAAGATCCGGATTTTCACTGTGACTAGAAATCAATTCTGCCGCGAATACCCGATCGTTAAGATTTTGACTCCTAAGCTGGTTCAACAGAAAGAATAACGGAAACTCATCAAAAGTGACTTTATCAATATTTTCGCTGGAGGTAAAAGAAATAAACTCAACACTATTTGAAAGAGCCATTGATACGGTATCTAAGGCTCCTGTAAATGTAGCTTCATGGGCTATGGTATCCGCAAAGCCAATCTCGTTAAAGAAGAGTGTGTGGAGTTCTTCCCCGGATCCTTCTTTCAGTTCAAAAACCAGATCCAGTTGTGAGCTAAGCTCATCATATAGTACATCAACCTGATAAAGATCCGAATCCTCTAGTTCGTTATCCTCTTTTTGACTTCCTTGTGAAGTGCTCCATGAAGAAAAGGGAACTCCTGTCTGAGAATACCAATAGTCCATGTATTCCTCGAAATCTACAATTCCACTTTTTTCTCTTACCAAATGAGGCAGAGATTCTAAAACGATTCCCAGAAATACTTCTTCATTGTCATCAAAGTCTTCTTGCCATGAGTTCCAAAACTGAATTGTATATAAACTATCGGGGTTTTCTATAGTTTCCGGAGTATTCCCAAGCAAATAATGAAGCGCCTTTCTCATAAACTCATCTCCTGCATGAGTCCAATCAAAAAACTGCTGCTCTCGATGATACTCCCCAAACCATTGAGCGTAAATACCTCTCTTAAGTTGTGTACTTAAATCCCCTAGTCGCTCATACAAATAGATCGTTCCGGTACCATGTGTTCGCTCCTCCCAAAAGTTATCTGATAAGATTATAATGTTTAATCCTTCCCAGGGATATTCCATTGATAGCTCTCGCTCTATATCCTTCTTTAACTCGGAAGCCTCTCTGATTAGCTCAATCCTTTTCTCTTCAGGGTATTCCCTTTCGTTTGCAAATAACCGGATAGTAGTTAAACCGGAAGCAACCTCCGAAATGATAAAATCACCCATAGCAAAGCCCAAACCAGTAGCTGGCACGGGAGTTTGTGAGCGATAACTAATTCGTTTTTTATCCTCTCCCTGAGCCTCAGAACCTAACAGCTCTCCATTAAACATCACTTCAGTTCCATTTGGAATTACGAAATGAGCGTCAACAGTGAATTCATTAGTAGGATGGTCAAAAACAGGCATCCAAAGCTGGTGGGCTAACGGGTTCTTCGAAGACCAGAAAGTATTCTTATGATCCAAATAAAGGCCATTCTTTGAATTTGACTGCCAGGTAATGGCCAAATCAAACGGTGCCTTTTTTGCAAATGGCTGGGGGAGATTAATGACCAGTGAATCTCCAAGAACTTCAAATTCTACCTCGCCATCGTTAATTGTGACCGCATCAATGGCAGAGTCCTCAGTTTGTAAGATTAGTTCGGTGAGATCATCAAGTTTGGGACTAACCTCATAACTGGCTACTCCCCTTACTAAACCTAAATCACGTTCAAGAGTAACTTCCAGTTCAAGATGCTCAAAATCGAACGGTTGTTTGGGATAGCTCCTATAGTCAAATTGAATTGTAGCATCCGAATCATCACAATTCTGTGTGACACTTATAATCGAAAAGATTACTGCAAAGGTAGTTTTCAGAATGTTATTGCTCATACACTATTGGTGTGCTTCAAAAATTTCTTTTATCTGAGGATACAGCTTCATATTTGTTGAAAATCCATTTCCGGAATGAATAGTTTCTACTCCGTTTGTATCGGAGAAGATCCCACCAGCCTCCTTTAAAACTGGCAATAAAGCGGCAGCATCCCAAATACTTAATATAGGATCAAACATAATATCTGCTCTTCCTACAGCAACCATCATGTGGCCATAGGCATCTCCCCATGTTCTATGAAGGCTGGTTCTTGCCATCAGTTCCTGAAACTGGGGTTCCATTCCGCATTCCTGAAAACGACGAATTTCAGTAACTAAAAAAGTACAATCCTTGAGTTCAGAGGTTTCCCTCACTTTACAAGGTTCACCGTTTAGGGTAGCTCCCAAACCAACACCTGCAGCACAAAGCTCATTCAGCGCCGGTGCATTGATAACTCCAACCACAGGTTCATTATCAATCATAATTCCTATAAGCGTGGTGTAGAATGGAATTCCATGGATAAACGATTTGGTTCCATCAATGGGATCTAGTACCCATTGAATATTACTTGACTCGTTGGTACGCCCAAATTCCTCACCTATAATACCATGGTTGGGGTATCGCTTTAATATTTCTTCTCTAATAATTTGTTCAGTTTCCCGATCTGCTATAGTCACCGGTGAGTCATCGTCTTTGCTAATTACTTCAAGTTCTTTTTTGAAATACTTAAGGGTATGCTTCCCACCTATTTCAGCAATTTCAATTGCCGCTTCAAGTAGCTCTTTGATGTCCGTCATCTTTTAGTATATTTTCGATTTTGAGTAAGTGAGATGAATTCAGGAACCATTACCTATGATTGATTACAGGGCTTTTCTTCTTCTATTGAGTTTTTTCCCTTTTTTTCTGGTACATGAACACGCTCATGCACGTCAAACCAACCAGGTTAAATCCATTATTCTTGAAGGGAGTAAATTAAGAATTAATGGAACATCAAACGTCAGCAATTTTGAATGTAATTATATAGATCCAATTGCTACTGATACCTTAAATCAAACCATTACCTTTGGAGATTCTCTTTCCGTAACAGGTGATTCAATTCAACTCTCGTCCTCTTCTTTCGATTGCGGTAAAAGAGCCATAAATAAAGATCTTCGAAAGACATTGAAGGCAAAGGATTTTCCTTTTTTAGAGTTAAAATTAGAGTCTATCGAAATTGCCGATGAAGTCCCTTTCCAGGCCTCACTTTTAGTTTTTATAGCAGGAATAAAGAGAATAGAGCCAGTTACTATTACAGAATTCTCTTCAGAAGAAGAGATTGTTTCTTTTAAAGGCGAAGGAAGTATTTTGCTTACTGATTTCGACCTCAAACCTCCATCAGCACTTTTTGGACTCATCAAAGTAAATCACCAGGTTGATATTCATTTTGATTTAACCCTGGAGCTATAAAAATAGAAAGGCGGACCTTTCACAGTCCGCCTTGGTGTTATAGAGGTACTAATTTAGAAGGCAATCACTGCTTCGAGAACTACTCCACTAAATTCAGCTTCCTGGTAAAGCGTACCATCATATCCATCTCCTCCATAAGTCTGACTTACAAATTCTAATTTTGTAAGTACATTTTTGGTTAAGAACCATCCTGCACCAACATTGATTCTGTCAATATCGATGCTCTCAGATGCATCAGTTTCCTCACCGGTTACTAAGTTATATCGCCCACCGAAGTAGAAGTTTTCATCTGCTCCAAAACGATACAATGCTTCAGCACCTAGCTGAGTAAATCCGCCACCTTCATCAGCTCCATTGTTTGCAACTTCGAATACTCCAAAAAATTCGAAACCTTGAAACTTCACAAATGGATTGATTTGGAAAGCTGTTATATACCCGCCAACTGGTGATCGAGAGAATCCCGGGTTAAACCGGCCTGAAAAATCACTATCAGTAATTACCCCATAGTATCTTGATCCTGCACGGTCACCCCCATATAAGTAATCCCGGGTACCTTTATCGGTGCTGTTATAGAATGATCCAGTTAAACGAATTCTTAGGTCTTCATTAATTTGAGAGTCGTATCCAGCTTTACCGAATAGTACGAATCCATCATCTGTAGCAGCAACGTTTTGATTCAGACGTCCATTTGTCGCACCCAGAACAGCAACTATGCCATTGCTTTGAACAGTAAATTCGATGAAAGGCTCAGTTGAGAAAGAGTCCATTAAATAATTACCTACAAAAGGATTTACCATTGCATAAGAATTATCGGATCTTCTAAAGTGAGCATCGCCATAATTGAACTCATCCATTCCAACTTTGATAGTAAGTACTTCCATCAGTCCTGAGAGAAACCCTGCTTCTATAAAGTCCAGTTGATCCACTTGCAAATATCCACCTTTTACATAAGCTTCAGTGTGGTGCTTGGAAGACAGATAAGTGCGCAAATGCATTCTCATGCCGGGTGCAAGTTGAACATCAATATTCATATTAGCAGTAGGCAGGTTGAAATTATTTCCAATATCAGCTAATGAATCCCCGGAATTGCTTTGAGATATTCCCTGGTATTGAAGAGCGAAATCACCCCCTACATATATTTTAAGCCCGTTAAATTCTACAGTATTTGTTTTGGGGCTTTCAAATTGATTTATCCGTTCCTTACCAGAAGGAATGAAGTACTGCAAACCTGTTACTTGTTGTGCGACACCATAAGCAACAAATATCAGAGCAAATAAGAATATTGCGGTTAGTTGTTTTAGTATCTTTTTCATGATTTTCCTCTATTGGTTAGTTGATGGGTTGGTTAGTTGAAATCGCATCTGATATTCGACTTCTACATCTTTTCCGGTTTTGAGCGTCCCCACCATGGCAGTTGGTGGCTTCACTCCATAGTCTTCCATATTGATGGGAACTAAACCGGAAATGATAATTGAGCCGTCTTCACCGACCTGATAAGCTCCGGCTACAGTGATTTCGTTGGTAACTCCGGCTAAGGAAAGTGTACCGGCTACCTCTAAAGAATCTTCCCCTACCTGTGCGATAGAAGAAAAAACGAATTCTATTTGTGGGTAATTTTTTGAATCCAGAGCTCCTCTGGTCTTTTTATCCATTACCCTTTTTCCGCTCTTAATTGATTCGGTAACTGCAGAGAAACCTAAATTCTCTACCCCTTCAACAAGCGAGCCATTCATAAAGAAAATCCCGGATCCGGAAAAATCTTCTACAGTACTTTCCCAGTCGTGGAGACTTGAGGTTCCTTTAATGATGAGACTACTTTCCTCCGGAACTACTTGATAGGATTCTTGAGCAAATGCAAAAGACGACGGGAGAATTAAGATGAGAAAAAAGCGAAGTACCTTCATAATGTAACACCTCTGTTTTTTTGAGTTAAGCCTCAAGGAGACAATTACATGGAAGGTTGATCAACCTCTAAATTTCAAAAGGAATCTACTTTTGAAACATGAAGAAAAAATGAAGGGGATTTAAGCCTCAAGATATTTAGCCAAAAGGGATGGGTCTGCGTATCTTTGCCCCGACTAAAAAAACTTTTATGGATCACGCACAAGAACTTGAACGGAAGCATCACTTCCAGGTTTATAATCGATTCCCTGTAACTCTGGAAAAAGGCCTTGGAGCCAGGGTTTGGGATACACATGGTAATGAATACATTGACCTGCTCGGGGGAATAGCTGTTAACAACCTTGGGCATTGTCATCCTGCAATAGTAGAGGCAATAAAGGAGCAAGCAGACAAGCTGCTTCATACTTCCAACTTCTATTATACAGAAGCTCAAAGTGAATTTATATCCAGATTGGCTTACCTCTCGGGATTGGACAGTGTTTTTATGTGCAATAGTGGGCTAGAAGCCATGGAAGGTACGCTTAAACTTGCAAGAAAATGGGGACATGAGCATGGTAAAACCGGAGATATCATTTCTCTGTCTAATGGTTTTCATGGCCGTTCGTTAGCTAGTATTACGTTAAGTAAGCCTGTCTATCAAAATGGTTTTGCCCCCCTTCCCTCAGGATTTAAGCAATCACCCTTTAACGATTTTGAGGCGCTCGAAAATTTTGTAGATGACCAAACAATAGCAATTGCCTTCGAACTAATTCAGGGAAACAGTGGAGTATATCTGGCTGATAAAGAGTTTGTTCGCAATGTTGAAGATTTATGCCGAGAGAAAAATATTCTTCTAATTATTGATGAAGTCCAAACCGGAGTAGCCAGAACAGGTAAATTTTGGTGCTTTGAGCACTATGGAATAAAACCTGATATCGTTGCATCGGCAAAAGCACTCGCAGGAGGGATTCCTATTGGAGCGATAATAGCAAAAGAAGAAGTAGCCTCAGCCCTTTCTTTTGGAAATCATGGAACTACTTTTGGAGGAAACCCATTCGCCTGTGCTGTGGGTAATGCTTGCCTTAAGACAGTACAAAAAGAAAATCTTACTGAACTGGCAGCAGAAAAAGGTCAGTATATGATGGACTTAATTCGTCAAAAAACAGCTGGGAATGATAAGGTAGTGGATGTACGGGGAATGGGATTAATGATCGGTGTTGAACTTTCAGTTCCCGGACGTCCTGTGGTTGACCGGATGTTCCAACAAAAGGTGCTTTCAAATGCTACCGGAGGTAATGTACTTCGGATTGTCCCTCCTATTGTGATCTCACAACACGAGATAGATCAAGCGGTTGATGTACTTACACGTTGCATCATATAACCTGTTTTCGAAATAAAAATTTTTAGTTGTTCGGTTGGCATCTACCAAAAAAGCATCGATAGAATGCAGCAACAAAATCACTGAATTTTTAATTGTTCTTTTGTGCTTCAGAGTTTTTGTGGCCAATACCAATTCCTGAAGCTTGTTGGTAAAACCTATGAAAAATCTTATCAGTAGCATCCTTCAGGATTAAGTGGTTAATTCAGTTTATTACTAATCAAATTATTCGACGAATTACTGATCTATGAAACGACGCGATGTTCTGAAGTTCGGAGTTACTGCAATTATGAGTGCTCCGCTTCTGAGTACGGTGTTATTCGGAAGCACCTCTATTCCCAAATCTATTCTGCAAGCCTACTCCCCTTCCTTTTTCTCTGGCAACCAACTCGATTTAATAAAAGCTATTGCTGACACTATCCTTCCTAAAACGGAAAGCCCATCAGCAAGTGAAGTTGGTGTTCCTGAAAAAATGGATTCCATGATTTCAGCTATCCTTAGGGAAGATGAAAAAGGGAACTATATGCGAAGGTTTGAGCTATTCGAAAACTATTTGGGTCGAACATTGAATGGGGAATCTTTTATTGACTTAGACCAGGAACAACGACTTGCTGTACTAAACGAAATCGATCAATCGTCAGAAGGAAATTTAGAACCTATACGTCAGGCCCTTTGGGATATCAAAGGAAGGACTGTTGACTATTATAGGAATAGTCGAGTAATCGCCACTACCTATTTGAACTTTCTACCCATACCTGGTTACTACGAACCATGTGCAACTGTAGAAGAGCTTGGAGGGAAAGCATGGGCAATCTAAACCTAAAAGCAAAGAAGCAGAATACCTTCGACGCTATTGTAATAGGATCAGGAATCAGTGGCGGTTATGCTGCGATGGAACTCACCACTAAGGGATACAAAACCCTTGTCCTTGAGCGAGGCCGAATGGTGAAGCATGGGGAATATCCAACAGCGAATAGTGAGAAATGGGATTTACCCAATAACGGAATTGTTTCAGCAGAAGAAAGAGCACTCCATTATTTCAAACAAAACCGGCTTTCCTGGGTGGTTCAGGAAGATGTAAAACACTGGTTCAATAAAGATAGTGACTATGATTATGATGAAATTGCCCGTTTCGACTGGATACGAGGCCATCATGTAGGCGGACGTTCAATCATGTGGGGACGCCAATGCTACCGATGGAGCGATCTGGATTTTGAAGCGAATATGAAAGATGGTCATGGAGTGGATTGGCCTATCCGTTATAAGGATATCGAACCCTGGTACGATTATGTCGAAACTTTTGTAGGAATTGCTGGACAAGCTGAAGGCTTACCCCAAATTCCGGATGGTAAATTTTTGAAAGCTTTTCCATTGAACTGTGCTGAGCAATACATGAGGGAAAAAATTAAAGCTAAATTCCCCAGAAGAATTGTTACTCCTGGCCGGGTAGCAAACCTTAGCGAGTATAATCCTGAAATACATAAAGGAACCCGTGGACAATGCCAGGTTCGGGATCGTTGTTGGAGAGGGTGTTTTTATGGAGCTCCATTCTGTAGCCTCTCCTCTACCCTTGCAGTAGCAGCTGAAACCGGAAATCTTACGTTAAGGGCTGATAGTATTGTCCATGAAGTGATTTATGATCCTTCAACAGGAAAAGCCAGCGGAGTTAGAGTAAAGGATGCTAATTCTGGAGAGGAAATCGTATTCAATGCACGCATTATCTTTTGCAATGCCAGTACTGTGGGTACTACCGCTATCTTACTCAATAGCCGTTCTGATGTTTATCCAACCGGGCTTGGCAATGAAAGTGGTGAGCTTGGCCATAATATGATGGACCACCATTATGGAATGGGAGCCGGCGGAACTCTTCCTGTTCTCAAAGACAAGTATTACCATGGTCGTAAACCCGGAGGGTTTTATATCGCTCGCTTTAGAAATCTGGATGAAGAAACGAAACAAAAGGATTTCCTACGGGGATATGGCTATCAGGGAGGGGCTTCCCGCTCTGCATTCACTCCTGAGGGAATGATTGGAGCTACGGTAAAAAATGACATTTTTAAACCTGGTGAGTGGAATGTTGGGGTGACCTGTTTTGGGGAGATGCTTCCTTATCACGAAAACAGAATGTTTCTCAATTTTGAAAAGCTGGATAAGCATGGGATACCAACCATAGTATTTGACGCCAAACTACGGGAAAACGAAAGAAAACTGCGTGAGGATGGCGTGCGGTGTGCAATTGAAATGATGGAAGCAGCAGGAGTTGAAAACATTTATTCATACAATGGTGAAACTGCACCCGGGGCATGTATTCATGAAATGGGGACTGCAAGGATGGGGCATGATGTCGAAACCAGTGTACTCAATAAATGGAACCAAATTCATAACGTACCCAATGTCTTTGTAACAGATGGAGCCTGTATGACTAGTTCAGCCACTCAGAACCCTAGTATCACCTATATGGCACTAACAGCCCGTGCAGTAGACTATGCAGACAAGCAAATAAAAAAAGGAACTTTGTAGGTTATTAGTTAATGGTTAGTAGTTATTTGTTATTGGAAAAGTGATTCAACAATAACAAATAACTAGTCTTGGTGTTTAGTGCTGATAATAAACCTTTGCCACCACTTTCCAGTCTTCATCAAATTTAAGTAGAGATAGATAATCGGTATAAACGAGCTCCCCATCTTTAATTAGCTCGAGCTTAACAGAGGCAGAATTACCGGTAATATCAATATTCGTGAATTTGTGGCCCCACTTGTTGTCTTCTGGATTAAAGTTAGGATCTTCTTTTGTTCTCTTTGTATTTGCAACCCAGTTTGCAATGGGGTATCTCCTGATTTCTCCATCTTCTCCTGCTGAAAAAATAGCGAAATCTTTATGGAAAGTTTTTTCCATCGCTTCCGGGTTCAACTCGTTAAAAGCTCCGTGAACATATCCGGTCATCAAAAGGTCTTTAATGGCTTCTTGTTCACTATAAATTTTTAATGAGTTAACTGAGGTAATTACTAGTAGCGCCAGGGCTGAGGAAAGAAGTACTACTTTTTTCATAATCTGATTGGTTGGTTATAGAATTACTACTACCAAAGTAGTAGTTGATAAAATGCCATCCAATTAACTTTATGTCAGTGAGTGTGATATTAGGTGAATTAATGTAAAAAAAAGAAGCCACCCTCTATGATAATAAAAAGAGGATGGCTTTTAGGGGTACTTCAAGTTTTACCTTGAGTCTCTCTATCTATATTAATTCCTGCCTCTTCTGGGACTCTGAGGTCTGCTTATTTGTACATATTCTTCTTTCTTCTCTTCGAAAATTTTCAATTGTTCAGCTGTTAATATCTCCTTTAAACTAGCTTCCAAAGCTACATTAATTGCTCCCATTTTTTCTCTGAAATCTTCGTCTCTTGGAGTTAATCCAGATTCAATTAACTCTTGTCTCTGCTCTCCACTCTCAATATGGATGTCTGTAATTTTCTTTGTTTGATCTTCACTTAGCTCAAAGTTTTCTGAAAACCATGCTACCTGAGATTCAGCAATTTTTTTGAAATCAATCTGTGGCATTCCTCTTTGACCTTCAGGTGGTTGGGCATTTGCATATATAATAGTTCCAAGTATGAAAAAAGAGGTTAGTAAAGTCCTGCTTATAATTTGATATGTCTTCATAATCGTAGGTTTTTTGTTGGGTTTCTTGTCTCTGATTCATTAGACGACAAAAAAACCAAATCCCCTCGGTTATTTTTTAAACCACAGAATCAAGTATTCATAACATAAAACTAAGTCTCCACCCCATCTTTTTTTTATGGCCAAATAAGCATTGTACACTATGCTAACCCTAATTCATAAGTGTATCATGAGAGCATTACATATCGAAAACCTGAGTAAAACATATCCGAATGGAGTAGCAGCTTTACAAAATATATCTCTAACCATTGGAAACGGAATGTTTGGCTTACTTGGCTCAAACGGAGCAGGAAAGTCCAGCCTCATGAGAACCATCGCTACCTTACAGCAACCTGATTATGGCTCGCTCTATTTTGATAGTATCAATATCCTGCAAGATCCATTAGCACTAAGAAGAGTGCTTGGGTACCTCCCCCAAGAGTTTGGGGTATATCCGAAAGAAAGCGCTGAGAGTCTTTTGAAATATTTCGCGGTTCTAAAAGGAATGCTTTCTCCTAAGGAACGCTCACACAAAATTCAGGAAGTACTGGAACTCACAAATCTATTAGATGTAAAGACCAAACATGTAAGCGACTATTCAGGGGGGATGAAACAACGCTTTGGAATTGCTCAGTTATTATTAAATGACCCGGAACTCATTATTGTAGATGAACCAACAGCCGGATTAGACCCGGCAGAGCGAAAACGATTCCTCAACCTACTACGCGAAATAAGCCGTAATACGGTTGTAATCTTCTCAACTCATTTAGTAGACGATGTCAGGGATTTATGCAATAACCTGGCTATGATCAACCAGGGGAAAGTATTGATCTCGGGTTCTCCAAAGGAACTTATACACGAAATAGAAGGAAAAATATGGGAATGTTCGGTCTCCCTGGATCAAAAAGAACTTATGGAAGAGCAATACCTTGTACTGTCATCTGCTTTCACCAACGATAATAAAATGGCTATACGAGCTTATTCTCCTTTTCAACCTTCTCATAATTTTTTGAAAACAGAAGCAACACTTGAGGATGCATACTTTTTTGCACTTAGTAAATATACTATGGAGGGTTGATATGAAACTCGGGAGAATCTTAATCTACGAACTTAGGTATTGGGTAAGGAACCCAGTTTTTTATGTATTCGCCAGCCTATTCTTCACTATTGGCTTTGCAATGATGATTTTTTCGGCGGATATAGTTGGCGAACAATTGGTGAGCAAAGGGACAAAACCATTTGCAAATAACCCACTCAACCTATTCTCATTCTTTTTTGATACTCAACTATTTGTTCTGTTTTTAATTCCAATCTTTATCGGGGGATCGATTTACCGGGATTTCCAATCAAATACTTTTAACCTCTTGTATTCCTTCCCGGTAGCAAAACAATCCTACTTAACGGAGAAATTTTTAAGTGGCAGTTTGATGGTTGGTATCATTTTGCTTCTCTTTTGCCTGGGTTTATTTTTGGGGACTCTTATTCCTGGGGTCAATCCCAATTTGGTAGGATCGAATTCACTTTCTCACTATCTGAGTCCTCTTTTTTGGATAGCTTTGTTTAATCTACTCTGGATCGGAATTATTGTTTTTTCAGTAGTCTCCTTGTCTAGAAGCATACATGCCGGTTTTATAACTGTGATCCTTCTTTTTGTGCTTCGCAGGGCTATGCTATTCATTTTTTCTGGCCCCGAAAATATGGATACGATAACATTACTGGATCCTTTTGGAGAAGCTACGGTTATGATATCTACAGGCAGTTGGACAGTATCCGAAATCAACTCCTCTTTGATACCAATCTCGATTGAGCTCATACTAAATCGAGCGATTTGGTTGGCAATCGCGTTGGCTATTGGTTGTGCTTCGTATCTCTCTTTTGAGTTGAACCATGCTCCAATACAACTTCGAATTGTGCCTTTTAGGAGAAACCCTGGTACAAAAAGAATGAAAACTGTTCATACTACCTGGAGTACCTATTCATTGTTTCCAATATGGCTTCAAACCTCTCTCGAACTTTCGAAATTCCAGTTTCGAGCTATAATCAAAAGCAGAACATTCATTGTATTGATCATTGTCAGTTTACTTTTCATGATCCTTTTACTGGGACAGGTTAATCCCGAGTATACAACACGAATTTATCCACTTACCCAGGTAATGTTACTCCTTCCATCACTTTTCTTCTCATTTATTGTGATGCTAATCACCTTTTTATACGCTGGTTTTTTGGTACACAAAGACAACCGTGCTACCATGAACGCTCTTGTTGATGCCAGTTCTGTACCTTCTGCTTCACTATTAGTATCAAAGCTACTTACTCTCTTAAAGCTCCAGGTAGTATTACTTTCTCTAATTATTATTGGAGGAATATCTGTTCAGCTTTGGAAAGGTTATATCCATCTTGAGCTACAGCAATACTTTATTCAAGTATATGGTCTTTTGTTTATCGGACAAATCATCTGGGCAATAGCAGCCTTATTTATTCAAACCGTAATTCCTAACCAATATCTGGGCTTCTTTATACTAATACTTTTTAGTTTTGGCCTTAGTGGTATCGAAAGCATCGGTATTGAAAAGGGAATCTTCATCTTCAACGGTGGTATAATTCCACAGTATTCCGATTTGTCCGGTTATGATTCTTCTATTCGTTCTTTCCTGGTTCATAAGGTCTATTGGTTCGTTTTCGGCATTTTGCTACTCATTCTCTCTTATTTGTTCGCACAACGAGGGCTGGTTTTTTCAATTAGAGAACGTTTCATAATTGCTAGAAAAAGAATCACAAAAAAGGTAAGTATATATCTCGGAATTATAATTTTTGCATTTATTGCTCTTGGAACAACGATATCCCTACAAGTATATCCATCTAAAGCACATACCTCCGGACCAGATTTGAATCAAAGAAAAGTTGATGCTGAAGACCGTATTGGTCATTTGGAGCATATTCTTCAGCCAGAGCTATCTGCCATTTCACTAAGTTTAGATATTTATCCTGAGCAAAAGAGTTTTTCCGGAACTGGTTCACTTTTATTGATCAATAATTCCGCTCAGCCTATCGATACTTTGATGCTTTCTTACCCAACTGGCGTAAGGCTTAGGGAGTTGCCCTCCAGAGCTTTCCAAATCTTTGATTCCGACACCATTCTAAATTATGAAGTATTGGTTTTGAATGAGCAACTTCAATCTGGTGATAGTATAGAGGTAAGATTTACGGTAGCTGAGACTCCTGAAAACTGGTTTTCTGAGAAACAAAAAGTAGTATCAAACGGCACTTTTTTCCTTGCTGATTTTCCTCTCATAGGATATCCCGATGTCATTTCTTCCAAAAAAAATATACCGCCAGATGAGCTTCAAGCTACTAAAAACAGCTATGTTGGTAAGCATGTTGGTTTGATGGATACAGATTTTACGATTAGTACCTCACTAAATCAGCTGGCTTTTGCTCCCGGTATACTTCAAGAAAGGTGGGAAGAAAATGGACGATCATTCTACCATTATAAATCAGAAAAAAGCATTCGCAACGGTATACCAATACAATCGGGCAGTTTTGAGGTATTCGAAGATTCGGTTTACGGAATAGATCTGAAGATCTACTATCATTCTTCTCATACTTTTAACCTGGATAGAATGATGACCGCCATGAAGGCTACCATTGATTACAGTACCACTCATTTTGGCCCCTATCCTTTTGAAGAGTTGAGAATTATCGAATTCTCAAGGTCATATGGAAACTTTGCTCAGTCTTTTGCTTACACGCTCCCCTTCTCAGAGGCTGCAGGCTTTTTTAGCAAACAGGATAGCAGCGAAAACCGCTTTGACGACGTATTTCGATTAACTGCTCATGAAGTAGCACATCAATGGTGGGGACATCAAATTATTCCTGCCGAGGCATTAGGAAGTCGATTTCTCACAGAAGCTTTTGCTGAGTTTACAGCTGTTCAAATTCTGGAACAGGAATATGGCACGGAGAAAAAGCAACTCTATCTCGATCTGATTCGAAACCGGTATTTTAACCAACGAGGTAGAGCGTCTAAAGAATCACCACTCACGATGGCAAAGCCAGACGAAGCATTGGTTACTTATTCTAAAGGATTATTAGCCTTACAATCATTAAACGATCATTTAGAACCCGGAGCTTTTTCTGACATACTGAGAAAGTTTTTCTACAAATATGCTCGCAATGAAGACTCTTACCCTACTTCCCATGATTTTATCGCCCATTTGGAACAAGAGGTGCCAGATTCTTTGACTTACCTGATCACAGATTTATTCAAAGAAGTAACCCTTTATGAGAGTTTACCAGGTGACTACCAAGTCCAGAAGCAAGAAGATGACAGTTATAAAATTGAAGTAGATCTCTTATTTGAGAAGTTTAGAAATCACACTCCTGGTATGGAAATAACTGCATTACCTCTAAAAGACTTTGTCGAAATAGAAGTCTATGACAATACTGAATCAGTGATTGCAGCCAAAACTATTCAAGTAAACGCCACTAAAACTACAATTACTCTAACCACAGGAGTTAAGCCTCAAAAAATTATTCTTGACCCACACCGAAAACTTATAGAACAAAATTATTCCAATAATACCATTATCATAGGTGAGCAGTGAGACATCTACTTTCAAATTTATTTAAAAATCATTCCACTGAGACAATTGTTCATATTGTTCTTTTGGTACTCTTCCTTTGGTTCATGGAAGCTGGAATGGGAACTTCAATAGATGAGAAAACGAAGAATACTATTCGAATGAATTTCCTTGCCTTTCCAATCACCTTCTATTTCAATGCATTTGTACTTATTCCTACTTTTTTAAAGGAGAAAAAATGGCTGGGATATGTAGGGGCTATGATTGTCACAATAGCCGTAATTGAAGTACTAAGATCTCTTTTCCACTTATTCGTACTGAATGACTCGCATGACCCGGAAGTATTAACATTCGTACAGATTCTATTCGGTAAATATGCAGTCTCAGGAGGAATATTCCTGGGCTTCCTTTTTTCGTTTGCATACAAGTTTACAAAGGACTGGCTTATCAATCTGACTTTCATTGAAAGGCTCAAATCGGAACGCGCAGAAATGAAGCTGGCATTTCTTAAAACCCAGGTGAATCCCCACTTCTTATTTAATACACTCAATAATATTTATGCTTTAGCGCTTAAAGAAGATAGTCCTCAAACAGCAGAAGCAATCACCAAGCTGGGAACGTTGATGCGATATAACCTGGAAGACGCAGGAGAAGAGAAAGTACTACTTAGCAAAGAAATCGATTTCATAAAAAAATATGTAGAACTCCAAACGATGAGAGCTACTGAAACAGATGAGATAGAATTCTCGGTACATATTCCTGAAGCAGCACTAACCTCATATTTCATAACTCCTCTACTGATGGTTCCAATAATTGAAAATGCATTTAAATATGGAATAAACCCTTCCAGGAAAAGTTTGGTCTCAGTTAACATTGAATTGAATGGAGATAAACTTCTACTAAATTCAAAAAACACGATAGCCAAAGAAACGAATGTTTCTTCAAGTGGAATTGGATTAACAAACCTGGAAGAACGGCTTTCTTTAATCTATCCGAATAAGCATCTATTTGAAGCAAAAAGCATGAATGGAATTTTCTCTACTACTCTCCAATTGGAGCTTGACTCATGATAACTTGTATTGCTATTGATGATGAACCCAATGCGTTAAGCGTGATCGAAAGTCTAGCTGCCAAAGTGGATTTCCTCGACCTGAAAAAAACATTTGTTGATCCTCTAAAGGCAATGAACTATCTGGAGAACAACAGCATACATCTGATCTTTTTAGATATTAATATGCCTGAAATAACCGGTTTTGATTTTTTGAAGTTGCTCCCGAATGAAGTCAATATAATTTTCACAAGCGCCTACAGTGAATATGCCTTACAAGGCTACGAAGTAAATGCTATAGACTATCTTTTGAAGCCTTTCGATTTCCCAAGGTTTTTACAAGCCGTTAATAAAGTTAAAAAAGGGAGCGGCACCCCTTTTGCTCATCCGGAATTTGTATTCCTGAATACCGGAACCTCCAAAAAGAAAGTATTAGTAGGAGATATTCTTTTTTTGGAAAGTGATGGGAATTACGTGAATTACTATACGAACAATGGCAAAATAATGGTAAGGTCGAGCATCAAAGATGCAACAAAAGGACTACCTCCTAAAGCTTTTACTCAAATACAAAGATCCTATGTTGTAGCACTAAAATGGATTGAAAAAATCGAAAATAACCACGTTTTTATTTCCGAATTGGAAATACCAATTGGCAATACATTCAAAGAGGAGTTCCTGGAACTTCTAAAAAACTTTGAAGGCTAGGCACTAAAAATTCGCGGCTCAACTTTTTCAGTTAGGTTAGCAGAACTAATTGTAGAAAATGAATTTCTTACGAAAACTACGGCGAGATAATGCAGATGGCGGTTCAATTACTACCTACCTGTTATATGGTATTGGAGAAATAATACTGGTAGTCATAGGGATTCTGATTGCGGTCTCTATCAACAATTGGAATGAGGAGAAAAAAAGCCAAAAGGAACTACTCAATATCTATACTATTGTTAAAGCCGATCTTGAAAATGATATTGCCGATATAAATCGCATTTTGGGAATTCACCAGGAAACGCGGCACCTATATGGCAAGGTATTAGGTGATTCGTTGGCAAAACAGGATTATGCGTTATATCCCAGAGCTGCTTTTCTAATTATGGGTTACCCAGAGTTTTCGATGGATAAAAGGGGAATCTCGTTACTAGGGGAGTTTAGGAGCAATAGTGAACATATCCAGGATACGCTCATGACGACCATCATCGATTTTTATAGCGAAAGAACTCTAGAGATAGAAGTTGATGACAAGTTCAGGGCCATGGACTTTGAGGATAATTATATGCATTGGAAAAACAACTATGAGTGGTGGCAGGGATATATCCTAAGAACTGATTTTACAGGTTTTCTTGAGTACGCTACAACAGATTCGGACTATAAGAATCGAGTGGCCAATTTTTATTTCTTAACCTATGATATCTTCCTTCCTGAGCTGGTGTTATTCAAGAATGGTGCTCTGGAAATTATATCCACTATCGATAACAGAATGCGCGACTCCTAAAATAGTTTCTTGAAGATAGAATTCACCTTCTCTAAATCGCTATCTCCAACTTGATGATGAAAAGTAGCCCTAATGGTATTGGGCCCAAACGGCACCATTCTTATCCCCTTCTGTTCTAGCTCATTCACTACTTCAATGGCACTCTTCTCCGGCGTATCAAACATCACGATATTCGTCTCCACTGAATCCAGATCAATAGATAACGAAGAACAGGTAGAAACTACCTCAGCAAATTTTCTGGCATGCTCATGGTCTGCTTTAAGTAACGACCAATGATTCTCCAGGGCATAATCAGCAGCAGCGGCAAGTATTCCAATTTGCCTCATTCCCCCACCCCACATTTTTCGAAATCTTCGAGCTTTGGCTATACGTACTTTCGATGATAGCAGCATAGAGCCTACGGGAGCTCCCAAGCCTTTACTAAAACACACTGAAATGGTATCAGCGATCTGTGAGAAAAAAGCGGGTTCTATTCCTGTCGCTTCAATAGCATTCCAAATGCGTGCTCCATCTAAATGCACGAATAATTCGTGCTCATCCGCAAACTCCTTCAATGCCAATAACTCTTCTTTTGAATAGCATACCCCTCCACCTTTATTGGTAGTATTTTCCAGGCAAAGCACTCTGGTTCTGGCTTCCCAATCAAAAGCACCCTTCACTTCATGTTGGATATGCTCAACAAATAACTTCCCTTTTACTCCTTTAAGGGGTTTTATTTGCAATCCTGATAAAAAAGCAGCCGCTCCCGTTTCATAATTATAGATGTGCCCTTTTTCATCGATCAGAATTTCGTCTCCTGGCTCTGTAAGTACCCTGATTCCTAGTTGGTTGCTCATTGTCCCGCTTGGGACAAATAGCCCGGCTTCCATCCCAAATAGAGCCGCTACTTTGTCCTGGAATCTATTTACAGTAGGGTCTTCCCCAAAAACATCGTCACCAACCTCTGCCTTTAACATTGCTTCTAGCATTCCATGTGTCGGGCTAGTTACTGTATCACTTCGTAAATCAATCATTTTGTATTTTGCTTTTTCGATCGGATCAAATATACTCATTACCTCGTGAGTAGAAATCAAAAAAACTTGAACTCAACATATAAAGTAGCTGTAGTTCAGCATCCTCCTGTTTTCCTTAATCTTTCTGAAAGCGTAGCACTAGCTTCTAAATATATTAAAGAGGCTGCTTCCCAGGGATCAAGACTAATCGTTTTTCCTGAAACCTGGCTACCAGGTTATCCGGTTTGGCTGGACTATGCACCAAATGCGGGACTTTGGGATCACCCTCCTGCAAAGGCACTCTTTAAGATCCTATTCAATAACTCAATCGCCATTAATGATGAGCACTTTAAGAAGCTTCAAAATGCAGCGATAGAGAATAATTGCATCATCGTGATGGGGGCCAACGAAAGATTGGGGCGAACCTTATACAACACTATTTTTTACTTCCTGGCTGATGGGAGTTATGAACTACATCGAAAACTAATGCCTACTTACACCGAACGATTAGTTTGGGGAATGGGAGACGGAAGCACCCTGCCTGTTATTAAAGATCAGCAAGTTCAAATAGGCGGATTAGTATGTTGGGAGCACTGGATGCCCATGGCAAGAGCAGCTATGCATCAATTAGGTGAGCATATACACATTGCACAATGGCCGATGGTTAAAGACCTACATCAGATAGCCAGTCGGCAATACGCTTTTGAAGCTCAATGCTTTGTGATAGCAGCAGGATGTACTCTTACAAAAGCAGAAATGCTGGACGGGATTAACTCCTTTGTAAAGAATGATTCTGATAAAATTGCTTTGGAATTAATTGAGAGTATTCCGGTAGAAGAAAGTGAATTTGTTTTGAAAGGAGGCAGTGCAATCGTAAACCCCGACACTTCCTATCTGAAGGAACCATTGCAAAAAGAAAGTAACATACTTATAGCTGATCTTAACATAGATCAGTTAAGTGAAGGAAATCTTTTTCTGGATACTAACGGGCATTATTCTCGTCCTGATGTTTTTCAACTCAAGGTAGATACTCGCAAAAAACTAAACGTGCATTTTGAGCACAAATAACTATGACATAATCATTGCCGGGGGTGGACTTTCCGGCCTTAGCCTTGCCTGGAATCTGGCAAAAAAGGGCTATAAGAAAAAAGTGCTTGTCGTAGATTCTACCTTTGCTCCCGGAAATAAAAAAACCTGGTGCTTTTGGGATTCCTCCAGCCCGCCTTTTGCCAATATCATTTATAAAAGCTGGAGAAAAACCTATTTCTCAGCTCCCGAGTTTGACTCTTTCCTATACATGAATAAGTATCAGTACCACTGTATTCGGGAAAGTGATTTTAAGGAGCATGTGCTTACTGAACTAAAGAAGCATTCTAACTTCACATTATTAGAGGAGAACGTTCTCGATTTTTCTTCTAATAAAAACAAAGCTGCGATGGTAACGAAGTCGAGTGAGACCTTTCTAGCCGACTATATCTTCCAGAGTATTTTTGAACCTAAATCAAAAAAGAAAGTTAAATACCCACTTATACAGCATTTCTATGGCCTAGAAATCAAAACCTCTGTTCCGGTTTTCGACCCAGGTTGTTTTACCATTATGGATTTTGACGAGTCTTTTTCTGATGGCACTGCATTTACTTATGTGCTTCCCTTCCTGAATAACCGTGCCCTTGTTGAATACACGGTATTCTCCAGGAAAGTCTTTGATACAAAAAAGGAGTATAAAGAAAAGGTAAGGAGCTACTTAAAAGAAAGGTACAATCTCGAAAAAGATGATTATGAGATAAAAAGGAAAGAGTATGGAGAAATACCGATGAGCGATAAAGTATATCCCATAACTTATACTGACAGGATATTTAATATTGGTACCAGTGGCGGATTAACTAAGGCAAGTACAGGGTACACTTTCCTTCGCATCCAGAAATTTGTAGATGAGTTATCAAACAACTTACTGGCAGGTAACTCTATTACTTCTCCTGAGCTGTCTAAAGCCAGATTCAAATACTACGACTTGTTATTACTTCATATTCTGGATAAGCAGTCCACTACCTCAGTCAGAGTATTTAGGGATCTGTTCAAAAACAATAGCATCGATAAGGTATTCGACTTTCTATCAGAAGACACAAATTTCCTGGAAGATATCAAGATTATGAGTAGCGTACCCCCCATGCCTTTTATCCGGGCAATCAGCAGAAATCCGAAACTTTAGAGTAACTCATGATTCATATTTTAAATGGCGATGCTTTAGCTGACCGTTTTCCCAAGAAAAGCGGAGACCAGTTAATAATAATGCGAGAGTGTCTTATTGACGGAGATGTTAGTGGTGAGACATTTGATGATTTTGTTGAAACAAGGGACGCCTTTCTAAGCTCTACTTACCCTGAAATTGATGAGGATTACATGGAATATGTACTTCCTGAATTAAATAAAATCAGGTCTCTACCGGATGGAATAGAGATAAATCTCTGGTTTGAAGATGATTTATTCTGTCAAATAAACTTTTGGTTCATCTGCAACCTGATTCCAAAATCTAGTCCTATATACCTGGTTCGGCCAGAAGAATTAAACCAGTGGGGATTTGCTAAATACACACAGGATGAGCTCAATCAACTCCTGGAAAAGAGAACTTTTCTTAGTCCGAAACACCTTTCTAAGTTTGCTGAGCTTTGGAAAGCCTATAAAGCAGGAAAAGTAGATCAGATCCCTGAAATCTCTGAAACCCTTACAGCCGATTTCCCCTGGCTTTCAACACCTGTCAATGCTTTAATGGATTTGGTTAACAGTGAGAAACCTCAACACTTCATAAAAGAACTTATCGATACTGACCCCAGTCCTGGTTTTGGGGAAGTATTTAGAGCACTTACAGAAAACATGCCTGAATATGGCTTTGGTGATCTCCAGGTAAGAAGAATGTTCGATAAGATTAGCTAGTAATTTTTGCTGTCCCCTACTCTTTCTTTTATTTGTTAACTAATAAAAAGGAGTAATTATGGCTTATGATGAAGGCTTAACAGATCGCATACGGTCAGTACTCGATCAAAAAGGAGTACTATTTGATGAGAAAAAGATGTTCGGGGGACTTTGCATATTGGTTGACGACAAAATGTGTATTGGGATAATTAAGGATGAAATGATGGCTCGTATTGGTGAGGAAGCGGAAGCCTCTGTTCAAGGAAGAGCCGGTGTTCGTCCCATGGATTTTACCGGAAAAAAGATGAAAGGCTTTACTTACGTTAATCAAACCGGATTGGATCGTGAGGAAGACCTGGAATTTTGGATTGATTTATGTCTTGAATTCAATCCAAAGGCGAAATCCAGCAAAAAGAAAAAGTAATGGTTTTTTGAGCGCTTTTTACCTTCCTTTATTAGGAAGACTCACTATAACAGAACCATTATGACTTCAAATTGTAACTGTACTAATTGCTCATGCACAAATTGTTCATGCAAAAACTGCAAAGCAAATCATTGTCCTTGTGAAAAATGTGATTGCACTTCTTGTTCTTGCTGCAGTTAGCAATGAAAAACCATTTCAAGCTTGATGATCAATCCTTCGAGCAAAAATTCAGCGATTGTTCATTTGATCCTGGCCTATTTTCACATGAAGCTCATCTCAGACTAGCCTGGATCCATATTAACAACTATGGTCTAGAAAATGCCATCAACAATATGAATGAGCAGATTAAGCGCTATGCACACTCCCTTGGGTTCGATTCTAAGTTCAACCGTACGGTTACAGAAGCAGCAGTAAAAGCCGTCCATCATTTCATGCAAAGATCAATATCGAATAACTTCCGGGATTTCATCCAAGAATTTCCTGGGCTGAAATACAAATTCAAGGAATTACTAGCTGCTCATTATAGCATTGACATATTTACCTCCGAAGAAGCTAAACTGCAATTTATAGAACCGGACCTCTCTCCTTTCTAAAACAAGTATTGAGATAATAAAGCCGTAACAGCAGTCTCTGCCCTTAATCGATTTACTCCGAGGGAAACGATCTCACCCTTTCTCTTTTTGATAAGTTCAACTTCTCTTTCTGAGAAACCGCCTTCAGGCCCTACGAAAAGTACATTATTCTTCTTTGTTAACTTTCCAGCTTTTGAAGTTGAATCTGCCTTTTCATGAGCCATAATCCATCCAGCTCCTTTATAATGCTCAAGAACTTCGTCCATAGAATCCAGTATCACAAGTTCTGGTAGCCAATAACGTCCACTTTGTTTAAAGGCACTGACAATCAGAGTATGCAGCCGATCCCTATTAATTTTTGGACGTTCTGTATGATCTGAGTTAAAAAGGCAAATCTCCCAAACTCCAAGTTCTACAGCCTTCTCAATGGCGAATTCTAATCGATCTCGTTTTTTTATTGCACCAAATGCCAATGTTTTTTTGAAAGAAGGTTCTGGCTTAGTTGTTGACGTACCACATTTTGCAACTACCAAATGACGGTTAATCTCTGTTATTTCGCAGAAATAAATCTCCCCTCTCCCATTGGCAACTCTAATTTCACTCCCAACTTGTTTTCTAAGCACTTTTGAAATATGTTGCGCTTCCTGTCCTTTGAGCTCAACCCAATGATTGTCCTCAAAATCCTCGATGGGAGCGTAAAATAAAGTGTCCATGTAATTACGATTCGCTTACAAATACTCCGAGCTCAAACTCTGTGTTGCCAGTTTCCAGAACCAATTCAACATAAGGTTCACACATTAAGCAATTATTACAGCAGATATCTTTCTCTCTAAGCTCTTCTACCGAAGTAAGGCCTTCATCCACTGCAATCTTTTTTACTTCTGCAAAGCTAATATCATAGCAAATGCAACGGGTTACTTTTGGACGGCTCATAGGTTTTTGAAATGCTTACCCAGCTTTAGTCCCTGTCCCTGATAGTTACTATCAATATCAACCCCGTAAATAAACTCAGGAATTTCAGTATTTGGTTCGAATTGCATACTGAATAGTGTCTGGCCATCCTCAATCATAAATGGCACATCATGTGAACGAACCTCAAGAACAGCCCTGGCTCCCTTGTCATCTATAGTACCCCCAAAACCACTATCAAAGAATCCAGCATAGTGAGTTCTCAGCTCACCTGAACCTGTATCATAGGCCATCATTTCGCATGCTAAATGAGCTGGAACTCTGATTCTTTCTTTAGATGCAAAAATGTAAAATGCCTCCGGCTCCAAAATAACCTTCGCATCTTTAGTTGCATATATAGGCTCCCAAAACTCATCTACTGAGTAATGCCCAACGTTATTCAAGTCGATGAAGTTACTGTGCTTTTTAGCTTTATATCCAATGATTTCTCCGTACTCACCTTTGAGCTGAACACTCATGAACAAGCCTTTGTTCACCTTAATCTGCTCCATCGAAACAGGTTCAATTTTTTCATCAAACAGTAAGGGGTCGGTATCATGAATGCGTAGTAAATCCTGATCCGAAACTACTTCGAAGCCATGTCTGATTCTTAGCTGGTTTAACCGTTGCCCGGTTTGAACCTTAATTGAAAAAGACTTTGGTACTACTTCTAGATATAGCTTTCCCTGATAGCCCGGTGTGATTTCTTCAAATCGATGAGAATAATCAGTTATCACTCGAGTAAATACATCCAATCTACCCGTTGAACTTTTAGGATTCGCCTTGGCGGAAAGGTTTTCAACTGAGAATAATTGAACTTCATCTGATCTTCCTGCTCCCACTACATTTTGGGTTGAGTAATGAGCTTTTGGGAGATTTAAGGATTCCAATAAGGGAATGATGTACACACAATTTTCTTCCAGAACAGCTCCGTCTTTAATTGAGAAAGAGTATTGCTCCAGTTTATCCAGTTTTTGCTCAACCGTTTCATTTTCAGGTAAAAAACTACACCGAACACGATAAGCAACTTCTCCCAAACGTAAATCAAGAGAGTTTGGCTGGAACTGATTATCCTTAATAGGGTAATCAGGATGGGAATCAATAATCTCTAAATCACGAAGGAGCTTTAGCTTTTGAACAGGAAGTACTCCTTTGGTGCGAAGGTGAACAGCTTTGGAAGTCTCGGGCATGTAATCCGGTAATTTTCAAGAGAAGATATAAACAGAAGTATTAAAGGGAAATTGGAATATTTAGTTGTAATTCCTCTTCAACGGAGCTTTTCAATTTTACTGAAACAATCACCCAAAAGAGGTAGTGATTTATATCCTTTTAAGGTATTGAATGGTCTGGGATTCTGATGTAGAATAACGAGTGTAAGAAACAGAATTGTTTTTAGTTTTGCTGTTTCTTTCTTCGAAGATCGAAAAATAAGGGTACTACTAAAAACTGTTTCTTCATCGGTTAAAGATGGAATAAAGGGGTATTAGAAAACCTTTCCCATCCTATAAAAAAATTGAACTCTTCCGATTAAATGAGTTCGAAATTTGAGTCAATTAGAAATTCTTGTGCCGTAAACCAATGAAATATTTCCTAACAAATAATCCACCTAAAGACGTACTTCCTAATGGATTTTATTACATCTCTCAGGATAATTATTACATCGCTAATTTAAATAGCCCTAATCCTGAAAACCCCGAGAAGTATCTTTATTCTGACAGTGCCACTTCATGCATTATTATAATTGTTGAAGGAAAGGATAAAGCTAACAATCCTATTATAGCGCTTGCTCATTTGAGTCGTACGGAGCGGTTTCACCGCTTTTTTGAGATTGTAGGAGAGAATTTTATTGGAGCTTGTAATGTATTTGCACAAGGTGCTAATCCTCCCCAGCCAGCAGTTAAAGGTGATTCGACGGATTATACCTCCCTGCAAAACACTCAAACTACCGTCGACTGGATTAACAACAATATCTATGTGCCCAACCAGCAAAAAGAGCCCCCTGCCTGGTACTTCGAAGAATGTACCTTAGCTCTTGGTCAAGGGAATCCTCAGATAGACGATCGAGGGTGTTATGGAATTGACCTTACAACGATGATCGTATCCAATCAGCGATATGAACTTACAGAAGAACAGCGAGACCCAACCGGAGGAGTACAGGTACTATTCTGTGTATTCGGCCTCCAGGTCAATCCTCCTATTGTACTTCCACTATCCACCGACGGCTTTACGGATGAACAAATTGATCTTCTTGTCCAAAAAGCTAATAGCGAAAGCTGGACTGATATTCTATACATGACCAAAGATGAAGTACTCAATAAGTACTCATCAACACCTCAATATGAAGTTCCGTGGTTCTTCGATTCCCTCCGAATTTCCGCTCAATATGTATTAGCTCACTCTAAATAATTCCAACTATGTGCACGATAGGTAATGTTTATTCAACTGGAACTAAAGGAAATATCTCTTTCAAACAATGCGATTTGGAAGAAGCAACCACCTTCCTCACTCCTCAAACTACCCCAGGAACTGATGGCATCATCTACTTCCCTTTTTTAAGGGAAGGAAGTAAAGGCCCCTGGGCTGGTATTAATAATTTTGGTGTTTCCTTTGTTGCTGCAGACAATTATCTGGCATTTGATAGTGCTCAACAAACAGTAACCCAGACGGTTAGTCAGGATATTTTCGAAGCATATACCAAAATTCTTAGTGATCATAAAACTGCAAGTGCTGCTAAAGATTATATGGTTGATTTCTATAAGACCTTTCCTGCAGCAGATATCCTTTTAATCACAGATGCAAGCTCTGCCTGGTTCATTGAAGCAAATAATGGTGAAATAGCTTGTATTGATCGAACTGAAGAGTTTTTTGCGTGTACCAATCATATGAGAATGCTCTATCAGGGTGTTCCATATAACCAGAACCATAGCTCATATCTAAGGCTTGACCGGGCTCAAAAAATTCTTCTTAAGGACACGAATAGCACCGGGGTCTTTAATGTATTAAGCGATCAGTATTTCGGTTCCTCGGTATTCTCGATTTGCAGAGTAAACGATGTTCGCCCCCCACAGGAAGATCCTTACTACACACAAGCTACGGCAATCATGTATACAGACGGTACAGTAATGAATGCTGTATACCAGATAAATGGAAATCCAAGAACCAATGCCTATGTGTATGTATATGACATCTTCGGAAAGCATGAGGTTCATAATGATTTATTAGCAAATGAATTAGTCAAGTATCTAGAGAACTCAAAATCCTAAACCTAACAGAGACAAAAATGGAACACTTAAAATTTAGTGGAAGAATCCACCCAAATGATAAAAGACATCAACTAAAAGAAGTAGCTGGTACAGACCATGTTATTCCACCTACCTATGTTTACGTACCAGGAATAGGCAATATTCCTCAGTTTGCTCCAACAGTTTATGGTACGTCCATAGCATATGATCCCCCAAATAATTGCCAGGGATATTTCATGTCCTACAAATTTCAACCGAATAATAACTGTTATGCATATGGCACCAATATTTGTACCAACTCTTTCCCACAGCCTGGCCGAAAACATGGGTATTCACTTCCAAGTGGCTTTACCGGAGCTGATGTAGTTAAAGGAGCTGAGCTCGACGGACTACAAACGATTGGAACTTCTCTAGAAGATATTGAGAAGCATGCTGCTATTGGAGCAGGCCCGGGTCACTATGTAGGTCTTATGATTTCTACGCCAGACACGGCTAATGGATGGCCAGGGGATTATCACTGGGCTCGCTGTAACGTTGCTGTATCACCATTTAATTCTTGGTCTCAAAAAGATGGAAATGATCAAGTAACTAATTTTGACTTTGCCGGAAACCCAATCGTCTTACCTGAAACCGCTAACTGGACCGTAAATCAGGGCCCTGATAGTAAGGGAGATGATCTTGTAGTAATATATGATTTCTATTGCTACATGTGGGTACCTGCTACGGGTGTAGACATCATCTAGATTAATCTCAATTCATTAATCATGAACGTCTATATACTTTATACTGGGGGGACCATCGGATGTGTGGGAACCCCATTAACCCCTATGTCGGGAGCTGATTTTCAACAGGCATTTGAAGCTAATCTCTTACCTACCATACAATCTCAGCTGCCAGGTACCAGTGTCACCTTCGACTACTTCTCAACCACCTTGGACAGTACCAATATGCAGCCTTCGAAGTGGGTTGAAATGGCTCAAAAGATCTATGATAATTACAATTCATACGATGGTTTCATTGTACTTCATGGTACCGATACCATGGCCTGGACCTCCTCTGCCCTATCCTTTCTTCTTCCAGGGTTATCTAAACCTATTATCGTTACAGGCTCGCAATTGCCATTGTTCTACCAAACCGGAAGCTCGCCTTCTGACTATCAATTATTGAATAACACCGATGCTGTTCGAAATGTAGAAGGTGCTATTCGTTTCCTCGAATTTGGATTTCCTGAAGTCGGCCTTTACTTCGCTGATCACTTATTGAGAGGTAACCGTGCTGTTAAAAGTAACGCCAGTGAATTCGTAGCATTCTCTTCTCCTAATTATCATTATCTGGGTGAATTCGGAGTTATTCCTACTCTTTACAATAACTATGTACTGCCTGATCCTTCAGTAAATTCCCTCTCACTTGAAGAAAATTATACTCAGGTTGGTCAAAACCTCACTACTATAGCTAGCAATATCAGCGATAGTTCGGTGATTCAGTTTCTCTTATTCCCTGCTTATTACGAAGAGCCCGATGGAGATAAATCTTTATTGGTGAGCATATTAGAGAATATCCAAAACGCTTCTCCTGCTCTTAAAGGGATCATATTCGAAGCATATGGTGAAGGGAATATCCCCGATTATCAGTCTATGCAGTCTTTGCTAAGTGACATGCATTCTAAAGAGCTTATTCTTATTGACTGTACCCAGGTGTTTGCCGGAGATGTAAACTATAATGCTTATGCTACAGGAGCCTGGCTAAAGGATGCCGGAGTAGTAGGAGGTCATGATATGACTCCTATCGCAGCATTAACCAAAATGATTGTATTGCTCGCTTTGAATCCTTCTTCATCTCAAAGTGAAGTTGAACTACAAATGGCCTCCAATCTTGCTGGTGAGCTTACCAGCTATTATTCAATTTCGGGATACCAAAATGAATTTCTGTTGCCAGGTCAGGTCCTTTATTCGATCAATGGTGATTATCAGTTTGAGAATTCACTGGATGGAAGTCTCATAGTTTACGATACAAGCGATACTCAAAACCCAACAGTTATCTGGAAACAAGATATGAGTTCCCCGGGTCGATTGATCATGCAAGCGGACAACAATCTTGTTTACTATGATTCCAGTCATAGTCCTATTTGGGCTTCCAATACCCCTCAAATAGGCTTCAATTCATACCTGATGCTAGGTAATGACGGATCATTGAACATCTACAATCTCTATACAAATGAGCTGTATTACACGGTGTTTAACCCATCGGACCAAAATACCAAGCCTGATTCTGATGAAGTAAAACCTTTGAATCGAGTTCCCTTGAGAACCCGATAACATATCCACCTCATAACCCAAAACAAAACTACCATGTCAAATCTAAATATTGCTGTTTATGCCGAAGGGTGCATGTATCCTGATACTGCCATCCAACCGATAAATGATGTTGTTTCTCAATTGCAACAATCTGGTTTTACGACTTTGATAACCAGTCTATTTCATATAGGTAGAAATTATTCCATCTCCCCCCCTCAAATTATGGGTGACATTTACTTTAATGACAAATTAGTTATTTCGGAAGGAAGCTATGTTGGAGATCAAAGTTGGCCTTCTATTATAAATAGCATTCCAGGAGGTAGCATAACCCAAGTATGTGCTTCAATTGGGGGCGGTGGTGTAATGGATTACCAAACCATCCAAAAGATCTACGAGGATAATGGGAATTCTTTTAGCGGAACCAACCTTGAACGAAATTTCGAAGTATTTAGAAGCACATTCCCAGCGATTAGTATTATCGATTTAGATAATGAGGATAACTACGATAAAACCTCTCTCGTTGCATTTTGCCAAATGCTAATTGGGATAGGATTCGATATCACTTTTTGCCCATATCAGTCATGGGATCAACAATTTTGGGACAGTTGTTTGGCTTCCTTGAATGCCTCAAATCCTGGTGCAGTTAAGTGGTGGAACCTTCAATGTTATGATGGGGGTAATGGTAATGACCCCCAAGATTGGGCGAATAACATCAAGAGATATATCCCCGGATTTGATACAGATGGATTTATACTTGCCGGAGACTGGATCAATGACTCCCCAAGCGGAGTAGAATCACTCATGCAAAGTTTCAAGAATGAATCTTGCGTTGGAGGAGGTTTCATTTGGACTCTTGATAGCATTATTCAACAGTATCCCGGAGATCCTCTTTCAGGGATGAAGGCCTATGTTAACGCGATATCTTCAGGCCTTTCAATTTCATAATGTAAGAACTCAACCTTGAGAGAATAATTCATCCTTTAGAAAGTCTTTTATTGAGTATTATTTTGAGTTAATCAAATAATGCTCAATTTCTGAAGGATGAATAAGATTATTTATTACGTAGCTACCTCAATAGATGGGTTTATTGCTGGAGTAAATGATGACATAAGTCTCTTCGCTCATGGAGGTAATGGAGTCAAAAAATACTTAGCTGATTTGCAAGGCTTCAAAACCGTGATTATGGGGAGAAGAACCTATGAATTTGGATATCAATTCGGGTTAAAACCTGGTCAGCCTGCATACCGACATATGGAGCATTATATCTTTTCTGATTCAATGCATATTGAAGAGTTAGCAGATACTATACATATTGAGAAGAAATCCATAGAACGGGTAAAAGAAATAAAAGAACAAGCTAAGACCGATATCTATTTGTGTGGAGGTGGAGTATTTGCAGGTTGGCTTTTGGATCATGGGATGATTGACCAACTTAAATTGAAGCTTAACCCTATTATACTAGGTGAAGGAGTGCCTCTTTTCGGTGGATCTAAAACTAAGACTGCATTCAACCTGATTGAACAAGAAGTATTTGAAGATGGGCTTCAAATTCTGACTTATGATTTATAGCTAATAATCGAAGGTAGGGTAAAACTAACCTGAACTGTTTCTTCATTAGATAAGTAACAAAACTCAACTCAATGAAGAAACAGGCCCCTATTCTACTCCTCCTAACTTGCTTCTTGTTTTCCTGCGCAGATGAAATCCTGGTCGAAGATGAGGGATTTGAGAGTACTCAATTCACTGAAGCAGAAATGGTAGTTCTGAACAAAGCACTTAATCTTGACGCAACCCCTTTTAACTACTCAAATATCCAACTCCCAAAACATTATCGTTCATCTGAAGCTAATGAATCGGATAATACCCCAGAGAACAATCCTATTACCGATATGGGAGCTACTTTGGGGAGGGTTCTCTTTTACGACAAAAACCTTTCTGCAAATAATACCATCTCATGTGCCTCGTGTCATGAGCAAAGTGCTGCATTCTCTGATCCAAGGAAATTTAGCATCGGTTTAAATGGAGAAACTACCCGAAGAAATTCGATGACGCTCATCAACAGCCGTTTTTATGAGAATCAGGCTTTCTTCTGGGATGAAAGAGCTGTCACCCTAGAAGAACAAGTGTTACTTCCTATCCAGGATCACATTGAAATGGGAATGGACTTAAAAGAATTAGAAAATAAGCTCCAGAACCTGGAGTACTACCCCATCTTATTTCAACATGCTTTCGGCAGTTCAGAAGTGACTTCTGAACATATTTCAAAAGCTTTATCTCAGTTTACAAGATCTATTGTTTCGTTCAATTCTAAGTTTGATGAAGGTTTTATAGCGGCAGGATTTCCTGAGGACGAAGAACAAATGCCAGATTTCCCAAATTTCACCGCCAAGGAAAACCTCGGTATGGATATCTTTTATAGAGGACGTAATGGTGGAACTTGCCTTTATTGTCATGGTACCCCCCAACATGTAAACGACATTGCAAAAAATAATGGATTGGATCTAAGCTATTTGGACAACGGCAAAGGTGAAGTAACAGGAATATCTGGTGATGATGCCCTATTTAAGGTACCCTCCCTAAGAAATATTGCAAAAACAGCTCCCTATATGCATGATGGTCGATTTGAGACATTAAGAGAAGTAGTGGATCATTACAGTGATAATGTCCAAGATCATCCCAATCTCAACTTTCGACTGAAAACGCTTGATGATGGAGAAGAAGGTGTTGCGGAGGTGCTTAGATTAGGCCTTAATGAAGAGGAAAAAGAAGCGCTCGTTGCTTTTCTACATACCCTAACTGACGAAAAAGTACT
This sequence comes from Balneola sp., assembly GCA_003712055.1. Lineage (NCBI taxonomy): Bacteria > Pseudomonadati > Balneolota > Balneolia > Balneolales > Balneolaceae > Balneola > Balneola sp. The sequence goes on from RHLJ01000001.1 coordinate 594,244, forward strand.
TACTGATGAGAAGTATAGTAACCCGTTTAAGAATTGACAGATCTGGGATTTAAATTTTTATTCCCAGACTAGAAATAAGATCGCTTTTGTATTGCTTCCCCACTTTAATTCTATTACCAGATTTTAAGATCGCATAATATCCGTTCGAAGTAGTTTCAAGCTCGCGAATCTGATTTACATTCACGATATAAGACCTATGTATTCTTACTAAATATTCGATTTTAGTTTTAGTATGAAATTCATTGAGTGTTAATCGGCCTGTATATTTCTTACCTCCGGAAAATATTTGCAGGTAATTTCCAGCTGCTTCCACAAAGTCTATTTCATCAAACGGGATAAGATGAAGTTTTTTCCCAATCCTTATTGAAAATAAGTTATTTGAGAAATTACCGATCTCTTGTCCTGATACTGTTCGTTTAAACTCAAGAAATGGTATGTAAGTGAATATTGCGTTCAGTGCATAAATCAAAGCAAATTCAAGCCCTCCGTAAGAAACCAACCTGGCAGCTACTACTTTTGCTCCATCTTCTGACGCAATGCTTTCAATAATTTCAAAGCTGAGTGTATCACGAAAAAACAGACCCAGAATAAAAAAAACAGCAACACCAATAACATTGATAATTATGGAGGAGATTACCCTATTACTGAAATTATAAATAATCAGATTAGTGAGTATAAGAGCACCAAAATTTACTAAGAGTAGCATCAAAAAAAGAAAGCGTAACTCCTGAAAGGTACCTACTAAGCTAAACAGAATAAGTCCTGCCAATAAAAATTGGATAGCTATCCATGTTAGTTTTGAATCATTCGTCATAAGAAAGAAGATTCTCGTCACTGAAAAAGGGTAGTTCACATACAAGCTTAAGCTTTGTATCCCTGCTCAATAACTTATTTCTGTTAATGCGTTAAAATTTAGTGAACTCAAATAAAGGGAAATCATTTTATGAAAAAAACAGGATTGATCCTGCTACTAACCTTAAGTACAGCTTTCACTTTTACTCCAACCGAAATTGTTAGAAGACATGATGTGCCTGATAGTGAATATCTAAAACTAGGCGCAACATTTCCTTCGGTATGTAAAGTAGGCAAACGAGGGGGAGACTGTACCTTAATTAAACCTGATTGGATAATTACCGCAGCTCATGTAGCACGTGGGATGGTTCAACGAGAAGGAAATGATTTAAAAATCTATTTCGATGATGAAGCTATCGGTATATCGGTAGAAAAAGTTTTTCTACACCCTAATTTCCAACCAATGAGTCAAGGCGATATTGCATTAATTCAACTAAAAACTCCAATTGATACCATTGATCCGGTAGGTTTATATCGATCAACTGACGAACCTGGAAAAGAGATTGTAATCGTAGGTCATGGAGATTCCAAAACAGGAAACGAAAATACTTTTGTCACAGACGGGAAAAAACGTGGAGCTACAAATGTAATAGACCGCGCTACCGTGGATAAAATAGTATTCGGCTTTGACGAGCCACCTTATGGAACCGCTCTTGAAGGTACCGCTGGGCCCGGAGATAGTGGTGGCCCTGCTTTTATTATAAACGGAGATGAACCAATGATCGCTGGGATAAGCTCAGGAGGTCAACCCGGAAAAAATGGCCCCGGCACTTATGGAGCGACCGAATATTATACACGAGTTTCCACTTATGTAGATTGGATCGAGTCTGTAATTAATAATCCCGATCAGGCTCTTTCTTATAATTCTGAAGCTAATACAGAAAATACCCGGCCTACCAGAACGGTGGCTAGAGGAAGACCCGGTGGAGAAGCCTTAAAGGGATTAGGTCTCTTTTTAATGCAGGATGAAAAAGGTATCAGGATTGGAGGAAAAGCCGATCCATTAGTACCTAAGGATATCAGATCAGTAAAATTTACTCCTCCCTCCTATTTAGTGTCTTTGAATGGAAAAAAGTATGAGAACCTGAATGAGTTCAAAAAAGATTTTGAACTCATCGAAAAAGGAGATGAATTTAGAATTGGGTTCTCAATTCAAGGTAATTCGATGGAATACAAAGCTACGAAGCTCTGATAATCAATAATGAAGATTACAAAAGCATTTTTCCCCTTACTTCTTATAGTCTCTTTTTCCATCCTTATCTATTGTTTTCCTGAACCCTTTGGCGGTTTATTTCGATTAGGTTTAGCTGGATTGGCTCTTGGTGTTATTGGGGGATTTTGGATGACTGGAGCTTTCCTTTGGAAGAAAAAACTATTCTCAAAAATAGTAGCATCTCTGCTTTTCCTATTTAGTGGCCTGATTTTGGTTCTTACCATTTTAATAACCATCGACTATAGATCTTTAATACCCATAACTCCAATTGCCCCATTAAGTGCTTCAGAATGGAATGAAGACTTGAATTATCTGAAAGAAACAATAGGAACGCACCCATCTTATTTACCAGAAATTAATACGGAATTAGAAAAAGCATTTTCAGTTTTTGAAGCTAACCTGACTAATACGAGCAGAGATGAAAAGCTATTACAGCTTACTTCTATGGTTGGATTATTGGAGGATGGACACTCATTCATTTTCCCATTTCAAGCATTTAATCAATCTGCTTACCTGCCCCTTTATGGATACTACTTTGGCGACGGGTATTTCGTTCTCGATGCTTTTAGTAAATACGATGATCTGATTGGAAAAAGAATCATCGAAATAGAAGGCATAGGAATTGAAAAATTGTTCGAAGAAATTAGCGAATCTACTGGCCCTGAAAATATTTGGAACGCCAAATATCGCTTTAACTTTTTCATAAATAACGTGAACCTTCTTTCTTCCCTTGGTATTCTTGATCAAGAAAAGAAAGAGGTAAAAGTAACCTACCTGGAAAACGAACACCCTGTTTCCATTTTGATAAAGCCTGAACCTTTTTTCACTTGGGGATTCTGGACGCTAAAACCTACCGATATACGCACACCCGCTTTTACTCAAATGAGAAGATCAAATTTTAAGCTTCATGCTAATGAGTTTATAGAAGTAGAGCTTAATTTGATTGAAGACATAGATTCGGATAACACGATTAAGAGCTTAAGTCATACCATTGACACCCTCCTTTCGTCTTCTAATCCAAAGGGGTTAATTATCGACCTGAGGAATACTTTAGGAGGAAATAATACTTTGTATGAACCACTTATAGATGTAATAACGAGACATCCGGAAATAAATCAAGAAACGCGGCTTTTTGTGCTTACTAGCAGAACTACATTTTCTGCGGCTATTAACTTTCTCGATGATTTAATTTATAACACCAACTGCACTGTTGTTGGAGAACCCCCTGGAGCAGGGGCCAATCATTCTGGGGATGCGGAGTTTCATATTCTGCCCAACTCAGGTATTTATTATATGATGTCTACAAAAAAATGGACTGGCAACAACCCCTCAGATTCGTTGAAAACTATCTATCCAGAAGTAATGATTAACTATTTGAGCACTCATTATAAAAATGGTATTGACCCCTGGATGAATGCAATAAATACCCTTTAGGAATGATTTATAACATTATCCGAAACCATTAAGAGCAGATTAGTTCTAAACTGATTTTAGAATTATCTCATCCCAACAATTACATCCCACTCTTCCTCAGTAACGTGGGTAATCGAAAGCCTGCCAATCCTGAACATTTCCATTGAATCCAAAGCAGGATTAGCTTTAAGCTCATCTCTTCCAATAGGGGTGTCAAACTTTTGAACAAACTTCATATCTACATTTACCCACCGCGGATCACTCTCTGAACTCTTTTCATCAAAATATTTTGAATCCTTATCGAACTGAAGCGCATCAGGGTATGGCTCACTACATACTTCCATAATTCCAACAATGGCCGGGGGCTTCTGGTTTGAGTGATAAAAGAAAGCAAGATCTCCTACCTCCATTTCATCTCTCATAAAATTTCTGGCCGCATAATTTCTTACTCCATCCCAAGGAGTTACACTGTCTTGCTCTAATTCGTCAATGCTGTAATTTTCCGGCTCTGATTTACACAACCAATATTTTCTACTCATTTTTCTGCTATTTCTTTATTGATTCCTGATACTTGTCCAGATACCACAAAATGGTTTCTCGCAGCATTCCATCAAAATAACCAGAGGGTTCCCAATCGAGTTCTTTTTTAATTTTTGAGGCGTCAATAGCATATCTAAAATCATGGCCCAAACGATCAGTAACAAAATTGATCAGGTTTTTATAATCACCTTTCGGTCCCTTTCCTAGTTCACTATTGAGTAGTTCACAGATTTTCTCAACGAGGTCAAGATTTTTCCATTCATTATTGCCCCCCACATTATAAGTCTCTCCTGCTTTACCCTTCAGAAAAGCTGTTTCTAATGCTCTGCAATGATCCTTGACAAACAACCAATCTCGTACATTTTGCCCTTTTCCATAAACGGGAATTGGGTTGTGTTGCACAGCATTACGAATTACAGTAGGAATGAGCTTTTCATCGTGCTGATGGGGACCGTAGTTATTAGAACAATTAGTGGTTACCACATTCATCTTATATGTCTGATAGTAAGATCTTACGATCATATCACTTCCTGCTTTTGAAGCAGAATAAGGAGAATTAGGTGCATAAGGAGTGGTTTCTGTAAAAAGCCCATCATCTTCCAGCTCCCCATAAACCTCATCAGTAGAAACATGAAGAAAACGATTATTCTTCCAAGAGTCTTCGCCAGTTCCCCAAAGTTGTCTACACTCTTCAAGGATATTAAAAGTTCCCACTACATTTGAGAGAATGAAAGGCTCCGGACCTGCTATAGAATTATCAACATGTGACTCAGCTGCCAAGTGAATAACTCCATCGGGCTGGAAAGTCTTAACTACATCTTGAACTGCTTTTCTGTCTACTAAATCAATCTTTTTAAAATGATACCTCTCAGAGTCTTTTAATGGGTCAAGGAATCCCCTATCAGAGGCATAGGTTAATTTATCAATATTGTAGATATGCCAGTCCTTATTCTTCTCAAAAAGGTAGAGAATAAGATTTGAACCAATAAAACCTGCACCACCTGTAACGATGATTTTCATAAGAATAAGTCTTCTTCTTTTAGGGATGAAAAAAGTGGCTGACGCCGATCCTTATCTGAAAGAATTGGTCTAGATATATCCCAGTTAATACGGATCAAGGGGTCGTCCCAACGAATGCCTCTCTCAGAGTCTTTGTCATAATAGTCGGTACACTTGTAATGCACAATAGCTTCATCAGATAAAACAGAAAAACCATGAGCAAAACCTTCAGGTATATAAATTTGTCTATGATTTTTTTCGCTGATCTTAACGGCAACATAGTTTCCAAAAGTTTTGGAAGCTCTTCTTACATCAACAGCAACATCCAGTACTTCCCCTTTAATACATTGCACTAATTTTCCTTGCGGTTTTTCTAGCTGATAATGTAATCCCCTAACTGTTCCTTTATAGGATTTTGAAATATTATCCTGAACAAAATTCATCTCAATACCATGCTCTAGTAAAACTTGTTTACGGAAGGACTCTAAAAAATATCCTCGATCATCCTCATATACCTGCGGTTCAATAATCTTGACCTCAGGTATTCTAGCACTGGTGATTTTCATCGATTAGATTGTGTTTAATAGTTCTTTTAAGCCTTGCTGCCAACTAATGATTTCAATGCCGGGAATGGTACTAATTTTTTTAGTACTTAGTTTAGAAAAAAAAGGGCGACTGGCCTTAGTAACGTACTCTTTTGAAGAAACAGGTAGTAATTCTACCTTCATTTTTTTTAGTCT